>JAJQCQ010000035.1 GCA_021202635.1 Lachnospiraceae bacterium | reverse complement strand
GAGGTATTTTCATTCGTCAACCCCCTCTATGTTTGTATTATACAGGAAGCTATCTTACCGTCTTTATATATCACGCGAATACCAAGTACGCGATTTAAAAATTCCAACGCAGCATTTTCTCATTCTTAACTTTTATTTGCATTTTAACTTTTTTTTGTTTTTTATCAATAAAAAAGTAAAACATACGCCATCAGATAATTTTACCTAACGGCGCATGTTTTTTATTTCAAACGAATTCCTGTTCCCCTGTCGCTGTTTCCCCTAATCCATAAAACGGATAATCTGCTGAATCGTGTGAGATACATTATAGGAACTGTAATTGTAGCAGCCCTTATTCCATCCGGCCCAGTCGCCCTCCGGATCGAAATAGCGGCCATCAATTCTCACCCAGCTGTGCTTTGTGTAACCATCTGCGGCCTGATCACGTGTACCGGGCACACGACCACGGATCACGTAGGCGTCATATCCAATCTCACAGGCCAGGGCAGCAAAAGCACAGGCAAAGCTTTTACAGTCTCCGCGGCGCTTCACAAGCATATCATAAGCACATTGCTTCTGCCAGCCGCTTGAAAACGAGGTATTGTACTGAACGTATGTCCAGCCGCTTCCTGTCATGTAATTCCAGCAGGCTTTCAGCTTCTCCGACTGGCTCATACTTTCGGTCGTGATGTCCGCGATCACCTGCATGACCTTGATCTTCAGACGGCTTTCCGTATTATCCACAGCTGCACCGCTCTCCGTAAAGGTGATTCCATCCACGGTTCTGGTCGATATTTTTCCTCCCGAAGTGGCCCTGTAAAGCTTGCCATTCACCACAAACCAGCCGGTCGAAGCCGTTCCTTGTGCACTCACATAATAGGTCTTGCCGTTGATGGTGAGAAAGCGTGACTTTTTACCGGTCTTAAGCCGTCCCTTTACGCCAAATACATAAACGGTATCGCCTATTTTATATCCGCCAACCGCAGCTTTCCCGCTGCTTTTAAAATAATACCGGTAGCCATCAATCGTTTTCCATTTATTTGTCAGCTTTGTTCCATCTTTTTTGTAATAATAGTAATAGCTGCCAATCTTGACCAGCCCCTTCTTCACTGTAGAAGAAGAGGAGACTGCCGCCGGTTCATCCAGGCCGCTTTCTTCCGAGGCACAGGAATGCGGCGCTGCCAGGCCGGACAAAAAAAGCAGACACATAATCATCATCGGAATAGCATGGAGCCATCTCTTTCTCTTCATAACGTTTTCCTCCCGTTTTTCTACCCTGTAGCATCTCCCTGCTTCACATCAGTCACCCGATGCTTTCCCGCATCACGCGCAGCACGTTCCCGCTTCTTATCTTATCCAGCTGCCTCTGGCTCAGTCCTCGCCGGGAAAGCTCTTCAAACAGCAGATGCATCTGTGTGGGATGTCCGATCTCGAAGGTACCTTCGATGCCGTCGAAGTCCGTGCCCAGGCCGACGCAGTCTTCGCCGCCTGTTTTGATGAAATGCATTACATGGTCGGCCAGAAGCTCCACGCGCGACACCTGGTTAGTCAGATCCGGGCTCAGAAAATCCGGACTGAAGTTCAGGCCGCTGACTCCGCCCTTCTGAGCGAGCGCACGGATCATCTCATCGGTCAGGTTTCTCTGGTGCGGCGAGATGGCGCGGCAATTGGAATGGGTCGCGACGAATGGTTTTTCCGAGAGCTTTGCCACGTCCCAGAAGCCGCCGTCGGAGAGATGGGAAACATCAATCAGAATGCCGATGTCGTTCATGACCCGCACCGCTTCTTTCCCAAAGGAGGTCAGTCCGGCATTCATGACCGCCGGAGCTTTGGAATTTGGTGAGCCGAAACAGTTGGCAAAGTTCCAGGTCAGGGCGATTGCGCAGACTCCCTCTTCCTTCAGAGCGATCAGGCGATCCATATTGCCGTTGATCATCCGGCCATCCTCGATGGTAAGTACGGCGGACATCTTTCCGGCGCGATTATTTTCCTCTATCTCACGGGCATTTCGCGCCATGGCGATGAGCTCCGAATGCTCCGCCACTTCCCGACGCAGATTCAGCGTGAGAATCTTCCAGAGTGCTTCCTCCATATTTACACCATACGAAACGCTTTCTAAGGAAGCAGCTGCTTTCACATCCGGCCTCTCCCAGAAGGCTTCCCGTATCAGCTCCTCCCGCGGCGGGAAAAAAACGGCAAAGAACTGGCACAGCTGCCCGGCTTCCCGCATCTGCCGCAGGCTCTGCATGCCCTTCCCGTCATATAGGGTTTCTTCCTCGTATCGCACCGTGCGCAGCAATGTATCACAGTGCATATCCACGTAAGCGCAGGTTTGATCCTTTATCTGACTGTTTAATCTATGTTCTGATCTGTCCTCTTTTGGCATTTTTCTCATCCTTTGTTGTGTCAGGGCTTTTATTCCCTCTCCCGTATCCATTCCACGATGTCCTTCCACGCTTTTTCCTTATCGGTCTCATTGAGCAGCTCATGCCGGTCTTCCGGGTAAAGAATGCAGGAAACGTCGCGCATCCCAATCGCACGAAACTGCTCTTCTACCCGATGGACGCCCTTGCCGGACGCGCCGACCGGGTCCTCCGCTCCGGAGACAAACAGCACCGGCAGGTCGCGCGGCATTCTCCGCAGGTACTCCATCCGGTTGATCTTATACAGGGTCAGCATCAGTGTATAATATCCATTAAAGGTAAAGGTGAACCCGCACTTCGGGTCGGCCAGATAGGCGTCTACGTTCTCTTTCTTCCGCGAGAGCCAGTCCGCAGAGGTGCGGTTCGGTGCAAATTGTTTATTGTAAATTCCGGAGGTCATCCATGCAAACAGACGGCTGTGATGGTGCCATCCAAAAAGCTTCCCGCCGACCTGGCAGAGCGCCAGAGCCAGCCTGACTTCTGGTTCCGGGTGATAACCGGTGCCGCAGAGAATCGCGCCATCCACACCATTCCCATAGCAGCAGATGTACTGCCGTGTGAGAAAGGACCCCATGCTGTGACCCAGAATAAAGTAGGGCACGCCGTCATAGTCTTTTTTCATCAGGCGGTAGACGTGGTGAATGTCACGCACCAGAGCACGGTTGCCGTTTTTTTCTGCGAAGTAGCCATATTCCGGCGCGGCAGCAGCGTGTTCCCGTCCATGGACAGACGCTCCGCATGGGGCTTCTGCCGCGGAATCTCCATGTTCAAGATGGTCATGCCCGGTCACCGCAAATCCCTGCTCCGTCAGGTATTCCGCGAACGCGCTATAGCGGGCAATATACTCTGACATTCCGTGGACCAGCTGTACGACCCCGCGCACCTCCCCATCCGGAATCCAGCGCATCCCGTGAATCTGTTTTGTTCCCTCACTGGATAGAAAATAAAAATGTTCTGTTCGCATACCGACACTCCTTCCTTAAATAAACCACTGTTCTTGAGGCAAACTGATACCGGCATCCGTCCAATTCACCAGCACAGCTTTTCTATGAAAGCGCATCCGCCAGCGCCGCAAACTGCTCCAGCGTCAGGGTTTCTCCCCGCACCGTCTCACTTAGTCCCACCTTCTGAAGAGCTGTCAGAATCTGTTCTCTGGAATATTCCAGATCTCCGGCATTTTTCAGCCCATTAACCAGCGTTTTTCTGCGCTGGTTAAAGGAGGCGCGGATCAGGCGGAACATCCGCTTCTCATCCTGTACCTGGACTGCCGGAGCGCTCCTACGCGTCAGGACGATCACCGCACTGCCGACACCCGGGCGCGGGATGAAGCAATTGGGCGGTACATTGGCCGCCAGATAGGGCTCGGCGTAATACTGCACTGCCAGGGAAAGCGCGCCATAGTCCTTGCTTCCCGGGCCGGCCTGCATCCGCAGCGCTACCTCCTTCTGCACCATAACCGTGATGCTCTCCAACGGCACATTGCTCTCTAAAAGTCCCATGACAATCGGAGTCGTAATATAATAAGGAAGATTTCCGACTACTTTGATCGGCTTCCCTCCGTTCTTTTCCTCCGCCAGCGCGGCGATGTCTACCTTCAGGATATCCTCGTTGATCACGGTGACATTATCATAATCTGAAAGCGTCTCTTCCAGAATCGGAATCAGATTCCGGTCAATCTCGACCACGGCCACCTCACGCGCTGCCTCCGCCAGATACTGCGTCATCGTCCCGATTCCCGGGCCAATCTCCAGGACAAAGTCGTCCTTCGTAATCTGCGCAGCCGCGATAATCTTCTCCAGCACATGCGCGTCAATCAGAAAATTCTGTCCGAATTTTTTCTGAAAATTAAAGTGATTCTTCTGTATAATCTCAATGGTTTTCTTTGGATTTGAAAGCTTTTCCATATAAATCATCTGCCGACGGGCGCACATAAGAAGTGCGCCACAGCACCTGCCCCGCGCACAGCGTCCTTCAGCGAGCTGGTGCGGCCGCCGCTTGGCGCACACGAAGGGCAGTTCCATAATCCTTTCATAAAATAAATGTAATGTAACAATTCAGAACAGCAGGCCACAGTCAGTCTTTTCTTTTCGATGCTGTTCTGAATTGTTACAATGTAATGATACCGGAGCTTTACAAAAACCGGTCATCCAGCCGATACACCCGCCGGGCGTTCGCGTAAGTCACATCCTCCACCTCCTGCGGATCGATCCCTTTGATCCCGGCAATCGCTTCGATCACCAGGGGCAGATAGAGGGAGGAATTGCGCTTCCCGCGATGCGGCGCGGGCGCCAGATAAGGGCAGTCGGTCTCGACCACAATGTGATCTAAAGGCACTGCCGCTGCGACTTCCTTCATCACACGCGCGTTCTTAAAGGTGACGACGCCGCCGATGCCAATGTAATATCCCAGCTTCACATACTCCAGTGCCATCTGCGCGGACGAGGAAAAACAATGGATGATGCCGCCCGTCGTTCCGGCGTGTTCCGCTTTCATAATATCGAATGTGTCCTGTGCCGCATCCCGGCTGTGGATATTGACCGGCAGATCCACCTCCTTCGCCATCTGCAGCTGGCGCACAAAGCACGCTTTTTGCAGGTCGCGGCTTTCCTTATCCCAGTAATAATCCAGCCCGATCTCCCCGACCGCTACCGTCTTTGGCCTGCGGCAGAATTCATACAGCCGGGCGAATTTGTCTTCCGCTACGTCTGCACTGCACGGGACGCTGTTCAGGGCGGAGACGCCATCTTCCGCCGAAGCCGGTTCCTGGTATGCCGGTACTTCCTTCATCAATTCCCCGGCGTGATCCGGATGAATGCCGGCCGCCGCATAAATATACGGATAGCGCGCCGCAAGAAGCTGGCTCTCCTCCACATCCCGCCAGGAGGCGCCCATGTTGACAATGCCGGTGACCCCGGCTGCCTCCATCCCGGCAAGCAGTGCTTCCCGATCCTCATCAAAGGCCTCCTCATTGTAGTGTGCGTGTGTATCAAAAATCATCGGTCTCTTCCTCTTCGTCTGTCCCTATGCAATGCTCCTGCCATACTCCGTATTCACTCCATGTCCAGCGTATTCTAAAAGCATTGGACTGTCGCTGACATATCAGGCGATACCTGCAGGCGCTCTTTGCTTCTGATAAATGATAGTAAACGACGTCAGTCGCTTTACGATCATGAATGCCCTTATCATACAATTTCACCGCTTATATTTCAAGTACACAGAAAAAAATAATTATTTTTTCATATCCCTTTTGCTTTCGGGACATCTATGCTATAATGTTCGTAACAGTTCAGAACAGCATCGAAATGAAAAGACAGACTGGGCAGGTTTACCTGCTAAGGGCTGTTTTTTCATTTCGGGATGGGCGGAACGCCCATCAAGCCACAGACATATGACGCATTAGCGGCATATAGCCTGCATCGCAGGCGGTCTGCGGCCTGCTGTTCTGAATAGTTACTAATGTTCAAACAGATTTTCCGTGAAACATGTTTTTAAGAATCAGCCAAAGCGCAAAGAAGGGGTGAATGATGTACTGCGACAAAAAAAGCGTTTCAAGGGAAGAACCCGCAGACAGAAGACTGACCGTTGGCGTGCTTGTCAGCGGCATTCTTGATGACTTCACACAGCACATCTGCAATGGCATTATGGCAGAAGCACAGAAAAAGGGCGTAGATACCATCTTTCTCCCCGGCAAATACCTGGATCGTGACCTGAAAGACAATCGCGAGCTGATGTATGAATATCAGCACAGCACTGTTTTTTCCTATCTGGAAAAAGGCTGCGTCGATGCCCTGATCGTCGCAGCAGACTGCATCGGCTGTTTTACGACACAGGAGCGGATGCGCAGACTGCTGCACCAGTATGACGGGATTCCGATTGTACTGATCGCGGCCCGAATGGACGGTTACCTGGATGTGACCTTTGAAAATGAATCC
The DNA here is from genome assembly GCA_021202635.1 of Lachnospiraceae bacterium. Lineage (GTDB taxonomy): Bacteria > Bacillota > Clostridia > Lachnospirales > Lachnospiraceae > Choladousia. The sequence continues at coordinate 38,902 of JAJQCQ010000035.1, read as the reverse complement.
GGGATCCGGGAGGGACTGGAGTATCTGATTGATACCTGTGGCTTCACCCGAATCGGTATGATCGGCGGACATGAGAACAATACCGATGCGGTCGAACGTCACGGGATTTTCCGCCGCGTTCTCTCCGAACACGGACTTGCTTTGCCTGCGCACCGCTATACGGAAGGAGACTTATCCTCGAACAACGAGTCCGTTTTTCGCTCCTTTCTGGATGAAAATCCGGATCTGGAAGCGGTATTCTGTGTCAATGATGATACCGCGCTCGGCCTGTACCAGGAGATGTATCGGCGCGGGCTTATGCCCGGACGGGATCTCTCCATTTTCGGCTTTGATGATGCGCCGGCCGGTGCAAAGGCGTCTCCTCCGCTTTCCACCGTACTCGCCGACCCGAATCAGCTGGGTGAGGCAGCTCTGTGCGCCGTACTGGATCTGTATTCCGGCCGGCCGGTGAAAGAGCGTTCCATTCCCACGCACTTTATCCTGCGTGACTCCATCCGGCAGGGGACGGAAGGGAGAAAAAGCGTGATACAGATTCTGGGAGGACTGGAATCCGGTTTTCATGATATTTTTTATCACAATTATCACGCAGAAGCCCAGATCGATCTGGAGAATGTCAGACAATCCTATATCCGGCTGTTTGAGTATCTCGCCGCCTACTTTATGCGCAAAGGGGACAACTCGGTCTCTGTCGCGGATATGGGCTTTGCTCTCGATGATTTTCTGAGCCGGGACGTTGTCGGCATCGCGGATATGGATGGCCTGATGACGGGATTTGAGCAGTTTTACCACGCTCTTCTGGAATTTCAGACCGATACGGAATCCCGCTTCGAGCTGAGGAATGCCTTTTCTACCATATACCGGAAAATCATTCGCGCCATGAACCGTCAGTCAGCCACCGTACTAAAGCAGGAATACCAGATGAATTACGATATGAAGCTCTTCGTGCAGAATCTTCTGCAGTTTGAGCATGGGACCGATGAGAGCTTCTGTTCGATTCTGGAGAACCTGGACTGGCTGCAGATCAGAAACGCCTGGCTCTATCTTCTCCCGGCACCCCTGGAGCACCAGTTTCTGGAGCCATTCGACTCCCCGGCTGTGCTGGAGCTGAAAGCGGTTCTGGAGGATGGCCGGGTGCGATCTGTGCCGCAGCCGGAGCAGGCACAGACCTTAGGGGAAATGTATCAGTATACAAAGCCGGCCGGTGAAGACGCACACGCCCAGATTATGCTCCCTCTTTTCTTTGGGAAAATCGTGTACGGCGTCCTGATCTGCGACATGGCACATTCCCTGTATGTCAACGGCGAGTTTCTGATCAACCAGCTAAGCTCCGCGATCAAGATGATTACGCTTCTTCAGTCCAACGAAAAGATTCAGGCACAGCTGGAGGTAAATCTGGAGGCGCTCAGGGACCACAATATTGAACTGGACACCATCTCAAAGTCCGACCCGCTCACCGGCATTCTGAACCTCCGCGGCTTCTATGCACTGGCAGAAGAACGCTTCGAGGTGCTGCGGCAGGCGGGGCGCCACCAGATCGTCCTTTATATCGATATGAACAACCTCAAGATCGTCAACGACCGCTTCGGCCACAGGGAAGGCGATTCCTCCCTGCGGAACATCGGCCAGATACTAAAAGAGCTTGTAAACGGCCGCGGCATTGCCGGACGCATCGGCGGGGATGAATTTACCTGCCTGATTGAGTCACGCAGAGGAGACAATGGGGAAGAGCTCATCGAATCTCTCTATAAAAAATTTGACTGCTATAACCATAGCAGCGATAAGCCTTATCTGCTGACTGTCTCTGCCGGTGCCTGTCCTATCGCACCGGAAGATGACATTTCGCTGAAAGAAGCGCTGATTCACGCGGACCAGAAACTTTACGAGGTGAAAAAAGAACGGAAATGGGAAGTAATAAAGCATACCTGTGTAATTGAAAAAGTATAGGTAACGATACCTAACGGCATCCCCAGATTTCACGGGATGCCGTTCTTTTTTCCTGTCATCTGCCAATAAGCTTTCGCCGGATATCTCTGTTTTCTTTCAGAAAGACCCTTACCACCAGAGAATATACACCAGCGTCAGAGTAAATCCAATGATGACCAGCAACAGCCCATAGGAAAGACTTCTGGCTATGAGCGTATTGCTCTCCCGCCATACATCATAGCGGAGCGCCAGCTCGCGCTGGTAGTCGACAGTGCCAGGATTTTTGCGCCTCCAGGTACGGTTTGCCAGACGCTGAAGTGCATTCAGGAGCTTCCCGGCCGCATCGGTCAGCACCGTTCCGTGCGGGCACTCATGCGGCAGTGGGGAGTCTTTGTAGACGCTCTTGCGCAATCCCACTACAGAAAAATCAATCAGACTGTCAAGCAGCCGCGCCGCGACATGTCCAACCGGGATCAGGAGCTTCACCAACGTATCGGTCAGCACATCCAGCACGTGGCAGATGGCTCCGAACACAAATGGCAGAAGCTGCAGCACCAGCGGACGGTAGATCAGATTTTCCAGATCCAGCCAGGCCGGCCATGCATTGATATATTCCCTTGCTGCGGCAGTACGTGTCGAAGATGCTTTCTTTGCTTTTCCGCCTTTTGCACGTTTCGGAACCGCAGCCGGCCGTACCTCTCTCATCAACAGCTTTCGAATGACAAACAAATACACAATCGCCCCGATACCGATCGAGATCATCGCCCCGGAAAGATTCTTCAGGCTGAAGTAGCTGACCACATGCCCGAATTCTTCGAGTCCCATAAAGCTTTGCCCAAGCGCTGCGGCTTTGTCCATGATCGCGTGCGGGAAGAGTCCCCACACCAGAAGAACCAGTGCGCTGCCCGCCAGGGCGAAGGTGCTCAGCGGATTCATGTAGTTCTTCTGCTCATCGTAGCTCTTCTGCAACGTATCATCTGCGTTTTTCTCCACAAAAATCGCCACAAAAAGCTTCGTCATGTAAGCCACGGTCATACCGCCCGAGAACAGGAAGAGATATTCCAGCGCACGGAAAATCAGGCCGCCGCCGTACTCCAGGATGCTCTCGTGGAGCAGCGTTTTGCTGATATAACCGCCAAAGAGCGGGATGCCGCCGATCGCCAGCGCGCCAATCAGGAAAATCACCTTCAGCAGAGGCTTTTTTCTGCCATAGCCGCGGATGACGTTCAGATCGAGCGCATGCACATTCATATAAATCACACCGGCTGCCATAAACAAGACCAGCTTGATCATGGAATGGTTCATCATGTGAAGGAGTGTTCCATGCACCGCCAGCGCATTCTCCTCACCGAGCAGACACTGCATCCCCACACCGATCAGGATAAAGCCGATCTGCGACATGGACGAGCAGGCAAGTGTCCGCTTGAGGTTGATCGAAAAGACTGCCAGCAGCGCGCCGCCGAACATGGTAATCGCGCCAATGATCAAAATGAGCGTCCCCCACTGCTTATCATGCAGAAACAGTCCGCAGGAAATCGCCAGAATGCCGTAAATACCGGTCTTTGTCAGAATACCGGAAAGCAGCGCGGACGCCGGGGCAGGAGCCACCGGATGTGCCTTCGGCAGCCAGATATGCAGCGGGAACGCGCCTGCCTTTGCACCAAAGCCGACCAGCATACAGCAGCCCAGCGCGTAAAGCACCGGCTTGTTTTCATACGCGGATGCCGCGGCAGAAAGCTCAGAGATCGTAAGAGTCCCCAGCTCATGGTAAACGCCAAAAATCCCCATCAGCATCACCAGGCCGCCAAGCACCGCCACAGCCAGATACGTATCCGCCGCCCGGAGCGCCGCATTGTTTTCCTCATGCGCCACCCAGACATAGGAGGTAAAGGACATCATCTCGAAAAAGATGAACGTCGTGTACAGGTCTGCGGAGAAAAATACTCCCAGGGTCGCGCCCAGTGTCAGTAAAAAGAATACATAAAAGCGATCGGATGACGGCTCTTTTTCTTCCTGTGCCGCCTCCGGACCCCCCGCCGAATCTGTTTCTGAAGCTCTCGCGGAAAGCTCCTGCTTCTTCGCGGAATGTCCGCTCACGTGAACCGCCACGTGGTTTCCAAAATACTGCGGGCACAAAAGCGCCGTCATCATCCACATCAGCCCCGCGATCAGTCCATAGAGCAGCCGGAATCCGTCCAGCGTAAAATGCAGGCCGAACCCGCAGACACCAGGGATCGTCAGGGACAGGACGGCACTCTCCTGCGCATCCTGCGCACTGCTGATAAACAGAGCCAGCATCAGCAGAAATTCTGTGACCGCCACGACATCTGCCACCAGCGCACTGCCGGTCAGAAAGAAGCGGGAATGCCTTCCGTTTTCCTTTTTGATGCATCCGCGGAGCACCCAGGCCAGGAGGCCGCCAAGCATCGGGTAAAAGACCAGCACTGCCAGTATCCCATTCCTATTCATCGTCCTCCTCCTTCCTATTGAATCGCTGACGCGATCTGTGTAAATGCGTCAATCAGTGGCTGCGGATGCAGGCCAATCACAAGCATCGCGGCCACAAAAAGAGTCAGCGGCAGAAGCATCATCCATCCCGGGTCTTTGACCTCGTCATACGGGACGATCTTATGCGCAGCGGCCTCCTCCTCTTCGACTCCATCTGAAGTATCTTTTAATGAGGTGGAACGATCCGTCTGGGCATCTTCGCAAAGGGACATCTCTGTGGACTCTTCCTCCTTTGGCGACAGCACAAACGCCCGCACACTGATCGTCAGCATATAGATCGCGGTCAGAAGCGCGGAAATCATCAGCGCCGCCACACCGACGACCGCCAATGGATGCGCACTGTCAAGCGCAGCCTTTACCAGATTCCACTTGCTGATAAAGCCCGCCAGCCCCGGCACGCCCATCAGCGCCAGTCCGGAAACCGTAAAAATGGCAAATACCTTCGGCATCTTTTTCCCGAGTCCGTCCAGCTGATGAATGTATTCTCTGCCGCTCTGGCAGATCACCGCACCCGCACAGAAGAAGGAACAGATCTTGATCACCGCATGGCAGATCATGTGACAGAGCGCGCCGACCAGCCCCAGCGGCGTCATCAGTGCCGTTCCAAACAGGATGTAGGAAAGATTGCTCACCGTCGACCAGGCCAGCCGCCGTTTCAAATGTGTTTCTTTGAGCGCGCGGCTGCAGCCGTAGACAATCGTGAAGACAATCGGAATCAGCACCGCGGTCTGCGCCCAGGTACCGCGCAGAAATTCAGTACCAAAGCTATAGTAAGTGATCCGCATGGTGGCAAATGCACCGGCCTTGACGACGGCTACCGCGTGAAGAAGCGCCGTAACCGGTGTCGGGGCAACGCCCGCCTTCGGCAGCCAGCCGGAGAACGGCCACATGGCAGCTTTCACGCTAAATCCGAAAAAGCAGAATACATAGACCAGAAGCAGCAGATTTGTCCGGCTGCCGATCTTAGTCAGATCCAGCACGCCGCCCGCCACAAAGTCCGCCGACGTACCGTAGACCAGAATAAAAATCACACCGATAAAAGCAAACGCCGCACCGCCAAGTGAATAATACAGGTAGGTCCGGCCTGCCAGGACCGCCTCCCGCGTCAGCGTGTGGATGACAAGCGGCAGCGTCACCAGCGTCAGCATCTCGTAAAAGCAGTACATCGTCACCAGGTCTTCCGCCAAAGCGATGCCCATCGTGATGCCAAAGGTCATCGTATAAAACATGAAGAAAAATTTCTCGTGCTCTTCATGGCTCATATACTCAAACGCATAGAGCGTCGCCAGCGGCCAGAGGACGGAAATCAGAGCGGCAAATACGGTTCCCAGACCGTCCAGGGAAAAACTCAGTGACAGGTTGCTCGTGAAACGGAACAGGACAAACGCTCCCTCCGGCCGGTAGAAAAGCACCGTCAGCGCCAGCAGAGAATTCAGAAGTACCACACCTTCCGTATAGATCATCATCTGTTTTCGGTCACGGAATGGAAGCAGCGGAATCAATGCCCCGCCCACAATCGGAAGCAGTACAAGAACTGCCAGAAAAAAGGCACGCATCCAACCTCCTCCTCTCTACATCACTGCTGTGGCAATCCTGCTCACAAACTGAATCAGCGGATTCGGAAAAACGCCCAGAAGAATCGACAGTGCCGCGAAAATGGCAAGCGGAACCAGCATCCCAAGCGGCGCCTCAGTGACACCTGAGAGCGGATCCGTCTGTGTCTGGGCAACATCCGTTTCCGGTGCGGCGGCCTTCTCCGCAGCGATCGCAACATGCGCATTCGATTTTACCTTCGGGAAAAATCCATTGGTCACAATCGACAGCAGGTATCCCGCCGTCAGCAGGGCGGACAGCAGCAGCACTGCCGGACCGACCCAGCCAAAGACGCCCACGTTTGCCTCCAGCGCTCCCTGCGCCAGATACCACTTGCTGATAAAGCCGCTTGCAGGCGGAATACCCACCAGAGCGAGAGAAGCAAAGGTAAAGCACCAGAGCGTCTTCGGCATTTTTTTGCCGATGCCTTCCAGCTGGTCCACCTGCGAAAGCCCTGCCCGATAGATAAAGATTCCGGCGGTTAAAAACAGTGCGCATTTGATAAATGCATGGAAAACCACATGCAGCAGCGCCCCTTCCATCCCGATCGGAGAAAGGACGGACAATCCAAACAGAATATAGGACACCTGGCTGACCGTAGAATACGCCAGGCGCTTTTTCACTATCTTTTCGCGGAACGCGAGCATGGAGCCCATAAATACGGTAAGCAGTGACAGCGTCATCCAGGCGATCTGCACCCAGGTACCGCGGATAAAATCCGCGCCCACAATATAAAATACCACGCGGACGATTGAAAGCACGCCGGCCTTGGCAATGATACCGGATAACACCGCGGAAGCCGGAGCCGGAGCGACCGGATGCGCGGTCGGCAGCCACGCATGCAGCGGGAACATACCGGCTTTTGCACCAAAACCAATCAGTGCTGCCATTACCGCCGCCAGGAGAATCCCCGTATGCCCCTGTGCCAGTGCCAGATTCAGGGTGCCTCCGGCTGTAAAGGTGATCGAATCACAGTATTTATATAGGAAGAAAATCGCAAACAGGCCGAGGTACGCACCGCACATGGAATAAAACAGGTATTTCAGCGCCGCCATAATTGATTCGCGCGTACCACTGTGCAGCACCATCGGCATCGAGGTCAGCGTCATCAGCTCATAGAACAGATACATCGTCACCAGATTGCCCGAAAAGCAGAGCGCCACCAGCACCCCATAGACAATCAGGTAAAACCCGAAGAACCGACGTTCCTTCCCCTCATGTTCCATGTAAGTAAACGCATAGAAGCACACCAGGACCCAGGCAATGCTGAATACCGTCACAAACAGGCGGCTGATATCGTCCACCTGGAAGTAGATCGGGATTCCTTCCATCAATTCAAACCAGGTATAGCTGTTGTCTCCCGACCAGGCCGCCAGAAGCGCCAGTACTGCGGAAATCACCAGCACAGCCGCAGTCACTGTGTGCAAACGGGTCAGGCTCTCCTTGCTGCCATCTCCAACATCTTCCTGCTTTACAGGCAAAAGAAGCAATACGCCCACGATAACCGGCAGAAAAACCGGTATCAAAATCCAGATTTCCATAGTCTCCTCCTTATCCGAACAGTTCCAGTCCTTGCGTGAGCATGTTTACGATCGGCTCTGAGCAAAGACCCAATATCAGGTTCAGTACAACAAACAGCGCCAGCACAACCGCTTTCTGCGGCTGCTCCTTTACCGTAATCACCCGGCTGTCTGTTTCTATATTCGCCCGATGCGCCGGTGTGTATATGCGAATGACCGTCTTCATAAAATAAATCGCGTTCAGCAGTGTACTCAAAGCCAGCGCAATCATTGCCGGAATCAGTTTTCCTGAGGTGTCATAAGCCGCCGAGGCAAATAACACTTTTGAGATAAAACCGGAAAACAGCGGAATGCCGACCATCGAAAGCGAGCCGGCCGTAAAGGCGACTCCCGCGGCTTTGTTGCGGTAGCCGGAGCCGGTAAGCGCGAAAAAGTCTGTATCATGGTTGGAGGCATCCATCAGGCCGGAGGCCGATACAAAAAGCATGGATTTCGTCGCCGCATGGCTCAGAATATGGAACAGGCTGGCAATGATTCCCGCCGTCGTGCCCAGGCCAAATCCCATGTAAATGTAGCCAATCTGCGCCACAGATGACCAGGCGATCATCCGTCGGATGTTGCTCTCCCGGATCGCGCTCAACGACCCGAAAATCATTCCCATGACGCCAAATACAAACAGTACATTAATCACCTTGCTCTCGCGGATCACATCGAATCCAATCACACGGTAAAAAATCTTAACCACCAGAAAAATGTAGCCCTTGGATACCAGGGAGGACAGGATCGCTGAGGATGACAGGGTCGAATATCCATAAGCATCCGGTACCCAGGAATGGAACGGAAACAGGGCACTTTTGATCGCGAGTCCGACCGACATCAGCGTAATTGAGATCAGAAGAGGGATGTGGTACTCTCCTGTCTCCGCCAAAACCGCCACCTGCTCTTTGATGTTGCTCATCAGCAGATGTCCGGTCAGATCATACAGATAACAGATCCCCATCAGCAGCAGGCCGGACCCCAGAAGACTCATAATCATATAGCGCGTCGCCGCCTCGATCGCACGCCCGTTCTGACGGATCATGATCAGTCCGCAGGCGGAAATCGTATTGATTTCCACAAAAACATAGGCGGTAAACAGGTCGTTTGTGTAAATCAGTGCAAGCAGAGAGGAAAGCAGCAGACCGATCATCACATAGTAAAGATTCTGCTTGGTCTCCTCAACCTCTTCCGCCAGCTCTCTGCGGCCGCCGAGCATACACAACAGCATGACCACGCAGAAAAACACTGCCATAAACGCTTCCAGTACCCCGACGCGAATCTCATTGCCCCAGGGCGCGGAGAAATGTCCCATCCGATATACATAAGCCTCGCCGGTCTGCAGGGTAAACAGAAGCACCGCGACAGACATCACCAGAATCAGCGCAATCACAATCGTGTTCACCCACTTCGCCGCCCTGCTTTTTAACACCGAACAGAGCGGCCCGGAAAACAGCGCCATAATAATAGTCAGGAAAGGAAAATTCTGAACGAATTCCATCACATCCCCTCCTTTTTAATCTGCGTGGAGATCTCATCCAGGTTCAGTGTGTGATACCTGCGGTACAGACGAATGGTCAGCGACAGCATCAGCGCCGATACCGACACAGAGACCACAATACCCGTCAGCACCAGGCCGCTCGGAATCGGGTTAATATAAGCGTCCACGCTCTGCACACCATCCGTCACGATCGGCGCCTTATGCCCCTCTATGTAGCCCTTCAGTGCAAGGAACAGATAGATCGCCGTGTCCATGATGTTCATGCCAATGATTTTTTTGATCAGGTTCGGCTGCAAAAGCAGGTTCGAGAACCCGATTACAAACAGAATCATCGCGACCGCTTCTTCATAATTATCCAGTAAGTTGGCAAAATTCATCTTTATACCTCCTCGTAACCGTCTCGCCCAAATCAGTATCCGCCTTTTCGGAACATCACGTAGAACGTATACATCGTCCCGGCCACTACAATGCCGACGCAGATGTTCAGCACAAAAATCAGACCGCTGCTTAAGATCGCCCCCGGCGTTCCCAGAGGAATCACACTCTCAATCTCATTCGCTCCGGTGTAAAACGAGTAGCACTTTGACAGGGAGTAGCAGGCCAGCGCGCAGAAGCTTGTGACCTTATACGTCTTCGCCGTAAAGAAGCGTTCCGTCTTCGCAAACCCAAACGCATTTACATACAAAATCAGTCCCGCGCCGATGATTGCGCCGCCGGAGAAGCCGCCGCCCGGTCCCAGGTGGCCGCACAGGATTACGTAAATGCCGAAGATGAAAATCGGCGGCACCAGAATCTTCGCAACGGTCTGAAGAATCACGTCATTTTTCGGCTCATAGACGCGGTCGTCCGCATGCTGCTCTTTTTTATCCTTATCCCGGTCCAGCCGCAGCAGAATCAGCACCGTCATGGTGGCGGCAAAAAGCACATGTGACTCACCCAGCGTATCAAACGCACGATAGTCCAGAATCATGCCCGTCACAATGTTCACCGCGCCGGTCTCCTGCAGGCCGCTCTCAATGTAGCGCTCAGAGACTTCATTGTTCACCGGGCGGTCTTCCTCGCCCTCCGTCGGCAGCCAGGAGACAGCGGTCAGCAGCGTAATCAGCAAAAAAACACAGAACAGCGCCGCGCAGATCCGGTAAAGAGAACGGAACGCAGTCACATCCCGGTTTCGTTTTGAATTGTATACCCAATTTGTCAGCCGGGTCTTTCTCTCCTGGTCAAACTGCTTTTTTTCTTCCTGGTCTTCCTCAAACGGCTTCTGCGCTTTCATCTCGACCGTATCGAGAAACGGATCCTTTGTCCCGTCCAGCCACCGCTTCAGGCGAAAAGACTTTGTCTTTCGATATTCATCGTCCGATAATTTTCTACTCATTCTCCTCGCCTCCCTTCGCTTCCTCTTCCTCTATCTTCTTAAGCTCCTCATCCTGGGAGGCATCTTCCCCCTTTTTCTCGTCCATAATCGCGCGTATTTTTTCAATGTCAGAAAAAATAAAATCGTAGTCACGCCTGCGCCGACTGCTGCCTCCGTGATCGCCAGATCCGGCGACTCCAGCAGAATCCAGATAATCGACATCACCAGGCTGTAAGACATATAGATCAAAATAGAATTCAAAAGATTCTTCGAAAGACTGACGGAAATCGCGCAGACCAGAAGAAACCCAAGTAAAATACAAGTGAAAATCTGCATCTTTTACGCCTCCTGTCCCAGGTTTTCTCTCAATTCCCTATCTGCAGAGCCATCCTGCGTCATAAAGTCTTTCGCTTCCTGCATTCCGTCCTTCTCCTCGCAAGAGGACAGTTCCTCTTCCAGCTCCGTCAGTGGAACCTCCCGGTAATGCTTTTCTTTCTCCGTATCCGTCGTCACCTCCAGACGCGCAATCAGATGAGAAGAGGTTGGGGAAGAAAACCAGAGAAACGCCACTACCAGGAAAAGCTTCAATGAAGTAAAGTTCAGTCCATTCATCACAATCAGTCCGACCAGGCAGAAGCCAATCCCCAGCGTATCGCCCATCGCGGCCGCGTGCATCCGGTTCAGAACATAGTGAAAGCGATAGACACCGATCATCTCCACGGTAAAAATCCCCAGGCCAAGCAAAAGAAGAACCGCACCGACCAGAAACTGCAGCCATTCAATCATTGCCATCTTTCTGCTCCTTTCCTTCCGTCTGACCTTTTTTCGCCAGATATACGCCCATATACACCTTTGTAAGCACGATCACCGCCAGGAAGCTGATCATGGCATAGATCAGGCAGATATCCACCAGATATCCTTCCTGCAGCATCAGCGCCAGGATCGCGATGATCACCATCACAATCGTGCCCATCATATTCACCGCGACCAGCCGGTCCGCCACCCGCGGCCCGATAATCGCCCGGATCAGGCACAGTACCAGCAGGATTGCCAGAAAAATCAGCGCTGCTGTAAACAAAATCGTATAGGCCGATGCAAGGCCCGGTACGCCTTCTCCCATAGTCTCGTCTCCTCTCCGTTCTATACAGACCAGCCTGACCTTCCGGCAAAATCATCTGCCTCATGCCTGACTGCTTATCGTCTGCAAAAAAATCTCAGGCCACATTCTGACCAAATTTACCTTTTTACGTCTGCAGGTGTGACCAACAGCAAAAAATGTCTCAGTCTGCTTCTATCTCTGCGATCATCTGCGCACACACGGAGGTATCCATCCCTTCCGCCAGCTCTTCATCCAGGCAGTGAACCACATACTCCCCCTCCTCCAGAGATACGGTAATCGTTCCCGGGGTCAGTGTAATCGCATTTGCCAGAAACGCGCGTCCGGTCGGCGTTTTCAAATCCGAATGAAAGCGGACCAGCACCGGCTCCAGCTCTTCTTCTTCTGACAAAATCATGTGAATCACCGCCAGATTTGCCTTCACAATCTCACAGATCAGCACATACACATAATGAATCATCTGCGGTACGCGCTTATAGAGACAGATTTCCTTTTTGATGCTGTGATCCAGAAACGCGCACGTAAACGCGAAGATCGCGGCCGCAATCCCCAGACCGAACAGCACACTCTCCAAAGTAACCGATCCAAAGTAAATGAGCCACAGGACAAAATACAACAAAAACACGAACGAACCCCTCCTTTTCCGGGCACAAATCCACCTTGCCCGGCTCTGTGCAATCGGACTGGAATGCTCTCACCCCTGTCCGCTGCACCAGGCGGGTGCGGCGCAAGCCGCAAATTTCCACACCCGCCTGTGTGCATAAAAATTAGGCAGCCAGTAAAACGAGGCTGCATAAACTTTAAATTTTTATTTTATTTTAACGCTTTTTTATTTTCCGTCCAGTGTAATATTCAACTACAATACACTTCATTTTTCTTGCTTTCTTGTATAAAATACAAGGGTTTGCGCCAGCCGTACGCATGGACAAAACGCGCAGCTTCCTTATCTTCGCCAGTCCTCCTCAATCTCTGTCCGAAAGCCCGTCACGATGTTGGCTGTCATACTGACAAGGTCCAGCCATGTTACAATGTTACTATTTGTAAAGAATTGTTAAATTTGTATAAATTTTATTTCGTTTTTATTAAGTTTTTATGTCAAAATTGTTGACTAATGATATTTTTTATGCTATGCTCGCAAAAAACATAAATCCTGTTTGCCCCTCTGGCAACAGGACGCCTATGAAAGGAGAAATCGTGTATGAACCATTCCTTATTGTTTAAAAGGTCACTCGCATTTCTGCTCTGTCTCTCACTGTCCGCCTCCCTCCTGCCGGCGAACGCTTTTGCCACGGACGCAGACGATTCCGCTTCCTCCGCAGCCTTAAGTGAAGAGACCTCCTTTGTGTTCGATGGGGACAGCGTAACGGTCACAGAGGGAAACAGCACCAATTACGAAGTCGTGGTCTATGACTCCTCAGATACAGAGTCCGACGCGGACACCTCTGAGGACTCCAATGGAAATACGGTATACTCTGTGCCTGACGGAAGCACAGGGCAGCTGCTTGTATCAATCAAAAAGAGCGGCGGCTCGTATGTTTTCAGCGGCACCGGAAACGGAAGCATCGCAGTTAAAAAAGAGGCGACAGATGATGCGGTGCTCTATCTGAATGGTCTGGATCTTACCTCTGCGTTTACCTCTGTCATCACAGTAAAAAAAGACAGCTCCGCTGCCTGTACCATTTACGCTGTCGCAGGCACGGTCAATACGCTGACTGATAACGCGTATAATAATGATGATACCTATAGTGATAACGCCGCAGCTGAAAAGGCTGTTCTGAAATTTAAGGACGGCAGCGACGTCACCATCGCCGGCAGCGGCACAATTAATATAAATGGAAACGGGAAAAACGGGATCAAAGCCAACAATTTGCTGACCATTCAGGATGTGACGCTGAACATCAGCGCCCTGGATAACGGGATCAGTTCCGAAAACAGTATCACCATTACGTCCGGCTCCATTTCCATCACTACACAGGAAGGAGACGGCATCAAAGCCTGCGCTGACAGCTCCGCAACCGGTTCCATCACCATTACCGGCGGTATCTTTGCCATCGACTGCTGCGCCGACGCCATACAGGCCATGGTCAGCCTGAACATCAGCGGCGGTACCTTTGATATCACAACCTACGGCGGCTATACCGCTGCCTACGATAAAGACGACGACTCCTACCCCAGCGCCAAGGGACTGAAAGCATCCGGTTCCTATGAAGATTCAGACGGCAACGAAATTGATGCAACCGGCTGCACACTGAATATCTCCGGAGGAACATTCTCCATCAATTCTGCGGATGACTCCGTTCATACCGACGGGGACATGACGATTACCGGCGGCAGCTTCACGATTTACAGCGGCGATGACGCGATCCATGCAGATGGTACTCTGTCCGCGGGCACATCCGGCGGCTCTGACGGCAGCCTCTCCATTGCCATCTATTCCTGTTATGAAGGACTGGAGGGTGCTGATGTGAACCTCTACAGCGGCACCTATACCATCTACAGCACCGATGACTGTATCAACGCAGCCAACAGCGATCTGAGTAATTACGCATTCCAGCTGAACATCTCCGGCGGTACGATTTATGCCGCATCTCTTACAAATGACTGCCTGGATTCGAATGGAAACATCACCATCTCCGGCGGCACTGTGATCGCTCTGGGAGCGCTCGACAATTCCTCCGAGACGAATAATTCCCTTGACTGCGACGGTACGCTGACCATCTCCGGCGGTACTGTCCTGGCAATCGGCATGTACGACATGATGAGCCTGCCCTCCTCCGGTTCCCAGACATACGTCGCTTGGTCCGCAGCCGGCTCGGCCACGGCAGGTACCGATTCAAGCGGGCAATTCACGCCAACGGCCGGGATGGAGCAGGGAAATATGAATATGACGCCGGACGGCAATGCTGCCGGGCAGAGCCAGGAAACCACGCCTGATCAAAGCCAGAACGCAGCGCCAGACCAGAACCAGGAGACTGCGCCTGATCAGGGGATGATGCAAAATGGCACTGCCGGAACCGGACTGGTTTCTGATGGCGACCTTATTACCATCTATGACTCAGACGGCAGCGAACTGATCTCCGTAACAGCAAACTGGAATGCCGGTTCCTCCTATTCGGGAAACACGGTAAATTATGTACTCTATTCTTCCGCAGGCCTTGTCTCTGGAAACACTTATACGCTGGCACTGAATGGAGAAACCGTCGCAGAGACTGAGACCGAAACGGAAATGGAGACGGACCCAGCGACGGAAGCGGCGACAGAGGCAACAACGGAAACAGTGGCAGAAACGGAAACCGAGACAGCGCCGGAAACAGAAACCGCAGCCGAATCAGGTACAGCAGCCGATTCCTCTGTATCTGAAACCGAGGCTTCTTCCTCCGAAGAGACGGAAGCCGCAATAACGGTCACCACTCCAAAGATCACCTCGGCGAAAAACAAAGCCTCCGGTATTTTGCTCACATGGGAAGGAGACTCGAATGCAACCGGCTACATCATTTTCCGAAATGGTGAAAAAATCGCTACGGTTACAGGAGCGGCCACGCTTACCTATTTAGATACCGGAGCGACCTCCAACGGGCAAAAATACGTGTATAAGGTTCGCGCGTACATCAGATCCGGCGGAAAGCTGTATAAAAGTGCAAAGTCTGTAAAGAAAAAAATCTACCGGATGACTACCACCAGCATCTTAAGCGTCTCAAAAGGGGAATCTGGCACGCTGACAGTTGCATGGGCGGCAAATTCCTGCGCGGACGGGTACGTAATTAAGTATTCTACTTCAAAAACATTTACGGATGCAGCCACTGTGAGAGTGTCTGCTTCCAATCTGCAGGCGACGTTGTCCGAACTTACATCCGGGACAAAATATTACATTCGGGTGAGAAGCTATAAGACCGTGAATGGCAATACCTATTATTCCGGCTGGAGCGCAAAAAAATCAAAAACAGCCAAATAACCGAACCTGCGCCGTCAGGCGCACCTTCAACAAAACAGGGGCCTTTCCGGCCCCTGTTTTCTATTAAGAAATGATACATTCCTGTTTTTGTCGCACTGAAATGAAGATTGAAAGGCCTTTACGCATTTCGCTCCACAAGCGAAATTGACATCCATTTCCCCTGGACATATCGCCACACACAGGTCAGCGCTGTGATCAGCCAGGTCAGGCCGGTCGTGTACCAGACGGCCCAATACCCGATGGAAGGAATCATCGAGAGAATCAGAGAAAATCCCACGCGTCCGATCACTTCTACAATACCACTGATAAAAGCGAAGGTCGAATCGCCCGCTCCATTCAGAAGGTTTCTCGGCAGATGGATCATGCCGAGTGGGAAATAAAACAGCGCTGTAATGCGAATCGCCCTGCCTCCGATCGCGATGACATTTCCGTCATCCACAAAAAGCCGGACAAACGAATTGCCAAAGAAATACATCAGCAACAGCATAAGCGCACTGAAAACCGCAACAATCAGCACACTGCTGCGGAAGCCTTTTTTCACCCGCTCTACCTTCCCTGCACCCAGGTTCTGGCCGGTAAAGGTCGCAAGCGCCGCTCCCAGCGAGTTAAATGGCTGCTGTACCAGTGACTCAATGCGGGAGGTCGCCGTGAAGGCCGCAATTACATCCTCTCCAAACTGATTGATCACTGCCTGCAGGATCACGCAGGAGAGCGCGATCAAAGAGCCCTGCGCACCAAAGGGAATACCCAGACGCAGACATTTCCCGATAATCATCCGATTCGGTTTGAAATCCTGCATGGTCAGTTTAAAGTACGGATTCGTTTTTACTGCATAGATGATACAGGCCACTGCGGAGAGCAGCTGCGCGCCAATCGTGGCGATTGCCACTCCGGCCACCCCGAGATGGCACACCAGCACCAGCACCAGGTCTCCGATCACGTTCAGGACGCTGGCCACGATCAGAAAAATCAGCGGCGTAGCGGAATCGCCAAGTGCACGCAGCATGGCGGCAATCCCATTATAAAGTCCGATGAAGATCACTCCGGCGCAGGCAATCCGCAGATACAGCAGAGCATCCTCAAAAATGACCTCCGGAGTGCCGAGAAGCTGCAGAATCGGCCTGGAAAAAGCCACCGACACGACGCTGACGATCAGGCTCATGCCAAGAATCGGATAAATCGAATTCCCGATCACATTTTTTACCATTTTCTCATCTTTATTACCGAAATACTGCGCGATCAGGACGCCCGTTCCGTTCGCAAAGCCGGCGACCAGTGAAAAAAACATATAAAGCAATGAAGAGCACGCCCCAACCGCCGCCAACGCGTTTTTCCCTACATAATTACCCACTACAATGGAATCTACCATGTTATAAAACTGCTGAAAAAGGTTCCCGACCAACATCGGCATCGCAAAAATCAGCAACAATGCTGTCTCATTTCCCACCGTCAGGTCTCTTATGTGCTGTTTTTTCATACTCGTCTGTGTCCCTCCTGAATCTGTGAAAGTGAATTTGAATTGCAACTCACACTATTCTATTCAGGAAAAGGAAAATGTCAATGGGGAAAATGAAATTTAAACGAATATCTATAATAATCCTCATTCCTTCATCTTCGGCTTGAAAATCCAGCTCGCAATGTAAGAAAATATCAGCGCAGCACTGATTCCGACAGCGCTTGCTTTCAGACCACCCGCGAACAGTCCCAGCAGCCCTTTATCGTCCACTGCCTCTTTCACGCCCTTCCAGAGCGTGTTTCCAAATCCCAGCAACGGCACGGACGCTCCTGCTCCGGCGAAATCAATCAGCTTTTCATACCATCCCACCGCGCCAAGCACAGCCCCCAGACACACCAGGATCACCATCACCCGGCCGGGCATCAGCTTTGTCTTCTCTAATAATATCTGTACAAGAGCGCAAATCAGACCGCCCACCAGAAACGCTTTTACATAGTCCATGCGATATCCTGCCTCCTCAAAATCTTTGGATGATTCATTATCTACTATTTTCTACACAATTCCAGGTCCCAGCCTCAGTTCACCTTATCAACAGTACGCCACCGTCAATATCAGCTTTCCGCGGAGAATGGACACTCCAATATCACCGCATGCGCAATCCCCGGCACTGTCTGGCCTTCGTTAAAGCTGACCTTTGAGAGCAACGCCCCGGTCGGCACAAACAGCACCCGTCTCCATTCCCCTGTCTCAAGTCTTGGCAGAATCATCCCGGCAAGAACGACCGCCGAGCAGCCGCAGCCGCTCCCGCCCGCGTGGGTGTCTTGTTTTTCTTTGTCATAAATCTCAATTCCACAGTCCATGTGCTGTTTGCTTATGTCATACCCCTTTTCTTTCATCAGATCCAGCAGAATCCGCTGGCCGATCTCCCCCAGGTCGCCAGTAATGATCCGATCGTAGTCCTCCGGCTGACTGTTGAAATCCATCAGGTTCTGGTAAATCGTGTCCGCCGCCGCGGGCGCCATGCAGGCGCCCATATTCATATTGTCGCGTACACCCATATCCACTACCCGGCCCGGCGTCGCGCCGCGCACCTTTACATAACTTTTTTCGCCCTCCCGCCCTTCACACAGCGAGAGATGGTTTTCACAGTCATTCTCTTCGCCGCTTATATCATCAGTTGAAGCGGAATCAGCGGCACCCCCGCTCCTGGCGGACAATACAAAGGCGCCGCTCCCGGTGACCGTCCAGGTAGCTGACAGGGGACGCTGGTTTCCATATCCCAGGGGAAACCGAAACTCCTTCTCGGCGCTGCCAAAATGGCTGGAAGTCACCGCCGCCGCATAGTCCGCATATCCTCCTGCCACTGCCATCGCCGCAAGCGTCAGCGATTCCCCGCAGGTTGAGCACGCGCCGTACAGGCCAAAGAACGGGGTATCTGCATTTGCAGCTCCACCTCCAAAGGAAGTGGCGATGATCTGCGCGAGCAAATCTCCTCCATATAGATACCGAATCTGCCACGCTTCCAGATGCGCCTTTCCGATTGCCGTCTGCAATGCTTCTTTCTGCATTGTACTTTCTGCTTTTTCCCAGGTATCCTCGCCAAATTCTGCCTCATCCGAAACCAGGTCAAAGCAGTCTCCAAGCGGTCCTTCTCCTTCTTTTGGCCCGACCACGGAAGCTGCGCTTACAATCCGCGGGGCATTCTCAAATTCCATGCTCCGACTGCCCTTCATTTGATTGATCATGTGCATTCCCTCCTGAACTTTTTTGCTTATTATTCTGCCCGATTTGCGGAAATATATTACTTTCGACGCTGTTCAAAACTGTTACCAATCGAGCAGGGAGATTTTCTCCCTACTCGTCCGCGCGGGCCGGGGCGGCTTTAGCCGCAAAACTCCCTGTCCGGCCCTGCGCATAAAAAAAGCAGAACCAGACATTTCTGAATGGTTCTGCTCCTATATCCAGTGAATCTTTACCTTTCGCTACGCTGCCTCACATTCCGCGATTTTCGCTTCGATCCGTCCCTTTACCATTTCCGCAATCTGCACGGTCTTCATCCCCTTATATTCTTCATAGGGAATCGGGTCCAGAAAATGCGCCTGCACCGTCACCCGATCAATCGAACCGGTATCCATCGCCTTATAAGAATCAATCAGCGCCACCGGCACGATCGGACACTGGGCCTTAGTCGCACTCTTGAAACTGCCCCCCTTAAAGTCCAGCAGCTGATTGCCATTACGGCTGCGCGTTCCCTCCGCAAAAATGATGTATTTACCGCCCTTTTTCACGTCCTCCGCGACCTGAAGGACAACCTGAAGTCCCTGACGGGCATCGGAACGATCCAGAGCCAGCGCACCCAGACAGAGAATAATCTGCTTCAGAACCGGGATTTTTACAAGCTCCTGTTTCAAAACCGCGGAAATCGGCGTCTCATGCAGCTTAATCAGAACCATGATATCAAACAATCCCTGATGGTTCGGGTACAGGATATACCCTCCCTCTTTTGGCAGCTTCTCGATCCCGGTTGAGACCACATCCACGCGGCCTCCCCTGACACCTCGCTCCGCGATCTCATGAACCACTGCGTACCGTTCTTCTACCGTATAGCGTTCCGGGTGCGCCGCCCTTGTCATCAGCTGGAAAAACACCCTCGGCACATGAATCAGGTTCATTAAAAACATCCAGATGATTCGTTTCATCGCAATACTTCCTCCTTATTTTCCGGCTAATTTTCATACCGAAATGACTCGTTTCCTGTTCGGTACCTTCCGGTTACCCAAACATATCTTTTAACTCCGAAAAGGTCGAAATCTCTGCCTCCGCATGATCCACGGTTCCAAATCCATATTTTGCAAAAATTATCGGAATCCCGGCTCCCTTCGCCGCATCCGCATCCCCCTGCGTATCTCCGACATAAACCGGCGATTTCAGGCCATTGCGCTCCATCAAAAGCCGGATATTATCGCTCTTTCCTTTTCCGGTATTTCCATAACACTCGATATCCTTAATATAAGGGCCAAGTCCGGTTTTTTTCAAAAAAAGCTCAATATAGCCTTTCTGGCAATTACTCACAATAAAGAGTGGAAGCACATCGGAAAGCTCCCGGATGGTCTCCTCCACACCGGAATAGCAGATCCGGCATTCGTCCGCCTCTAACTCCTGCTGCTCGTAGACACAGCAGAAATCCATAATGCGGCTCCGGTGTTCTGCCGTCAGATCCGGCAAAAGATGAGCGGCGATAACATCCATCGTCCTGCCAAAAAGTGCCTGCAGCATCTGGGGCGTCACCGTCCTCTCCGGACAGCCGTTTTCCCGCACCGCCCGCGTCCAGGCCTTCGCCACAATCCCCGTGGAATTCCACAGAGTGCCGTCCACGTCCAGAATGATACCGTCTATTTGTTCTTTTTTTACCATTGTCTCTTTCTCCCTCTGGTTATCAGGTATGGAAATCCTTCCATTCTTTTTCAAATCTTTCTTAAAAGCTTACCATAGTTTCCCCTCGTAAGTCAACGGAAAGATAAAATTGCGTTATTCTACATTGACAAGCTTTCCTTCCCCTAAGTAAAATAGGAATAAACAGATACACCACGAAAAACACCCCGGCGTCTTTCGAAAATCTTTTGATTTTCTTAGGATTCTGTTTTTTATTCCACCCGTCTGCTCTTTTGTTTTCACTGTTAAAGTGTATGTAACAGTTTAGAAAGGAAGGATTCCTGATGAATTCTTACCACAGTCCCGCTCTTCGCGAAGCGAATGGGAATGAGCGTTTCCACATCCTTGTCGTCGAGGACGACCGGGAAATTCTTGACGGCATTGGCATCTACCTGAAAAATCAGGGCTATGTCGTCTTCAAAGCGCAAAATGGCCGGGAAGGGCTGCGCATCCTGGATGAACAGGAAATCCATCTGGCCATCGTCGACATCATGATGCCGGTGATGGATGGAATCACGATGACCATGCGGCTGCGCGAAACCTATGATTTTCCGGTCATCATGCTCTCCGCAAAATCAGAGGAAATCGACAAGGTGACCGGGCTGAACATCGGCGCGGATGACTATGTCACAAAGCCTTTCTCTCCGATGGAGCTTCTGGCCCGTGTCAACTCGCAGCTGCGGCGCTACGCGCGCTATCTGAAGCTGGCGCAAAACGGAGAAAAATCCGATCACGTACTGATCAACGGCGGTCTGGAGCTGAACACAGAAACGGTGGAGGTGCGGGTAGACGGCGAGCCTGTCGCTCTGACGCCGATCGAGTTCAGGATTCTGGCTCTGCTGATGAAAAATCCCGGGCGCGTCTTCCCGGCGGACGAGATTTATGAGCGGGTCTGGAACGAACGGGCAATCGCAACCGAAACGATTATGGTACACATTCGAAACATTCGGACGAAAATCGAAGTCGATCCGAAAAATCCAAAATATTTAAAGGTGGTGTGGGGTGTTGGATACAAAATTGAAAAACAATAACAGTAACATTTTGCGCATATTTTCCCACGGGAAACCCTCTACCTGGGCCGCGATTCTCCTGCTGCTGTGCAGTCTGGCCACAGTAGCCTGTTTTCCGTACGCCAGGGATCTGTGGCTCTATGACTATGAAACCTATGGCTATAAAGGATACTGGAACGAGCTGCGGGATAGCATCGGTCTGGTTTATCTTCTCGCGCTGGCAGCTTTGGCGCTTTGTGCTTTCCTGCTCCCGGCTTTTCGCCAGCTGCGCAAATCCAGTCGGCTGGTTCAGCGATTTCCGGCAGAATTTGCGGCCGTGCTGATCCCGCTGTGCATTTATCTGGAAGAGCTCGCTATTTCCATCTGCCACTGGTATGCCTCTGACGAAGCCTATTTTTACTTTGCTTTTCTTTCGTTTCTCGCATATATGCTGCTCTATGGCGTCTGGCTGCTCGCTGTCCTCTCGCTGCTGCAAATATTGGACATCGGATGCAAGGCATACCTTCTGGAGCATACCTTCCTGCTCCGCAATGGGAGACGGTTTTTCTCCTTTCTCTCCCGTGCGGCGAGACGGTTCGCCCATGAAGTGACTGCCATCGACCTCGGCGAAACCTCTGACCGCTGGCTGCTGAAGATCGCCGGAGCCAATTGGGGAATTCTTTTTATCGGCGCCATATTCCTGTACTGTATCATCATTCATGACGAAGTTTATTACTACATCTTCTACCTGCCGCGTCTTTTCCTTTTCCTGTTCTGGGATATGACTGGGGCAGGCGTTTACAGCATCCTCCTCTTTTTCGGCCTTCGTCGATATGTAAACCGGGTCAAAGGCCAATACCGGAGACTGCTGACCGCGACGGAGCAGATGGCGGAAGGTAACCTCTCGATAGATATTCCGGAGGATCTGGGGATTTTCGAGCCCATAAAAAAAGCGCTCGCCACCATCGGCTCCGGCTTTCAAAAGGCGGTCGACCGGGAAATGCGCAGCCAGGCCATGAAGACGGAGCTGATCACAAACGTATCTCACGACCTGAAAACGCCGCTGACCGCAATCATCACTTATGTCAATCTTCTAAAGGATGAGAATATCACCGAAGAAGAACGCCGCAGCTACATCGACATTCTTGACCGCAAATCTCTGCGGCTGAAAAAGCTGATCGAGGACCTCTTTGAAGTGAGCAAAGCAGCCAGCGGCAACGTAGAGCTGAAAAAGAGTCCGGTTGACCTTTCTGAAATGGTGCGCCAGGCCGTCGCCGAACAGCAGGATCGCCTGGAGGCCGCCGGGATCGACTGCCGCGTGCGCACTCCTGGCAGCGGTTGGAGCACATCGGTCTCCGCCACTTTCGCGAATACCGACAGCAACAGCACCGATGCCGCTATCCGTTCCTCTGCCAGTTCTGAGGCGGGTGATCATACAGGGAACGCCAGGCGTGTTCTCCTCGAACTGGATTCGGAAAAAACCTACCGCGTCCTCGAAAACCTCCTGGTCAACGTAGCCAAATACGCCCTCGCCGGGACGCGCGCCTGGGTGCAGCTGGAGGTAATCTCTGACGAAGCGGTCATCACAGTCAAAAACACCTCCGCCCAGGAGCTAAACTTCGACGTCGATACCCTGACCGAGCGCTTCGTGCGCGGCGACAAATCCCGCAACACCGAAGGAAGCGGACTCGGCCTCGCCATCGTAAAAAACTTTGTCGAGCTTCAGGGCGGGAAGTTTGAGATCGTCACTGACGGCGATCTTTTCAAGGCAATCGTGCGGTTTCCAACAGACTCTACAATTCCCGCCCGCACAGTTCCAGCGCAGATGCGATAACCGCGTCCATGTCGTAATACTTATACTCTCCCAGGCGGCCGCCAAAGATAATGTTTTCCTCCGCATCGGCGAGAGAGCGGTACTGCGCGTAAAGGGCACCGTTTTTCTCGTCATTGACCGGATAATAGGGCTCGTCGCCAAGCTTCCACTCGGAGCTGTATTCGCGGCTGATCACCGTCTTTGGCAAATCGTTGCCCTCCCCGTCCTTGCCGAATTCAAACCATTTGTGCTCGATGATACGGGTCCAGGGGGTCTCGCGGTCGGTGTAATTCACGGCTGCGTTCCCCTGGAAGTTCGGCTGATCCAGAAGCTCTGTCTCGAATCGCACCGAACGATACTCCAGGCAGCCGAGCTGATAATCAAAGTACGCGTCAATCGGCCCGGTGTACACAACCCGGTCCGCAAGCGCATCCAGCTCCTCTTTCTGCGCCAGATAATCGATATTCAGGCGAACTTCAATCCCCTCCAGCAGATTCGCGACCATCTTCGTATAGCCTCCGATCGGAATGCCCTGATAGAGTGCGTTGAAATAATTATTGTCAAAGGTATAGCGGACAGGCAGGCGTTTGATGATGAACGCCGGGAGGTCTTTGCAGTCACGCCCCCACTGCTTTTCCGTATAGCCCTTCACCAGCTTTTCGAAAATATCACGGCCTACCAGAGAAATCGCCTGTTCTTCCAGATTGCGCGGCGTACCGGTGATCTCTTTTTTCTGCTCTGCGATCTTCGCCGCGGCTTCCTCGGGCGTCACCACGCCCCACATCTTGTTAAACGTGTACATATTGAACGGCATGGAATACAGCTCGCCCTTGTAATTCGCGACCGGCGAATTGGTAAAACGGTTAAACTCCGCGAACTGCGTGATGTAATTCCAGACCTTTTTATTATTCGTATGGAAAATATGCGCGCCGTATTTGTGGACATGAATTCCTTCCACATCCTCCGTGTAGACATTGCCCGCGATGTTCGGGCGCTTATCAATCACCAGAACGCTCTTTCCATGTTTTTTTGCCTCATGCGCAAAAACCGCTCCGTACAGGCCGGAGCCTACTACAAGATAATCATATTTCATTTTCTGAAATCTCCTTTATCATTTTTTATTCATTCCTCACAGATCTTCCGCCCGACATACACGCCGCTCGCGGACGCGTGCGAGAGGGAATGCGTGACGCCGCTGCCATCGCCGATGACATACAGCCCTTTATTTTTTGTCTCCAGATTCCCGTCAATCTCGACTTCCATGTTATAAAACTTAACCTCGACGCCATACAAAAGCGTGTCGTCGTTCGCGGTGCCGGGCGCGATTTTATCCAGCGCGTAAATCATCTCGATGATCCCGTCCAGAATCCGCTTCGGCAATACCAGGCTCAGATCGCCCGGCGTCGCTTTCAGGGTCGGGCGCACCAGTCCCTCTTCGATGCGGGAGACGGTGCTGCGCCGCCCGCGCACCAGATCGCCGAAGCGCTGAACGATCACGCCGCCGCCCAGCATATTAGAAAGGCGGGCGATGCTCTCGCCGTAACCGTTGCTGTCCTTAAAGGGCTCGGAAAAATGCTTCGCCACCAGAAGCGCGAAATTCGTATTTTCTGTCTGCAATTCTTCCGACTCATAACTGTGCCCGTTTACTGTAATGATCCCGTTCGTGTTCTCGTTCACAACGATGCCATATGGGTTCATACAGAACGTGCGCACCCGGTCCTCAAATTTCTCCGTACGATAAACGATCTTGCTCTCATAAAGCTCATCCGTCAGATGGGAAAAAATAACCGCCGGAAGCTCCACCCGCACACCGATGTCCACGCGGTTAGACTTTGTCGGGATGTCGAGCTCCTCACAGATCGTCTCCATCCATTTGCTGCCGCTGCGGCCGACGGAAATCACACATTCGCGGCAGAAATACCCTTGCCCATCTCGTTTTGAAGACGAACCGGGCGCTCCATCCCGCGAAGCTGCCGCTGCGTTTTCCGGAATGTCCGATTTCTCCACCGGACTTTTTCCGCGTGCAAAAACCAGATAGCCGCCTTCTGCTTTCTCCACACCTTCTATCGGCGTGTCAAAATAGAAATCAGCCTTATCCTTCAAAAACTCATAGAGATTCTCCAGCACTTTATAATTGATATCCGTCCCCAGGTGCCGCACGGACGCATCGAGAAGATTCAATCCATTCTGCATACAGAGCTTCTTGAATTTCGTCCCTGCGGTCGAGTACATCTTTGTGCCCTCCCCGCCATATTTCATATTGATCTCATCGACATAATACATCAGCTCCAGGGCTTTCTCCTTGCCGATGTACTGATACAGCGTGCCGCCGAAATCATTTGTCACATTATATTTACCGTCCGAAAACGCGCCCGCTCCGCCGAACCCGCTCATGATGGAACAGGTCTTACAGCCAATGCAGGACTTTACCTTATTCCCGTCAATCGGACATTTCCGCTTTTCCAGAGAATGCCCCTTTTCAAAAACAGCTACTCTCAGATCCGGCCGGTTTGTCACGATCTCATATGCCGCGAAAATGCCGCCAGGCCCGGCACCGATAATGCTCACATCATAATTGTATTCCATATTTTTTCCGCCACCCTTCTTTTTAACAACATCCCACATACTGCTGATAGTTTATCAAAGTAAGAAATGAGATACAAGGAAAATTTTATTGAAAACGAAAGAAAGCTCCGGCAAATCCAGCTTTTGAATTTGTCAGAGCTTCCCTGCTTTTATGCTGCAATCATTTCGGGGCCTCAGACGCCCTCTTTTGCCAATTTCTCCTCCTGCTCCTTCTGTACATCCGGGAATGCGGAAAGCATTGGTTTGACCTTCTTTCCTTTCAGGACGCGATCCACGTAATTCTGCGTAATCTGATAGACCAGCGGGGAAAGCACCAGTACGCCAATCAGGTTCGGGATCATCATCAGACCGTTGAAGGTATCCGCCAGATCCCATGCCAGATTATCGCCCATTACTGCGCCGCCAAAAATCGCAATCACAAACACCACGCGGTAGATGATCGTATATTTCTCACCAAAGAGAAATTCACATGCTTTGGTGCCGTAGTGGCTCCAGCCCAGGACAGTCGAAAACGCGAAGAGCATGATCGCGACAGCTACAAACGCCGCGCCGATCTGACCGAAATGCATGGAAAAGACCTGTGCAACAATATTCGCTTTTGTCAGTGTGACGCCGGCGTACTCTGCCACCGTCTCTCCTGTCTCCAGATCTACCAGTCCGGAGGAAAGTACCGCGAACGCAGTCAGTGTGCAGACAATAATCGTATCCGCAAACACCTCGAAAATCCCCCACATTCCCTGGCGAACCGGCTCGCTCACGTTCGAATTTGAATGGACCATAACCGAAGAGCCAAGACCGGCTTCATTTGAGAAAACGCCGCGCTTCATGCCCTGCTCAATCGCCAGCTTAATGCCATAGCCTATGACGCCGCCGCCGGCCGCCTTCAACGCAAACGCGCCTTTAAAGATCGCTCCAAACACAGCGCCTACCTGTGAAATATTCGTAATCAGAATGACGATTGTCCCTATAATATAAAGGACTACCATAAATGGCACAATTTTCTCGGTTACGGAGGCGATGCGCTTCAGACCGCCGACAATGACCAGCCCCGCCACGATCAGCACTACTACACCGGTCACCCAGGTCGGTACGCCAAACACGGATTCCATATTTCCGGAAATCGAGTTCACCTGCGTCATGTTGCCAATACCGAAGGAAGCCAGAAAGCAGAAGATGGAAAACAATACCGCCAGCACCGCGCCGACGCCCTTGCAGCCCTTCTTTGCGCCAAGACCGTCCCGTAAGTAGTACATCGCGCCGCCGGACCACTCGCCCGCCTGATTCTTCCGGCGGTAATAGATACCCAGCACATTCTCCGAATAATTTGTCATCATGCCAAAGAAAGCGATCAGCCACATCCAGAACACCGCGCCCGGACCGCCGACCATGATCGCGCCCGCCACACCAACGATATTGCCGGTACCGACAGTCGCCGCCAGTGCCGTACAAAGCGACTGAAACTGGGAAATCGACTTATCCTTCGTGTGGCCGGTCACATCCTTATCACTGAAGATTGCCCCAATCGTCAGCTTCATCCAGTGGCCAATGTGACTGATCTGAAAAAATTTCGTCAGGCAGGTCATCAGCACGCCGACAAACGACAGAAGAATCAGCGCCGGCCAGCCCCAGACGATGCCGTTTACGACATCATTTACACTCTTTACAACATTCAACATACCTGCATCCTCCTCAAACATTTACCGGAACCTTTTATGCAAAGAAAAACGCAGGCAAAAACTGAACAATCAGTCTTCGCCTGCGAAGCAATCATCCTATACATATTACGTTCCAAAATTTAGAAATATACTAACACAGGATGCTATGTTTGTAAAGCAAGATTTTTGGCCAAAACCGATATTTTTTCGATACAAGTGGGTAAAACATACATTTCCGCCAATTTTTTTCGGTTTTTTCCTGGTTTTTCATAATTTTTTAGAATGATATTGCACAAACCACAATTTTACTGCTCACACACCTGCCACAAAACTCCTTACCCGGCTCTGCGCATCAATATACCGGCTCTATCGGATAACAGGAGCCGGTATAGATAAATCAATCCCCGTAAATTTTATAATTCGATAAATGTCGTGTCATACGGCGCGACACTCACCGTCCGCCCGCCTTTTTCTGTCGGGATGGTCGTAGTCTGTTCTGCGTCGCTGTTATTGATCACGACCAGACGGCCGCTCGCCGGATAATACGCACACTCGGTATAAAGATTGTCGGTCATATAAAGACCGTTCAGCCCTTCGCCGCCTGCGTATCGGAGCAGCTGATAGAGCATGCGCGTATTTTCCTGACTCACCTGGAAGGAGGACAGATAAATCCCTTTCCCCTGGCCAAAACCGTGAACCGTCACCAGCGGCTGATCGCCGTCTGCCAGGAGTACCTTTGCGGTACCATCCGTCAGATAGCGGTTTTCCTTTGCTTCAATGCCTGCTCCGTCCGGAATGATCTTCGCTGCGGCACAGGACCTGCCAGCTGCTTCTGCATCGTCTGCACACACAGCATCCGCCGCAGACAGTTCCTCTCCATCACACACAGCAAAGCTCCATTTTCCGTGACACACTTTCGCGCCGGTATCTTCGTCCACACCAAGCACATCCGCCATGCGGAAGTACGTATCATAACCTTCTACAGCCGAAGGCTCGTTCACACCGAGGAAGGTACCGCCCTCGTATACCCATTTGGTGAGGATGGTCACAAGCTCGTCGTCCTTCCAGGCGTCGCCGCCGCTCCACGCACTGCCCGCGCGTCCCGCATTGATGACCACATCGACATCCGCCAGCGCGCCGTTTTTCACATCCTCGAAGGAAAGGAAACGCACATCCACAGGCAGCCCGGAAAGCGCCTCATTGATGTGGATCAGGTCATGCATGTAAGTCTCATGGAAATGGCCGGAAAGCGTCCAGGAGCGAAGCGCCCCCCAATAGTGAAGGACAGCCACTTTGGTTTTGATCGTATAAGGCTTACCCGCATCGTGGAACGAGCGGATCAGGCGGAATTCGTCCGCCACCTTTTCGATGTAATCGCAAAAATCCGGAAACTGCTCTGTCAGATGCAGATAGCCGCCCAGGCCAATCCGGTCAATTTTTGCCCGCAGCAGCGCCCGCCGCACGCTGATCCAGTATTTTTTCGCGTCCAGTGTCGGATTGCCGCCCTCGGCAAAGGTCGGCGCGCCGCCTAAGCCTACCGGGAACAGATAAGGATGCAGACGCAGCTCATGCGTCGGCACATCCACACCGGCACAGAGCCTTGCCTCATAGCCGGAGAACACACACTTAATCAGGCCGTCGAAACCAAATTCGGAAAACCGGCCGTTGTACGGCTCCACGCCGACCCAGCTGTCGTCATAAAAGACATAGGCCTTTTTCCCGTAGGCATGCACCAGGTCAATGAGCTGCTTTCCAAAAGAAATAACGAAATCATTGATAAATGCCATCCAGTCCTTTTTCCGCGCGTCGCCCGGCATATGGGTCACATGGAGATTTCCTTTATTGATAAAGTCCTCCGCTGTCATGGCGTAGCCATATTTTTTCTCAAACTCATCCAGCGCCAGAGCGCTGACCGTAAAATCATAAGAACCCCAGTCCGTAAACAGGTTCCGGTTTCGCTCATTGCTGCCCCAGATCCAGACGAAATTGTAAAACATCGAGGTAAAACGCACAACCGTGGTGTCCGGGTGCGTCTCACACCAGTTCTTCATCCAGCCAAGCAGGTATTCCTGCGTCTCGGGATAGCGGGGATCAATCTGCATCAGATGTTCTTTGTCCCAGTGGTTCGTCGTGTGATTATACATGGAGATCTCTTCCCAGATGCGGTACGCCAGAAAACTGACGGTATATTTATGGAACAGCGCCACATCATGAATCGTCACACGGCCAGCCGCAGGGTCATATGACCATTTTTCACGGGCAACCTTCTGATTCGTCGTGCGGTCATAAACCTCCCAGTATTTGAGCGCGGCCTCGCTGTCGTTAATCCGGAACTGCTCCTCAAAGAAAGCGTCCATCAGACCAATCCGAATTTCATCTGCCTCCCGGCCGCCGGAACCA
Organism: Lachnospiraceae bacterium; assembly: GCA_021202635.1. Classification (GTDB taxonomy): domain Bacteria; phylum Bacillota; class Clostridia; order Lachnospirales; family Lachnospiraceae; genus Choladousia. Next base: position 9,067 of record JAJQCQ010000035.1, on the reverse strand, counting down.
GAAATATTGTTGCTCACCCCGTCTGAAGCTGCTGTCCCCACTTCCGGCTTTCCTGGTACAGCTACCACTGGCGGCGTACACAAAAAGGTCTGCTGCAGCTTATCCGGATTTTTCGCCGCCCATTCATTATGATCCCGGATCACACAGATCGTGGAGTAAATTCCATAGCCCGCATGGACGATCTCATCGGAAAGCACCGTCCCATCGCTGTCACGAATCACATCCGCTCCCCATTTTTCCGCCATGGAGAGCGTCAGCTGTTCATAGCCGGATTCCCCCGGAAGGGTAAAACCGCCTTTTGTCTTTTCTGTCATAGATTCCTCCCCTTTAAAGTGCCCCATCCTTCGCGATCTGGTCAGACACCAGCAGCGTAGCGAAGAAGGAAAGCGCCAGTCCCTGCCCCCAGCCCTGGATCCAGGCTCTCGGTATGCCGCGATATCCTTCAATGTCATTCATAACAGCCGTCCCGCCGGAAACGTTCATGACCTTTCCCTCTGCACTGACATTCGCGAGCAGGCCTTTGATCGATTTGTTGATGTATTTGGAATGCAGCGGATTGCCGCGGTTCAGCATCGCCGCCGCGATGCCCGCCGACGCAGAGACTTCCTCATAGGACTCCGGATCGTCCAGAACCGTCCGCCAGAGGCCATTTTCTGTCTGCACTGTCTTCAGCGCCGCCAGCTGCTCATTTAAGGAACCGACAATATCAATATACTTCGGATAAAGGTAACATTCCGGCAAGATATCCCCCACCTTCGACATGGTAAACGCTGCCCAGGCGTTCGCGCGGCCCCAGTAAATACCGGACATATGGTCTCCGGTGATGTTGTTATAGCCATGGTAGTAAAATCCGCTGTCCGGATTCTGCAGATATTTAATATGCCAGTAATACTGATTCAGTGCGTCGTCAATCATCGCCTGATCTTTATTCATGACACCCACCCGTAAAAGCAGAAACGCCGCCATAAACAGGGTATCGGCCCAAGCCTGCTCCGGAAAATCATTGTTCGCGGAAACCGTATGCTGCAGTACATGGTCGCCAAAACGGAGCGCGTCATTCGTAATATAGGCAATCTTACTCATGAGGATATCATAGTATTTCTGCTCACCGGTCGCCTGATACAGCGTAATCAGACAATGCCCCATCGCACAGGCATTGACCGTCCACACACTCGGCAACCCCAGATCAATCAGCTCATCCACCCGATCCTTCAGAAGATCCAGATATTCCTGCCTTCCGGTCTTTTCATACGCATCGCTGATCCCATAATACGCCACCCCGCAGGGCCAGTCCCAGCTCAGGTCCATATTCATGGTCTTTTTCACGATTTTGTCAATCACCTGCTCGATCTCGTTCTTGTCATATTCCAGCTTCAGCATAGTCGACTCCTTTCTGCCATATATTTTTTTCATATTCCTTTTTATCGAAGAAATGCGTCATACCATTTCATAATGGACTGATCATCATTCTGATACAGATTATCCCCAAGAATATAGTCCAGTATCTCTTCCTGTGCACAGGTCAGTTCATTTCTGCAGTTGGCATTCTTCGGATCCAGTTTGGTGTAGGAAAGCATCTCTATCGCGTGGATACAGAATTCCTGTGCACCCAGCATATCATTTTTATTCTTACGGCGGATGGCTCGCCCCAGTTCACTCCCAGCATTGCATATCTGCTGCCCGATCGGCATATCGAACCATTTTATATCAGCAACCATCGGCGAACAACCTCCTCTATCTTTTTTCTCGCCACCGGATCTGCGACATACCTTCCCACTCTCGGGTATCCGGCTTCTCTGTTTCGCGGAGGATTGATCAGAGAGTCGAATTCAATCTCCCCATCATCCAAAATATTTATCCCATACAAACTTTTCTGGGCAGAACCGTTTTCCAGCAAAAAGGTTTCCAGTTCTGCATGTAATTCTGCATTCACAGCAAGGAGTTCTTTTTCTATATCAACAACACATTTCATCATATCATCGAAAAATACATGAGGTTCAATGTGCATCAGTTCATCCAATGTAACCCTTTCAGAAAGAATCACCATAACAGAAACCTCCTTTCTACCGTTCTCCAATCCGTATGCACGCTCCCGGCGCAACGGTAAGCAGTCCGTCTCTGGTGGTCAGCCAGATCGTCTGCGCAGTCGGGTTGCGCATAATAAGTCCATCTGCGGAAAATTCCTGCGCCCGCACAGCTGTGATATAATCACAGATTTCCAGGTTCGTGGCATACCAGACGCCCTCCTGGTGAGACATCATCCGCGCGAATTCCTCGATGCGCTCCCAGTTATTATCGCTGTTGAATTCAAAGCTGTGCCCCCATACATACAGAAGTGAAAGCTCCCAGTCGCCATTCAGAGTAAGGAAGCGTTTCCCGATATCAAACAGACGGCTGTCGTTGTGATGGCAGGTCGGATGCCATTCCAGAAAATCGGTCGGTGCCCAGAGAGAGCCCGTGGACTTCACGGTGCGGGAATACTTGATCCCATTCGCCCGCGCGATCTGCTTCGTCTCTTCCGTATAATTGCCGTACGCATAAGAAAGTCCCTGCACCAGACCTCCGGTCAGAGCTTCCAGGTTTTTCCGATCCTCGCGCAGCTCAATCTCCATCAGCGCCGTCGACACAGACGTCGGATTGCGGTGACGCAGGCCATGGCAGGCCACCTCATGCCCTTTGTACAGCTCTGCCACTTCCGTCTCGGAAACCGATTCCTCGTTCGGATGCTCTTCGCTGTTGAGAGTGCTCGAATTCAGGTGAAAGGTTCCTTTCATTCCATACTCATTAAAAATTGACACCAGTCTCCGATCGTAAATCCTGCCATCATCATAACTGAATGTCAGTGCCTTTGTCAGGCCGTTCGGGTACGTAAATCTCATTTTCTCTACCTCCTACATTGTAATCTTTCCATTTTCATACATATCTCGCTACCGATGCGAGCTATTATTCTGAAGGATTACCACCACACTGCTATATATCGATCTTCGCTTTGCTTACAATGCCGATAAATCCACCTGATACAGATACCCAAGCGGCGCCTCCTCCCGCTTATAAAACAAAATCATATACCAGGGCAGATATTCCACACCTTCTTCTTTCTCTATATTCCCCTCGCAAAAAACCATTTTCCTTCCAAACGTCCATCCCGAAGTCTGAGATACATGATTTAATGCAGGATGCTTTTTATAGTCATGTCCGGATTTCACTTCGATCAGATCTACTTCTGTTCCATTCTGTACGATAAAATCCAGTTCCCCTGCTTTCTTCGACTCGTAATAATTCAGAGAGAATCCATTACTTTTTATAGCCTGAGCAAATTCATTTTCCAGAATGCTTCCCATATTCACTTCCAGATTTCCCTGCAAAAGGTCAAACTGAATGTTTTTCATACAGGCCGCGCACAAAAGTCCCGTGTCATTCAGAAACAGTTTAAAAATATTTCTTTTCTCGTTCAGCTGTAAGGGCGTCTGCGGCTCACTGACATTATAAGACGGGAGCGCGACTCCCGCATCGCTTAGCCATAAAAAAGCATTTTCGTATCGGTTATGTCTTCCGTTCTCATCCACCCGTTTCAGGAAAAACCTTCGGTTTTTATCATTCAGCTGCGATGGAATACTGTCAAAAATCGCCTGAATCTTGATCCGGTCACTCCCGTTGGCATATCTGACAATATCCAGACGATAAAGCTCCAGAATATCCCTCTGTGCCTGGACAACCTTCCCGATATCATGTGTATTCACATACGTCTGAACAACAGCCGGCATCCCGCCCACTACGATATACGTATAAAAAAGCTTTTTCATCGTATTGTGTACAGCTTCCGGCACGGGCTGTGACTGCTCGTAACACTTTTTTAACAATTCAAACGTAGAGTCCTGAACACCATTGGCGGCAGCATATTCCCAAAAATTCATAGGGTACATATAGCAGATTTCCTCAAAACCAACCGGATAGGATTTCACTTCCTTATACCGAACACCCAGCATAGAACCCGATTCAATATAATCAAACCGCCCATCTTCCACCAGAAACTTGATCGCACATCTCGCATTGGGACATTCCTGGATCTCATCCAGAAAAACAAGTGTTTTCCCCGGTTCCATTTTCTGCATTGTGTAAGCTGTCAGATTTTCTATAATTGTATCTGCATCCAGGCTGCCATCAAAAATCTGTCCTGCCCCTGCATCCGTCACAAAATTAATCTCTACAAAATAATCATAAAACTCCCTGCCAAACTTTTCAATAATCGTGGTCTTCCCAATCTGTCTGGCTCCGATAATGCACAGCGCCTTTTTAGGAGTTTCCGCTTTCCACGCTTTCAGCCTGGAAGAAATATCCCTCTCTAACATTGGTCACAATACCTCCCGTGTCTGAATTGTAACATTTTTCCGCATTATTTCAAGGGTGTTTGTAACCTTTTTCTCTATTTTTTATTTATTTTTGTAACTTTTTTCATCTATAAACAGAGCAGGGAGATTTCTCCCCCTGCCCGGTGGACGAACAAACGTCTTTTTACTCTTTATTCTCTGCTTAGTCTTCAATCTCGGTAGCTACTGCGTTCTCATATTCCGGAAGTGTTGTAGTAAGACCTTCCTGATAAAGAGCCAGTCTCTCATCGATAACTTCCTGATAACCTGCGTCAAGGTACTGCTGTGCATACTCCTCATAAAGAGAATCGAAATCATCTTCCGAAGCAGTTACCAGCTTATCACGAAGCTCTACATACAGGTTTACCAGAGTTTCCTGATACTCTGTCACAGACTCCAGGGAATCTCCAAACATGCAGTCAGATACAGCCCAACCCATCTCTGCGGATTCCAGACGAGCATAATAGTTGTCAATCACTTCCTGTGTAAAATTCTGCGGCAGGTTCTGCGGTGTATTCGATGTAATCGTATCCTCAATCGTACCTGCGTTCTTAGACTCGATGACTACGCACCAGTAATCCTTGCTGTTGTTATAGCCCTGCTTGTAATCAGACGGCTGCGCATCATAATCTACTGATACCGGAAGCCCATCATCGCCATAGTTAAAGGTCTCACCCTCTATGCCCCACTGCATCGTGAAAAGTACATCCTCCTGGCTCATCCACTCCATATACATCATGGCAGCCTTAATTTCGTCCTCAGATGCCTGAGAAGAGAATCCGATCAGCATACCGAATGGATTATCCGCGCGGTAAGCCGGAGCATAACCCAGATCATTCAGCTCATTGTTCTGCACCACTACCGCCAGGGTTGCGTCCGGATTCTGCTCATAGAAAGACTCCAGCCAGTCAATCGTCGAAGAAATATATCCCGAATAGCCATAGGTCTGTCCATTGATAAAGTTCGACTTTTCAGTCTCCGTGTCAATGGTGTAATACTCCGGATTTGTCAGTCCCAGGTTGTACTTCTGATTCTCAAACTTCAGAAGTCTGCGGTTCTCCACACTGCTTAAAGATGGAATCTGGTAGTCGCCATACATTGCCCAATGCTCACCATCCTGCGGGAAATCACGATATCCGTATGTCTGGTCAGAACCAACGCCTGTCAGCATCGCTCCTCCTGCCGGATAATCCGCAAGACCTGCTTCCTTGATCGCGGTCATTGCGTCAAGGTAATCCTGGGAATTACCGCTCGGAATGTGATCCCAGCCTACTTCCTCAAGCCAGTCCTCACGAACCCATGTAATCCAGGTATAACCGGTGTTATAATATGGTCTTTCAGCCGTTGCCAGATAATTGCCGCCAGCCAATTCAATGTAACCCAGCTGCTCGTTGTCAATCATGTTCTGATAATAGGTCGGAGCGATCTTCGCGAACTCTTCTACATCATACTCCTGCAGATAGCCATCTACCGCCCAGCTTGCCAGCTTATCATAATCGTACTCCATGAGGATCGTTGGAAGAGACTGAGAAGACGCGAGCAGCGCATAGTCCGTCATAACATCCGTACGAGTAATCGGCACGAACTCCACATTGATATTATACTGATCACCAAAGTTCTCCTGAATCCACTGTGTCCAGTAGTTATCGGATACATCCGGCACACCCTCTGCTCCTCTGTCGTAAACCGGGATCTGCAGCGTCACAGTGTCACTAAATGCTTCCCATGAATCCATACCAGTAGCTTCTTCCGCACTTGCAATACCGGAGAACATCATTGTCCCAACAAAAGCTGCCGCTCCGCCGCGAAGAAAATCTCTTCTCGATATTTTACTTGCCATTGTGTTTCTTCCTCCTTTTCGTTTCTGCATCAGCTCAGTCGCTGATGACACAGACAGCGCCATCGCCCGGAATTTCACTCACTTCCGAAGGCGCCCCTAAATGATAGAGTTTCGCTTGCAGCGATCCGTAGGACAGCCCTGACAGCAGAATATACCTCTCACACCTGTCTTTGAATCGCCATATTCATTTACACCCGGAATATCCGGGAAATAAATCTTTGGAGAAATATTATCCTTTCACTGCTCCCAGCATCGTACCTGATACGAAATACTTCTGCAGGAACGGATAAATACAGATAATCGGGATCGTGACAAACATGATTGCCGCCGCCTGCAGCACCTCCGGCGTACTTGTCACGGCCGCCCCCTCCGATAATGTGGTCGTCTGCGCCTCACTTGCGGATGCTACCATTTGATACAGCTTATACTGCACCATCTTAAGAGAGTCCGAACGGATATAATACATATTATCCGCATACGCATTCCAGCGACCAACCGCGTAAAACAGAGAGAGTGTCGCAAGAATCGGCTTGGATAGTGGAAGTACGATCTTCGTCAGCACCTGGACATTCGTCGCACCATCAATAAAAGCGGACTCCTCCAGGCTCTCAGGAATGTTGGACATGAAATAATTCTTCATGATCAGCATATTGTACGGAGAATAAATCAAAGGCCAGATCAGCACCCACATCGTGTCTAGAAGTCCCAGCTGAAACATTAACAGATAACTTGGAATAATACCTGCCGTAAAGTACATCGGAACCATAAGGACAAATGTAATCCAGCCGCGCCCTTTCAGACGCCTTTTAGAAAGCGGGTATGCCGCGCACGTACAGGCAACCATACCTAAAACCGTAAAGATTAGAGTAACTACTACGCTGTATACAAACGAGTATACCAGACTGCCATCCTTGAAAATGGAAATGTATGCGTCAAAATTAATTCCCTTTGGCCAAAACGTCACCTGCTTTGCCAGAACCGCATTGTTACTGGAGATGGACTTCGCCAGCAGATGAATAAACGGAAGCACACAGGTCGCGCACAAAATGACAAGAATAAACATCATCACAGCATCACTGAAGCGGAATTTCGTAATCGCATGGCTCCCATTGGTTGTGAAATCGCCTTCACCCTCTGATTTTTTCTTATTTTTCGCCATATGTATCGCCTCCTCTTCTACAGCAAGCCGTCTTCACCGAGCTGTTTCGCCACCCGATCTGCAATCAATACCAGTGCTACGCCTACCAGTGACTGGAACAGATTCACTGCCGTCGCCATACTATATTTGCCGGAAGAAAGACCTTTCTCATAAATATAAATTGCGAACTGGTACTCAAAATCCCTCACCATCGAATTTTCAAATGCGGTCAGACGTTCCAGATTGCTGCCCATAATACGGCCAAGGTTCATAATTAAGAGTGTAACAATCGTTGGCCGAATACCCGGAAGCGTAATGTGAAGCATTCTCTTCCACCGGCCAGCACCGTCGATCATAGCCGCCTCATAGAGGTCGCCGCTGATACCAGTAATCGCCGCCAGGTACATAATCGTTCCCCAGCCCATCGTCTGCCATACGCCAATCAGCAGGTAAGTCACCGCCCAGTGCCATTTTTCCGTCAGGAACGGGATACCTGATTCAATCACGCCCCAGTCCATCAAAATGATATTTACCAGACCAGATGTCGGGCGGAACATCGTATATGCCACGCTGCCTATGATCGCCCAGGAAAGGAAATGCGGCAGGTACAGGATTGTCTGCGTCACCTTCTTAAACTTCTGGTAGCGCAGCTCATTCAAAATCAGAGCCAGAATAATCGGGAGAGGAAACCCTACAGCCAGATCCAGAAGATTGAACGCGATCGAATTTCGCAGTGCGCGGAAAAAATCCCTGTCCTTAAAAATCTTCCGGAACGTCTCAAGGCCAACCCACTCGCTGCCAGCATAGCCTTTTGCCGGCTTATAATCCATGAATACCATCCGCAGTCCCGGATACGCCGCATAGCTGAACACAACCACCAGAATGATGGGGAACGCCAGCATCACGTATAGCTGCCAGTCCCGCTTCATTGCTTTCCCCAGCGGAATGTCATTTTTCTGCACCGCGGGGGTTTTCTTTTTCGCCATAGCATTACCTCCCTTTTCACTTTTTGGAATTTCACGAAACTATAGATTCATTATAAACCAACCGTTTCTCATTTTCAATAAGTTTTTAATCTTTTTTGCATATTTTTTAAGGATTATTTTTCATTATCAATGATAAATTGGGAAATAATTGCACAATCTGACGATAGAAGGGACGAGCAGACCGGAATGGAACGCCTGCCATAAGTATCCTGTTCCTTTTCCGCCCGAATCATCTGATCTGTCAGCGGGTACTTTTCACTGGCTCACCCCTTGCGAAATGAATTGTTCCGGACAAACCAGGAAGCCGAAACCATCTATTTGTCATTGTACCGTATCTTTTCAAAAAACGCAATAAGAATTTTGTCCATTTTGTATAATTATTTTTTTCTATTTTTATTTTTTCAGTAATTTCGACAATGATTATTCTGGGCAGCATTCGCCATTATCTGCGCAGGGGAACTTTTATGGAATGTCTCATTCCTGAGAGATATAAGAATTTCTGTATTCTTCCCGTATTTCTTCCGGTACAAGGCTTCCTCCCGTTGCCCATACGATATGGGGTGCCTGTCTCCATTCTTTCACAATCCCTGTTTTTTCAGAATTTCACAAATTCATATATTCATTATAAACCAGCCATTTCTTATTTCCAACACCATTTTAATCCTTTTTGCTTATTTTCCGTTATCAAATTATCTCTTTCGTGGAAAGAATTTCACATTTTCGAAGATAGCAGTCT
>JAJQCQ010000057.1 GCA_021202635.1 Lachnospiraceae bacterium | reverse complement strand
CGCCGAGCAACATACCTATTTGCTCGACGTTTTCTTCCTTAAGTTAATGACATTGTTTCGAATCAGCATTTTTCGATTGAAAAGATGGATGGGAGCTTTTACGTGACGGATCTGGATTCCACAAATGGGACCAGGGTAAACGGAATCCGGATTACTTCCAGGTGCAGACTGAAAAACGGAGATGTGATACAGGCCGGTTCCCTGAAGATTATTATTACATGGTAATGCGGCCGGTTTTCATGATTAGAGATTGCGTATCATGCGTATCAGGAAGTGTGGGACACGGAGGTTCTTCCGTTACAGATCATAAGATTCTGTGCCAATATGACCGGCATATTTTATGGTGACAGGATGGGAGCATAGAGAGCAGCAGGATGGGAGTACAGAAAATGAATCAGGACGAGATAATCACGCAGGAGGATAATCGAATACCGACTGTAAAAATAGGAATGTCGTCCGTGCTGGGTACACGAAAAACGCAGCAGGACGTTGTGTACAGTTTTTCCCGGGAACCGCTGCATCTTGCGGTGGTGTGTGATGGCATGGGAGGCCTGGAAGGCGGGGAGATCGCGAGCCGGATCGCGGCAGAGATGCTGGCTGCTGATTTTCTGGAGCTGGATGAGAAGGAGGATATTTACTCCTTTTTGCGGGATGAGGCGCTGCGTCTGGATGAACAGGTGTGGAATCTGCGCGGGGAGAACGGAGAATTTCTGGATGCGGGCACTACCATTGTGGCAGTTGTAATCAGAGGGAACGAGCTCTACTGGATGTCGGTAGGTGACAGCCGCATTTATCAGATCCGGAAGGGTGAAATTACGGTACTGACACGGGAACACAATTATCGGCTGACTCTGGATATTTTGCTGCAGCAGGGCCGTATTTCAAAGGAAGAATATGACCGGTCGCAGGATAAAGCGGAGGCGTTGATCAGCTATCTCGGGATTGGCGATCTGCGGCTGATTGATGGAAATAAAACGCCAATCCGGATGGAAAAAGGGGACAAATTCCTGCTTTGCAGTGATGGACTTTACCGGAGTATGGACAAAGAGCAGATTATGGAGCAGCTGCTGCGGGCACCGGACGAGGCGGGGCGGGCGGCGCAGATACTGACCACATCCGTGATGCAGCGCTGCCAGAGAAAGCAGGATAACACGTCGGTTGTTTTGGTGACATATTTGTAGCAAAACAAGAGAGGGAATGCTATGGGAGAAAAAAAGAGAGCCTTCTGGAGACGAACCAAAGACACTGACCAGAAGGTGGAGTACATGCCTGTGGAAGAGGATATTACCGTACGCAACAGCCCTGCCAGCGAAGAGGCGCAGGAGGAAGAAGAGAAGACAGTGCGCGTCATGAGACCGGATGACATGGGAATGAAGCGCGAAGACCGGGAGGATCTGACCAGAAAGCTGGATGATATGGAACCCTGGGCAGCCGGGTTTGATCCGGTATCGGTCGTTATAGGACAGGAGACAGAAGGTTTTGGTGAAGCGGACAGGACAGTGAGCGACAGAAAAAAGCATTTTGAATCTGCAGCGGCTCCGTTTCTGAAACCGGTCGGCTGGCTGGTTTGTGTAGAAGGAGAGGATTTCGGAAAAAGCTTTCCGCTGAAAGAAGGAACGAATACGCTGGGGCGCGCCGGAAATATGGATGTTGTCATTGCCGGGGACCGGGCAGTATCAAGAATCAATCATGCCTTGATTACTTACGAGGAGAGCGAACGCTCCTTTCTTGCACAGACAGGATCCGCGATGAAGCCGGTTTACGTGAATGATGAGATTGCGCTGCTTCCAATGCAGATGAAAGCCCGGGATCTCCTTTCTGTGGGAGACACTACCCTGATGCTGATTCCGTGCTGTGATGAGACCTTCAGCTGGGATTCGCTGGAGAGAAAGAAGACTGAGGGGAACGGAAAGTGAGTTATGTGATATCGATTTATGGAGATCGGTTTTATAAGAGAACGCTCCTTCCTGCAATCAATAACGCAGACAGTCAGATTGTGCTTTATAAGAGTGAATTTGCGCTGGAAGAGGATATCGCGATTGCGATGGAAGTGGTTGACTTTTTATGGAGCTTTAAACCGAGCGGCCAGTACAGAATCTATAAAAAGAAGGATGAGTTTTACAGCAATCCGATTAAAAATGAGGACATTCTGATGTTTGAGGCACAGAATATCAGGCTGACCTTTATTGTTTCAGAATTAAGGAGTCCGTTTTATGTTTACAAAAAGGTTTCGCTGGAAAATCAGAAGCGGATTACGATTGGAAAAAATGCCTCGAATCATATTTGTTATGATTATCTTGGGCGGGTGTCGAAAGAACATGCGGTGTTAGATCTGCGGGAAGATGGCTGTACTCTTTACGACACCAGTTCCAATGGTGTTTATGTGAATGGAAAGCGGGTAAACCGGGCCTGCAACCTTGTCTTTGGGGACGAAATTAATGTCCTGGAGCTGCAGCTTGTATATCTGGGCAGGCTTCTGGCTATCGGCGCCCACACGGATTCTGTAAAAATCGATGCCCGGGTTCTAAAAGAACTGACGCCGTCTGATCTGGAAAAGATTGCGTCAGGTGAGGGAAGCTTTGAGGCACAGACGGACGATAGAACGAACAGAACCTTTTTCCATCGGACGCCCCGGAATATTGAAAAAATTGACTGTGAACCGATTGAGATCGATGAGCCTCCTGCACCGGCGCATCAGCGGCGTCAGTCTGTACTCAGAACGATCGGACCGTCATTTACGATGGCCATTCCGATGCTCCTCGGCTGCCTGATTTCGCTTTATGCCGCAAGAACCTCCGGGACTTCCTCTGTCTATATGTATACGGGTCTTGTGACAGCCGGGTCGTCGGCTCTGATTGGCGGGATGTGGGCAACCCTCAATATGAGAGCCAGAAAAAGGGAACTGCGCGAGGATGAAACGGAACGTCAGACGGCTTATGTTGCGTATTTACAGAAGACACAGAGTGAGATACGTGAGAGGTACGACAGGAACACACAGATTTTGCGGACACGCTATCCCGAGACACAGGTATGCGTGAAATATGGGAATAAAACAACGCAGCTCTGGAATCGAAACCAGAAGCATGAGGATTTTCTGTACCATCGTCTGGGACTTGGGCGCGTCCCGTTTCAAGTTCAGATTTCCGTTCCGAAGGATAAATTCAAAGTACATAAGGATGAACTGGCTCTGAAACCAAGAGATATTCAGTCGGAGTTTGAGACATTGAAGGATATCCCGGTGGGGCTGAATTTCCTGGAGCATACTTTGACAGGAATGATCGGCGGGAAAGGAAAAGAGGGAGCGTATCAGATTGTGAGGAATCTGATCATTCAGATCGCGGCAGCTGATTGTTATACAGATGTAAAGCTGGGCATCGTTTTTGACCGGGAAAATGGCAGGGAGAAGGAGCTTTTTGACTGTGTGAAATGGCTGCCCCATGTATGGTCGGAAGACCGGAAAGCGAGATATGTGGCGGATACGCCGACGGCAGCAGGGGATGTGTTTTATGAGATTGCGAAGGTACTGCGCACACGGATGGAGGAAGGGCAGAGCGGCAGAGAGGGGACGATTCCCAAGCCGTACTATGTTTTGATTGTTACGGATCCGAAGTTTCTGGAAGGAGAACCGATTGCGAAATATGTTTTTGACGGCTCGGGCAGATGTGGACTGAGCACTCTTCTTTTGGTGGAACAGTATGAGAATCTGCCCAATTCCTGTGAGTTTATCGTTCAGAACGATGAAGAGTTTCAGGGATATTATCTGGTGACCGATGACAGCTCAGAACGTGTGCCGCTGCGCTTTGACACAGTGGAGCAGGCTGATTTTGAAGCATTTTCCAGAAGATTGAGTTCGATTGAAGTAAATGAGGCAGAGACAGGCGGAGAAATCCCGGAATCCCTCACCTTTTTTGAAATGATGGGGATTCACTCACCAGATGAGATGGATGTGCCAGGCCGCTGGCGTAAAAACCGGACATATGACAGTATGCGTGTTCTGATTGGGCAGAAATCCGGCGGTGCACCCTGCTATCTGGACATCCATGAAAAATACCATGGCCCGCATGGGCTGGTGGCAGGCACGACTGGATCTGGCAAGAGTGAGACCCTGCAAACCTGGATGCTTTCTTTAGCGGTGAATTTCAGCCCGGATGATATAGGTTTTTTTATTATCGACTATAAGGGCGGCGGCATGGCAAACCTGTTTTCCGGTCTTCCGCATGTGATGGGTCAAATCTCGAACCTGTCGGGGAATCAGGTGCGCCGTGCCATGGTCTCGATTAAAAGTGAAAACCGCAGACGCCAGAGAGTCTTTAATGAATATGGGGTAAATAACATCAATAATTATACAAGACTTTATAAGGGCGGTGAAGCAGCACAGCCGGTGCCGCATCTGTTCATTATTATTGATGAGTTTGCGGAGCTGAAACGCGAGGAGCCGGATTTTATGCGTGAGCTGATCAGCGTGGCTCAGGTAGGGCGAAGCCTGGGCGTGCATCTGATTTTGGCGACACAGAAGCCGAGCGGTACGGTGGATGACAATATCTGGAGTAATACCCGATTCCGTCTCTGCCTGCGTGTACAAGACCGTCAGGACAGTAACGATATGCTGCATAAACCGGACGCAGCGTATATTACACAGGCCGGACGGTGCTATCTGCAGGTTGGAAATGATGAGGTTTATGAATTGTTTCAATCGGGGTTCAGCGGAGCGGCCTATGACGAGGAGGAAGGCAGCGTACGGACAGAAATTGCGAAAATGTATTCTCTGACCGGCAAGGCAGCTCTGATCGGTAACCGCACGAAAAACAAGCGAAAGAAAAATGCTGCTGGCGGAGCGGCGAATGCTGCCATTCAGGAAAAGACACAGCTGGACGCGGTGGTGGAATATCTGGCAGGGATGGCCAGAGAATATGGCTATACCAACCGTTTCATGCTCTGGATGCCTGTTTTACCGGAGCTTATGGAGCTGCGTGAACTGGAAGGTTACCTGGAACACATCTTTGATGGGAAAACATGGAAAAACCAGGAGGGACCATGGAAGCTGGAGGCACCTATTGGGCTATTGGATGATCCGGCCAATCAGGCACAGGAGGTTCTTTCTGTGAATCTGTCGGAGGGTGGAAATCATGCGGTGATAGGAACAGTGGTCAGCGGAAAAAGTACTTTTTTGCAGACCTTTGTATATTCCATGGTTCAGAAATATTCACCGGACTGGGTGAACTTTTATCTTCTGGATTTTAGCAGCAATATGCTGGGAGCTTTTGAGGGACTGGTGCATGTAGGAGGCGTTATCCGGGAAAGTGAACTCGACAAGTGTGCGAAATTTTTCAATATGATGAAAGATATGATGGAAGAGCGTAAGGAAACGCTGAAAGGCGGCAATTACGAACAGTACGTCCGGGCGCATGGCGTGGCGCTTCCTGCGGTCGTTATTGTAATTGATCAGTTTTCAAATTTTGCGGAGAAGACAAATCATATGTATGAGGATATCCTGGTTCAGATTTCCAGAAATGGAGCGGGATATGGGATTTACCTGGTTATGGCTTCTGCCGGATTTGGCATGATGGATATACCGAACCGGATCGGCGACAATGTGCGGACGACGATTTGTCTGGAGCTTGGGGATAAGTTTCAATACGCGGATGCTCTGCACACCTTTCAGATTAACGTTATGCCGGAGGGCGGCGTGAAAGGACGCGGCCTTGTACGGGTAAATGAGACTGTGCTGGAATTTCAGACAGCGGTCAGCCTGATTGCGGACGATGATTATTCGCGGGCAGAGCGGATTGCCGGAGAATGTGCGGGGATGAATGCCGCGTGGAAGGGAAGAAGAGCCCGCCCGATTCCGGTGATTCCGGAAAAACCGGTATTGAGTGAATTCCTGGCTCTGGAGAGTGTGGAACGACTGATAGCGGATGACCGTCATCTGCCGGTCGGCTATAATAGCCAGAATGCTTCCCCGTACAGCATTGACCTGAGCAGAATTTATTGCTACATCGTATCAGGAAAAGCAAGAACCGGAAAAACAAATTTCCTGAAAGTGCTGTTGAACGCTGCAGCTGTAAAAGGCGGAAAAATTATTGTATTTGATTTCGACGGGGCATTGAAACGCACTGCAGAGTCACTTGGCGCCCGCCTGGTGGGAACAGAGCAGGAAATGTATAATCTCTGGATGGAACTGCTCCCGGAGATTCAGCGGCGGAACCGTATGAAAAGGAACGCGGCTGAGCAGGAATTTGAAGAGGAGGAGATCTATGCGCAGATGTCACAGGAGGAGTCGATCTATTTCTTTATTGATGACCTGACGGCTTTTGTGAAGAAGGTTTGCCAGCCGGAAGACGCGTCAAAGAATATGAAGGCTTTCCTGGAAAACATCACAGAGAAGGGGCGTCTGCACCAGATGTTTTTCTTTGCCGGGCTTAACAGCGACAGGATTTCGGAGGCTTCAGGACAAAAGCTGTTTGAAAATATGGTTTCCTATAAGACAGGAATTCATTTTGGCGGAAATGTCAGCGGTCAGAGAATTCTGGATTATTCTTATATTCCATTCACGGAACAGAGTAAGGTGTTAAAGCCGGGAATTGGTCTGATACCGGCGCAGAACGGTGTAGTGGAGACAAAGAGTATTGTGGTGCCGATGGCCAAAAAGTAAGGAAAGAAAGCAGCTGCGGGGAGGTAGAGGGATGATATCCTGTCTTGTAATCGACGCAAAGCGGGAGGAACGGGCGGAAATGATAGAGCTTTTGCGATATGAGGCCGCTCATCTGAGCGAGGATGAGTGGAACATGGAAGCGCCGGAGCGGATGGCGCAGTTAACTGCCGCGCTGGAGCAGGAGTATGATATGGCCTGTCTGGATGTGACGGTGAAAGGGATGCTTCCGTGGACGGAGCAGTTCCGCAAAAAGCACGAAAAGGCGTTTGTTTTGATTATCGCGGATACGACGATACCGCCGACGGTGTATCTGAAGCCTTCTATCATGCCAACTGCCCTCATTCTTCGACCGCCCAAACGGGAGGAAATGCAGAAAACGCTGCGTGAGCTGGCAGCGCTTTGTGTGGAACGCTTAAGGGAAACAGATGACGGGGAAGCCTTTGTGGTGGAAGAGCGTGGCGAGCGAACATTCCTTGAGTACAGCAAAATCTGTTATTTTGAGTCCAGGGAAAAAAAGGTGTTTGCGCGGTGCGCCGCGAAGGAATACGGATTTTATGATACTTTGGATCACCTGGCTGAGATTTTGCCGGACTATTTTGTGCGCTGCCACCGTGGCTTTATTATCAATCAGAGAAAAGTAACAAAGATTCTGCTGGGACAGAATTGCATCGAGCTGGAGCAGAGAATGACGATCCCTGTGTCACGAAGCTATCGTGCGGAGGTGAGAAAGTTAAAGGGATGAACGCAGAAATGGATTGTATGATCGTGACGCAGAAGGAATTTCAGATTCTGGCAGTGCTTGAAGGAATGGAGCGATTTTGCGGATTCGACCTGGAGGAAAAAGTGCCGGAGACCAGAGAAGAATTATGGCCGCTTCTTCTGGAAATGGCGCAGAAGGGCGAGATCCTCGTGCGGGAAGAAGAAGCTTCGAAAAATTGGGATACGGATTCCTTTGAACTGGCGCCTTATCTGAGAAGGGCGTTTGCTGTGTTGAAATCCTGCGAGCGAATGCTGGTGATTTATCCGGGAAGAGAGGACTGTCCTTCAAAATGCATTTATGCTGCGGATTGGGGCAAAACGGCGGTTCTTCAAAACAGTGCAGTTAATCAGGCAGAGTTGAAAGTCTATTATTTCGACCAGATGGAGCGTTTGCATCTGGTATTGGAGAGCATAAAAGAAACAGGGCATACGCTGCCGGAGGAGAGAGATTGTGCGGACGAAGAGGTTCTTCCGTTTGACGATCATTTTGCGGATGCGGGGACTCTTTGCGGGATACCGGATGTTCTTCTCGTAATTGATATCATCAATATTGCAACGGCGCAGCCGGAAGGGCGATGTATTCTGACAGAAGAGGGAATCTACCCGATGATTATCATACAGAAACAGGGAGAGCAGAGAAAAGAATACCTGAGTAAACAGGGGATACAGGAATTTCTGGGAGGATATTTTTCATGATTATGGTAGATGTCTATGTCCCGGCTCTTGGACAGACTTATGATTTCAGTCTGGATGAAATGGCCAGGCTGAAGGATATCACAGAAGAACTGGCGGATATGATCGGACAGAAAGAGCAATCTGAATTGCAGGGGGACGTCAGAGGGCTTTTGCTGTGCAGCGGAACAGACGGGAGGGTGCTGCCGTCCGGCAGTACATTATCCGCGTGCGGGATTCGGAATGGGTATCGGCTGATGCTGATTTGAGGAGAATTATGGACGGGAAGGAAAGACTGTGTGTAAACTGTTTCCGTATAGTCAGGGGAGGGTATGAGGTCTGCCCCTACTGCGGATTTATTGAAAATGGGCTTGCCGGGGAAGCGTGCCAGCTTCGGCCGGGAACCATTCTGGCGGATCGTTATATTATTGGCGAAGTGATAGGCCAGGGAGGCTTTGGGATTACCTATAAGGGGTATGATACAAATCTAGGATCCGTGGTTGCGGTGAAGGAATTCTATCCTTCCAGATGTGTGAGCCGCGCAGAGAATGAGACGAGAGTCAGCGTCTTTTCCGGGGAAAGAAAACAGGAGTATGGAGCTATGCTGAGACGTTTTCTGGAAGAAGCGCGAAATGCCGCTCTGTTCTGGAAGGAGCCGGATATTGTAAATGTGCTGGCATATTTTGAGCAAAATGGAACAGCATATATGATCATGGAGTACATAGAAGGTGTTCTTCTCAAGCAGCGCCTGGAACTGGAGGGCAGGCTTGAGCCGCAGGTGGCCTGCACCTATATGTGTGCGATCCTGAAGGCTCTTTCAAAGATTCATGAAAAAGGGATTATTCACCGGGACATCAGTCCTGACAATATTTTCCTGACCGGTGAAAATACGATCAAGCTGCTTGATTTTGGAACGGCCAGATTTCAGCAGGGGGAGAGCGGGCAGAATGTGTCCGTAGTAGTAAAGCCAGGCTATTCCTCCCCGGAGCAGTACCGGTCAAAGGTGCGCCAGGATTCCCGTATGGACATTTATTCCGCAGGAGCTGTGTACTTTCGGATGCTTACCGGATTTCGGCCGGCAGAGGCGCTGGATCGGATGGAAAAGGATGGGGTGGCGTTCACGGAACATGTGGAGATAAACGCCAGATTAAAAGAAGACATATTAAAAGCAATGGCATTGGATCTGGAAAAACGTTTTGCGTCTGCGGATGAATTCCGCCTTGCGATCGAGGAGCATAGCAGACTCCCTCAAAAGAGCGGATTTTTTGACCGATTCCGGAGGTAGAAATGGCAATCTGGTTATTCATCCGAAAAAACATGTCGTTTGTCAGGAATAGAAGTTTTCCTGGTGAATTTGTTTATAATGACATCAGAAAGCGGGGGGGGGGGAGAGATCAGAGTAGAGACTGATATTCTGAAATGCAGATCGGAACATATGAAAAAAGATAGCAGCAAGCGGGATGCAATGATAAATGAGACAGT
>JAJQCQ010000019.1 GCA_021202635.1 Lachnospiraceae bacterium | reverse complement strand
AACTGCCCTTTTCCAGAATGGACAGCGTATCCTCCAGAATCTCTATATTCTTTTTTCTGCGCATTTCCTTCTGCCGCTCTCTTTCCTGAATTTCTTCTTCGGAAAGTCCCTTATATTCAGCAGCCCGCATCTGTGCTGCCATCTGTTTTAGCCGTTCCTCTTCAGATTGTTCCTTCGCTGCTTCCTGTTCCGCCATTTCCACTCCACCTTTCTATCAATTCTCTTCATTCTTTTTATCCCGCATACTGTCACGCGAAACCTCCTCGCTTACTTTGAATTCTCTGCAGAAGCCTGTAGGCATCAGCGGTGCGCCGCATTTTTCACAGAGCGGCATCGGCAGCATAAACGTCTGAACCGGGAAATCCGGTTTCGGCTGCAGGATTGCCTTCAGGTCAATACAGACATAGCCATCATAGCCGCCGCAGGTTGCAATGATAAATACCTTCTGCGACCGGGAGAGCGTAAGCTTTTCGCAGACCTCCCTCACGATCCTCGGCGGACGGACGAACCACGTAGCGGTCACGATGCCGACCCGCGCGTAATCTGCCGGAACTTTTGCATTGTCCCGCAGCTTATAGACTGACACAATATCGGTGTTGCCCAGCTTCCTGCCGACATGCTTTTTCCTCCATCTTTTTCCCAGAACGATGAAACTTTTCAATGATCACTCTGAATAAGCTTTTTCCGCAGAATCACGACAATTCTGCAAATTCCGCATTACAGGCAAATCATGACATTTCTTAAAATCCATTGACAATTTTCTTTACTCTAATTATAATTATCACGGTTATGGGAAGTCAACAAACTGTTTGTTCTAAAATGTTTTGTAATCAACTATTTGCAATTGTTTTGTCTTAAAATCAACAGGATTTGTAATTTTGTCGAGGAATAATGCAATGGAAAATCAGAGAATCCGCATCAGCAAAACCATGCTCAAGTCCGGCATGATCCTGCTGCTAAAAGAAAAGTCACTCAGTCAGATTACCGTCTATGAGTTGTGTAAGGTCTCGCAGATCAACCGCACGACTTTTTATAAATATTACGGCAGCCCAGAGGAGCTTCTGAACGAAATCGAAGCTGACTTCCTGACACAGCTTGACAATGAGATAAAGCCTGTCCGTACACAGGCGGATATATCTTCTCAAAAGGGGCATCAACATGGGAATCTATCCCTGCAAGGTCCCCATGCAGAAGGAGAAACAGATGCAAATTCACTTCTTCCGGTTCTCCATCATTTATATGAGCAGCGGGAGCTGTTCTGTCTTCTGGTGCGTTCCCTTCCGGCACAGGAATTTGCGTCACATCTGTTTTCGATTCCGAGCACCCGCACAATTTTTCAAAACATGACAGAAGAAAGCAGTTATTCAGAAACAGAAGAAAAGTACATCCGCCAGTTCATCTTTCAGGGGACCTTTGCCATGCTCTATGACTGGCTGGACAGCGAAAATCCCAAACCGGCGGAAAAAATCACAGAGATTCTGGAAAGATTAAAAAAGAAACTATTACAACCAGAATTGGAACGACACTTTTCCCACGTTCAGTCAGGGAATATTCCACATGGGGCGGTACTTCGTTGAATTAAAACGAATATCAGGCCCGATAAAATGATCCGGCCTGATATTTTTCTTTTCAGTCTGTCTGCTATATCTGTCTGAACAACCAGCCGCGTGAAACCTACTTTGTCTGTTCAAACAGCCAGTCGCGCACGGCTTCGATCGGATAAGTGATCTCCCATCCGCGCTGATGGTACATGATTCCGAAATACTTTTTCCCATCATCTGGCAGACTGGATTCCTTGGTATAGATGGCGAGCTTAATGTTCGCCTCGCCAGAAAGATACTCTGCCATCGCGGCATTGAGCTCTTCCTTGTCCGCTCTGGCATTGAAAAACCGTTTTTCTACGCTCGCTCCGCGCTCCTTTAGCAGATCATATAGTTTGCTCATGGAGTCAAACTCGCCCAGTCCGCCTTCGCTTAAAGCAATCAGAAGCTTTTTCCCGGAAAGGGTATCAGCGATCTTTTCGGCATCCCAGTGTCCGGAAACCAGCAAAGCAGCTGCGAAATAGTCCGGATAACGGATGTTCAGCTCGAAGGAGGCCATGCATCCCTGAGACTGCCCGGTGGTATAGATGCGGCTGGCATCTATGCTGTAAGTCTCCTGCAGGGAATCCAGCAGCTCTTTGATGCTTTCCAGCTGCGGAGAGCAGGTATAATCATTGTTGGTCAGCGGTTCACCGTCGATCTGCGGCGCCACGATAAAGCACGGATGCTTTTTCTGCTCAGCATCTGTCACCCAGATGGTCGCTCCCATTCCCTGGATCAGCGTCCTGTCCTGCTCGGGGCCGTTTCCGGTCGCGTCCGGGATGAACAAGAGCATCGGATATTTTTGCGTCCCATCGTAATCCTGCGGGATGAAAAGATTGTATTTCATTCCGCGGAATTCGCCCGCCTGGAAGCGATTTACGATCAAGTCCACTTCTCTGTCGCCCAAAACCATTCCTTCAAACGGCGCAATCTCCGAACCGTCTGCAGCCGGCAGGGCTTTTTTCTGGATCAGATGGAGCCTGGTGTCCTTTTTCTTCATGCCTATGAACTTCTTGCCGCCGGATCCAGGGCCACCGGAACCACCTGGGCCTCCCGGACCTCCTGGACCTCCCGGACCGCCTGGGCCTCCCGGACCTCCTGGACCTCCCGGACCGCCCGGGCCTCCCGGACCGCCTGGGCCTCCCGGACCGCCTGGGCCTCCCGGACCGCCTGGACCGCCTTTCGGAGCCCGGCTCTGGATGTATACCTTCTGCATGAGGTGGCTGCTCTCGTCTTCGCTGGAGAGCCGGAAGATCACGTAGTTTCCATCTGCCTTCTCTGCATTAATATCAGGCTTATTGCTCACGTAGCAATCAAGGATTGGCGCTTCCGTAAACGTAAACATGTCTTTGTCAACCTGGCTGGCATCCAGCGTACGATCATACTCAACAATAGCTCCGCAGACACGCTGACCGTCATAAGACGGCTCGGTTACGGTTGTGATGTGAAGCACCGATGCAGGCTTCTCCTTCATCTCTTTCATGACCTTCTGGATATCATTGACCAGCCGCTCGGCCGTGCCCTTTGCGTAGGCTGAGCTGACGGCCTGCATGGTGATTTTATCGTAATAATCGCTCTCACCCAGGTATTTTCCGTTGCCGGACTCAATCGGGCCGCTGCCGGTAAAGGTCTGTACAGCCACATTCTGGAAGGGAGACGTTGTACGCAATGCAATTTCGGTTCGGGCGCAGATTTCCGGAATCAGACCCACGACAGCGATGTCTCCGATCTGCATTACCGAAAACTCCAGCGTCCGCTCTCCTTCCGGCTTGAATTCGTATTCCTTCTGCGGCTCCCGGGTATTTCCGATTTCCTGTCCGTCATAGGTGAACACCCTGCGCACAATCTGCAGCGGTCCGTCCATTTCCTTACACTGAATGCGCTCAGCCGCCATGACAACCTGCATGCCGAGGCGTTCCCCGAGCAACTCGCAGAGCAGGAACGTCTTTTCATGCAAATCTTTTTCAATCATACGGCCGCCTCTGCCGGTCATCGTATACTGGCCGCGCAGATAAGGACTCTCGTCGCCGCCCGCTCCTGTACAGTACATCGCCACAGCATTCGGATATTCCTGCTCTACAAAAGCCGCGGAGTATCCGGCAATATCTCCGGAGATCAGATGGGTTCCGTCCGCATTCCGCGTCTGATCCAGCACGGCCGGCTGCGCATTAAAGAAAAACAGAACAGCGATCGGCTCGTTTTCGGTATCGTCAATCCGGATAATGGGCACTTCATGATCCACCGGTCCCTCATCGTTGACGCTGACCGTCCATCCCTTTTCTGTGCAGATGTTGCGGTTGGCGTTTGCTGCGCAGTAGCCCTTTCCAAATCCGTATCTGGCTTCTTTCAGAGACTGTACCGCATCCTCAGCCGCTTTTTGGGCAGCAGCAAGCGTCAGCTCATGAAGCATCTTAATTTTTACCGTATCCGCATCTGTACGGGGAGGCATTTTGGAAGTCAGTGACCATACGTGCGGAGTGGAAAGGACATGCGAGGAGTGATACCAGACATCCTCCGGATCCACCTTCGTGATTTCCGCCACTGCGTTTACCACCTTCTCCCGCGCGTCGCCGAAAAGATTGACGCTTTCAATATTAATGACTGTGATTCTTTTTCCATAATCTAATACAAGAACTCTTACCGCGGGAGAATCATGAACCCCGGTAAAATTTTCAAACGGTGTCGGAAAAATCTCCTCTGGGTACTCCAGGTATGCTTTTCCGGCGCCAGCCTGTAGTTGTAATTTACTCATAAAAGTCCTCCAGAATCCAGATTATATTATTCGCCCGTGGAACACCAGGAGTCATCCCACGGGCGGAAGGAAGATATCATTTTTCTGCTGTTTTGAAGTATCACTACTTACTGATTCAACACAGCAGGCTATCCCAAACGGTTAGTCAAGGTAATACTCGCAGGCTCCGATGACGAAGTTGGATGTGCCGGATACAGTGTAGAACTGTGCCATTACCGGTGAGTACACGCCTACCTTAATTGCATAGCATCCGGCGTATCCAAGCGCGTTGTCATAGATGTACTGCATGATCTCGTTGGTGCCTTCTTCGCTATAGGTGTCAACATTGAATACAGTGCTCAGCATCTCCTGGAACTCATCGTTCTCGTAGAAGCTTAAGTTGTAGCCGTCCGCATAGCCGTGAGCGATTGCATAGGTCTTCATGAATCTGGAAATTGCATAGTCCTTATCAGCGGAGCTGTAGATGAGGATATCCCACTGTGTCGCGTCGCCTGCCGTGTTCTCGATCAGTGCATGATCCAGGGTCACGATCTCGCTCTTAATGCCGGCAATTTCAAGGTAAGCCTGTACGACCTCGGCGATAGTGTTCTTCTCAGAGTTATCCTCGGTGATGATTTTCAGAGTTTCGCCATTGTAGCCGCTCTCTGCCAGATACTGAGTGGAAAGCTCCAGGTCATATACGGTGTTGTAGGTTTCCCAGGTATCCCAGTCAGACTGATAGTCGCCGACTACCGGTGCGCAGTCTACGGTACACGGATAATACACGCGGCTGCCAAGTGCATCTGCAAAGGACTCGGAATCCAGTGCATAGTAAACAGCCAGACGCATATTGATGTCACTCATCAGAGAATTGCTGCTCATATTCGGAAGAATCGTCTGTGCCTGCGCATCCTCATAGCAGTAAATGTTAAACTGACCTGCATAATCGCCGCCCTCCTCGAAAAGACTGAGGCTGGTGTCATCAATTGCGCAGTAAGCGATGGTACCGGATTCCAAAGCGATCAGTCTCATGGAATCATCCAGAATGAACTGATACTCGATCGTCTGTACGTTGCTCTTCTGGCTCTGATACAGATTCTCCTCAGACTGCCAGTAATCATCTCTTGCCTCCAGAATACAGGTAGCGCCTTCCTCATAGCTGGTAATCTTGTACGGACCGCTTCCAACCGGATCTACGTTGAAGTTGTGGCTCTCATACGTCGCCTGGCTCACGATGTAGGTACTTGCAAAGATATTGTCAAACCCATCCAGAGAGCTCAGCTTCTGTTTAAAGTGGAACGTAACCTGATAAGTATCCGTTGCTTCGCTGTAATCGTAATCATCAAAATCTCTCGCGTTTCCGGAATCGATGTAGGTCTGGAAGCTAAATACGACATCCTCTGCCGTAATCTCATTGCCATCAGAGTCAGTCACGCCCTCATATATGTTCATAACCAGCTCCGTCTCAGTATCGTCTGTGTAAGCCCAATCCTTTGCTATAATTCCGACAAAATCGCCGTCGTCCGTCGCTACGACCAGGGTTTCAAATACCTCCACTGTGATCTCACTGGATTTATTGAAGCTGTACGGATCCATAGAAGACGGCACCGTGCCAAGCCCGATGGTAATGTAATCCAGCTTCTCATCCGAATTTGCGGTGGAAGTGCGGGATTCATCCACGGTCACCGAGGACAGAAGCTCCCATTCATAGGTCCCTGCTGCTGCCTCTTCCGCTTCTTCCGCATATGCGTTCACACCGATTCCACCCAGGGCAACTGCAAGAATACTGGCCGCTGAGCCTTTCAGAAAGCTTCTTCTGGTTATTGTTCTCATGATAAAATCCTCCTCTTATTGTGATTTTGATGCACAGGACCTGGCAAAGCGTTCTTCCGTCTATAGCCGCATTCGGCCTGTGCGGGTGAGCTGGAGAGCGACAGGCTGTCTCCTGCTCGATTTATAGGAACGACATTTCGCCGTTTACCTTTCCCTTACAATTCCTGTCAGAGTATCCTGACAGCTTAGTCATTCACTTCCTCTGCACGGCAGCAGGCCACAAAATGATCTTTGGATAATTCACGCAGCTGCTGTGGTTCCTGACAGCGTTCCGTCGCATAAGGGCATCTGGCCGCGAACCGGCATCCCGGCTTCGGATTGATTGGACTGGAAATTTCGCCTTTCAGCTGGATTCGCTTCATCGGATGATCCAGATCCGTCGACGGAATCGCGGAAAGAAGCGCTTTGGTATAAGGATGCAGCGAACGGACAAACAGCTCTTTGGTCGGACTTTTCTCCACCATCTGCCCCAGATACATAACCACAATGTGATCCGAGATCAGACGTACCACAGACAGATCATGGGTTACAAACATATAAGAGAGCTTCATCTGGTCCTGCAGATCCATTAAAAGGTTCAGCACCTGTGCCTGGATCGAGACATCCAGTGCCGATACCGGCTCATCACAGACGATAAATTCCGGATTCAATGCAAGCGCACGGGCGATCACGACCCTCTGCCTGCGGCCTCCGTCCAGCTCGTGCGGATAGGATCTCCTCAGGCGCTCGTCGATACCGACGAGATCCATCAGCTTGATGCTTTCCTCCTGGAGCTGCTTTTTTGTATAGTGACCGGCGTATTTCATCGGCTCCGTCACCGCAGTGTCGATCGTCATACGAGGATTCAGGCTGGAATACGGATCCTGGAAAACAATCTGCATTTTTTCATGCACCTGTTTTAATTTATGACCCTTTACATGGGTGATGTCCTCTCCGTTCAGCTTGATCACTCCGTCTGTCGCCTCCTGCAGGCGGATAATTGTTCTGCCCAGAGTTGATTTTCCGCAGCCGGACTCGCCGACGACTCCCAGGGTCTGCCCCTTATTAATCGTAAAGGTCACGTCATCCACCGCATGATTCTGCGCGCCGCCGGGACAGGGGAAGTATTTTTTTAAATTTTGCACCTCAACAATCGGTTCCGCCATTTTTTATCCCTCCTCAGTCTCTCTTAAACATTTGCAATAGTGGCCCGGAGCGACCTCCTTCACCGGAACCTCCTTATGGAAGCACTCCTTTGTCGCATAGGGACACCGTTTTGCAAAGCGACATCCTTCCGGCAGACGAGTTGGATCCGGCGGCAGCCCCGGAATCGGAGTCAGCCTGATCTCATCCCCGGTCAGACTCGGAATCGAGTTGAAAAGTCCTTTCGTATATGGATGCTTCGTATGGCGGAACAGGTCTTCCTTAGACGCATATTCGACGACCTCACCCGCATAGATGACTGCCACACTGTCGCAGGTCTCCGCGACCACTCCCAGGTCGTGGGTGATCAGAATCATGGACGTGTTCTGCTTGGTCTGAAGTTCTTTGATCAGATCCAGCACCTGTGCCTGAATCGTCACATCCAGGGCGGTCGTCGGCTCGTCCGCCAGAATCAGATCCGGACTGCAGGCCAGCGCCATGGCAATGACCACACGCTGCTTCATTCCGCCGGAAAACTGGTGCGGATATTCTTTATAGCGCGCTCCCACGATGCCTACCATCTCCAGCAGCTCTTTGGTGCGCTCTACCGCCTCTTCCATTTTCATATGAGGATTGTGGATCTGCAGCACCTCAACGATCTGGTCGCCTACCGTCATCAACGGGTTCAGAGCCGTCATCGGATCCTGGAAAATCATCGCGATCTGGTTGCCGCGCACCTTGCGCATCTCCTCCTCGCTCAAGGCTGTCAGGTTCTTTCCATCGAGCCAGACCTCACCGCCCTTAAACCTGGCCGGAGGTACCGGAAGAATTCTTAAAATAGTCTTGGCAATCGTCGTCTTGCCGGCGCCGGTTTCCCCGACGAGACCCAATGTTTTTCCTTTTTCCAGATCAAAGGATACGTCATTGACCGCATGTACAATATTTTTTCCCTGTGTATATTCCACTGTGATTCCCCTGACAGAGAGGAATTGATTTTTCTCAGCCATTGTATGTCCTCCTTATCAGGATCTCATCTTCGGATCCAGTGCGTCGCGCAGACCATCGCCCATCAGGTTGATGGACAGTACGCAGATGGCAATCGCGATGCCTGGGAAAATCACCATATGCGGATATGCGCTGATGTAGCTGATGCCGTCGGAAAGCATTGCGCCCCATTCCGGTGTCGGCGGCTGAATACCAAGTCCTAAGTAGCTTAAGCCCGCAACCATCGTGATGGAACCGCCGATCTTCATCGTAGTATTGACAATCGTCGGAGAGATGACATTCGGCAGCAGGTGGCGGAACATAATCACCCGCTTCGGGCAGTTAAAGGATTCCGCTGCCTCCACATATTCTTTTCCTCTCTCGCCAAGGATCTGGCCTCTCGTCATACGTGCGCCGTTCGGGATAGCACTGATGGAAAGAGAAACGATGGTCTGCCAGAGACCTGCTCCGAAGGATGCCGCTAAAAGCAGAGTCATCAGAGAGCCCGGAAGTGCGCCCCAGATATCGCAGAAACGCATGATCAGGTCTTCCACTTTTCCTCCGAAATAGCCCGCGATGCTTCCCACAATTACACCGCCGACAGAGCCTACGATCGCGGCAGTAAGGCCAAGTGCCAGGGAATATCTGCCTCCGTAGAGAAGTCTTGAGAAAATATCTCTTCCCAGCTTATCCGTCCCACATAGATGGGCAAGCGACGGCGTCGCAAAGGTATTTTTCAGATCGACCGCAGTCGGTTTATAAGGTGCAATGAGCGGTGCAAATACCAGCAGCAGTACTACAATCAGAAACATGATGCCGCCAAGCTTGGCGCTCGGACTGATAAATACCCGTTGGAAGGTCTCCATGAAATTGTTGAAGGCCGGACTGTAATGCCGCCCGTGATGTTCTCCATGATGCGGCCCCTTTTTGTGCGGTCTGTGGCCATCCCCGTGAGGTCCGTGATGTCCGCCTTTTTTCTCTAAATTCAGATCTTTTTCAGCCATGATACTGCTCACCTCCCTGATTTTTTGCCGGATGTATACTGAGCCTTGATCCGCGGGTCAATCCATGCATAGACCAGATCCAGCAGCAGATAGACCAGTGCAGAAAACGTTGCGAAGAACAGCGTACAGCCGCGGATGATCGGATAGTCGCGGTAGCTGATGCCATCGAGCAGGTAGAGTCCGACACCCGGAATGGAAAACAGTCTCTCTACAATCGCGGAGCCGCATACCACCAGGGCCAGGCTGCCGCCGAGCATCGTTATGACCGGCATCAAAGCATTCGGCAGGATGTGCTTGCGGACAATCAAGTCTTCACTTTGCCCTTTCGCCCTCGCGGTAGTTACAAAGTCGGAGTGAATGACCTCCAGCATACCGGACCGCATCAGTCTGGCCTGTCCGGCAATGCCGCCCATAACACCGGATACGATCGGAAGGATGTAATACTGCGGTCCGCCGATTCCGTATGCCGGAAGCCAGTGCAGCTGAAGGGAAAACAGCAATACGAACATCAGCGCCACCCACATATCCGGCAGAGATACCAGAACCATGCAGACGCCCAGCACACCGTAATCCTGCCAGTGTCCCTGATGCCGTGCCGCAAAGATTCCCAGCGGAATACCGATCGCCACTGTCAGGATCATCTGACCGAAGCCAATAATCGCCGTACGCGGCAATCTCGAAAGGATGGTAGACATCACTGGCTCGTTGTAAGTCCAGGAAGTGCCCCAGTCCCATTTGATGAATGAGTTGTAAAGGAAAGTCACAAGCTGCTGCAGGAAAGGCTTGTCTATCCCCAGCTTTGCCCGCAGAGCAGCCAGATCAGCGGCGCTCGCGTCGGAGCCAATCAGCTGTGCAGCCGGATCTCCCGGAGTGAAATAAGTCAGCAGGAAAATAATAATTCCTGCGCCGACCATAATAACGATCGACCATAACAGTCTTTTTACAATGTATTTCCACATGTTCATCCCTTCCTTTCGTCAGCTGATCTCGATACCGGCTTTGCCCGCCTGTTTGCTTTCCTCTACCTCGTATTTCGTTCTCATCTCAACGAGGCGTATCATCCAGAGGAAACCTGCCGCCGCCACGAGGATTGCCGCATTTTGAATATGGAGGACATCCAGAGCCCGTTCGTAAACTGCGTAAATCAGCTTCGCCGCCGCTGTAGCTGCCAGTGACACGCTGCCGGCGAGAGTTACCTGCGTCATGCGAATGTGGCTGCCCTTGTATTCGCTGTAGATCATTTTTCTTCCGGCGAGCAGACCGCAGACATAGATATAGGCCAGCCACAGAAACAGGAAGATGTCCACGGACTGGAGCACCGACACTGCCGTCGCGTAATTCGCGGCCAGCTGTTCGGTAAAGCAGGATACGTAATACAGGTAAACAGCTCCCGCAAGCAGGATGGCGTACAGAACTCTTTTTCCTATATAGTCCGCCGTCTTTTCCTGATCCAGGTAATAGCATCCCGCGTAAAACCGTTCCACCTTTTTATGCTTTCCGTCCTGATCAGCGGTAGTATTTTCACGGTAGCCTTCAAAATAGCGGTGGTAAAAACCGCTGTGCCAGGTACGTGCAGGCTGGTCTTCATTCCAGGTGCGGTACATCAGCCTGTCGATTCTTCGGATAATCTGATCCTTCAGCTTCATGTAATCACCCCTGTCTGTTTTGCCTGCGACTGGTAAAAAGCCAGTCTCTGACCGCCTCAATGCCGTAGGCTACCGGCCAGGTACAAACGTGATTCGTTGCCGGGGTTATTTCCTTTTCCGGCGGTACTACCGAGCTGCCTTCAAATACGGTGTAGCGGATCCGGTACGAATCCGATGCCGCCTTTGCTGCCGCTTTGTTAAGCAGCTGCGGATCCATTTTTGCGTCCCAGCGGTATCTGCCGATCACAGCGCCCTTTTCTTCAAACGCGAAGGTGATGGCATTCATACCAGGCAGTGCTTTTTTGTCGCCTTCCGATACCAGAATCCAGATGTTCTGATTCCAGAGGATGCTGCTGCGGTTCGGATCCCACTGTCCTGCCACCAGCAGGAATCCCGCGAAGAATTCCGGATAGCGGATCCCCAGCTCCAGGGAAGCCATGCAGCCCTGCGACTGACCGGTTGTGTAAATGCGGTCCATATCAATGCTATACTGTTCTGCAAGCAGATCCATCATGCGCTTGATCGTCTCAATTTCCGGATGAGCCACAAAGTCGTCATCCGTCAGCCGGATCCCCCTGGGAATCTGCGGGCAAAGGACAAAACAGGGATGCTTTTTCTGTTCCTCAGGCGACGCCCAGATCAGGCCGCCGTTTCCCTGCGCAAGCGCCAGCATCGGATCGTCTCCGCACGGCCCCGCATCATGGATAAACAGCACCAGCGGATATTTTTGGGATGGGTCATATTCTTCAGGTACAAACAGATTGAACTTCAGCGCCCCGAGCTTCATCTGCCTGAACTCATCCGCCACCGGACAGATGCTCCGGTTCGATATGCGGAAGATGTCACTGCCTTTGCAGATTTCGCCATTCACGCCGACGATATCTGCCTTCTGCTTCACCGATACCGCTACCGGCCGCAGCTCCGCCGCCGATCCAGCCGGGCCTCCCGGGCCGCCGGGACCTCCCGGACCTTTCGGGCCATCCTTCGGCGGGCCTCCTGCGTCGTTGCTGCCGCCTGCCATCGGGCCTTCCACTGCCATAGAATCCCCTCCCGGCTGCTTTCCCGGAAGCTTTGGACCATCCTTTGGCGGACCGCCCGGCCCTGGTCCCCTTAATCCTCCCGGACCTTTGTCTATCTGCACACTGGCTGTTTCATCCTTTTCGCTCAGCTGCAGTACCACAAAGCTTCCAGACTGAGTCGGTTCTTTTCCGCATTCATCCGCGCTGACATAAGCATCCAAAATGGTACGCTTTTCCACCTCATAACCTTCCGGGCTGACCTGACTGCCTTCAAGCACAAAATCATATTCCAGGATCGCTCTGGAAATCACCATTCCGTCAGGCCGGTTGGAAGTCATCGCCGTAATGTTTTTGATCGCTCCGCTTTTTCCCATCCTTTCGCCTCCGTCTCCTATATACGTTTCATCCGTTTTTATCTGTCATGGCTCTTCCGTTTCTTCAGAATGACCCACTGTTTCTTTAGTTCTTAATAAGTCTCCATTTATTTTTCATTCTTGATTGATTCTTCAAAGCGGCCCTGTCTGCAAGCCAGTCACAATTCATATCCTTCCAGCGAAGTCAGCAGGCCGGGATGCTCTTCGGTAATCTTAAGCGCCAGCTTTTCCGCATCCGTTTCCACCAGATCTGTCATCTGATACCCATCGTCGCCAAAATGCATGGCCAACGGGGTCTGCTCGGTATAAGGTTCCCAGCGGCAAATACTCTCTCCGTTTGGATCGTTGTTCAGATCGCCGTTCGGATCGCCAGTCTTCGCAAAATTCGTCCAGTAGGTCTGTATTGCCTCGGACAGTTCAAAATCCAGTTCTCCAAATCCCTTGCTGCGGCTATCGAGTGTTCCAAACACATAGACAATTTCAGATGAATGCGGAGTTCCTGCGCCATACGCCGGAGCTCTTCCGTGCGTCGGACCGCCTTCTTTTTTAGGCTGCGTCCGATCCATGTAATAAGTATAGATCGGCGTGCGTCCTTCCTTCACACAAAGCCTTGCCCATGCCTGGCTCGCCGCGTAGGAAAATCCCCGGAAATACCGGTCGCCCGGAAACTGCCGCATGACTTTTCTGGAGAACATCCAGGCGTCCCCGGCCACGGTTCCGCAGATAATCGGGATATCGGGATATTCGCCTCTGGAGATCAATTTTCCCGGCACCTCCACCAGCGAAATGCCATCCAGAAACGGCTGGAAATACCCGACCTCAAAGCCTTCGGCAGTATCCTTTGCCGCCTGCGCCATCTTCTCCGAAATTTCTGCTGCATCGCGAGTCAGCATGTCCTCGAGGGTCCATCCAATATGCCGCATCGCCCGCTCGCAGAGTGCCATAAATTCTTCCTTCGGTCGGATCGGATCCGCTTCGTTAAGGCCGCCGCCGGACTCAATGATCGCTCTGGAAAACATTCCTTTTGCCAGAGGGGACGTCATCAGCATCCGCGTGGACATCCCTCCTGCCGACTGACCAAATACCAGGATGCGTTCCGGATCGCCTCCGAATGCACGGATATTTTCCCTTACCCAGGAAAGCGCCGCAATCTGATCCAGAATACCGGCATTTACCACCTGTCCGTTTCGCTCCTCCAGCTCCTTTGTAGCAAAAAAGCCAAACACCCCGCAACGGTAATTAATGGTAACGACCACCACATCCTTCCGGGTCAGGCTCTCGCCATACATCTCTGGATCCGAGGATCTTCCGCCTCCAAAGCCCCCGCCGTAAATCCAGAACATGACCGGAAGCTTTTCCTCCGCCGTTTTCGCCGGTGTGTATACATTCAGGTACAGGCAGTCCTCCGAAATCGGGAATTCATCTCCTTTTCGGTCCTGAATACAGGCCGGAGAGAAAGTGAAGCACTCCCGTTCTCCTTCCCAGCTTTCCGCCTTCTGCGGAGCCTGATAGCGGAGCTCCCCAACCGGCGGCTTTGCGTACGGAATTCCGAGGAACATCGTGCATTCGGTCTGTTTTCCCGGCATTCCGACTACAATTCCATTCTTTGTCACCGCTTTTGTTATTGTCATTTCGTACATCTCCTAAACCATTCGTTCTTTTAACTTGGTCATATTATATAAAAGCCATCCGTCCTTTGCAATTCGTTATATCTCTGCTTCATTCCGTTTTGGAATCCAATAAAAGCTATCTGGAATCTGTCTGCCTTCAGGCACAGGGCACCAGCTGCCAAAAATGCATAAGCCAAATCGATTGAAACCGGACATTTATTTTGACATCGTTTTCTCCATCTGCTATACTGCTAACTATAAAGAATATTAACGTATGCAAAGGGTCGGAACCGATATGGATCTTCCCCGGAGTCTGTATCGAAGCTTTGCATTTTTACACCATACTTACGGTGTTCCGAAAGCGAGGTACCATTATGGAATTAAATTACATCAACGAATTTGTCGTCCTGGCACGTGTGCTGCATTTTCAGGAAGCGGCGGATCTTCTTTTTATCAGCCAGTCCTCTCTCTCAAAGCATATCAAGTCGGTTGAAACGGATCTGGGCGAAGACCTGTTTATCCGCTCTAAAAAAGGAGCTGTATTGTCCGATTTTGGAAAAGCATGGCTTCCCTATGCAGAGCAGATGGTCAGCATTCAGAAGGAATACACACAAAACCTGCTCGACAGGGAATCCGACGCGCCGGAGGTCAACATCGGGTATATTCCTCTTGTGACGCTCTACAATTTTATTCCCTTCTTTAAGGATTATAAAAAGCAGCATCCGCACTGCCAGTATTCATTTCTGCAGGGTGGCGACCGGGAACTGCTCGACTGGCTGCAGCAGAAAAAGGTCGATTTCATTCTGACAGGGAATTATGATATCCCGGAGGATCTCTATCAGCGGCAGTTTTACACCTCTGATACCCTCTCTGCCGTAATACCGGAAGCTCATCCCCTTGCTGGGAAAAAGGCGGTCTCTTTGGACGATCTGAAAAATGAATCCCTGATTGAATTCCGCCACATGAGTTCTCTGCGCGGAAGCATCCGCAAGGCAGATCCATCCTTTGATATGCGCCCTTCCATCTCCGTGGACAAGGCCTCCGTCCTCTTTGACCTGATCCAGAAGGGGATGGGACTGTCTATTCTGACACACAACATGGCTTCCCATCTGGAAATGGAGGGAACCGTAATTCGACCCATCACACCGGATATTTTCTACGAGATTTATATGGTCTACCCGATCCGGAAAGCGCCTCTGGTCGCCAGAGAATTTTCTGCCTTTCTCAAAGGTTAAAGAATGGATTCCAGTGACAAAACCACCTGCCCATTCTGCATCGCCGGATATGCGGTAAATTTCAGCTGGCACCGCCAGGTAAGGAGCATCCATCCTGGCACGGGATTTTATTTTGTGATATATGAGAAGCTGTCGCCGGACTGCACATATTTCATCGGCACTTCACATCCGATGACGTTTGGCAGATAGCGAACCATATAGCGCATGCCCAGCTCTTCCACGTTGAAATGTCCCATCTCCAGAATGGTTTTCGGTATCCCTGCTGCGCAGGAATCACGCACGTAGGCACTCAGCGTCCAGTCAATGATTTCAAAAGGAATCAGCACATCTGCCTGCTCTCTCCTTACTTTTTTCATCGTCTCATTGTCCGGAATCTCTGTCTTGTTGCCAAACGGTCTTGCTCCCTGCACATGCTCGCAGAAGAACACTCTGCGGACGTTCGTGTCGTGACTTCCTACTACGCGGATACCGGAAATATTCAGCTTCTTCATCAGGAACTCCGCCAGCTCCGGCACCGTTGTCTGCGGGATTTCATAGAGCAAAGGCTTTTTCGTATCTCCGATGACATATTCCTTCCAGCCCA
Source organism: Lachnospiraceae bacterium (assembly GCA_021202635.1). Lineage (GTDB taxonomy): Bacteria > Bacillota > Clostridia > Lachnospirales > Lachnospiraceae > Choladousia. The sequence goes on along the minus strand of JAJQCQ010000019.1, from coordinate 30,759 downwards.
GCTCATTCATAATTCCGTAGAAAATGCCGTCAATGTTCGCTCCGCCGTGGCCCCCGTGGATATGGTCATGATCCCGGTAAACAACGATCTGGTTTTCTTCCAGCAGCTTTTTCTTTACCTCGTATACCGGATCGCCTTCCAGCCAGTCCGTCGTATCCTCGTGACTGTAAAAAAGAGGTTCATGACAGATGATCAGGTTGGCCTTTTCCTGCACAGCCCTGCGGATCACTTCGATCGATGCGAAGCAGGTAAGAATAATTCCGCTGCACTCGGCGTCCGCATTCCCGATCTTTACCACGTCACAGGTGTGCGGATGCTCCAGCGGCGGGTGAAATGCTTCCAGCTTTTGAATAATTTCTTTTATTTTCATGGGGTCTCCTTCTATCGTTTTTCATGCAAATTTCCTGTGTATCTTTTCCGAAGGCGTTTTTCAGGGCAGCTTTCCCTTTGTCAGCTCCCTGATCACGCCAGGCTCTGTGACAATCATGCGGTTCATTGACGAGGATGTCGCTCCGCGGAAGGCCGTGATCGGGTAGCCGTAGGTGTCATTCGACATCCCGATGGCGCGTCCGCGGCAGTTCAGATAGCACTGACCGCAGCTCTGGCAGTTTTCCGGATAGGCCAGCACGGATTTGCGGGCCTTCTCGTCAAAATAGAAGACATCCATCGGACAAATCTCCACACAGTTTTTACATCCGATGCAGCGATTCAGGTCGATTCTTACTACGCTCATTTTCGCTCCCCCTTTCCTTTCCGGCCTCTTTCTGGCAGCTGGAAGCCCATTTTTTCCGGCTCCCCGGGGAAATAGAATACATAGCGGGACGAATAAGCTTCCTCCCTGTCACCCGCCCAGGCGTCCGGAACCGGCACCTTATCAAACGTACTTCCTCCGTTTTCTGCCTTTCTCTGAGTAATATAGCATAAAAAGTTCTCATCATCCCGGAACGGATAATCCTCGCGGTAGGTTGATCCGCGGCTTTCCTTCCGTTCCAGACCGGCGCGGAGCTTTAATTCTGCGGAAAGTACTTTGTGTTTCATCTCGATACACAGTCTTAAATCGTGGCTGGTAGCGGCCTGCAGCTTCGGCACCACATGATCACGCATATATTCCACCTGCACCAACGCCGCCTTCAGAGTCGCCTCGCTTTTGACCACAGTGATCCAGTAAGGCGCCATGATGGAATGCAGCACATCGCGCGCCCAGTTCGGGTCAAACCCATTTTCACGATTCAGCGGAGCAAGGATTTCTTCTTTTTTCAGCTGAATTTCCTCCTCCGGCAGCGGCGCAAAGCTTTCACCGGCCGCATAGGAAGATGCCGCGCGGCCTGCATGATCGCCATCGATCGATGTAAAGCAGGAAGTGAATCCTACACCGCAGGGATAGGCGGAACCTGACGGAGATGTAGCATGGATCCCGTCTCCGGCGACATAAAGTCCGGCAATCTCCGTTTTTCCGTCCGTCTCTCCAAGGCCGCAGAACACGCCTGACGTAAGATGACAGCACATACCGGTCGCTGCTCCCGCCAGTGTGCTCGCCGCTACCGGCGTACTCATTTTTCCGGATCGCACTTCTTCCGGGTCTGTCTCATAGACCTTCGAGCCGCCGCGGCGGGTATAATTGGCTGTCGCCACATTCTGAATCTCACTTCCATTTGCGAGCGGCACACCCTTTACCGAGTTCTGCACCCGTTTCAGGACCATCGCGTACCCTTTCGCCGAGGCATATCCGGCGGCACTCTCCAGATCTACATCGCCGCCGCACAGCCAGATGTTTTCCAGGTACTGCCAGTGGTTATCCAGAAATACATTGCCCGGCGCCTGGCTGGATGTCGTGTGAAAATCCTCAAATTCCTTTCCCGTAATCGGGAGCCCCATCTCCCAGGCCATGTATTCTCCGTCAAAGGTATCGCCGCCGACCGGGTATCCCGTCGGCTTATAACTGCCGCCTCCGGTCGCCATGACCACTGCTTTCGCACTCACAGTGATCACCTGTCCGCTCGGAACATGGAAGGCAATCACGCCGCAGATTTTTCTTGCATCATTTGGCTTCGGAACAGCCGCACCTTTTACCGCTCCGGGCTCCGCCGTTTCAGAATCAGCCGTCCCGGCGATCAAGTCTGTCACCATCGTATGCTCCAGATACGGAATCTCATACCGGTTCAATACCTCGATCCATTTTTTGTGCCGGTCAAATTTGTCAAACATCTCCCGGTATCCGACAAAATCTTCCCGCTCGTAAAAATCACCGGCCTCCGCAGCCTTCGGATACTGGGCGAGAATCCCCCAGTCGGTCAGGCGCTCATAGATGCCCTTCGATTCCTTCAGCCAGCACTCATACCAGCGCAGGTTGCACAGATAGTCGCCGCCGCGTTTCATGGCCTCCTTAAAGGCTTCCTCATCATCTCCGCGCTCCGGGTCGAACCAGCGAAAGCTTGACGGCCAGGGAGAGAGTCCGGAATAGCCGGGTTTTCCCTTGTCAATCACGAGGACATTCTGTCCAGCCTCTTTTGCGGAGACAGCAGCATTCAGCCCTGCAAATCCGCAGCCAATCACCACCACATCCGCCTGATAGGATTCTCTATAAGGGCAGGTTACCTTTTCTGGTCTCGGCAACTCCATTGTACGAGGCGTACGGGGCGTTTTGTTATTTTCTTTCATGCTGTTCACTTCCTTATCTTAAAAAAGTTCCTCATGCCGCGCGTGCTCCATCACAGCCTTTGTAACATCCGCAGTCTTGTCCGGACGCCCGATCAGCACCGCGCCCTGCAGGGCATTTCCCATGAACCAGTACTGTTCCTGGCTGTTATCTACATCGTCGACGGTTTTTACCAGGCGATAGGGCACGCCGCTTTGTTTACCCGGATCTCCGATTGCAAACAGGGTTGTCCCAAACCCATCCAGATTCAGTCCCAGCAGCTGTGACTCATATGCCAGCCGCTCTCCCGCCGCGTTCGCACCCGCAATCCGTCCCTGCTCGGACGCTTCCGCCCAGAGCTGGAAATTCACGCCGTCGTACTGCGCACAGTCTCCGCAGGCGTAAACAGAAGGAAGGCTCGTCTCCATAAAGGCGTTCACAACAATCGCGCGCTCCACCTGCATTCCGGCATCCTGCGCGGCCTTCACATTCGCCCGGTTTCCGCAGGAAACAATCACGAAATCCGCCGGGAAAATTTCTCCGGTTTTCAGCTTCACTCCTGTCGCCCGTTCTTCGCCGGTTATTCCCTCAATCTGCACACCTTCCAGGCATTCCACGCCCAGTGCAGCCATCTTTTTGCGCAGCACCGCAGCGGAATCCGCATCTGCCTGCCGCCCGATGATCTGAGGCGTGGCCTCCAGCACCGTCACATGAATCCCGTTTTTCAACAGCTCACTCGCAGCCTCCAGTCCCAGCACGCCGCCTCCAATCACGACCGCGTTTCTGGCGGTTTTCATCCATTCCTGAATTTTCCGGCTGTCCCAAAGATGACGGATCGTCACCACTCCTTCTTTTTGCCAGCCTTCAAACGGAGGGATGAAACACTCTGCGCCGGTTGCAAAAATCAGGCGGTCATAAGGAATCTCGTCACCGCTTTTCGCAGCATGGACGATCTTCCGCTCCGGGTCAAAGGCGTCCGCCGTCTCCCCCAGCCGCAGGGAAATCCCTCGTTCCTCATACCATCCGGCCGGGTGGAGGTACAGCTCCTCATCCGGCGCATCCGCAATGCCAAGATTTTTGGTAAGCATCGGGCGATGGATTGGCAGATAATCCTCCGCGGACAGAATGAGAATCTCTCCCGTCTGATCTCTTTTGCGGATGGCTTCCGCCGCTGATGCACCGGCGACGCCGCCTCCGAGAATGACATAGCGCAGGGCGGTATCCTTCTGGTAAGAAATTTCTTCCTCCTCGACCGGCACGCACTGGTCGAGCCCCACGCCGCAGACCGGACAGGTGCCAAGCGACGCATCAAATATTTCTCCGCAGACCAGACATTTTACAAGCTTCGGTTTCCTGGGATTGGGCACTTTCCGGGCGCTGCATCCGACCCCGAAGCCATAATTCCCGGCATTTTTCAGATCATTCTCCGTCAGCTCCCCTACAAAAAAGCTGCTCTGGATGCCTAAATCAAATCCGAGAAAAGCCAGATGCTCTCTTAAGAAATCCGCCTGGTCATCCTGTGTGGAAACCTTATAGAAAATCGACGCCAGCTTACCTTTGCAGCTTTCCGCTTTCAAAGACGTCACCACATCCCAGATCGCCTTTGCAGGAGTCCCCTTCGAGATCGTTGTTCCAAGAAGCAGGACATCCGCCGAAAGCGCCATGCGGATCGCCTCATTCCGATCTGTGGCGGAGAGGTTACAGCGTGTGACATTGGAAACCTCAGCCTCCTTCAGGCCATTTTCCACACAGGCCGCGTAATCTGACAGCTCGTTCGTTCCTTCATAAAGGATCACCACGCTCGGGTGGGCGGATGTCATTGAGACCGTTTTTTCGTCCAGAGATTCTGTCTGTCCCTCTGAAATCCCGGCAGCGGTCAGCTGCAGCTTCGGCACATTTACACCTGTATGGTACACGGCTGTCCCGGACTCTGCCTCAAGACTCCCGCTCTGCTGCAGATAATATGCCAGCATTTCTTCCAGCTTTCCCCCGCTCACCGCCGGTCCCATGGATGGATAGATGGCCGTCACCTCATTTTCTCGCATAAATGTAGCCGCAAGACCTGCATCCGCAGCCCTTCCGGAAGCCGCAAGATCTTCATAAAAGTCCTTCATTCCAAGATCCCATTGCGTGCTTCTTATCGAATTCGCTTCCGGAAGCTCCAACCCGCAGTACAGGGCACCAAACAGATCCGCTGTATAAACACTGTGATCCACCTGATCCAGCACATACAGCGCCGGGCAAAGCGTCCCCTCTCCAAGCAACTGAAACTGGAACAAAGATCCCAGCAGCGTCAGCGTGCGATTGTTCCGAACCTCCAGGCTCTTCGTCCCCTCCGGCAGGATTTTCTTCAGCTGCTCATGAACAGGATAAGCGGCAATCAGTTCAATCCCGTCATTCTCCTGCAAAATACGCAGCACCGCCTCTCTGCTGTTTTCTTCCGTAAACACAACCAGATGACTGATCCGGTCAAACGAAACGTTCTGCCGGATCTGTTCCATCCACTGACTCACATAAGCATCCGGTACCGTTCCAATCAGCAGACACTCATCCTGCGCCTGCACCAGATACGAACTAAATGTCAGTCCGTTCCCCGCATACGACAGATTTCGGAATACGCGGAGTTCACTGTCATTGACTCCAACACACCGGATATCATGGCATTTGTCCATATTCTCACCTCTCCGTTCATTCATTTCCGTAATATTTTTAGTAATTGTGGAGTTTTTTCAATGAAAATTATAGTAAATGCACAGCAAAAGTACAATTCGAATTCCATAAAGGTCATTCCTGATTGGAATAATTGACAGAATGGGTGTTGGTAAAAAAAACTGCAGCAAGAAGCCGCCATCGGGGCAGCTGATTGCCGCAGAATCAAATTTCAAGCAGATTATTTCACAGAAGATACTAAAAAACCGCTGATCCCCATCATGGAAATCAGCGGTTTTTTTCATCATCAGAACCCTGCTTTTTTCTTTGTCTCCTTCCGGATGCTGACAAAGCTGTAGATAAACGCCAGTACTTCCGAAATCCACATCGCGTACCAGGTATAGGAGATCCCGAGGAAGTTTGTGAACACCCATACGAGCGGCACAAGCACCACCAGCTGGCGGATTGCGCCGCCAACCATATTAATCACACCGTTGCCGAGGCCGGACGCGAAGTAACCGAAGATAATAGTCATCGTGGCAAAAACAAATGTCACGGAAATGATCCGCAGTGCCGGTACACCAATTGCGAGCATCTCCTCACTTGCCGCAAAGAGGCCGAGCAGCTGCTTCGGGAATGCCAGAAAAATCACTGTGCCGATCAGTGCCATCACGATGCCGGCCGGAACAACGCATTTCCACGCCTGCTTAATTCTGTCCTTATTGCCGGAGCCGAAGTTGAAGCCGACAATCGGGATCGTCGCCTGACCGAGACCGTTCATCGGCATCATCAGGAAATTCTGCAGCTTGTAGTATACGCCGAAGAACGCCACCGCCGTTGTAGAGACAGACATCAGAACCGCGTTCACAGCGAAGGTCATCACACTGCCGATCGCCTGCATGACGATGGTCGGCATGCCGACACGGTAGATTGCCTTCACGTCGTCCATGCTAAAATGATAACCTTTGAAATGCACATGGATGACAGGGTTTTTCGTCTTGTTTAATACCAGAGCCACCACTGCACCGGTACACTGTCCGATAACAGTCGCAATCGCCGCGCCGCGGATGCCCATCTCCGGGCAGCCGAGCAGGCCAAAAATCATAATCGGGTCCAGGATGATATTGATAATCGCGCCCGAAATCAGAGAAACCATACTCAGGATCGTATCTCCTACCGCCTGCAAAAGCCGCTGTCCGTAGGTCTGGATAAAAGTACCATAACAAAAAATAACACATACCTGCATATACTGGATGCAAAGCTCCTTCAATTCCGGATCACTGGTCATCAGACCTGCAATCGGCTTCGCAAAAAAGATACCGACCAGGGAGAAAATCAAGGCTGAAATGATATTCAAAATCAGCCCTGTCGTTGCCGCCCGGCAGGCATCCTCATTTTTCTTTGCGCCAACATACCGGGATAACAGGGAATTCAATCCGACATTCGTGCCGACGCCGACCGCGATCATCAAAAACTGAATCGCGTAAACCAGGGAGGTGGCAGTCAGCGCCTGCTCCGAATATCTCGATACAAAAATGCTGTCCACAATATTATAAAGAGACTGCACCAGCAAAGACAGCATCAACGGTACAGACATCGTCAAAAGCAGCGTATTCATCGGCATGACTGCCATTTTATTTTGTGTTCCACCCGCGCCATGCGCATTATTTCCACTCACGCTTTGTCCGCCAGCTGCACCTTTTCCCGCTCCTGCGGATGCGTGTTGTCCTGCCTGTTTCGTTTTATTCTTTCCCATTTTCTTCTGCTCCTTTTAAATTCTGATAAATGCGGGAAAGCACGAGCATGAACTGCTCCTGCTCCTCTTCTGATATTCCCGCGAATGCCAGCTCATCCAGCTGCTTCATATACACATCCATTTTTTCACCCAGCTCGGTGCCCTTCGATGTGAGAAACAGCTTCTTTTTTCTCCGGTCGTCCTCTTCCCGTTCGACACGAATCAGGCCGTCCCGTTCCATCCGTTCGATCAGGCCGGAAACTGTGGACTTATCCAGATCCCAGGCTTCGCAAACCTCTGTCTGCGAACAGCCGTCATTCGTTGCCAGGTACTCCAGAATGTGCGGCTGTCCCCGCAGCAATCCAATCTCTCTGGCCTTGCGTAAAATGTATTTGCTGAACTGTCCTTTCGTCAGGGCAATCCGAACATGCAGGCTGTCCATTCTCTTCTCTCCTTCCTTTTCCGTCTGGAATTCCGTATGGTTTTCCGTTTTTTGTCTGGTTTTTTCTTCGCACGGCTCCTCCCGTATTTAGTTTGTATGCTAACCGTTTGTTTACCAACTATTATACGCGTAGATTTCTGTTTGTCAACCGGAAATTTTCAATTATCCCCGAGTTTTTCTACCACACGGCAGATCCGCAGCAGAGCCTCTGCGTCTTCTGTTCCCAGACGGTCTATGAGCCGGGCGGCCTCCTCCCGTTTTTCCTTCCGCCGCTGCCCCACACGCTCCCATCCCAGGTCAGTCAGCTTCACGCTCACACGTCTGCGGTCGCACGCCGCCGTCTCTCTGACAATGAGCCGGTCTTCCTCCAGTTCATTGAGAACCGCCGTTACGCGCGGGGTTGTGACATGCATGTAATCGCGCAGATCCCCAGGGAAAGCCTGCCCCTGGTGCTCGTACAGATAATTGAGTACCATCCCCCGCCCGGAATCGGATTCTCCAGAACGCTTTCTTTTCTGGCTCACGCGCATTTTCCAGATTGCGTTCGTAACTTCTTCAATCAGCTGCTCTCTGTCCATCTGTCTCTCCTTCTGCCATTCGTCATAACGCTTTCCGGTCATTCCCCGGTCGCTTTTGGTCACTTTTCCGTTACTCTCTGGTCGCTCCCCTGACACTCTTCGAGCAATTTCGGTCATTTGACCGGAACATACTTCATCAGAAGCTCTTCCAGTTCATCGTTCGAAATCGGTGTCGGCACGGAAAATCCGGTATTTTCCTCAATCACCCGCGCAAGAGAACGGTATTCGTCCGCCTGCGCGGACTCCGGCGCATATTCAATAACCGTTTTGCGCTGAAGCTCTGCATGCTGCACCAGATTATCGCGGGGGATAAAATAAATCATCTGCGTATTAATTTTCTCCGCGAATGCGGCCACAAGTTCTCTCTCCTGATCTACCATACGGGAATTACAGATGAGTCCGCCAAGCTTTGTCTTGCCGGTTTCTGCGTAGCGGCGTATCCCTTTGCATATATTGTTCGCCGCATACAGGCTCATCATCTCACCCGAACAGACAATATAGATTTCTTTCGCCTTTCCTTCCCGGATCGGCATAGCAAAACCGCCACATACAACATCGCCCAGAACATCATACAGGACATAATCCAGATCCGATGTATAGGCGCCCAGGTTCTCCAGCAGGTTGATGGCTGTGACAATCCCGCGCCCTGCACAGCCGACCCCCGGCTCCGGGCCGCCGGATTCCACAGCCTTAATCCCCTGAAAACCTGTGTAGAGGAAATCTCCCAGCTCCACTTCATCTTCGTCCTTTTCCCGCATCGTGTCCAGCACGGTCCGGCGCGCATGACCGCCCAGAATCAGCCTCGTGGAATCCGCTTTGGGATCGCAGCCCACAATCATCAGTTTTTTCTTATTTTCCGCCAGAGCGGCCGCCAGATTCTGTGACGTTGTAGATTTACCAATGCCGCCCTTTCCATAAATAGCAATCTGTCTCATAGATTCATTCACCCTTTCCACTTTTCGAACGGTGCCAGAGGCTTACAGGCCTTCCGACTTCTTAAATGATGCCAGAAGTTTACAGTCCTTCCCGGTCCAGCCAGGCATCCAGTGCACCGCCCGTCATGTTAAACGCTTCCATTGGTTCTACCGGAAACATACTGCCTGTATTGGGGAGCTGCACCCAACGCACTTCTTTTTTCACCAGCGGCCGCAAGTCGCCATCGGCACATATGATACGGACAGACTCTGCATTGGCCTGCCTGGTAAAGTCATCCTCTCCGATCAGCTTCTGATCACCAGTCTCCATATATGCCCTGTCCATATCATAAAAACTGAGCACCCGGATCTTTGTTTTTCCGCGGCGAAGTAATTCCCGGCGGATCGCGTTAGCCGTAAACTGTTCCCCAACAATCAGAATCTCCGGCTCTGTATCCACATCATTTTCTTTTCTCTGATCTTCATTCGGGCTCGCGGCAGACTCAGACAAACGGCACTCTTTCCTCTGTTTTTCTCCCGGACGTTTCGTGTCAGTCACTGGAACAGCTTCTTTCAGCCTGATCTTCAATGTCTCCGTAAAGTCCGCACCGAACGGCGCTCCTGCCAGATAAGGGATCCCATATTCCCTCTCCATATACCTGGCCAGGCGCAAACCGGATTCGTTTACTACCAGGTTCAACACCGCGGCAGACGCCAGCTTCAGATTTTCAGTCGTCTCCTTCCAGCCCCAGCGGGAGAGAATCTGAAATCCTTCCTGCTTCAAAAGCGCCTCCAGGTCGGCAAACGATTCCTTTGCCCAGTCAATCGTATTGGCGCCCAGAATATTCAGGGAGCCGGGGATTGTCTCACGAGGCGTCAGCAAAAGACGTCCCATTGCTTCCAGCGTGCAGCTGATCCCATACAGATAATCCTTTTCCCCGTCAATCTTCACCGCCGCCGCGGGAAGGCCGCTCTGCACAGAAGCGCTCCCTCTCTCCGTTCGGAGGCTGGCCAGTTCTTCCTTGGAGCTTCGCTGCACGAGGGCAGAACCTTCCGTAATCTTCTCTGCCGCGTATTCCAGATCTGATCCAATCATAGACGCGGATGGACCATAAGCAAGCAGGGCGAAATTCGGGGAAAGCTGCTTCACGCCCTTATCAAATGCCTGCATCACTTTCTTTTCTGTGCCGGTAATAATATCCTCATTGCGTATATCCGAATTAATAACACGCATTCCGGGCATAAGCCTTCCAAAGCCGCCCCGACCGCCTCCATGTCCATGGCAGCCCTCCATTCCCGGCCATCCATGCCCGCCGCGCCCAAACAAAAACGGCTTATAGGTGCTCGAATCATCAATCAGTCCCAGTCCTTCTGTCTCATTCACGACTGCCTCAAATCCCATCAGATCCGAAAGGCAGGGCGGCAACACTTTCCACAATCGCTTCATATAATCAATGTCTCCTTTTCTTTTGTTTCATCGAATCCGCCTGTTAAACCAAACCAGCCGCAAATCTGCGTCTCGTTTTCCCAAAACACACTGCTACTCATGATCTCCAAATTCCAGATGTGCGTCCTCAAATACGGTAAGGTCAATGTCATGTTCCCGTTTTACCCGTTCCTTCAGCAGCTCACTGTCTGTTGAGAGAATGACCCACTGACAGCCACAGGCAATGACAAACTGCTTCTCCCCATGTTCCCTAGAAAGCTCTGCGAGCGCCTCAACGATCTGGTTCAGATAGCGCCCGCTGGAAAAATCGCTCATCGACGGGCAAAGCAGTGCTGCCCGCCCCTCACGCATCAGCGCCCCGATTCTCCGATATGGCTTATGACGCAGGCAATTCACAGAACCCACAAAAAGCAGCATCCTCTTTTCCGCCAGTTCCTCAAGCAAATGATCTCCTTTTCCTCCGCGGTGAGGCATAGGCCCCTCGTCCATGTTTCTATTCTTTTCTCTGTTCATTCATTTCCTCCGTATATGATGATTATAGAATGCCAATTTCAATTATTTAATTCACATGAGTTAATCATATTCATTAATTATCTATTTGTCAAGCAAAAAAATAGCCCGCAGCTCCTCCTCTGTCAGGGAAAGAGCTGCGAACCACCTTTCTTTTCTGCGCCAAAACGCTCTTATACCATCATTCCTCCGAAAGCAGCGCGCTCTCCAGATCCGCATGCATCGTATCCAGTGTGGTAATCCCGCCTTCCGCGGTGTATCACACAGCCGGATGCTCCAGATTGCCCAGTGGGCCGCCACACTCACCGATGAAGAGCAGGAACACCTGGCGCGTAGCATATGATCTGAATACCGTAAGAGAATGGCTGTTTGAACAGACAAAGTAAAATCAAACACACAGCGAATTTCAGGCCGGATAAAAATATCCGGCCTGCTCATCATCAAAACCATCAAGTAAAAAATATTCTTCCGAAACGGATTCGCTTATAGTTTATCTGATTCCCCCTGCTCTCTATATCGCCCTGGGAACAGGATATAGGACACGAAAAATTTTTTGTATCTCATATAAAGTCTGGGATCAGCGACACCCTTTGTCCTCGTAATCGAAGTTGCCAGCCGCACCGGCGAAATCTTCCTGTCGTAAACCAGATACCGTTCCCTCCATACACTTGGATCAAACTTGCTTTTAAACCGATAAAGATTTTTGAAGTCATATCCAAAATCCATATTGTTGTAAATGACATACATCAGCTCTTCAATCCTGCCCGTATCCGGCTTTGTCACATCAATCCCAGCAAGCGGCGCAATATTCAGGCTGACTTCTTCCACTCCATCCTCTTTCATTTTCATGGCTGCCGAAATAATCGCGTGCTCCATCTCCCCGGTCGGCCCGTCCAGCTTCCGGTACATCACATCCACGCAGTACCCTTTTCCGCTTTTATACGGCAAAAAGGACAAAACCGTCAGAAGATCTCCAGCCGCATCTCTGGAAATAAAATACCGTCTGCCATAAGGCATATCGAACTGTAAATCTCCGACCGAATAAGTAAGCTTCAGCTTTTTATCAGCGAACCACTGCTCTTCCAGCGCTGCGATTTCTTTTTCCAGTGACCAGTCTCTGCCCGCCTGCGGACAATATTCTTCTGAAATCACTCCCGCCCGGTCAAGCTTTGCCACGTTTCTTCGCAGAGCGCCTTTCTTTCCGCCAGACAGAGAATAGCTCTCCAGTTCCAGTATTGCTTCCTCCCCATATTTCAGCACGGAAAAACCCCTGGTTTCAAGTAATCTGGCCATTTCCAGGCTGACAGAATTAAAAACAGGCCTGTAACCATTTCTTCTGCAAAATGCAATGTATTCGTCTGTCAGCTTCTGAATTTCCTCCTGCCTGCAAGCCGGATCTCCCTGGCTCATGGCTCTTTTTCCCGCAAGCGTATAAGGAATCACCCCCGAAACTGCCTTTCCAAAAAAATAACTGTAATTCGGACACAGCGACAAGCCATGCTGGGAATCCGTCCCATATTTCCCTATGATCTGAGCGGCAGCTACCTGCTCCAGGTTCCCGGATAAATCTTTTTCTATCATACGTTACTCCTCACTTAGCACATCGGAAAAATAATCCAGAATAAGTTTCACACTCTGCTCGTTCTGTTCTCTCCATGAGATGGAAGCTTCCCCATCACGTCCGGATGAGGAATGATACGCTGCAAAACCCTGGTGATTCGCACCTTCCAGCATGATATTTGCAGAGTTTGCAGGCAGATTGCCATCGTATTTTTCCATGAACGTATTATTCATGATACCGTCATGATCGGCGGTAATGCGAATGGCACCGATATCCAGACCGGAAAGATCTGCAGATGCGTAGGTAGCCAAAAAGGCCACCCCAACCAGGCCATCCGGCTTGGAGGCAGCGATCCGGCTGACTGGCATGCCTCCAAGCGAATGACCGATCAGAATCCATTTTTCAATCTGCGTGTTTGACTCCATAATCTCCAGGCCATGGACAGTTCCAAACAGACTCAGATAAAACAGCTGCCTGGGGATCACCACCGTGTATCCCTCCTCATGCAGCAGCTTCGCGAGGTATGTATAGGCCTTTTCATCTGTTTTTGCGCCGGAAAAAATAATGAAACCAGTTTTGCTGCTTCCATAGAAGTAATAATCCTTTCCAACCAGTTCCATTTCCTCAGCAATCTCCTGCGCTTCCGGGAACGCCCGATTGTGATAAAGCAAAAGACAAATGAATCCGACGGCAAGAATCCCGATTACACAGAAAAAAATCATCATCCGCTTTCTCCTTTTTTGATAGCCGATATTCCATCGCAGTTTTTTCCTTGACAAGTACAGGCACCCCATCCTAAAATACGTTTACCGAATCCGATTCGTTATATATAAATTAACACAGGTAGAATACATATATCAACCAACAGATTTTTAAAATCTGTCGGATATAAAGAAAAATGCCTTATATCGTTTACTATCTATAAGCAATTCAAATTATGGTTTTTGCCTGAAGTTTCGCACAGAAAGGAAGGGAAGAGGGATGATTCTGAAAAAACATATAGCAGAAATACGAAGCTGGGTATATCACAACATAGTTGCCATTACTCTTGTACTCATCTTCGTTTTACTCTATATCCTGCTTCCGGGTACAGAAGATACGTTTGTATCTTTCGGTGCTACCTGCATGAAATACGTAAACGGAGAATATTACCGTTGGATCACCTGCCTGTTCCTGCACTACAATCTCCGACATTTGCTGGCGAATTCCATTGGTATACTATCTGTTGGTTCTTTGCTTGGTTCGTTTTTAAAAAAACGACATACTTTGTTTATTTTTTTATCTGGAGGAATTCTGGCCGAGATTGCTTATTCGATGGTAATCACAGATTTAACCTATGATATTGGCGCATCAAGCGGAGTGTTTGCGCTTATCGCATGCCTGATCGTATGCATTCTCCGATTCCCGAAGCATTTTCATTTTATATGGTACAGGCCGGATGTGATTATCACAATTGTATATTTTATATTCGCAAATACAAGTGTCAGTGCTTTCCTGGTTCACTCATTTGGTTTTGCCGCAGGCATTATGATCAGCTTTATCCTTGTAATAACTGGCAGGATAAAAACGGCTGGCACATCCGGCTGAAAAGGGTTCACAACGCTCAGCAACAGATTTATTTTGCTGCCTTGCTCTTCATTTTCTGCATACAGTTATTTTTTCTTTCAATACTTCAAAAAAGGTCTTATACATCAATCCGGAAAAGCCATTTCGGACTGAAATCTCGTAATAATCCTCGTTATTCGTAGAAAAAAGGAGTATGCCCTTATTGCGGGTATCCATTCGGGAGATTTTTTCTAAGGGAATCACATATTTTCCAACCGATAATTTTGTCTGGTTTAAAATAAGTGTTCCTGATTCACACAGATGCCGCTTATGGTCATCAGCAATTTGGTAAAGTCTGGCATTCAAATCCGATATTCCAATATTCACATCTCCCTGGACAAGATCCTTCACAAATCCAATCTGCCAGCGATTCCACTGCCAGATTGTCTGAAATCGACCTCCTTTGATTTTTCCACGCCCATCGTATTCCCATACCTTTCCACATCCAAGACAACAGATTTTTCTTCCTTTTCCTCTGATTTTTCCCAGAGCACCACATTCCGGACAGGCATAAAGCACATAACGAATTCCCTTCGCGCTACGATGGCAGGCTTTTTCTGCATCTGCAGCACACTGCTCCATATACAGATCCTGATTGAAACGCGTCACAATCTCTTCCGGAATCATATTGCGCAGCATTTCTTTCGTATAAACACCCTTTATCTTTGCAGAAACATTCCCTCTGCATAATCTGCTGCTCCATCGCGGAAGAACCTGGTAAGCACCTGTCACGGAAACAGTCACAACTGTACAATGCAATGCTCTGAAAAGTTTGCCATTTACAGGAGCCAATGGTGCCGTAGTTCCATCATATGTAATGTTTCCCTCCGCAAACATACAGACATAATGTCCCGTTTTCAGACTTCGAGATATATCAAGGATCGTTCCTGTATTGAGTTTCCCTTTGGAACAGGGAATGCTGCGGAAAACATCGACTGCCAGGAAAGTCACAAGCCTGTGACGAAGCAGGTTTTCTCCGGCCACAAAGCAGAGTGGCTGATCCACAGACATTGCGACAATCAGAGGATCAAAATAGCAGGTATGATTGACCACCACCAGGCAGGGTTCTTTCGGCAGATTGATCTCATCTTCCTTTTTTATTCCGAAAAGCTGATGGCAGACAGGACCTGCCGCCGTTTTCAATGCATGATATAATTCAACATATCTCTGTTCTTTTTTATCATTCGTTTTCATTTTCGCCAACCGCATACCCTATGTTTTGTTTCTTCATATTCTGCGCAAAACTGCCCAGATTCCCATCATGATTTCGCTCGGGATAAATTTTGCCGCAATCCGGTGAACCGTGCAGACCAGACCGGGTGTGGACACAGGCAGCCCCAATTCTGCGTCAACCAGAGCATGACAAACGACATTCTTTTCACGGGACGCAAGCGGGAAATGCCGGATATAGGTACTGTTTTCTGTATTTTGGGCCGTTCCGATAAATTCCGTATCCTTCACCCAATAAGGGCAAACTGCCGTCACATGAATACCCTCTCCCAGCAATTCCACACGAAGAGCGCGGCTATAGCGGTACAGGAACGCTTTGGACGCGGAATAAACATTCAGGTAAGGGAATGGCTGAAATCCCGCGGTCGAACAGAGCTCCAGCACATTTGCTCCCCTGCTCATAAAGGGAAGAACCAGCTGAGTCATATCCACCGCCGCCCGACAGTTCAGATCGATCATATCATTGCAGTCGTCTATGGAGATATCTTTCCATGAGCCGATTTTTCCAAAACCGGCCGCATTGATGAGATACCGTACATCCGGCTGTTCTTCTTTAAGCAGGGTGTGGATTGTCTGAAACGATCCTTTCTTTGTCAGGTCAAGCGGCATCATCCGCAGGGTCGTGCTGATCTGACTGCGCAGTTCATTCAGCCGCTCTTCCCTGCGGGCGATGACCCACATTTCATCCAGAATATCATTCGGATTTTCATTCAGCTTTTCTGTTCCTGCGCTCTTCTCACGAAGTGTTTCCATTTTTTTATCCAGCTGCCTGACAAATTCTCTCCCCAGACCGCTCGACGCACCGGTAATAATCGCGATTTTCTTTTTCACCATTTATGAAGCCTTCTGTAACTGTGAAGGTACTGAACAGTTACACCTTTCTGTCCGTTCCTTTCGAACCATGGTTCATGATCAGCATCTGCAGCCGGTTCTCCACATTCGCATAGCTGGTGTCAGGATCAAGGTCGAGCGGCAGAATCGAAATATCCGGATATTCCTCTTTCAATCGCTTGATGACTCCGCGCCCGCAGACATGGTTCGGCAGACAGCCGAATGGCTGCAGGATGATAAACGACTTTACTCCTTCTTTCGCGTTGTGCGCGATCTCTGCCGCCATCAGCCAGCCCTCCCCACAGCTTAAGGTCTCGGGGATGATGTTGCTGACTTCTTTGTACAATTCTTTTGGCTTTTTCGCGCATTCATAAAGCTCATGGCGGACAGCGGCCTTCTCCAGCTGCTTCTGAACATAGTCGAACAATCCCTCCACCAGCTGCGGATAGGGCGGGATGCTGGCATGGTAATCTTTGATTTCACACTCAGTAGCGCGGAAATCTTTCCGCAGCTGATCGGTAATCCTGGGGAATGCCGTTTCCATGCCGTTGGTTTCCAGATACCGTTCAATATTGAAATTGGAACCGGGGTGATAGGTCACCAGCAATTCTCCGGTGACAAACACCTTCGGTTTCAAATGACTCCGGTCATAGGGAATCTTCCCCATCCGGTCAATACAGGTATCAAAGACCTTTCTGGCGTTTTTCACGCCTTTGCGAATCCCTTCAGCCAGCTGATTCACGCAATCATTGTAAACCTCATCCGTCTCCCCGGGATGCAATTCGTAAGGACGGATTTTCCGGCAAATATCCGTAAGAATATCCAGCATCATAAAAGTCCATACCGCTTCCCAGATGGCGGAGATTCCAAGAATCATCACACCCGGGTGCATATCCTTCGTGTCATTGGCATCGGTCGTCACGATGGGAACCTCGGTAAAACCGGCCCGGTCGAGGCCTTTCCGCAACAGCCCCGCATAATGCGACATCCGGCAGTCGCACTGGAATTTCACCATGGCCACGGCTACCTCATCCTGCCGATAATTTCCTCTCTGCAATTCACTGATCAGTTCTCCAATCACCATCTGGCACGGGAAACAGATATCATTATGGACATACTTCTTCCCCAAGGCAATCTGTTCCGGCCCGCCGATGGGCAGCGTTTTCACGGTGTAGTTTTCCTTCTCCATAATAGCGGACAACAGAACAGAGACCTCTTTCGAGATATTCGGCACCAGAATCGTGCGCCGTTTCCGGTCGTCCTTGCGAAATTTCGCGTGACTCGGCTCTGATAGTTTGCCCTGAAAATCGCCAGCCATACGCGCGGGGTTTTCTACACGATCTGCACGGCACTGATCGTCCAGTGAACGTCCGTTTAGCGCCGACCGAAGTGGAACGGAGATTTCAGCCGTCTGTAGCGAGGCAGATAGCGTTTCCGGATGTTCCATGTATTCCTGGATGCACTGCTTTCTGCGCTTAATCGCAATCGTCTCCAGGAAGGACTGAATACGGATACCGAGGGAACCTGTGGCATCGCTCTCGTCCACCTTTAGGATCAGCGGAGATTTTTTGCCGCACTCCGCCAGAATCCGAGTGATCTCATCGGACAGGATCGCGTCATGTCCGCAGCCAAAGCTGACGATCTGCACATATTCAAGCGCAGGATCTTTTGCCGCTACCATCGCACCCTCCAGCATCCGCGTATGGAAGTCGTTGGTAATCTCAATTCTGGTATTTTTCAGATCCTGCCTGCTCAGATCGGGCAGGCTGTCCACCGTCAGCACGGGTACCCCTCGCTCGGTGAAGCGCAGGGACAGGTCGTGGCAGATAAAAGGATCTGTGTGATAGGGACGTCCGGCTAATACTACTACATACGTGCCGGATTCATGTGCCTGTCGGATGATCTCACTGCCCCTCCGCACCAGCGTTTCTCGGAAAGAAAGAAGCGCCCGCTCTCCATCTGCAAAGGCCGACGCAGCCTCTGCTTTCGTCACGCCCAGCGTCTCCACCGCATAGCTGCAAATCTGCTTTTTCCGGTCTTTCTCCTCAAACCAGTGAAACACTGGCGTATCAAAGATGACCTTTCCCTCTTTCTCCGGATTCTGAGAATTGCGCACAACCATCGGATATCCCTGGAGGACAGAACAGACATAAGGACTGAGCTTGTCCACGCCTTCCGGAGGCATATGCATCACATAAGGAAAAAAGATGCGGTCGACACCCATCTCTGCCAGATCCATGACATGCCCATGCACCAGTTTTGCCGGAAAGCAGACCGTATCCGACGCTACGTACTGTAACCCCTGCTCATAAAGCTTCCGCGAGCTTTTGTGGGAAAACTTCGTCTGATAACCAAGTGCCCGGAAAAAGGTGCTCCAGAACGGCATACTGTCCCAGAATTCCAGAACCCTGGGCAGACCGACCATTTCTCCTTTATCCGGGGCGACCTGATGGTATGCATAATCTGCAAAGAGAAGTTTCTCACGTTCTGCAAATAAATCCGCGGTTTCATCTTTTTCATCTTTCTGCCTGAAGGAAAATCCTGCGGTTTCTTTATCATTCCGTTCAGAAACACTTCTCTCATTTCTCTGTCCTGATTCAACCGCGGCCCCCTTCTCACACCGATTTCCGGATACCCAGGTCTTTCCAGTGGAAAAGGTGACGATTGTGCGGCTGCACCGATTCCCGCAGCCGGTGCACTGCACACCGCTCTGCGTCTCATAGGAGAACTTCTCCAGGGCGTCAAAGCCAATAAAAGAGGATTCTTTTCCGTCCGGATAAACCGCTTCAGTAATCTGGCGTTTCACTTCCAGAGCCGCGCCGATGGCTCCCATCTCACCCGGATAGGGAGCCAGCTTTACCTCAGCGCCATCCAAACGCGAAGCGTTTCTCTTAATGGACGGCGCGACTTGCCGCCGACTGTAAGGAGGGGGCGTTTCCATGCCAAGGTATTCCTCCAAAGCACGCAGCACCGCCTGGTTGCGGAACGTACCGCCCTGCACAACCACGTGGTTCCCTAACTGAGCTGTATCAGAAATACGAATGACCTTCGTAAAAACATTCTCGATCACAGAGCGGCAAAGTCCGGCCATGATATCATCCGGGCCTTTTCCGTTTCGCTGCTCCGTAATGATCGTACTGTTCATAAACACCGTGCAACGGCTGCCAAGCTTTGCCGGAGATTCAGAGCGAAAAGCTGCTTCCGCAATCTCATCCACCGGTATCTGCAGACCGGAAGCAAAATTCTCCAGAAAAGAGCCGCATCCGGACGAACAGGCTTCATTCAGCATGATGTTCGTGATAATGCCATCTTCCAGCCAGATTGCCTTCATGTCCTGCCCGCCGATGTCCAGCAAAAATGTGGTATCCGGATAGTAGCGAGTACAGCCCATAGCATGCGCCACTGTTTCGACTGTATGATAGTCCGCGCCAAATGCCCGCGCCAGCAGGTTTTCTCCATAGCCGGTCGTGCCAAGCCCCAGAATATACAGCCTGATACCCAGTGCATCATATTTTTTCTTCATTTCAAGCAAACCGTCCCGCACCACCAGCAGGGCTTCTCCCCTGTTAGGCGCATAAAAGCGGTCAACGACCCGGCCTTCCTCATCCAGCAGAACAAACTTTGATGTCGTACTGCCGGAGTCAATCCCCAGCCAGACCCGCAGCTCGCCATCTTCCGGTCTCGGAGTACATAACGATTGCAGTTCCCTGGCATGTCTTTCCTGAAACTGTTTTTTTTCTTCTGATGAGCAAAAGAAAGGCTTCGTCTTTTCCTCTGTCTCTATGGAAGATTTTTCCGGAGCAGCAAGTCTCTTGGCCAGTTCACGTAAAGTGACTGTATCCGCTTCTTCTTTCTCCGGAAAGATCTGGTCTATGGCGATAGCCGTCCCATAAGCTACAATCGTTTCCGGATGTTCCGGGCGCACGATATCCTCCTCTTTCAAACTTAGCCTCTTTGCAAAGGTCTTGATTAATGTCGGATTGAAGGTCAGCGGCCCTCCCTCGAAAATGATAGGCGGCGCCAGCTCCAGCCCCTGTGCCAGACCGCCAATGGTCTGTTTTGCGATGGCATGAAACGTGGAAAGTGCAATATCCTCCTTCTTCGCCCCTGAAAGCAGCAGAGGCTGAATATCTGTCTTTGCGAACACGCCGCAGCGTCCGGAGATATCATAGACGGTCTGCCCCTGCGACGCCAGAGCTTCAAACTGCTCCGTCTCCACATTCAGAAGTGCCGCTACCTCATCAATAAAAGCACCGGTGCCGCCGGCGCAGCTTCCGTTCATCCGCATATCAGAGGTCTGCAGCTGCTTTTTTTGTTTATCATAGTAAAAAAACACGACCTTCGCATCCTGGCCGCCGAGTTCAATCGCTGTTTTTACCTGTGGGTACAACGCCCGAACCGCTGCCGAGTTGGCCACCACTTCCTGTATGTAATGGATGCCCAGCTTTTGGGCAATCGTCCGGCCTCCGGAACCGCAGACTGCCGCGCGAAATCGCCGATCTGGATATTGTTTTTCTGCATCCGCAAGCAGATTGCCAACCGTCTCTTTCTGTCTTGCGTTATGCCGCGCATATCGTGCGTATAGCATCTCCTGCGTCCTGGCATCCGTAATAACTACTTTCACTGTTGTGGAACCAACATCGATTCCAATTCGGAGTTCTCTGTCTGTACCTTCCACTTAAAAACTTCCTCTCTGCGCATTCTCTCCGGACGGAATCCATCCTGCTATATCCTCTGTTTTAAAATCGTAAGTAAGAGTTTCCCCGTAGGCCTGCTCATAGGCAGCCACCTTCTGGCGATAATCCTGCCGCATCATTTCCTGGCTGTTCTCTCTGGCGCTTTTATCCGGGTCCGGATAAATGGGTTTGAGAATGTGCATCACATAACATGTTTTGTGGAACTCTTCATTTTCCTTGCCCGGCAGATCCCGGATCTCCACAAAACATGAAATAATCGGGACATGGTTGACAGCCGCATAATAATATGCTCCCCGTTTCGGCGGACGGGGTTTCCGATAATGAAACCACATCTCCTGCTCCGGGTAGATCAGAATCGCATCCCCATGTTTTAAGCGTTCCCGGATCATTGGACCGAAATGTTTCCGCAAATATTCAGAATGATTCACCAGCGGAATAATATCCTCATGATTCATCAGAAAACCAATCCACCCCTTCATGGCAAGATTGGTCTCCTGACTGACAATAAACAACCGCCGATAGCCTGCCCGGTTCATCGCCTTCCGCACCGCCGTGTTGTCCAGCGGGCTAAAGTGATTGCTGGTAACGATCGCGCCGCCATGAATCTCTTTTATATTTTCCAGCCCCTCAATCCTGGTATCCCGGTTCAGCCATCTGGTGGCTGTATCGGTCAGCGCCCGCGCACATACATTGCAGAACCGATATCCAAAGGTCCTATGATTTTCCAGAAAATGCCGGATGATCTTCTCCCGTTCCTCCTGGGACAAAACCGGATCGTCCGTCTCTACCTTACAGTTTAAATCGCCCCGCTCTGCGGCAGCCCTCATATTGGCAATCACTTTTTCTTTATTCCCGCCAATCAGCATACGTACCTGTTCTCCTTATCCATTCTCATCTCTCAAAATAAAGAATTGTCCGCCCATTTTTGATTCCTGTGACTAATCTATGCGAATCCGTTCCCCTTTTTCACACATTCTGCGAAAGGTAACCTCCTGGCGGCAGACCATAGGGCCTTTTGCAATCATATTTTCAAGACAGGTCTGATCTGATTTTTTCTGTTCTTCCGAATAATTCTCTTTAAAGCGCAGGATATCCTGATAAAATGGAGAATGCTTTGCACAGGCCCAGAAATACTCCTCATATGGGATATCATCATAGCACCAGGGCTTTTGGAACAGATTGTAATGAATCAATTTGGGATTCTGCAGCACTTCCACTTCTTTTCCGCCCATCGGCGGCATTGCATCCCACGCCTCGTCCAGATAAACGATTTTGCCATTGCACATCGCATTGATGTAATCCTGGTCGGGTGCAAGACAGTCAAAATGATAGGTATGCAGCAAATGAAGAAAATGATCGCAGAATCCTGCTTCCCGCATCTTTTTCAGACTCATCAGCAGAATGCCGGAATTGATATACTGGTCAATGCGCACACCAACCGCGTTTTCTACATACTCCACCAGTTCAGGAACCGGCGTGATGGAACGGTCCGCACAGGCTCCGATCATGTTGTCCCCCAGCTCCACCCGGTACAGTTCAGAAATATCACCAGGCACCACAATGTCACTGTCCAGATAAATGCCCTTGTCATACTCCGGAAAGCGGTCAGCGATAAACAGCCGAAAGTAAATCGTCAGTGTAAAATAATCACACCGCAGCCGATTCTCCGTCCGGTCGGTAATGCCTGCCAGCTCCCGTTCCATGGGAATAAATCGAATTTCAAAGGGGACGCGCACTCCGGAAGCGATCCTTCTCTGACTCTCCTCCGATAAGTCCTGATGCAGGACAATGATTTGATATTTATAAGCTTCGGAAGCGTTCTCCTCCATCGAACGGATTGCGCAATCCAGCCAGGGAGCATAGCTCTCGTCAGCTGTAAAAAAAATGGGAATTACGTTTTGTTCCATGCTATTGTCATCCTTTCCAAATCTGAAAATAAAATCTTACCTAAACATTCCCTTTCATTTCTGCCATAACAGCAGTATATTCCTGCTAAATTTCATTATATTCATGCAGCTTCCGCTTTTCATGAAGCTTGCACTGCTCATTATATGCAATGGTTCCGAAACATTCGTATTTTCTTGTGTCAGCAGGATTTTGCAGGAACGATCTCATCTTTCCGATAAAATATCCCCGACGGGAGCATGATTCTCTTTCTGGTATCGAACATTTTCCCAGAGGCAAAACCAGTTTTGTTATATGCGTGTTATAACGTATGTTTCATTTCATGTCAAGTCCAAAACAATCAATCCAATAAAAAGCCCCGGCACGGAAGCCATTTCTGCCTATGGGCATCGTACCGGGTACCTTTATCTAATAAGAACATTTTTCCAAATCATTCACTCACAACAAAACCGGCTCGTTACAGCGGCAGATCCTTTTTCTGGAACCGTATCATACCCACCACATAGCACGCAAGCGCAATTGATTGCCGCCATTGCCTCCGCCAGCAGATACAGACCTCCATAAAGTGCGGCAAATCCCGCAACCTCCACTTCACCGGCAAATGCCTGTGTCGCCGCCAGCTTTACCAGGAACGCGCATCCAACCATGAGAAACGGCATTATAACCATATAAATCGCCTGCGTGATAACCACCGCACTGCGCTTCGTGGGTGTGGAGAGGATATAAGCCATGGGCAATTTTGCTTGGTATCATTCCAATCGTCCTGGCAGCCACGATGATCTATGTATGCGTACAAAGAATAAAGGAAATAAGGAGCGGAGAAGAAGATGATCTTGGTAAATACTGATTATATTTCGGGGAAAGAACTGGAAATGCTTGGTTTTCATACTTGCCGGGGTTCTTGACCCCGGCCTTCTTTTTTAACATCTAACCATGCTATAAGAAACGGATCATTTGTATATATTTCGTGTTTTCATCATCCGAGTATCTTACACCAAATGGCGAAAATAACTGTTTTCGATAAAAATCAAGTAATTCCTGGTGCTCTTCGGCTTCCAAAAAAATAATTCCTCCGCCTATCTGCTGCTGAATATCATCTATCACAGATAAACTTATATCCATCAGTTTAATTCCATTTATACGTTCGTTGGAAGGCAAGTTATAGTTCTTACTGATTTGAGCAATCAGGAAAGCAGATACACTGTAAGCATCAATCACAGGATCATATTTTGCATGTCTTAGAAGTCTCTTCCTGGATGTCTTTGATAAATCTTTATCCTGCACTATAATTGGTTTATGTGTCAGAGTAAAGTATCCGGCAAGCTGATCCTGGTCATCCATTACAAGATATGTAATCAACATCTTCTTTTTCGTAAATTCTACCGCATTCCTTTTAAGGAAATTTTCCACTTCATCATTATGTATACCTGTTTTATATTCACAGGAAAAGTCGGAAAAGAGGTCATTCACCGCCTCTTCTCCGACCATTTGAATAAAATCCATAACCCGGTATGTTTTATACATTGGCATTTCGATTTTTTGCCCTTTCTGCACGTCTTGCAAATATCGCACGGATTGCTTCGGGATCTCTCTCCAGCGGTTCAACAGGCTCCGATGGCTGCCATTTAGGCTGTTTTGATGCACATTCCAAAGCTTCTGCAAATTTTTCAGCAGTTTTTTTATCCGATATAGTAAAATTAGTCAAAATACTCGAAGTTGCCATAGCTGCACCTCCTTAACATAAGTGTTCTTTCCCTGTTACAATTATATTATAAGCAG
This sequence comes from Lachnospiraceae bacterium, assembly GCA_021202635.1. Lineage (GTDB taxonomy): Bacteria > Bacillota > Clostridia > Lachnospirales > Lachnospiraceae > Choladousia. Next base: position 6,241 of record JAJQCQ010000019.1, on the reverse strand, counting down.
TATGCCAGAAAAAGCAACCTTATTCTGCAAACAACGAAAGCTGACGTGGTGCGTCTCTCTGTTCCGCTTTCAGTTCTTTGTTTTCTTTTGGCCCGCACAACAGCAGATACCGCGTCAGTTCCGCAAGGTACGCTTTGCCATGCTTATGCTCCACTGTGCCGTACCAGCGCCTTATGATATCCGACGCAACTGTGATCTTCCGGCAGTCAAATATGGTATCTCTGCTTACCGGAAGGCAAAATTCTCCTGCAGCTTTTTCAAAGAAAGCGCTCATATTCATGCTGTCAGTAAAGGCATCTGCCGTCTCAGGCGATATTGCTTTCTTCATGCCGCATCCTCCAGTTCCGGCGCACCATCCCAAAAATCATCTGAGCCGGCCGGGGTCCAGGGGTACTGCTCAAATGCACGGAGCAGCGAATAATAAAGGTGCGCGTCCTTCTGATTTGTAAATACCACCCGCTCTGCATCTTCCCCGTCATAAAAGCTGCAGCCGAGCACCACTTCCCAGTTCCCTGTATCCGGGTTCCGGTAGCAGCCGCAGCGCTCCGGATACTTTTTCCCATCTTTTCCCGGCTCCGTCAGGATCGCATGTATCTTCTGCCAGAGTTCCGCGCGCACCCGGTCCTCCAGGCAGTCCATACGCCGCTCCTGCTCGGAAAGCTGCCGTTTCAGTTCCAGGTTCTCTGTCTCAAGGAACAGCCGTGATGCCGCTTCCTCTTACAGTGCCTTTTCCTTATCCTTCAGCACCATCTGGCTCAGTTCCAGACGTCTCTTCTCCCGGTCATATTTTTTCTTTGAAATAATCGTAAACATCTTTTTCTCCTTTTCCTTTGTCCCAGGCCAGTCCTGGCCCGCATCCATCCCTGCTGACAGTCTTACGCCGCATCGCGGTATTTTTCCATTTTCTGAAACGCATCGCGCACCCGAAGGCCGAGCATCGTATTTCTTTTCTGGGTGTCGTTGATTTTGATTGCCATATCTTCAGGCCGGCAAGGATAAGAAACACCGGCCCGGCCAGGGACAGCGTGTTGTAAATAATCCCCAGGAAAAATGGCCATAAAAGAGGCGTCAGTATGAATCCAGCCAGTACCGACGCCACAAAAATTTTCCTGTTATTCCTGACCCATTTTTTTTACATCATCCATCATGTTCTCCTTTTCTTACGCCTGGCCGGTACAGTGCTGCCCCCAGCCATACCGTGCTTACTGGAACGGCAGTTCATCCAGCTCATCCATATCATCGAAACGGTCATCAATCCTCTTTTTAAACCTGCGGTCCACAGCCAGGCGGAATTTTGCCAGGCCTATCGCATCTCCATCGGCTGAATCATAAATTTCCGGGTCGTCCACCAGACGTCCCATTAAGATCACCTTATTCATCTGTGTCTCCTCCTTTTCCTGTCTGAACAACGGCTATATCCCATAACCAAATTTTCTGAAAGCCTGTAAATGCCTGCAGCCTTCCTTCCTGATTTTCCCGTGTTCCCTGATTTTGGGCAAAGAAAAAAGCACTCAGAAACCACCTTCCTGAATGCTTTACCGAAATCTCTCTTTACTTTTCATGAAACACAAAACGATTTCCAAATTTCTCTCCCGGCCAGAACCGCCGGGATAAAATCCCCTCATCCATCCGTTTGGGATGAATCAAATCAGCTTTCGAGGGTATAGTAACGCAAGATTTTGTTGACGTCAACTGATTTTCTTCTATATATTGTTTCTCTGTTGTTATTTGCCACTCACCTTCATTAAACATTCTCGTTCACATATCCCCACTCCACCGACACCGTGTTCCGCTCCTTATGCACTCCAACTTCACAAGTATCAAAAGCCACAGATCTCCGCTACCGAATATAATACCACCTTTCCACTTATATAAATACGGTTGCCATCCATTTTACAATACAGCGTACCTCCGCGGCGTGATGCCTGGTATGCGGTCAGACTGTTCTTCCCTGTTTTCTTCGCCCAGTAAGGAATAATGTGACAATGACCGGAGCCGCAGACCGGGTCTTCCGCGACATCCAGTTTCGGCGCAAAGGAACGGGAGACACAGTCATAGGAAGAATTTGTACTTCTGGCTGTCACCTGCAGCAGCAGACCGTCCAGAGCTTTCACCTTTTCCAGATCTGGTGTCAGATTACGTACCGTTTCTTCTTTTTCAAACACGCACAGAAGATCTCGTCCCATGTACGCTTCTTCCGGTTTTTCCCCCAGAGCCTCCGTTATGGCAGATGTGACAGCAACCGATTTCAGATCATAAACCGGAAAATCCATTTCAAACAATTCACCTTTTCTTACAACACGCAAAGGACCACTCATGGTTTGGAATGTCACTTCCTCCCACTCCGGTTTCAGATAAGTAAGAATCACATACGCAGTTCCCAGCGTCGCATGTCCGCACAGATCAATTTCTCCTCCCGGTGTAAACCAGCGCAGGTAATATCCATCCCCTTCCGGAACCGCAAATGCGGTTTCCGAAAGATTGTTTTCACAGGTAATCTGTATCATCGTCTCCTCATCCAGCCATGTATTCATGACACATATCGCTGCTGGGTTTCCGTGGAATACCTTATCAGTAAATGCGTCTACAATATATTGTTTCATTTTCTTTTTCTCCATTAAGCTACGCTGCCGCTTCCCTGACTTTCTGCAGCAGTCCTGTTAGTTCTTCTGTCCCTGTCAGTGGGTTCATAAGCGTGACGCGAAGGAAAAACTGTCCCCGTATCACCGTGCTGACGGTGTAATAAGTACCATCCTTCAAAAGTTCTTCCGCTATCACTTTATTAACTTCATTGATATCACCACAATCCGGCACAAACCGGAAACATACAATATTGCTGTTCGGCCAAAGCGCAAGCTCCATATCATTCTGCTCCCGAATCATCCCGGCAAACTGTTTCCCCAGGTCATAAAGTGTATCTACGTTCTGACGGTAGATTTCATCTCCATACAGCCGCATGATCGCATAGGTATGGATAACCGACAAGGGCTTTGTGCATTCCAGTGTGTGCTTCGCCGAATTCCACCATTCCTCGGAAAGCTGATCCTGCCACAGGTAAGCGGCCTTTGGGGAAAATTCATTGATCTTGCGGTGCCCTGCATTATAAATCACTGCTGTGGAGAGCGGCGGCGTCATCATCATCTTATGGAAGTCTACGATCAGGGAATCCGAATGCTCAATACCCTTAAGCAGATAGCGATATTTATCCGAGAAAATCGCCGCGCCGCCATGCGCGCCATCGACATGGAACCAGATATTATGTTTCGTTGCAAATTCGGCAATCGCCTCCAGATTGTCATGTGCGCCGACCGATGTCGTGCAGGCACAGCCAACTACGCAGAATACGATTTTCCCCGCCTTCACAGCTTCTTCATAACAACTTTCCAGCAGGTCGGTCCGCATTGAAAAATCATCCCCGGCCGGTACCTTTATGATATGGTCACTTTGGATTCCCATGATCTTCGCCGCGCGCTCCACGCTGTAATGCGCTTCCTCCGAAACCATAACCGCCAGCTTCGGATAATCCTGCTCACGGACGCCCGATGAAGTCCTGGCGGTGACGAGTGCGGTCAGGTTTCCCATTGAACCGCCGGACGTCACAAACCCGGTCGCCCCTTTGCTGTATCCGAATTTTTCAGCCAGATGGGATATGACCACCTTCTCCATCGCGTTCCCAGTCATTCCCAGCTCATAAACCGTCGTGCAGTTGTTCATATAGCCGATCAAAGCGCTGGTCAGGGCAGTTACCGGCAGGGTAACCGCTACCTGATGTCCCATGTAGCCCTTGTTGTGGAAATGAATCGAGCGCTCCATAATTTCTTCAGAAAACTCCTCCAGACTGCAGGGCTCACCAGAATCGAAATCTTCCTGCCAGAAGGAAAGCTGTTCCTGTGGTGTTCTGCGCTCAATCGTCTTCTGGCTGTTGTCCGTCTGCAGAAGTTCCAGTTCCCTGCCAATCAATTCCATGATTCTCGGGGCTTCCGCCCTGAAAGCATCTGCTGAATATGCGCTGATCAGCAGCGAGTTATCTTTTGCATCCATCTTCTATTCCCCCCTGAATATTTTAAATCTGGTTTTAAGAACCTGACAGTATTGTATATCACGACGGAAGATAAGTAAAACGAATGTTTCTAATATAAGCATTAGGAAATACGATTTATCAGCAATCCAACATTAAAACAGAATCATACTAAAATATACAACGGAATCATTATCAAACGCGTAAGTCAGTCCCATCTCATTCACCAATTGAAGAATAACGATTCCATGACTTTCCATAGATGAAAGACGGCTTTCCGGATGTCTGCATGGCTCTTCCGGGCACGCACATTTTTCACAGGCAGTACAGCCGGTTGACAGTATATAAAAATCCTTTATCTGCTCCTGTAGCTGCTCTCTGATCTCCCTGGTTATTTTTTCATGTACCGTTTTTACCTTTAAACATTCTTCCTGATCCCAACGGTTTTTGACTTCTGTAACCGTGGAGAAAATAAGAAACTGACTGTATTTTTTGCAATATTGAATTTTTTCTTTTAAATCGCCGCAATAAGGAGGACAGGCCCATGAATGTCCATATCGTTCACAATCCGTTTCGCAAATAAACCACACTTTATCAGAAAACGGTATCTGCTCCACTTTCCCGAATGTATATTCACAAATGGGGAAATCCAGTAGTACCTGCTCAATTACCTGGCTTTTTTCTTTCAGCATCTTTATTCCTCCAAACCAAGCTTATTTTCTTGACATATCATATACCCAAAAATATAATAAGTAAAACAAATTAATCTGATCTTATTATTATGAAAGGCAATTTATCAAATGAACCGATACATTGCATTACAGAAAATAGTAGAAGTGGGGAGTTTTACGAAAGCCGCAGAAGCACTTGGCTATACGCAGTCGTCTGTCAGCCAGATGATCGCCTCCCTGGAGGAAGAACTGGCAATCCGGCTCCTGACCCGTTCCCGGACAGGCGTCCGTCTGACTCTGGTAGGTGCGGAATTATACCCATTTATTGAGCGCAGCATTTATCAGTATAATGCCATGCTGGAAAAGGCAAATGAAATCAAAGGCCTGGAAACCGGATATCAAATACACAATCCACGATGACTACGCGATCATGACAATGGTGGAGGCGGGGCTGGGAATCAGTATACTGGCTGAGCTGGTGCTTCGGCGTACAAACTATGATATCGCTTGTCTGCCGATCGATCCGCCCGTATACCGCTCCCTTGCAGTGGCCTGCAAAGATCCGGACAGCCTGCCCATCGCAAGCAAACGCTTCATTGAATACCTGCAGGAACACAAAAACGAGCTGCCATGAAAGCAAAAATTCCCGCTTCACTGTCATGAAGCGAGCCATAGGAAAAAACGGTGCTTCCGTCTGCCATCCGCTACGCACAACAAATTACCAGTCAGCGATTTTCCCTGTAGCACTATAAGGTAAAGGCGGATTCCTGCTGACACAAATCCAGAAACAGCCGCATGACCGGGCTGAGCCATTTATTCTTATGCCAGCAGCAAACAGCTGTGATTTCGCTGTGCTGAACGGAAACCGGTATTTCCTGCAGTGTGCCGTTTCTGACTTCCTCTTCTGTGGTAAACCTGGGAAGATATGTAATGCCAAGATTATTTTCAACCAGTTTTTTGACAGTCGGGATACTCCAGAGTTCAATTGTTCTGCCTGTGGAAATATTCTGCTCCCGGAGATATTCCTCAAAAATAACCCGGTAAATACAGTTTGGCTCATTGCTCAAAAACGGAACAGAAAGCTGCTGCCCAGCCATTGACAGGTTCCCGCAGGAAGCAGCCGTCTCAGGGGATGCAACGCAGGAAAGAGAATACGTGCCAATCTCCTTCATTTCCAGGCAGTCCGCAATTCCTCCAATATCCCTGTAAAAAATCCCAACATCAATCTCCCCCCTGACCAGTGCGTCCCGCACGTCATGACAGCCCATGGACTTCAGTAGCAGCTGAGCCTTCGGTGCGGTATGCGTGAATTCCCGTATGACAGGCGGAAGCTTATAGCAAAGCATGGTTTCCGCCGCGCCAACCCTGACCTCCCCGCTGTTTTCGGCCAGGCTTTCTTCGAAGCCTTCCAGTGCCTTGACGGACGAAAGCACCTGATCCACATAAGGAATCAGCTGTTTCCCTTCCTGCGTAAGTACGTTTTTGCGCCCGATCCGCTCAAATAATTTTACCCCCAGCTCCTTTTCCAGCAGCCCTATCTGGTTGGTAATTG
>JAJQCQ010000022.1:3220-10071 GCA_021202635.1 Lachnospiraceae bacterium | reverse complement strand
ATACCGCTTCCGGCATCTGGAACACGAAAATGATTTTCTGCGATATGACAAATAATGGTTGCTACCTCTACGTTTTCAACCCTGACCCCGCAGCAAGTGCGTGGTCGGGTTTTGACCAGTAACAAATAATGATCAGAAGTCTATATTTCCTATCTCTGGATCATTATACTCTCATTTGTGATATTCTTTCATTGGAGTGACAGGATAATGGCGGAACGAAAAATAAAGCTCTTTTTAGCTATAGAAAGTTTTTTATACGTAGTATTTTGTCACTGGATCTGATTGGCCAATATCAGGCAAGCATTGGATGGAAATATGCCGGTATTCTGCTCTGCTGCTTCTTTTCATTGTCCTACCAGAACAAGGACAAGTTGGTTCCAGCTGCCCTGGCACTTACGGCATTGGCCGACCTGTTCCTGCTTGCTCTTGATCAGTATTACTTATTTGGTTTGCTGCTGTTTTTCTTCGTGCAGATAATCTACGCAGTCCGACTGCACCAGTTAAAAAGCCCTTATTTCACAGTATCACGCATCCTGTCACCTGTGTTCGTATTCATAATCCTGTATGCGGCAGGTTTCATAAATCCAATTAACCTGCTGGCGGCATTGTACTTTACACAACTTATTCTTAACACAATTTCAGCCTGGGCAGGCAGGAAAAATACATTATTTGCAATCGGTCTAACCCTGTTCGCTTGCTGCGACATCTGTGTTGGAGCATATAATGTGCCTTCACTGGTTCCGGCTGCTTTGTATGAGGCCTGTTACATAGGAATGTGGCTGTTCTACCTGCCTTCACAGGTATTAATCACGCTTTCCTCAATAGAGTGATATATATGAATCTCAGCTAAACGGCAGATCCTCATCCCCTAAATCATCCGGAAGATGTAATCCCTGCTCATCCGTTCCAAGCAGCTTCGAACCAAGTTTATTCATCATTTCCATTGCTCTTTTCGCCGACACTTCATTCGCAATCCGGTTTGCCTCTTTCGTGCCCAGCAGGAGAAGCGGTGATTTCAGCCCAATATCCCTGAAGATATCACACGTATAGTCATACCCATATCCGGCCTGTTCCAAGGTAACGCCCCCTCACTTTGTTCGGCGGCAGCTTGCAGCGGCCATTTAAAAACGCTACGCGTTAGCCGCTGCTGCCGGCAAGCTTTTCAGTCTGTTGATCCCCTCAATAAAACCTTTTTCGAAGAAAAAAGCATAATCATCGTCCCAGAAAAACAGATTATCATCTTCGTCATCACTTAGCAGCATCTTATCAAACCGCAGGACTTCATTCGCCGCCTGCTTTGCCTCCCGATCGGAATAGCCAAAGCGCGCCATCAATTCGTTTACAACAGCCATCGCTTGTTTCCGGTTGATATACGGATTTTTCTTTTTATATCCAACCTCTCTGCGGAAATCCACTTCATCCTTAGCTGACATTATGGATATCGCAAACAAAAGCTCCTCGAAAACATCGAAGGTGTAGACTTTCTCCTCATCTTCCATCTTCTCGATCATACGGCGCACTTTTTCTCTGATAAATGTTATGCCCGCTGCCGTATCATCTTTCATTCCTACATATTGAGCAAAACCGGAGAAAAAGTTCTCTGGAAAATAAGGTTCTATCATCATCCAGAAACAGTTATCATCTGCTTTCAGCTGGTAGCACGCCCGAAGTCCCTCCACAATCGTCTGACTCGCGATCTTTTCCAGATAAAGGACTTCCTCCGGATGGTTGTCAAAATCAGTTGATACAAATCGAAACATATCTCGCCTCCAGGGTACGGTTCTCAATCGCCCTGTTTTTTCATTGCCATGGTTAACATTCGCTCAAAAGATTCTGCAAACCTTGTATCGTCCTCCTGTGTGCGCTTTGCCGGACCTTTTAAATGATTCTTATTCTTGCTCCTTCGAGCTTTCTTATTCAGATGACGTTTCATCAGCATCTGGTCGATGTTCGCGTCCGTATACCATCGTCCACTTTGATGAATTGCATAGGCGCCTTTTCCAAGAGCCATCGCCGCAACTCCATAATCCTGCGTTACTGCAATATCGCCGTGGCTACATTGATTAACGAGAGCGAAATCCACTGCGTCAGCCCCGGCACCAATAATTTTAATCTCACTATAATCAGATTCTAACACATGATTGGTATCACACAAAAGAGTAACTGGAATACTATATTTTTCTGCAATTTGCTCTACAATTCGAACTACTGGACAGGCATCAGCATCTACAAGAATTTCCATTCGTAACCTCCCCTTAAAAACACATCTTTGCTGTTCTTCCATCATATTCCTCTGTAATCCCAAGGGTATGTTTTGCCTGTTCTACGTCCATCTTCTTTCATTACCTTGCTTCGGCTATTTTTCCTCATACCCTATAATCCAGCGAAAAATAACTCGTAATAATCATCCTCCGCTTCCAGCATCGGAGAGTTCTCGCCTCCGCCGTTTGTGCTGCGTTTCATTGCCGCATAAGACTCTTCCCCCGCAGCGATCACATCCATCTCATATACAGGATATCCCAGTTCCCTGCATTTCGCACAGAAAGCGGAAAGCGAGTTTCTCTGCTCTCTCGTATGAAGCAGTTCTTCTTTCAGATTAACATCCTCCTGTGCTTTTTTCCTGATTTCATCCAGCATCTCCGCAATTTCCACTTCAGCACCTCCATCTTAAACACAAGTTTTTCTGATAATCGACTATCAAATAATCTGGCCATGCAGATGATCGACTTCATGCTGAATGATCTGCGCTGTCCATCCGCTGAATCTCTGACATTGCTGCTTAAAATTGACATCCTGATATCGAACTTCGATTTCTTTGTATCTCGTGCATTTTCTGACGCCTATGAGTGAAAGGCAGCCTTCCTCTGTCTGAAAGGGTTGTGCTTTCTTTATAATCTCCGGATTATACATGATCAGATTCATAAATCCAATGTTCACTGCTATAATTGCTTTATTCACGCCAATCATATTAGCCGCCATCCCGACACATTCCCCTTCGTGTGCCTTTAAGGTGTCGAGCAAATCCATAGCCACCTGCTTATCTTCCGGAGTGGCCGGCTCCGCTTTCTGCGACAAAAAAATTACATCTTTCATAATCGGCTGTATCATGTCAGATTTTGACTCCCTTCATTCACTTTCATCTGTCTCTCAATCCATGCCATCAAAACATCTACAACATATTCCTGCTGTTCCCCTGTCAGCTCAATCCCTTTCGGAATCCGGTGCCATTTCTCCAGGCATCCGCGGCAGCAGCACCCAGTCGCGTGCTGTGCAATAAAAACAGGATGTCCTTTCATAGGAGTCTGCTTCCCATCGTTCTTTGGCTCTGCCGGAGCTAACCTCAGACGGATAAAATCACAGGCATGTGAACGAATGGTAGCCATCCCTTTATTTCTGACATATGCTGTATCCGCCTGTTTCAGAAAGAAGCTGCTGCGAAATCTGGAACGCGACAGCCGGTCAAATAAATCAGAAACAGGCTCTGTATATCTATCTGTAGATTTATCCGAACCGCTATCTGAGAATCCGACTTTAGAACTATCAGATTGTCTCCCATATGGTGCTATCTGCTCGGCCACCATCGGCAGTTCATCTCTATCCTGATTATTCTGATAGTAACTGTAAGGTCCATCTGCTTCTTTCTGCGTCAGTCCCGCTTTGACAGCGTCTTTCCACCCATTCGCAATCCGTTCGGCAAGCTTTGTGTTCCTGGAAGTTGTCGTTTCGTTGCGTGTAGCATAGGCAATCGCTTTTCTCTCCCCAATCAGAACCAGTATCTTTTTTGCGCGCGTCACGCCAGTATACAGCAAGTTCCGCTGCAGCATCACGTAATGGCTCATGGTAAATGGCATAACTACAATAATCAGGCCGCTGCCTAGGTATTTTTCAATCCCATAAGTCGTAGCCGGCAGCGTCTCCTCCCACTTTTCAGCAGAAAACTGCCTCCCATATTTACCGTCGATCTTCCACTGCCCCTGCATAGACAGTACCGAGCCAACATGGACATCCGGCCCGTTCTGCGAAGAAAACCGCTTCGCAGAACACTCCAGAATCTGGCGATTCTGTCGTTGACTGGTCGGGTGAAAACCCGCGAGCGCGTTTCTGCGCTTCGCTCCGGTCGGCGCTAAGCGGACATCCACTGGATGTCCAGCGCCCTTCCGACCAGTCATATTTCCGACCACCGTCACCAGGTCACTGTAGCCTTTCGCACGGCATTTTATTACAGAAAAGCCATTTTCCGCATTCTGATATGTAATTCGTTCCACAGTGCCAGTCAAACGCGAAGCGTTTTCTGCATGACTGGCACGTCCTGTCCCCGAACGTACGTGAGGGGGCGTTTCCCGCACACAGCGAAGATTATCCATGCACTGCCACCTTGTCTATCTTTTTGGAATTTTTTTTGGAATTGAAAACATCTTACCATAAAAAACAGGCAGCTTCAACAAACTGAAGCTGCCCTATAGAAATTTTATATTTCAGACATACTCAAATCATTCGCGGACAAGAACCATTGCACTGATTGCGTCAACGGTTACGCTGCCCTCTGCTGTCGCAAGTACCTCAGTACCTGCCGCTTCCGCATTTACATAGACGTTCCATGTACCGTCCGGAAGTGTGATAGTCGTGGCTTCTGTGTTCGGATTGAAGATTACATAGATTTCTTCCGCTGTCTCGCCTTCCATACCACCCTGAATATCCATAGCGATCACTTCGTCATCCAGCCCGGATACAGAGCTTACATATTCCGCCACTTCTTCAGATGTGGAAAGGCGAAGGGCTGCGTGTGCTTTGCGGAACGCAATAAGCCCTTTATAATACTGGTATACCTGCTGGTAAGTTTCATCCTCCAGGTCACTGTACCTGAGTGCGTTGACGCTGTCGCCTGAACTGTAGCTGTTCGAGTCGTAGCCTCCGTCTGCGGTTTCTTTTGTGCGGAGCATTTCCTCACCCGACATGATGAAAGGCACACCTTCACTCGTCAGATAGATGGCCGCAGCCAGGTTGTTCATCTTTACCTGATCGGAAAATTCTGTCTCACTGCCAGTTGCACTTAAGATCTTCGCAAAGAGCGTCAGGTTATCATGGCAAGAAGCATAGTTAATGATCTGCGTCGGGTTGTTGTTCCAGCTTGTAGTAGCCTGGAAGCAGCTGATGATTGTATCCGCAGAACCGGTAAGGCCAGTCGCATAGCCAAAGTCCGTCTCGCTAAAGACACTTCCCTTGATGGCATCGCGGATCGTGTCGTTGAAATAAGCGAAATCCGGTGTTTCTTCTGAATTGGTCTGTGTCGCGAGTGTCACATCATCTTTCGTCACAGTTGTGGAAAGTGTCCATCCTTCGCCATAAAAGATAACATCCGGATGGGTTTCATGCACCGTCTCAACGATCTCATTTACTGTTTCGGTGTCGAGCAGCCCTACCAGGTCAAAACGGAATCCATCGATGTGATACTCTTCTACCCAATAATTCACGGAATCTACGATGTATTTGCTTACCATGGAGCGTTCTGAAGCAGTGTCATTGCCGCAGCCGCTGCCGTTAGAATAAGTTCCGTCATCATCAATACGGGAGAAATAACCCGGTACAAGTACGTTTATACAGAAGCTGCTGGAGGACTGCACATGGTTGTACACGACATCCATCACAACACTGATACCGCTGTTATGCAGGGACTGCACCATCTCCTTAAACTCTGTCACACGCACTTCGCCATTGTAAGGATCTGTAGAATAAGAGCCTTCCGGCACGTTATAGTTTACCGGGTCATACCCCCAGTTGTACCCGTCATCGGTTGTCTCATCAACAGAACCAAAATCATAGACCGGCAAAAGATGAAGATGGGTAATCCCTAAATCCACCAGATAATCCAGCCCTGTGATCTGTCCGCCGGATGTCGTTGTTCCGGTCTCGGTAAAGCTTAAATACTTTCCAACATTCGTAATGCCGGAATCCTCATCCGACGAGAAATCACGCATCTGAAGTTCATAAATCACGGCGTCCGTAATCGACTCCCCCGCGTGGGGATTCGTATCGGATTCCCATCCCTCCGGGTCTGTAGAATCCAGATCAATCACCATGCCCCGCTTGCCATTGACGCCGGTTGTCCTTGCATACGGGTCCACGGTCGTACTTTCTTCCCCATCAATCACCACGGTATAGGTATAATAAACCCCGTTCAGGTCTCCCTCGACAGTGGTCACCCAGGTTCCGTTTACATCCGCAGTCATCTCAATCTTGTCCGTCTGGTCGTCCGTACCATCTGTCCCGCTCTCATAGAGATCCAGGTACATCGCCTCAGCAGTAGGTGCCCAGACACGGAATGTGGTGCTTTCCTGGGACCAGACCGCTCCGAGATCATCCCCTTCATAAGTGTATGCTTCTTCAAATTCGGCAGTTGAGTAAATATTCGGCATATTTACCTCATATGCTGTCTCCTCCCAGGTCAATGTATAGCTCTGTGCGTTTTCCAGTTCCTCCTCCAGCGTCAGCAGATATGTTCCATCACCCTCGTCTGTAACAGATGCAATGCCGATGCTGCCGTCGTTTCTTTCCAATGTAAAAACGCTTTCAGCATCTTCGATGGCCGCAGACAGTGTAACCGTTACCGTACCATCACCGTTATAAGCCACGCTTTTCAGCTTGACACCGGTCTCCACGCCCTCTTCATATTCCGCCGTATAGCCTTCCACGCCGGACTCAATGTAAACAATAACCGTCCCGGAGACAACCTCCGTCAAGTCGATAAACTGGTCTGCATCAATATCTTTCGCCCAGTCTTCCGTGCGTACAATGAAACCAACCGATGTACATCCTTCCGGCACTTCCATTGTCGTCACCATCTCACCATTTTC
>JAJQCQ010000022.1:0-3120 GCA_021202635.1 Lachnospiraceae bacterium | reverse complement strand
CCATCCTCGCGGTGATAATGTACCTCAAGCGTGACAGAACCATCTGCCCGCACTACTACAGAGGCTCCCAGAGCTACAGTTACAGTCATAAAGACCATAAACAATGTCAGCAGGATAGATTTTGCAGGATTTGCCCGTTGAGAAGCTTCTCGTTTCATACCGTTACCCTCCTTATAAAAATGTTTTGTAACTATCATCATAACATGAGTTTTCCGCAAAGGGAAGAAAAATAAAGTCAGTAATTCCCTGGAAATCTTATATATTTACCCTTTAACAGCCCCGGCGGACATCCCCTCTACCATATACCTGACAAGGAAGAAATACAGGATAATAATCGGGACGCCAATGAACACAGAACCTGCAGCGAATCGGGTAAATTCCGTCTCGTCCAGGTTCATCAGGCCAATTGCCACGGTGTAAAGATCTTTTTCTTTCAGCGTGTTTAAAAACCAGCGCGGATAGTTATACATCGTTGTGTCAAAAAACAGTGTTTTAAAGCTGTCCAGACTGTAGGAGGACGAAAAAAACCGTCAAAGGAATAAATTGAACCGGACCGTGAGAAAGATGCCAGTACCAGCCACAGGCAGGATTACGCGGGCCATCCACTTCGCATCAATATCCAGAAAGCCGATAGCCTTGCCGCCTGCCTCTACGATCATCTGGTTAATCGGTCCGCCATAGGAGAACATAAATTTAAATGCCAGCAGTGTAATAAATCCCGGGATCGCATATGCAAGAATCGGGAACGCCCGCCAGATCGCCTTGCCCTTTACACAATCCTTATTCAGAAGCAACGCCAGCCCCAGTCCCGCAAAATAATTCAGTGCGGTGGAACCGACTGCCCAGATGATATTCCAAACGAGGATTTTAAAAAAAGTCGGGGCAAACTGACCAAGCGTCAGAATTTTAACAAAATTCCCGAACCCAATCCAGTCTACCAGTGCAGGAGGCACAATATCGCCGCCATAGTTCGTAAACGCAATCAGAATCATAAAAATGATAGGCAATACGCTGAATACACAGACACCGATCACCGGAAGGGTCAGGGTTGTAATATAGAATTTTTTATCCAGAAAATTGGAAAGTCCCTTCCGGAAGTTCTCAACTGGTTTCCCCTTTCCACATCCCGCTGAAGTCTGCGGGCATCTTTCAGATTTGAAACATGCCTAAGACAAAACTGACTGCACTTGCCGCAGATCCACACAAAAAGTCTTTTCGGGTTATTTTTTTCATTGCATTTCCTCCTTTTTTATTTGTCCCTCCACAATCAGATATCCTTCCGGCTCTAACTGGTTGTTTGTTGTAGAATAAAGATTCCAGGCAGTTGTTTCGGGTAACCTGAGATTCGTATCTTTCATCTCCACTGTGGATTCGGTCATATTCACAAAAAGCCGCACTTCATCCCTTTTATAAATTCGTCTTACACACAGCAGCCCCTGTTCTTCTGAAAGTCTCAACGTACCGTATTGAATCACTGGATTTTTCCGCAATGCAGACAATGTCCGAATCTGTGCCACCAAATTTATATCCCCTGCGGATTCCTCCCACGGGAAGCATCTGCGCGAATCCGGATCATAGCCGCCCTCCATGGGAATTTCAGTTCCATAGTACAGGCACACTGCCCCAGGATATACCATTTCGAGCGCAAGCGCAGCGATCAGCCTGTTTACCCTGCACCCGGTCTCCGTATAGAAACGCAGAGTATCATGGGAATCCAAAAGGTTCAGCATCATGTAATTGACCGGCTCCGTGTTACGCACATAATTGCCCGACAGCCTCTCTGCCATGGCCTTTGCATCCAGCCTGTCCCAGGCAAAATAATCCAGGCAGGCTTTCGTAAATGAATAATTCATAATGCTGTCAAACTGGTCGCCCCGAAGATACGCATAGGCGTCATGCCAGTTTTCTCCAATCAGGACACAATCCTCTTTCTGGTTCTTAATCGCCTTGCGGAACCGCCTCCAGAAATCATGCGACACTTCATCCGATACATCAAGACGCCAACCGTCGATGTCTGCCTCACGAATCCAGTAAAGACCAATATCAATCAGGAAATCCTGAACCTGCCTGTTTGCCGTATTGAGCTTCGGCATATAATCGCAGGCGGCAAAGCATTCATAATTGCAGGGCTCTGTTTCCGGGAAATCTCCTTCAATCAGAAACCATCTGTAATATTCAGACTTTCGCCCTTTTTCCATTACATCCGCAAACTGTTTTAAGCTGCTGCTGCAATGGTTAAAAACTGCGTCCAGGACCACGCGCATTCCCCGTTTATTGGCCTCAAAGACAAGTTTTTTCAGCGTCTCCAGGTCGCCAAAGGATGGATCGACTCTGTAATAATCACGGATGTCATACTTATGGTTCGACACAGACTGGAAAATCGGTGTCAGATATACAGCAGTTACCCCAAGGGAGCGGATATAATCCAGTTTCTCTATGATTCCCCACAAATCTCCCCCGGCAAAACTTTTCGGGGTAGGAATCTCTCCCCATTTCATCGTAAGGTAAGAAGTATCCTTTTTGGCATTGCCCATCCGGAAGCGTTCCACAAAAATCTGATAAAATACCGCCCCCCGCATCCATTCCACGGTCGGCATTACATCATTCGCATTTACGTAGGGCATCTGAAAAAAATTATAAAAACTTTCCTTAAAGTTATATGTTTCCGTCACGCCATCCTCACTGTAGTACAGAAGCCTGCCATTTTCCTCAATCTGAAAAATATAAGCAAACCGCACATCAGTAAGTGTCAGGTGGATTTCATAATAGATAAACGAGCTGTCTGTATAAGCGACAGAAAGCTCCTGGCACGTGCGTTCCTGGTAAAACTCATATTTTGATGCACTCACCAGATAAACGCGGCATCCCCTGTCCTCTTTCGCCATTCGCAGGCGCAGGACAAGTTCATGTGTGCCTGTTGGAAAACAGTAGCGTGAATCCGGAATATGATAAATTGCTTGTTTATTCATGTCAGTATTTTCTCTCTTCCGGGTATTATTTGCAGTCTTGCAAATTTTACTAAAATTGTCCTTGCTTAATTCACTCAATTCGCATATAATAAAAATACAAGAAGACACAACTTCTTGTCTTCGTTAAATGATGACGAGTGACGGTTCTGAC
>JAJQCQ010000088.1 GCA_021202635.1 Lachnospiraceae bacterium | reverse complement strand
AGCAAAAGTAACAGTAATTTTTTCATAAGAAACAAACCTTCTTTTTTGTTCTCCTTATTAAAATATCACAAAATCTGCAAATATTCCAGATAAACTTAAGATTATTTTAAGGGAGAAGTATCCAAAAGAAATATGGAAATAAGGTGAACAAAACCTTAATTTTTAATTTCAGCGGTTGACTTTTTTTGTGAATTGCCTTATCTTTCATATGTTTTCGAGAGTTCACCTGTTTTTTACATAACATTTACGTGTACGTGTAACGAAAATGGTACGATTCAGGACAGCAGACCGCAGATCTGCGCTTCGGTCTGGACTGTTACAGGAAAATAACGCGAGACGGCAATGGGCTTTGCGCTTTCCATTTTAAAATCGGAAAAGCGCCAGGGGCAGATGAATTTCGCAGAGAGGAGGAGATTGTCAGGTGTTTGGCAGAAAGAACAGAAACACAAAAGCAGCTGAACAGACAAACGTGCTGGAAGCAGACCGGTTGGAAGCGGCCGGCTGTACAACACAGAAGGTGGAAGATAAGACACGGAAGATTAAGAAAAGTAAGGTAAAAAAGGAAAAAGCGGTAAAACCGCCCAAACAGGCAAAACCGCGCAATCCGAAGCTGGATCGTGCACTTGCCTGGATGAACCGCTATTCCATTTTACTTCAGATGCTTTTGGCCTGCGGGGTGTGCTTTGTGATTGAGTGGATATCCCGACACTCCTTCCTGGAAGCGTGTGAGTTTGCCGCAGACCGGAATCTGGTGTTTTTGTATAACTCATTTTTGATCTGGGTAACTCTGACTTTTACGTATTTAGTAAAGCGAAGGATAGCAGCACGCACGCTGATCTGTGCGTTCTGGCTGTTTCTGGGTACCATTAACGGCTGTATTCTGGCAAAGAGAGTATCACCGTTTGGCTGGACGGATATAAAGATGGTGGGTGATTTGCTTACCATGAAGAGCAGCTATTTTACCGATACGGAGGCGGCGATTGTGATCGCAGCAGTAGTCGCGGTCTGTGTCCTGCTGGTGGTTCTCTGGATAAAGGGACCAAAGTTTCAGGGAAAGACGCACCGGCTTGCCGGTGGCTGTCTGATTCTGCTGGTGGCTGTGATGATCGTGCCGAACGTGACAGACGCTGCGAAGAGCAGCAATGTCCTGGCTTCGTATTTTGAAAATCTCGCACAGGGGTATAAGGATTACGGATTTGTCTACAGCTTTTCTTCCAGCGCGCTGGATCAGGGTATGAGTACGCCGTCCGGATATTCGGAGGAAGCGGTACAGGCAGTGATGGACCATATCAGCAATGCCCTGGATGAAGAAACAGACACAGAGGAACAGGCAGAAGCTGACACGAATTTGGACGCACAGGCGGATACAGGAACGAATGAGGATACATCGGCAGAGAACGGCATGGGTGTGGACGTATCAGCCGATGCGGATGTACTGTCCGACGAAGAAGAGATGACCTGCGCTTCTCTCATGCAGACGAGTGCTGTAAAAACGTGCTCGTCGTCAGAGGATGCGGATGTGACAGAAGAGACAGAGATTTCAGAGGAAACGGGGGATTATGATGACTGGGAGTACCCGAACATCATCGTCGTGCTTCTGGAATCTTTTGTTAATCCGGATATGATTACGTTTCTGGAGACCAGTGAAGAGGCGGTTCCGAATTTTGAGTATCTGACGGAAAATTATACGTCCGGGTATGTGGAAGTTCCGGTGGTCGGCGCGGGTACAGCGAACACGGAGTTTGAGATCCTGACCGGGATGAGTATGCAGTTCTTTGGCCTGGGCGAGTATCCGTATAAGACGATTCTGAAGGAGACAAACTGCGAGAGCATCGCTTCCGACCTGGCGACACTCGGCTATGGCACGCATGTCGTGCACAACAACGGCGGCAATTTCTACAGCCGGGCAAATGCCTTTTCCCAGATGGGATTTGATACATTCACCAGCAAGGAGCTGATGGATATTCAGGAATATACGCCGCTTGGAACCTGGGCAACGGATGAGATTCTGGTCGGTGAGGTGGAGAAATCTCTGAACTATACACCGGATCAGCAGGATTTTGTCTATACGATCACGGTGGGCAGCCATGGCGATTACCCGCAGTATGAGGTACTTGAGGACCCGGAGATTACGATTTCCGGCGTGGAAGACGAGGGCATGGCCTATGCCTGGGAATACTACGTAAACATGCTGCATGAGGTGGATGCGTTCATCGGGGACCTGATTGAGATGCTCGAAGAACGCGGGGAGCCGACCTATGTTATCATGTTTGGCGATCATCTGCCAACCATGGATCTGACGGAAGAGGATATGTCGACAGGAAGCCTGTTTCTGACTCCGTATGTGACCTGGAACAATCTTGGCCTGGAGAAAAATGACAGTGACATGACCTCCTACCAGCTCCTGGCGGATACGCTCGAAACGCTTGGCATGGGCGGAGTTGGCACCATGTTTTCCTTCCATCAGAGCCGTGATTCGTATGAGACGGAAGAGGAATACACCGATGCCATGGAGCTCCTTCAGTATGATATTCTGTATGGGGAGCATTATGTATATGGCGGTGAAAATCCGTACCCGGCTTCGGACCTGATCATGGGTACGGAGGAAGTGGTGATAGACCGGATCATAGAGACAGATGAGTATTATTACATCGTTGGGAGCAATTTTACCAACTGGAGCAAGGTGTACGTCAATGGCGAAAAAGTCAGCACGACTTATTATTCTTCCAGGCTTTTGCGTGTGAAAAAAAGCAAAGTGCCGGAGGGAACCAATACAATTGTGGTGAATCAGGTCGGTTCTTCCAGCACGATCTTCCGCAGTTCGAATGAAGTAGAGCTGGTTGTGAGCAGTGAGACGGAGACAGAGACGCAGACACAATAGGAAGCGAGGAATGCCGTTTCCAGGAAATATGGGGGATAGCGCATATACAGGGCAGGGAATGAAAATGCTTAAGGTTTTTTTGGTAGAGGACGAGACCATCATCCGCGAGGGACTGCGCGACATTATCCCCTGGCAGCAGTACGGCTTTACCGTCGTAGGAGATGCCGGAGACGGGGAGCAGGCGCTTCCGATGATTCGTGAGACGCGGCCGGATGTCTTGATTACGGATATCCGGATGCCGTTTATGGACGGACTGGCTTTAAGCAGTCTGGTCAGCAGAGAATTTCCGAATACAAAAATCATTATCATCAGCGGCTATGATGAATTTGAATATGCGCGTCAGGCCATTCGGATTGGGGTGGAGCAGTATCTGCTCAAACCGGTGACCAAGGCGATGCTGATCAAAACACTGAATGAAGTGCAGGCGAAGATCAGCAGCGAGCGCGAGCAGGAGAGCTATAAGGAGCGATTCCGCAGTGAGGTGCAGGAGTATGAGCAGTTTTCCCGGCGTCGTTTTTTTGAGGAGATTGTGACCGGACAGCTTTCCGTGGAAGAAATCTATGAAAAAGCGGATCAGCTGGGCATTGCGATTGAGGCGCAGAGCTATCGGATTCTGATGTACAGCATTGTCGCCCGGCATACGCAGCCGGGTGAAGGCACCGCCGTCGGATATCCAAAGCTGCGGCGGGAGGATGAGACCGGAAAGATACCTTCAGGGGCAGATCAGGCGGCCGGGAGCGCATTGCAGGAGGATACCGCTGCCCGCCTGCAGGATACCCACGACGGGCTGGCACAGTTTTTTCTGATGTATCCCGAGTATCTGGTGTTTCGGTGGAACATTCAGACCTATGCGGTGCTGATCAAGGCGGGCGCAGGTCAGATGGACGAGAGAACTGCGCAGTGCCTGGACACCATCCGTATGCATATTCTGCCGGTGGAAAACGAGGTCGAATGGCATGTGGCGGTCGGACGGGAGACGGCGCGGCTTTCCGCTCTTCCGGCCTGCTTTGAGGAAGTAAGCCGGGTTTATTCCTGCCGGCATCTGCTGGGGGACTGCCATGTCCTGACGAAGGAAAATACGCTTGATCTGATGGAAAGTGAAAATGAGGAGAGCCTGAAAAATGTCGATATGGACAGGCTGGATCCGTCGATTCTTCGGAGATTTCTTGAAAATGGCCAGCCGGAGGAGATCGGCAATTTTGTGGACGAATATATCAGCGGGACACACGACGCCGCGATTTCACGGCTTTTCTGCCAGTATCTGATGCTGAATGTCCGCTTTACCGCAATTTCGTTTCTGGAGAGACACGGATATGACCAGAAGGAATTTATAGAGGATTTCCCAACCGTGCAGGTGGCGGGGAGGAGCCTGACGAGGGCGGAGCTGAAAGAGTATGTCCGCCAGATTCTGGTCCGGACGTTTGAACTTCGGGAAAGGAAAAACAGGAGCCAGAATAAGACCGTCATTTCGCAGGCACTGGAATATATTGATCAGAATTATGCGGATGAAAATATTTCTCTCAAAGAGGTCGCGGGATACGCCAATGTCAGCGCGAATTATTTCAGCGCGGTTTTCAGCCAGGAAATGCGGCAGACCTTTGTCGAGTATCTGACGCAGAAACGGATGGAGCGGGCCAAAGAGCTGCTGCGCACATCTGATCTGCGCTCCGCGGAGGTGGCTGCCGAGGTTGGGTACCGGGATCCTCATTATTTCAGCTTTGTGTTCCGCAAGACGCAGGGATGTGCGCCGCGCGAATACCGGGCGATGCCCGGGTCTGGAGTGAAGCGCCGCCAGTAGACTGTATCGGAAGATCATGTGCGGGATGTGCACGGAATTCCGCTACAGACTGTGGAGTTTTTGTGCGGCGAAGGGAGGAGAAAAATGGGAAGAAAACAAAAGGATTCGAAGCCTGTGACTTTAGGCAGGCAGATGCGGACACTTCTGTTTGCTTTTTTTTCTCCTGTACTTATTTTGTTTTGCGCCCTTTTTGCGGCAATGATTTCTTATGTAAGTCAATACACTTCTATTTTACACAATGTCACTACTGCATCTGAGTTCAACCAGGATTTCAAAGAGACCATCGATTTGAAAATGTATTATTATGTGGTTGGCAGCCACTATTCCGATGGCCTTCCGATTGAAGAGGTAGAGGCTGCGCAGGAGCTTGCAAGCGGGCTTTTGGAGACAACGACACAGTATGAAAGCTGGAAGGCGATCAATGGCGTTCTGCAGCTTTGTGAAAACCTGGAGGAAAAAATATATCTGATCGAAGCGACCGATAATTATGATGATCGGCAGATGCAGCTGGAAAATAATATTTATGTACTGACTGAACTGATTCAGGAGTATATGTACAATTACCTGTATCATGAAGCTTCTCTTTTGGATACACTGCAGACCGAGATGATGCGGAATCTGTGGTTGGAGCTTGGCCTGATTGCGGTGGTGGCGCTGGCGCTGATGCTTTTGTCGCTTCGGCGTTTTCTGCGTTTCGCAAATTCGATCACGAAACCCATCAGTGATCTGTGTGCGCGAGTAAAATCCATCGGCGGCGGCGATCTGACTGTACAGGAGCCGATTCAGGCGCAGGAATATGAGATTCAGACCTTAAGCGACGGCTTTGAGGACATGGTCGGCCGCCTGAACCAACTGATGGATCAGAACCGGATGGAGCAGACGCGGCTTCGAAGCGCGGAGCTGGCGCTCTTGCAGGCGCAGATCAACCCACATTTCCTTTATAATACCCTTGA
Source organism: Lachnospiraceae bacterium (assembly GCA_021202635.1). Lineage (GTDB taxonomy): Bacteria > Bacillota > Clostridia > Lachnospirales > Lachnospiraceae > Choladousia. Next base: position 41,161 of record JAJQCQ010000088.1, on the reverse strand, counting down.
CGCGATCGTATGGCTGATTGAGATGGAGAAAAATGAACAGGCGGTGGAGATGGTGACCAGTCTCTCTTCCTTTTTCCGTTCCTCTTTGAGTAATGGGCAGGATATCATCAGCCTGCGGGAGGAAGAACAACACGTTCGCAGCTATCTGGAAATCCAGCAGGTGCGCTATAAAGATATCCTCGCCTATGAGGTAGCGATTGAGCCGGAGCTTGGGGATTACCGTATCCCAAAGCTGACCCTGCAGCCTCTGGTGGAGAATGCTCTTTACCATGGAATCAAGCTCAAACGCGGGTTGGGGCATATCCGGGTGAGCGGGTATCAGGAGAAGGCGGATGATACGGATGTTTCTGCCGCTTTGATTGTTCTGAGGGTGGAAGACGATGGCGCGGGTATGGATACGGAACGCCTGGAGCAGGTGCGCGCTGCGCTGAAACATGAGCAGAGCATTGGCTTTGGAATTGCGACCGTACATGAGCGGATCCAGCTTATGTTCGGGGCGGAATATGGCCTGTCGGTCGAAAGCCGGCAGGGAGCGGGAACCTGCGTGACGGTGCGTATTCCACCGAGAGTGGAATAGAAAAGGAATTCCTGATTTGTGGTTGACATTCCGGAATATAGGATATATACTATATTCAAGGACAAGTAAAACGGGGTGCTACAAATGAGGAGGTGAAAAAATGCCCGTGATTTCAAGATTTCAGGGGATTGTTATTAAAATGTACCTGCGGCAAAAAGAACATAATCCGCCACATATACACGCGATTTCCGGAGACAGTGTCGGAATGTTTTCTCTTCCGGATGGGATTATGTTCGAAGGCGATCTTGACAGCAAGAAACAGAAAATGGTAAAAGAATTTATCAATACATATGGTTCAGAACTGCTTCATATGTGGGAAACACAGCAATTCCAGTATTTGTCTCCGATTGAATGATAAAGAGTTTTTAAGACAGAAGGGATGGTGAGCAATATGGCACATAAGATAAAAACGATCAAAGCAAAAGAAGATCTGATGGTTGAAGCGACTTTCTTTGATGGAACAATAAAAGAATATAATATAGTGAATTTGTTTTCTGCATATCCGCAGTTGAAAATACTAGAGAATAATCCTTTGTTTTATGCTGTACAGATTGATGTTGGGGGGTATGGGATATCATGGAGTGATGATTTGGACTTAGACGCTGAAACAATATGGGAGGAGGGTGTCCGGATTGGAAAAGATTGCCCAGATCCGATATTAGAAGTGGCTTTTGAACTGACTGCGGAGCGGGAAAAGGCAGGGCTTACGCAAAAACAATTGGCGGAACGAGCCGGTATGTATCAGGCTGAGATTAGTAAAATTGAGAGAGGATTGAGTAATCCGTCCATTTTAACTTTGCAGCGGCTGGCAGAATGCATGGGTCTGACTTTGCAAATTCGATTTCAGAAAGCAGAAATGGGCTGACAACCGGGTAAGAACAGGAGAGGACGCCGGATGAAGAGAAAGAAAAACAGGACAACAGGAAGGAAATTATTCGTGGTAACTGCGGCTGCCCTGCTTGCAATGACTATGGCGTCAATGCTATCCGGCTGCGGAAATCAGGCTGCCGTAGACATCCAGACAGAGTCTTCAGACGGGCTTATTTCGGTTGCTTTTTCTGAGGTGGGTGCGGAGTCGGACTGGCGGGTTGCGAATTCGGAATCCATGCGCACCACCTTTACGGAAGAGAACGGTTACGAGTTTTATTTTGAGGATGCGAAGGGGAAACAGGAGAATCAGATCACGACCCTGCGCAATTATATCCTGCAGGGGGTGGATTATATCGTGCTGGCTCCGGTCGTGGAGACTGGTTGGGATGAAGTGCTTCAGGAAGCAAAGGATGCGGGCATTCCGGTTATCGTTGTGGATCGGATGGTGGATGTGGAGGAGGAAGACCTGTATACGGCCTGGGTAGGCTCTGATTTTAAGGAAGAGGGAGACATTGCCGTAGAGTGGCTGGAGGAATACTTAGAGGAGCAGGGGCGAGCCGACGAGGAGATTCAGATTCTCCATGTGATGGGGACGTTGGGCGCTTCCTCACAGCTTGGCAGGACCGAAGGCCTGGAGGAGGGGGTGGCGGTGCATGACAACTGGGAGATTGTCGCGCAGCTCCAGGGGGAATACACCCAGGCGAAGACTTATGAGGTGGTTTCGGAATACCTTGCCGGGTCAACAGACATCGATGTGATTTATTGTGAGAATGATAATTCCGCGCTGGGGGTGATCCAGGCGCTGGATGAAGCCGGGATCTCTTATGGAACAGACGGCGATGTGATCCTGATTTCCTTTGACGCGACGACCGTCGGACTGACCGCCTGCCTAAAGGGCAAGATTAATCTGGATGTGGAATGCAATCCGCTGCATGGCCCGCGCGTCGAGCAGATCATCCTGCAGATCGAGGCAGGGGAGACGCCGCAGAAGCTGACCTATGTGGATGAGACATATTTCACACCGGATACCCTCACGGAAGAACTGATTGAGGAGAGAGGGTATTGAAAATATGTCTGTTCGGAAACCTCACTGCTGCGTGAGGTGGTCAGCAGGCCGGAAGTGACCGGGGCATTCCGGCGAAGGAGCAGGTCCGGTACTCTCCCCATTTTGGAGCACCATCGGCAGTCTGACGGAGGAGACGTTTTTCCCCTCTATTTTTGACAGCAGCAGTCTGGCGGCGCTTTTCCATGTGATTCCATCCGGGCGGATGGCGCAGGTGATCCGGCCTGTGTCGGACTTATCCGTATTTTCATCGCGAAACGCAGCAATGGAGATATTCTGCGGTACCGATACGCCCAGTTTGTTCAACTCATGAAGCAGCCAGCCGGCGATCCGTTCCTCCTGGCAGACGACAGCCGTACAGCTGGCCAGCTGAATTCGGATAAAGGAGAGCAAAAGCTTTGCATCCGGCATCGGCGTTGTGAGGGAGTCATACCATAGAAAGCTGCGATCGTCAAAGGAAATCCCCTTTTCACAGAGTGCGTGCAGGACGCCCGCGTACCGCCGGTGTCCGCTGATATTGTCGAGACGAAAGATCCCGGCAATTTTTTTATGCCCAAGTGAAAGCAGATGGCGCGCAATCAGTTCTCCCCCGCCAAAGTCGTCAGAAGCAATCTGGAGAATGGAGGTATCCGGATTCGGGAGCCGTTCGCTAACGTTTGTACGAGAATCATATTCTGAAAGGACCGATGTGTTTCTCAAATCTGGATATGCGTCATCGAGAAACAGGACGGAACATCCCTTTACTAGTAAATCCCGGTAGAGCGGAAGATTCGGGTTGGGAAAAGCGGTGCGCACCCCCTGAATGAGCAGCCCGCGCACGGGTCTTTCCAGAAGGGTTAACAGGATTTCCCGTTCTTTCGCCGTACGGTTTTCTGTGCTGAAAACGGAGACGGAATACCCGGCTTCGCGGAAAATTGTGTGTACGCTCTGAAACTCAGAGGGCGCCATATTGCCGGTGGCATCCGGCACAAGAACGGCGATGCTGCGGGAGGAAACGGCTTTTGGAAAAACGGATGGAGAGATATAGGTACCGCTTCCCTGACGTTTTTCGATCAGTCCTTCCGCGAGCAGGACGGACAGCGCCTGCCGCACGGTCTGACGGCTGACGTGGTAAACGCGCATCAGTTCTGCTTCGGTCGGCAGCTTTGGGTCGCCCTGCGGGCCTCTGCGGATAATTTCTTCCCTGAGCGCTTCTGCGATTGCGTAATATTTTAATGCCACTGGCTTTCCCTCCTTTTGGACATCCCGGTGCTTTGCGTGTGCCTCATCAGGTATCACTTTTTCTGCAACATTACATGGAAATGCTGGCTGCATCGTATTTTCGAAATTACCATCAGTAATATAGCCGGAAATCCTTCGGAAAGTCAATCAGAGGATGAAAAAAATATTACCTGAAAAAGCTGCAAAGGGAATCATGCCGTTTTCTTTGGGCAGAATTACAAGAAAAAAAGAGTCTGAAACAGAGATAAAATCTACTCGAAAGGCAAAAGAAAATGAACGGATTGCGGGATAAATCGAAAAAAATTCCCGCTTTTTTCTTTTTGAGGGAGAAAAATAAAAATTTGTATTTTTTCGGAAGAAAAACAAATAAAATTGTATTGTTAGAAAAGCTGAAACTGTATAAAAAGGATAAAAAATGATTGACTTTTCATTAAAATTTGTATAAATTATAGACAGAAACAAATAACGACCACTTTTAAGAAAGAGAGGGAATTGTATCATGAAAAAGAATCTTGTAGTTATCGCAGCGATGGCAGCGGCTCTTTGTATGTCCGTTACGGCAAGTGCTGACGAAGATCTGATCACCATCGGTTTCGCACAGGTAGGGCATGAGTCTGACTGGCGTACCGCTTCTACACAGTCCTGCCAGGATGTGTTCACCGAGGAGAATGGTTATGATCTTCAGTTTGTAGACTGCGATAACGACTCTGCTACACAGCTTGAGGCTGTTCGCAATTTTATTGAGCAGGATGTTGACTACATCATCATTGACCCGATCGTATCGACAGGCTGGGACGAGGTTCTGACCGAGTGCGAAGATGCAGGCATTCCGGTTATCGTCATTGACCGTACGATTGATGATTCTGACAAATATGCTGCATGGGTTGGCTCGAATTTCACAACAGAAGGTCTTGCCTGCGGCGAGTGGCTGAAAGCATACGCAGAAGCGAAGGGTATTGAAGAGATCAATGTTCTGGTTATCGAAGGCACCACAGGTTCTTCCGCAGCGATCGGACGTACGGATGGTTTTGCTGAGATCGCAGAGAGAGAAGGCTGGACGATCCTGGATTCTCAGGATGGCGACTTTACACAGACCGGCGGCCAGGAAATTATGGAGTCCTACATCAAGTCCTATGAGGGACAGTTCAATGTAGTAATCTGCCAGAATGATAACGAAGCATTTGGTGCGATGGACGCTATGACCGCAGCAGGTATCTCCTACGGCGTTGACGGCGATGTGATCCTGGTTTCCTTCGATGCATGCACGGCTGGTCTTGAGTATGTACAGTCCGGTGACATCAATGCAGATTTTGAGTGCAACCCGCTTGCAGCTCCGTTCGTAGAGGAAGTTATCCAGCAGCTTGAGGCTGGTGAGACTCCGGAGACGGTTGTATACATGGAAGAGCACTGGTATGTAAACGAAGACATCCTTGAGAGCATCACAGTGACCGTTGATGGCGAAGAGCAGGAGCAGGCGCTGACGGTTGTTACGGATGAGATCGTTGAGGCTCAGTATTGATAAATCGTTAGAAGAACAGCGTACAGTCTGCTGTTCCGGATATTATCGTAAATAATCTGGGAAAACGGTTCAGGATTTCCCGGGGAGACCTGGAGCATCAGGTCTCCCCTTTTTCGGTATCTGTACGCAAAACAAACCCTGACCTGGATGGGAGGAAAAAAATGGAGAATAACGTTGTACTAACCATGCGCGGCATTTCGATGACATTCCCTGGGGTGAAAGCGCTGGACAATGTGGATTTTACACTTAGAAAGGGCGAGATTCACGCACTGATGGGAGAGAATGGTGCAGGAAAATCGACCCTGATTAAGTGCCTGACGGGTATCAATGCTTTTGAAGCCGGAGAAATTCATGTAGATGGTATTGATGGCGCAGTCGTGAACCATTCTACACTGGATGCGCAGAAAAAGGGAATTTCAACGGTTTATCAGGAAGTCAATCTCTGTCCTAACCTGAGTGTGGCGGAGAATCTGTTTATTGGCCGGGAGCCGGTGACCAGATTTGGCGCGATTGACTGGAAAACGATGGTGAAGAAGTCTCAGAAGATTGTCAATGATCTGGATATGAAGGTTGATGTGACGCAGAATCTGGAGGAGTATTCTCTGGCCATGCAGCAGATGATCGCGATTGCGCGGGCAGTGGATATGGATTGTAAGGTATTGATTCTGGATGAGCCGACCTCCTCTCTGGATGACAATGAAGTAGAAAAATTGTTTGGACTGATGCGCAGACTGCGGGATCAGGGCGTCGGAATCATATTTGTCACTCACTTTCTGGAACAGGTGTATGCGGTTTGTGACCGGATTACGGTTTTGAGAAACGGACAGCTGGTGGGGGAATATCCGATCGCGGAACTGCCGCGTGTGAAGCTGGTAGCTGCCATGATGGGCAAGGACTTTGACGATCTGGCGGCCATTAAGACAGACGAGACGAAAGACTTTACGAATGCTCCGATTGAGATCGAGGCGAAAGGCCTGAGCCATGCCGGGACGATTAAGCCATTTGATCTGGTGATTCATAAAGGCGAGGTGGTGGGCCTGACCGGCCTGCTTGGTTCCGGACGAAGTGAGCTGGCGCGGGTCATTTACGGTGCGGATAAAGCGCAGACTGGCACACTGAAAGTAAATGGGAAAGAAGCAAAAATTAATGCTCCTATAGATGCGATGCAGCTGGGTATGGGACTTCTTCCGGATGACCGCAAGGCAGAAGGAATTATTGAGGATCTTTCGATCCGCGAGAATATCATACTTGCTTTACAGGCAAAACGAGGAATGTTCCGTTTGCTTTCTATGAGCGAGCAGAATCGGATTGCGGATGAGTACATCAAGGTTCTTCAGGTGAAAACGCCGAGCCGTGAGACGCTGATTAAACAGCTTTCCGGCGGAAATCAGCAGAAAGTCATTCTTGGCCGCTGGCTGGCAACCAACCCGGACTTTCTGATCCTCGATGAGCCGACGCGCGGTATTGATGTCGGAACAAAGACGGAGATTCAGAAGCTGGTGCTTCAGCTTGCGGAAGAAGGAAAGAGTATTATTTTTATTTCTTCTGAGATTGAAGAGATGCTTCGTACCTGTTCCAAAATGGAAGTTTTGCGCGATGGCGCGAAGGTTGGAGAGATCACCGAAAACCTGACCCAGGAGAACGTCATGAAAGCGATTGCGGGAGGTGGATCGAATGAGTAATATCAAAAAGCTGACCAGTAAACGGCTGTTTCTGCCGATTTTCTGTATGATCCTCGTAATGATGGTAAATATCGTATACGATGTGGCGAATGGCAATTTTGCGCTGAACTTTTTCACAATTTCGATCCGCAACGGCGTGCTTTACGGTCGTCTGATTGACGTTTTGAATCGCGGCAGTGAAGTAGCGATCCTGGCTATTGGAATGACACTCGTTGTTTCAGCCTCCGCAGGTACGGATATTTCGGTAGGCTCCGTAATGTCTCTGTCCGCGTGTATGTGCTGTATGCTGCTGGCCGGATATGGCGTTTCTTCCACGAATGACCTGGCGGTTCCGTTGATTGTCGGCATTCTTGGCGGACTGGCAATTGCCTGTGTCTGCGGTACCTTCAACGGATTCCTGGTCGCGTATTTAGGCGTTCAGCCCATGGTTGCAACGCTGATTTTATATTCCGCAGCGCGTGCGATCGGCCTTCTGCTCTGCAACAACCTGATTGTATATGTCAGAAATGACGCATACAAAATCTTCGGCAGCTACCTTGGATTTATCCCGACGCCGATTGTGATTGCCGCGATTTGTATTTTAATTATGGCTCTCCTGCTGAAATTTACCGCTCTCGGTCTTTATGTGCAGAGCGTCGGTATCAATAAAAAAGCGTCCCGGATTGCCGGTCTGAATTCCTCCCGGATTATTCTGATCTGCTATATTATCTGCGGACTGTGCGCGGGTATTGCCGGTATTGTGTCATCTTCGCGTATCTACTCCGCAGACTCAAATAACATCGGTCTGAATTACGAAATGGACGCGATTCTTGCGGTTGCGCTCGGCGGAAACAGCCTGGGTGGCGGAAAATTCAGCCTGGCTGGTTCTATTATCGGCGCTTATACGATTCAGGCAATCACAACGACGATGTACGCGATGGGAGTTTCCACAAGTGTGGCGCCGGTATTTAAGGCGATCATCGTAATCATTATCGTAGCGATTCAGGCACCTCCGTTCAGAGAGTATTTAAGAAAACGCTCCGTGCAGAGAGCGACAGTAGCAAAGGGGGTACATTGAGATGAAAAGAAAAAAAATGAACAGCAATACTCTGCTCCTTTTTATTACGATTGCCCTCTTTGTTGTGATGTACGCGGCGGGCTGCATTATCTATGGCAGTAAGGGATTTTCCCATTTCCAGACGTTTCTGAATCTTCTGATCACGAATTCGGGTCTGCTTTGTGTAGCGGCAGGAATGACCTGCGTCATGCTGACCGGTGGAATTGACATTTCAGTTGGCGCGCTGATTGCTATGGACTGTATGTTTCTCGCGGTGGGGATCGACCGGTGGGGCTGGAATTCCATCGTGCTGTGTGTGCTTGTGCTTGTGATTGGCCTGGTGTTCGGCTCAGTGATGGGGTTCCTTGTGGGTTACCTTCAGATTCAGCCGTTTATTGTATCCATGGCCGGTATGTTCTTCGCACGCGGCATGACAGCTGTCATCAGCACAGACCAGGTTTCCATCAGCAGCGGACTGTTTAAGACAATTGCTTCGATTAAGATTTATATGCCATTTAACATTGGAGCCTATACGAATAGCAAGGGTGTTCTGCAGGTTCCCTACATAAGGGTGCATGTGCTGATCGCGCTGGTTGTCCTGGTAGTAATATTCCTGATGCTCCGCTACACGAAATTTGGGCGTAGCCTGTATGCGGTAGGCGGCAATGAAGTATCCGCTACGATGATGGGTCTGGATGTGAAGAAAACGAAAATGAAAGCTTATATGCTTTCCTCTTTCCTTTGCTCCATCGGTGGGATATGCTATTGCATGAATACTTTGACCGGCAGTGTCCAGCAGGCGACAGGACTGGAAATGGATGCGATTTCTTCAGCGGTTATCGGCGGCACGCTGCTGACCGGCGGCGTCGGAAACGTCATTGGTTCCTTCTTCGGCGTTCTGATTAATGGTACGATCTCAACTCTGGTAAAGACGAACGGAAAGCTTCTGAGCTCCTGGTCGAACATTGCCGTGGCGGCTTTGCTGTGCTTCTTCATTGTTTTGCAGAGTGTTTTTGCACTGATAAAGGCGCGCAGGAAATAAGAACTGCGGAGGTGGCTTCGGCACCAGCCTTTGAGTGTGTTTTATTAGGGAACAGATAATTAGGGTGAAACAGGAAGGGCGTACAGTTTCAGAATGGGACTGTGCGCCTTTTTCCTGTAGGCATTTTTGCCAGACAGCTGTTAAAGAAAAACAATATCCCCACGGTTTTACACAACATTTACTTTTTCCTTACATTTCTTTTGCAATTCCTTCTCACTTGTGGTATGGTATATCTGTTAAAAGTTCGCGTTATATCATACTATTTGAGTCACACACAAGGAGGAAGGGAGACAACGGCGTTTCCCTGAAGAAGACAGATGGGTATAAGCAATATCATTTCATTATTTGGAAGCCTCGGCCTGTTCCTGTTCGGTATGAAGTACATGGGGGATGGCCTTGAACTTGCGGCAGGTCCGAAAATGAAAGACCTTTTGGAGACGCTGACCCGCAACCGGGTCATGGGTTTCCTGCTTGGAGCACTTGTCACGATTGTCATCCAGTCATCATCCGCTACCACCGTGATGGTGATGGGCTTTATCAACGCAGGCATTATGGATCTGGCGCAGGCGACGGGAGTCATCCTCGGTGCCAATATCGGTACCACGATCACCAGTGTCCTGATAGCGCTGGACGTATCCGGTATCGCGCCGGTCTGTATTTGTCTTGGCGCGGTGCTGATGCTGTACACCAAAAAGAAACGTACCGGCTATGTGGGGCAGGTGATCCTGGGCTTCGGACTTTTGTTCCAGGGACTCAGCTCCATGAGCGCTGCGATGTCACCTCTGAAAGATTCCCCGGCATTTCTGAACTTTATTGCGAATGCGACGAATCCGGTGATCGGTTTTGTCGTCGGCGTGATTCTCTGCGCCATTCTTCAGAGCTCCTCCGCCGCGGTCGGCGTCATTCAGGCTCTGGCCATGCAGGGACTGATGCCGCTTCATTTTGCCGCTTTTATTGTCTGCGGGATCAATGTTGGTTCTTCCACGCCGCCGATTCTCTCCGCGATCAATGCGAGAAATAATGCGAAGCGGGCGGCAATGATTTATCTGATCTTTAATGTGGTCGGCGCGGTTATTTTTGTTCCGCTGACGATTCTTTTACCGATTACCAGCTGGATTGAGGCAGTCGTGCCGAGCGCGATGTTCCAGGTTTCTGTTTATCATATTTTGTTTAAAGTAGTGACGGGTCTGATTCTGTTGCCGCTGACGGATCTGGTCGTGAAATGGACCTACCGGATTATTCCAAAGCAGGCGCATGAGAATGCATTCCGCCTGGAATACATAGATAAGAATATGCAGGTGGCTTCCCCGGCTGTCGTGACGCTGCAGGTCGGCCGTGAGGTAGAGCGTATGGGCCGCCTGGCGCGGGAAAATCTGGTTCGGGCCAAGACCATTGTGACCAATCAGAACATGGCCGGGATCAAGGAGCTGCGCGACACGGAGGATGTAATCGATTATCTGGCTTCCGAGATCACTGAATATTTGACCACGATCAACGCGGCCGAGATGCCGGCGAGTGTCTCCCGCTACATGAGCAGCGCGTTCCACGCGATCAACGACCTGGAGCGGATTGCTGACCACGCGGTGGTGATCACCGGGCAGACGGAGACGAATGTAGAGGCAGGGGAGCCGTATTCCGAGCAGGCACAGCAGGATCTGCTGGAGATCTTCGACCTTGACCTGCAACTTTATGACATCACGATGGGGCTGTTCAGCCGGCACAGCATCACCCCGGAAGACTGGGTTGAGATCCGCAAGCGAGAGCACCGGATTACGAAGAAAATCTCCAGGGCGCAGGCGGGCCACATGGAGCGCCTGAAAGCGGGGCAGTGTTCGTTTGAGAAAGGCCTGACATTTGTCGAGATCCTTGACAGCTTTGGGCGTATTGCGGCGCACTCCGTGAACATTGCGGAGGAGAGCGGGCCGGAAGTGCTTGGCGGGATGCTTAAAACAGAGAATAACTGATATTTTAAAACCTTTGACGACGTACCAGATTGCGTGGTCAGAGGTTTTTTCGATTTCAATTGTCGGTTTATTGACAGTGTTTTTCTGTCATGGTACGATGATGAAAAGAATGAAACAGAAGGAATCAGGGGTAGAAGAATATGGATATGAAAAATGGTTTTGGCGCTCTGGCCTGTCCGTTTGAGGAAATCATGGAGCAGGCAGAGTCCGGTTCGCCGGATGCGATGTATCTGGCCGGGGAAGCGTATACACGCGGCAGTGATGTCATCCGGGACTACGAGAAGGCGTTTGAGTGGTATCAAAAGGCGGCGGATCTGGGCCAGCCGGACGCCATCTGTGCGCTGGGGCATATGTATGAGCTGGGGAAGGGCGGATATTGTAATCGTCGGAAAGCACTTGAGCTGTATGAGCGGGCGGCGGATATGGGAAATGCTCTGGCGATGTATTACCTCGGAAACGTATATCATGAGGGAACCTGTGCAGAGAAGGAGGAAGCAAAAGCCGCCGAATGGTACCAGAAAGCGGCCGATGGCGGAAATGTATTTGCGCTGGATGCATTGGGAAATCAATACGCGGAGGGAAGGGGCGTTTCGAGGGATCATGAGAAGGCCATCGAACTGTTTGAGAAATCTGCCCGGGGCGGGTATCCTAAGGGCATGAAGGATCTGGCGGATGCGTATCATTACGGTCTGAATGGGAAGCGTGACATCACGGAAGCCTTTCAATGGTACCAGAAAGCGGCAGACAGGGGAGAACTCTCTGCTTTGCTTTGCGTAGCAAATGCGCTGCTGGAAGGAGAAGGGACGGAAAAAGATCGATACAAAGCGATTGCATGTTATAAGAAGGCCGCCGGACGGGGGGAACCGACCGCGATGTATCTTCTGGGGGCAATCTATTCCGAGGGAATCGTTGTGCCAAAGGATATGGAGTATGCGCTTACCTGGTATCGAAAGGCGGCGGAAAAACACAAGGTCAGTGCGATGAAATATCTTGGTGATGCGTACTATACCGGGAATGGCGTGGAGAAGAATCTCTTCCAGGCATATGACTGGTATTGGAAAGCGCATATGGAATGTAATGAAGACGATGATGATGATGAAGTATATCTGAAATACTGTCAGAAGGTGAGCAAAGAAATCAACGAGGCGGAGGAACGGGAAAGGAAGGCCGCACGGGGAAATAATCAGGAACCGGAGGATGCTGACGAAGAGGATTTCTACGGGGAAGATTTTTATGAAGAGGAAAATGAATCCGAATGGACATCCGATGACGAGGCTGATCAGGATCTCTTTACAGCTCTCGATGAGGAGCTGAGTGAATCGGAACGGGCGCCGGGAGCTTCGGATGACGGGGAGGAGGACGAATCGGACGCAGCGCCCAATGACAGGGAACAGGAGGATTCCGAATCAATACAGAATGAGGAAGATAAGGAACCAGAGGCTGAGCCGGAAGCGCTTTCCGAAGAGGCTTTCACTTATTTTTATGAGAGCTATATGGCATTATTTGAAAGATGTCACCTTTCACAGAATTCCATGGATGAAATCGAGACCTACATCCGGTATCTGCTGGCTGAGCGCAGCTCAAGGCCGCAGCTTCCATTCCGCTTTATGGTGCATACGGAGAACGAAGCAGAGGCAAAGCAGCTGGAAGATGTTCTATTCACGGTACTTCAGAAGGACAAGGTGGCGGACTATGCCTTTGATTATGCGTTTGACGTAGACGAAGAGGATTATAAAGACAGAGAAGTGAAATGGGACAAAGAAGCCTTTCGCCGCCGTCTGTCTGATACGGAGCTTTTGCAGGTGGTGGAAGCAAACGGCACAGATTTTCTGAATGATACGTATGACATGCTGTCCATTCGGATTACCCCGGATCGTACAGATCTTGCGATCGACAAGGAAAAGACGGAAAATGCACGCTGGAAGCGTATCTGGGGGGAACTTGAGAGATGCTTTAAAGAGAATCCGAACATGATGGTTTTTCTATACGGAGACAGCCGGACGCTGCGTGAGCGGTTTGCCGGCATGGATGAAATCTATCATCGTGTCATGCGGAATCATCTTTATTTCAGCGAATGGAGTGAGGAAGAGATTCAGACCTGTCTGATGGAGTCGCTTGATGAAAAAGGGTTTCATGCACAGGAGGATTTCCTGGATGACATTCGGGAATACATCCATGTCGTATATAGAAAAGCGGATCTGAACGGTTATGAATTCGTCGCGGATCTGGTGGAACGGATTCTGAACAGATATTACAGAAAAAAAGGGGAATCTGCTGTCCTGGACGTCTCGTGTGTTCCCTATTATAAAAAACCGGTCAGCATCGAGGAGGCGTTTGCCCGGCTGGATCAGATGGTAGGGATGAGCAGAGTAAAGGAAGCTTTTCGGGACATCGCCCTCCTGTACGGAAACCAGAACGTGCGCCGCGGCTTTCAGGGCCTGCACATGGTGTTTTCGGGAAATGCCGGAACCGGAAAAACGGTGACCGCGCGGCTGGCCGCGGATTTGCTGTATTCCCTGGGAATTATGAAAACGAATAAGGTCGTGAAAGTATCGTCAGAGCAGCTGATCGGCAAATACGTCGGACACACGGCTCCGCAGACCCGGGAATGGTGCCGCAGGGCATATGACGGGATGCTGTTTATCGATGAGGCCTATCTGCTGGACCCGAAAGCAGGCGGTTCAAAGGCATCCGAATTTCGTGAAGAATGCATCGGCACGCTGATCCAGGAAATGGAAGATAACCGGGAGAAGCTGATCGTGATCTTTGCCGGATATCCGGATAAGATGGAAAACCTGATGAAAAGCAATGAAGGCCTGCGTTCGCGCATTTACAAGGTCATCCCATTCGACGACTTTACGGAAGAGGAGCTGGTGCTCATTTTCAGACAGCTCTGCGACAAAAACGGCTATACGCTGGATCCGGCGGCAGAAGAAAAGCTGCATAAAAAATTTCGGGCACAGATGGTTGAGCCGGACTTTGGGAACGCGAGGGGCGCCCGGAATGTGTTTGGAGAGATTGAAAAAAACTACAGAGAATCCGGCCGGGAAGACGGGCGGATTCTTCCGGAAGATGTGAGGATCGGGGAGGAAGAAAAGAGCTTCGAGGAGCTTCTTGGCGAATTGCGGGGCATGGTGGGCCTCAAAGAGGCAAAAGACCAGATTGAGCGCTTCATCGCAACCGCGCGGATGAACCGGCTGATCGGACGGGAAAGCATCGGAGGGAATCATCTTCTCTTTCTTGGAAACGCCGGAACCGGAAAAACTACGGTGGCCAGGCTATATTCGCGGATGTTATACAGTCTGGAACTGACCAGATCGCCCAAAACGGTATGCATCACATCCCATGAATTGTTTTCTTCGTACCAGGGAGAAAGTGCGAAAAAACTCAGAGACTTCTGCAGCAAGGCGATGGGAGGCGTGCTGTTCATTGATGAAGCCTATCTTCTCGCAGAAAATCCCTCGATTTTCGCGGATTGTTCCGCAGTGCTGCTGGACGTTCTGGAGAACCGCAGAGAAGACCTGGTCATTATTTTAGCCGGATATGAGGCGGAAATGAAGCGGTTCCTGAGTCAGAACCAGGGACTCGCTTCCAGATTTATTCACACGGTTCATTTTGCTGATTTTTCTGTGGATGAACTCTGTGAGCTGTTTATCCGTGCGTTCCGGGAAATGGATTTCACAGTAGAGCCAGAAGCGCTGGACCGGCTGAGAGAATGCGTGGAACGGGTGAAGGATTCACCGCAGTTTGGCAACGCCAGGACGATCAGGAATGCGGCGGACGAAACCTACCAGAGGCACGCGCAAAATTATATGAACGCGCCAGAGTCACATGCCCTGCGGGTCATCACGGCGGAAGACATCGCACTTGGAACCGATTATGAAATCAGAGAAGGGGGGAGAACGGTGGGGTTCCGGGTATGAAGGGGAGCATGGCATATCTATGGGCACATTCTCTGAACTGGTGGCCAATCACGACAGGCTCAGAGGAAACAAGAAAATGATGAATATGGAGGATGCAATATGAGTATTGCACTTATTTTAAATGATTACTCTCCAATCCAGAATTATACCAGGTATAAAAAAACAGAAATGGAAGAAACGGCTGAAAAAAAGAGAGAGACAGTATCTGAACTAAAAAGGATTTTAATAGAGCTTCAGGCTTCGGCGAATGAAGCTGCGGATGCAAAAGTCTGTGTGGTCGATATGGGAAAGAACATTTTATCGGATTATTACCTGTTTGATGATTCAGCAGTGCGGCAGACACATGAGGATAGAGATTCGAAAGAGCAGTCTGGGGAAGAAAGTAAACCGTATTCGGAACACATGAATCAGTATGTGGGAATTTTATACTACAAGGATGAGAAGGAAGAGTATTATCTGAGCCTTCGAAGCCGTTTTGATGAAAGAGAAGGTTTTTTTACGGAATATATTTTATCTAAAGTATTGGGAGCGTGTGGATATTCTTTCAATAAAAGATTGTTTCGTGAAGAAGATCTGGCATCGGCCCTGAAGCGCTTGATGGAGATTGCATTTCTGATGCAGATAGATAAATACTATTGTGCGGATGCGATTCGGGATGATGATCTGGGAAATGAGACGAATCAGCTTATTCTGCTTACATACAGGAGACTTCATGCAAGAGATAATTCAGAATGGGATTCCTCGTGGATCGATTGCATGGTTAATTCACATGATAATTTAAAGGATTATATTAGCCGCATGAATGAGTATTGGAAAACATCTCATTTGCCGGATGTAGGTACTTTTCTGAATAGGAACCGTGCCCATACAGAAAGTCAAATCAGGGGATGGGATAAAGTGATAAAGACAGCTTGTATGATTCAGCACTTTATGAATTCCAAAGGCGCTAATGAACGGATGGCGGGAGTCTTGTTTGATATGAATGATTTGTGGGAACTGTACTTGAAAAGTATTTTTGGAGAAAAAAACAAAAATAACAGCGGATTTCAGTTACTTTACCAATGGGAAGAAGACATTTTACTGCCTTTTGGAAAAGATAAGGGGAGAAGGGCAATACGTCCTGATTTTTGCTTTAGAACGAGAAATCGTTATTCCATGGTTCTGGACGCAAAGAACAAAATATCGTGGGCGAAAATTGTAGAGGCTGACGGAAAGGATTCTTTTGAAAAGGATGTTTGGAGGGGAGAAAAGAGTATTCGGGGTGATATTTTCGAAGTTCTGGCTTACATGTTTGCGCTTGGATGCCCGGTTGGCGGAATTATCTGTCCAGTGAAGCTGTCAGCAAAGAACGATTATAAGCCAGTTTCTTACCGGATAAGCCATTTCGAGGGAGCAGAGTTTTTTGTTGCGGGTTTGCCGACCAATTGCCCATCCGGATTCCGGGCTGATTTCAAAGAATATAAGAGGATTATGCGGAAACGGGAAAAAATACTGTGGGAAGCGATTATTGGAAAGGAGAAGACATGAGTTCCAAAAATGGAGAAGCACTTAAGGTAATCAATTATTGGAAATTAATCGAGTTTCTGAACCAAAAAGATTTTACCTTTGGAAGGGATGGAGGAAATAAGTATAACGGGAAGAAAAAGAAAACGGTGATTACGCATATCCATAATATTTATAGCCTGCAGTCTCTCACGGATATAGGCAGTCTGATTGAGAAGGATGACGAAGAGTTTAAGGGATTTTCCGGGGAAAAGGCTGACCCGAAAGACGCGGAAATTCATTATTGCTTCGGTGGAATTAAAAGGAATGATTTCGTTGATTATCTGGCTAAATATAATAAAGAAATTTCTTTGAACCCAGAGTATTCTGCTTCGGATAATACTTTTTTTGCGGCTTTCTCGTTCAAGACGGATCTGAAAGGTAATTATGTGAAGGAAAGTATTCAAATTTCTCCTTTATTGTGGGCTGTCAGTGTCTGGAAAAAGAATGGAGCATTTCAAACGCGTGAGTTTTCTTTGCAGATGGAAGAATATACACAAACCAGAAAAAAACTGGATATTGAGATTCAGAAGCACAAAGATGCGGAAGGCTGCCATATTTCGCAGTTCATAGAACAATTGTTTCAAAATGTAGTGGATGATTATGTGAAACCACAGTTCACTTACGAAAAAGCAAAAAGGAACGGAAAGACAAGAATCGGTGCCTGGAGTTACAGAAGATTTCCATCAGAGAAGGATCAGGAAAAAAGCAGTCCCTATGATTATTCTACGCTTCTTAACAGCTATATTGCGGATGATCTGGAACTGTTTGGAAATGTGCTGGTTTCCGGGCAGTTTGGAGATGGAAGCGAGTATGAAAAAAGAGTGATTGAGTATGTGCTTTCTGCTTCTTACAAGGAGAAAAAGGAGATTTTACATCCGCGGCAGACAATTTCTCCGAAAGAAAATCCGCAAGAAATGAAAGCTTTTTTTGAAAAGGTTCTGAATGTAAAGAATGCTCCAATCGCCAAATGGCCATCCCGGTTTATGCCGGCACTCATGCAGCAGGTTGCTGTGAATCTGGCGATTTGCAAAGATGAGAATGACGGTGTACCGATCTTTTCCGTAAACGGCCCTCCTGGAACGGGGAAAACCACATTGCTGAAAGAAATCATTGCGAACAATATTGTTGAGAGAGCCTGGCTGTTATCCGAATATGACGATTCGGACAGCGCATTTGCCGAACTTTCCTTTTCTGCCGGAAAAGAAGCCAATCACGCCTATAATAAATACGCGCAGCACTATTATAAATTAAAGAATGATAAAATCAATGACTATGGCATTGTAGTCACGTCCTGCAATAATGCAGCGGTAGAAAATATCACAGCGGATTTGCCTAAATCTTCCGATCTGCTGGATTCTCTGAAACCGGATGAGAAAAAAGACAGACAGGATATCAAAGATGGACTTTGTGAAGTTTACAATCTGTTTGATCCGGAGAAAATGGGGATGGAAGAGATTCCCGGTTTTGAGAAATCAAAACAGGAAAAAGAACTTTACTTTACAAGATACGCAAAAGCTCTGTTTGAAGATGAAAATACATGGGGACTGGTTTCCGCACCTCTTGGGAGGCGCGAAAAAATCAGAAACTACTGTACCGTGTTCTTCAGCCATTTGATCTTCAATATAGAGGCAAAGAGCAGAGAGCTCAGAATAAAAAAGAATATAAAGAAGAGAAAGCCCGGTTTCGGAAACAATATGCAAAAGTGGAGGAATTAGGAAAAAAACTGGAGAAGAATTGTGAAACAGAAAAAAGGGTATCTTCCAATGCGCGGACTGATAGGGAAAAGGATTATGGCGTTATAGATGATCATTTTATCAGAAAATACAGCTCGGCAGAGAATGAAGAAGCAACCTCCGCGCAGATTGTGAATCCCTGGTTTACGGAAGAGTACAACAGAGAACGCGAAAAACTGTTTGCGTATGCGCTGAAATTGAATAAGAGCTTTGTTGTATCATCCGTTCGTGTATGGCAGAATGTGAAAAATCTTCTCATTGCCTGGAATATGAGTGAGCAATCGGATGTACAAATGGACAGCGAGGATAAGAAGAAGGCCATGCCGGTGCTTCTGCAGAGTCTGTTTTTATTGACTCCGGTGATTTCGACTACGTTTGCGTCCGTGCAAACCTTTTTTAAAGAGGTTACCCAAAGCGGTGTATTCGGTACACTGATCGTAGATGAAGCAGGGCAGGCGCCGCCGGAAATGGCTGTTGGCGCTCTGTTCCGGTGCAGAAAAGCGATTATTGTCGGTGATCCGAAACAGATTGAGCCGGTAGTGACGGACGATGCCGACCTGATGAAAAGCTTTCTGGCGAGAGGTATGCTCAGAAGCTATGCAGATAAGCGAGTATCCGTGCAGGGATTTGCGGATTATATCAATCCCTACGGTACCTGTCTGGGGGAAGGAGAAGAACAGGAATGGGTGGGCTGTCCTTTGGTGGTTCACAGGAGATGTATTTCTCCTATGTATGACATTTCGAATAAGCTTTCTTATGATGGCACCATGAAACAACAGACGCTCCCACCAGGAGAGGAAAAATGTAAATCCTTTATTCTGGATAACTCTTATTGGATTGATGTTGATGGGGGAAAGGAATCAGCAGCTTCAACGAATAAAAAGAATCATTTTGTTGAGGCTCAGGGAGACGTTGTGTTGTCTCTTCTCGAAAAGAAGTTTGCGATTCAGGAAGAGATTCCCAAGCTGTTTATCATTACTCCATTCACTTCGGTGAAAGAAGGTATGAAGGAAAAGATCAGGAAATCAAAATTATATCAGGAAAATGAGAATGTAAAGAAATGGCTGGATGGAAAAAGCATTGGAACCGTGCATACATTTCAGGGACAGGGAACGGATGAAGTGATTTTCCTTCTCGGCTGTGATATGAATTCTATTCCGGCTGCAAACTGGGTAAATAAGAATATCGTCAATGTTGCTGTTACAAGGGCAAAATACCGTGTTTACATCATCGGGGATGAACGCGTGTGGCAATGCAAACCGGTAAGTGTGGCCAGAGGAGAAATGGAAAAGATATCGGTAGATGATTTGAAAAAAAAGCTTGCGAAAAAGGACGGAATGCTTTCGATGGCCGACGCGGAACCGGAGAGTGATGCCGGCACGGCAAATCTTCAAAATAATGCGGCTGGCATTACACAGGATGCTTCGGAGCGGCGAACAACAACAAATGAAGCCGAGAAGTGGTATGAAGAGGGTGAGAATTACTATTATGGTGTTGGAGTAGAACAGAATGATACAGAAGCAGCAGCATGGTATAGAAAAGCGGCAGAGCAGGGACACCGGATCGCCCAATACAGGCTGGGTATGTGCTATGAAATGGGGCAGGGAGTGGACGAAGATCTTGAGAAAGCTTCATTCTGGTGCGAGAGGGCAGCAGAGCAAGGATATGCTCCTGCACAATTTTATATAGCGGATAGGATGTATATGCTTTGTAAAGGGGATGAGAAATCTGGCCATGACGCGAGAAACGGGGTTGAAAAGGCCTTAAAATTGTTTCAGGAATCTGCTGAGCAGGGATATATAGAGGCTCAGCTTGCATTGGGTGATATTTACAGTGAAAACAATAGAAATTCAGAGCAGGATTATGCAGAAGCGGCAAAATGGTATCATAAGGCAGCTTTACAGGGCTCGCTGACGGCTCAATATCAACTTGGAGGCTTTTATTCGAAGGGAAAAGGTGTCAGGCGTGATTACGCGAAGGCAGTAAAGTGGTACCGATTATCTGCGGAGCAGGGGAATCGATATGCGCAATACCAATTAGGGGTATGCTATGAAAACGGAACAGGAGTCGAGCGGGATTATGGAAAGGCCAGAGAGTGGTATAGAAGGTCTGCTGTTCAGGGTGTGGAGGAAGCACAGAAAAAAATGACGGAACGATAGAATTTTAATTAAACCCACAGTTAAATGCAAATTCTCGATTTTTGCTGTATACTATGACCATGAAAGCGATGCGGCCTGCTGATTACGAAAGTGGCACAGTTTGCATGACTGATCACAACCCCACCACGCAGCAAGTGCGTGGTCAGGGCTTATCCCGCACGAAGTGTGGGATGCCACCCGGCGAGGGGTGAAAACATAGTGGAAGCAGTTCGCAGGAAAGGAGAAGATCAGCCAGCGGAGACACACAGACAGCAAAGGAGAATTTATGAGAGACAAGCGAATGAGTGAAATTGCGGATGAAAGTGGGAACCGGCGTATTCTGGCGAAGGGTGTGACAGCAAGCAACGACACCTGGGTTTCGGGGATCAACAACAATGATCTGATCATTGGGCCGAGCGGGGCGGGGAAAACGCGTGGGTATGTGAAACCCAATATCATGCAGGCGAATGAATCCCTGGTTATTACGGACACGAAGGGCAGCCTCTATCGGGAGATGTCCCCGCTTCTGAGAAATCAAGGCTATCGGACGCTGCTCATTGATTTTAAGAATATGAAGTCCAACTGCGGCTATAACCCGCTGGATTACATTTCTTATGATGAAGAAAGGGGATGTTACTCGGAAGAGAGTATTATGAAGGTGTGCACAGCGATCACACCCTCTTCCATTGGTCAGAGCGACCCATACTGGCAGAACGCTGCTACCAACTATCTGGCGTGTCTGGTGGCTTACGTCATGCAGTGCCTGCCTCCCGAAGAGCACACGCTGGAATACGTCGTCCGTCTCAGCGAGCTGATAAAGAGCAATGTGTTTGCTGACCTCATGCGCGAGGTCCTGCTGCTGGATCCCGATGGTTACACCGCAAAAATGTACCGGCAGATCACGGCGAATGAGGCTGCTGAAAAAATGCAGGCCTCTGTGCTGGGAATTCTGGCAGAGAACCTGAATGGCCTGGCGACGCGGGCGCTGATTCAAGTGTATAACCATCCGGACCGGCTGGTTTTTGAGAAAATCGGACAGGAAAAGACGGCGGTGTTTCTTTCCGTCAGCGATATGGATCGCTCCCAGGATCGGCTGATCAGTCTGTTTTACACACAGGCCTTTCAGGCGCTGTGCGAGTATGCGGACAATGTGTGCGAAGACTGCGCACTGCCGGTTCCGGTACGGTTCATCCTGGATGATTTTGCCGCGAACTGTGTGATTAAGGACTTTGACAATCTGATATCGGTGATCCGTTCCAGAAATATTTCTGTAAGCATCATTTTACAGAGCATTTCCCAGCTGGATGCAATTTACGGTCCGGGGAAGGCGCAGACCATTATCAACAACTGTGACAATTGTCTGTATCTGGGCGGGCAGGATATTAAGACAGCCGAATACATGTCTGTCAAAGTTGATAAAACCATGAATACCATCCTGAGCATGCCGTTGGACCAGGCATGGCTTTTTACCAGGGGCAGCAAAGCCAGACAGGTCGAGAAGTATGATATCCGGGAACACAGAAGGTATGGGGAGCTTCCGGAAGCGCAGAAGCAGCGGAGAATCGATAGAACAAAGTCGGTGCAAACCCCGCCGCATGCGGAAAAGGAAAAATATTGCGCATAAAAGGAAACCAGTGTCACCTGCCCGCTGCCGGGGAATCCTTTTGGAAACAGGAGTTGCCCCGCTTTCAAGAAAAAGGAGAGTGTCATGATGTACATGCAACCGCGTATTTTAAGAGAAACCAGCAACGGTATCACTTCATTTGACATCCGCGATGAGATGCTGTCGCGCCGTGAGATTGAGTGTGTGGGAGAAATCAATGCAGAGAGCGTGGATTCGCTGATCTCTCAGCTGCTCTACCTGTTCCGGCAGGAGCCGGATCAGGAGATCACCATGTACATCAACAGTCCGGGCGGCGAGGTCGCCAGCGGCCTGGCTTTGTACGATGTCATGAAGGCCATCCGTTCCCCCATCCGGACGGTGTGTGTCGGCACCGCCGCAAGCATGGGCGCTGTTCTGTTTGCTGCGGGCGATCGGCGTGAGATTCTGCCGCATGCCAGAGTGATGATTCATGACCCTCTGATTGGCGGCGGCCTGAGCGGCAGCGCGCTGCACATCCGGGGAGTCAGCGATGATCTGATGCGGACACGGGAAATTCTGTGCCGGATTCTGGCGGAGCACACACACCGGACGCTGGAAGAAATCTATGAAAAGACCTGCCGGGATACGTATTTTTACGCCGAAGAGGCAGTGGAGTACGGTCTGGCTGACCGGGTGATCCGGCAGTTTGAAGAGTAAACGGAAGCCTTGCTGAGCAACAGGAACTGTTGGCGTAGTCTTTACGTGTCTGGAAAGGATATGGAATATGAAAGGAAGACAGATTGTGCTCTCGGAGCGGATACGCAGGATCAATCAGGGGATTGCGGCAGATGAGTCGGCTCTGACATACGCGATACAGAGTTCCGCGTCTCTGGGTCTGAAAGACTTTTTTCTCGACCCGACGGAGTACCTTACGTTTATGGAAGCGGTTCGGAATATTCCCCTCGGTTTTGGTATGGAGGAACCCCGCACTTATCTGGACGCGGCGGAACTGATTGCTTTCTGCCTGTGCTCCGATGATAGAAAGCTTCAGAAGACGGGAAACAAACTGTTATATACCATGTCAACCAATTACATTGATCTGTTTGCGGTACTTTACAGAAGAATTGATGAGCAGTATCGGAAAAGCATGCATGATGTGGTTAGGGAAAAAAGTATTTCCGCGAAGCCGCTTAATGAACGGCTTGGAAGTATACCAGCGGGGAAGACGGACGGGTTTCCGGTATTGCATCTGCCGACAAATCAGCTGTACCAGGGAGCTTCGGTGCTGGCCGGGAACCGCTCACTGGATGAGTTTTATAAGGAAACTGTGCTGCCCTGTGTGGAACGTGCACTGGGAGAACAAAAAAATTTGAAAAATTTTGTGGCGGATATGGCCTATTGCGGGGCCCTCAGGGCTACCTGCAGCCATGACGGCGATGACAGCGATGACGATGATGATTACGATAGCTGTGCGGATAAGGATATGGATGACACGTTCGACATTTTTGATTTGGCTGACTGGGATGATGACGAAAACTGCGAAGAGAACACACAGACGGCCGATGCTCTTTTTTCTGCTGCCGTCTGTGAGAAAAACAGGCTGATCTGGTATCTGGCGATTGTGCCTTATGTAGCGAGTCTGGGAAAAATAGAGAATGTCATATAAATTTAAACCTGCGAGACTGGTTCTCGCAGATTGTTAACAGGGATCTGAAGCAGGAGGTAATGCTCTATAACAGTGCTGAATATATAAGGCCGTCCCACAATGGAACGGCTTGAAATAATGGGAATCTGTCTGATTTAAATGATTGTGATTCTTTTCCAACTGCTCCATGCACCACTGTTAATTTCATTATATACTGTCTTGAAAAATAAATACGGCTATTGTAAAATACAGCCAACTGAGAATAAGAAAATGAAAAACTATTTAGAACAGCAGACCGTAGACCTCCTGTATAATTCAGACTCAGGAAGGTAAAACTGCACATCACCGCTACGCTCCGGTCGATGTTAAACGCGTGCCATTGGCACGTAGCACCTGTTTTTTCGTTTCAGTGCTGTTCTATATTGTTACAAAATGATAGGAAGGACGCGAAAGACATGACTGCTGTAAGCACATATGAAGCCTATTTATCTGAACCACAGGCGTTGACATTCGATCAGATGACTGTCATCCACCAGCAGATGACTGACGAGATTGGCACGGATCCGGAGGTACTCGAATATTACGCAGACCTGTTAAAAGCAGCCGCCAGGTATGCCGGTATCCGTGCTGTATGGCCCATGATGGACGCAAAAGAAAAGCTGGAAAAAGATATGGGCAGGACATCTGCTCACGATTCTGTGATCACACATTTAAACCTCATGTCACGTCTGTTGCGATTGATGGGGAAACCCGCGGCGTGGCGGGACACGCTCGGAAATGAAAAGGATCCATACAGGCGCAAAATGATCGGTGACTTTGCCTGCTACCTGGCGTTCATATCCGGAATTAACGCGAGATAACCATTGTATCTCTGAAGTATTCAGAGACGGTTGCAGCAAATGAACCGGGCGACAAAAGAGCGGGATTATTGAAAAGGATTAAGAATTATGTTTGACATTACAGAACATGGCGGCGGTCCCAATCAATATTATACACTGCGGTTAGAAAATGAACGGTATCGGGTTCGGATTTTCTACCACGATACGGATTTTTATAAATTACGAGACGAACGCAAACTGGACTACGAGGCCATTCTGGTATCTATCCGATACAAACAAAATCCGTTGCCATTTGATATCATGGTTGATCCAAAAGACATTACCCGCACTCTCATCAGCCTGTCAGATAATGTGCTAACCTACAGTGACCTGAGTACCCTGCAGGCGGATATCCCGGAAGCAAAAAAACTGATTCGGGAAATCTATAAAGTTATCAGAGAACATTTCTGAGATTCCTCCTGATCGGTTTATTGATTAGCTGCAAAAATCCAGGTTTATATCAATTTTGGTGTTGACTTTTCTGACCATTATGTTATACTAGGCACATGAGCGAATAAACATTTACTCAAAAACACATGTAAGCTTTTTCGATTTTGGAGGATGGATGAAGATCAAGGGGCGAAGTGTGTCATAACGAAATGATTGCCGACACCTTGTTTCTTAAGAAAATCAAGGTGTTTTTTCGTCCCTTTGATTGAATTCCATAATAATCAAAAGGAGTAAATGTTTATGAAAATGACAAATGGTTCTATCTCATGTGAAATTTCTGCTGCGTCTGAAGTAAGCTTTGTTTCCTATGTCCCCTGCAGCTATGACGAGAGCACGGTATTCTACGCGGCCAGACGCTTTTTCACCCAGTGTGGGAAGCTCCGCCGCGAATGTACCTGCGAGAGTCGGCGGCTTCGGCTCGGCAAAGGAAGCAAGGCTGTCATCCCGTTTTGCTACCTGATTCCGGCGGTTCTTATGGAGCTTCCGGGTGAGTGGGCGCGGGTAACCGGGTCGATCAGTGAAAAAGGCGTGGAGCTGAGAAAGGTGGAGCTTTTTCCGAACCACCCCTGCCTGATGCTCCGATAGTGCCGGACTTCTCATCCTGACCGCGCATCTGCTGTGTGGCCAGGGTGAGGATACAAAGTGTACAAAGACAGGCGCCCGCTCGCCGGGATTGGAAGGCGGCGATGGGAAACTCATGGCAGAAGGAAAAGGAGAGCGTAAGATGGAAACAATGTATATTTCAATTCAGCAACCGGAAACCGGGAATCGCATTCGCTCATTGATCCGTCAAAACGGATACAGTGTCCACGACATTCAGCACCTGATGGGTTTTGAAAATCCGCAGGCTATTTATAAGTGGATGTCCGGGAAGTCCGTGCCCAGTCTGGACAACCTGCTGATCTTAAGCAGGGCGCTGCGGGTACACATGGATGAGCTCCTCGTCACAAACGAGGAGCTCGGTCTTTGCGCATAACGCGGAAAGGAACCGGGAAGCGAGAGAAAACAATTGACAAAAAAAATTCATACTGCTATCATCTCAGTATGGTTGGACAAAGGCGTTCTTCCTTTTGGTGGGGCGTCTTTCTTTGTTATAACGGTTCAGAACAGCCACAGATATATGACGCGTTATGTGTAGCAGGTGGCGCTAAGCGAAGCGTAGACCTGCGGCTTGCTGTTCTCAACAGTTACGCTTGTAAAGAGGAGAATTCAGATATGAGTAAATATACCAGAGAAGACATATACAGAATTGTGGAGGAAGAGGATGTGCAGTTTATCCGGCTGCAGTTTACGGATATGTTCGGCACATTGAAGAATGTTGCGGTGACGGTAAATCAGCTCGACCGTGTGCTGGCGAATAAAGTAACTTTTGACGGTGCTTCCATTGAGGGATTTACGCGGATTGAGCGGTCGGATCTGTGCCTGCACCCGGATTTGGATACATTCCTGATTTTTCCGTGGAGGCCGCAGAATGGCAAGGTGGCGCGCTTCCTCTGCGATATCTGCTACGCGGACGGGACGCCCTTTGGCGGAGACCCGCGGTATATTCTGAAGAAGGTGATTGCCGAAGCGGCGCAGATGGGTTATACCCTGGAGGTGGGACCGGAGTGTGAGTTTTTCCTGTTCCATACGGATGATGAGGGACGGCCGACGACGGTGACGCATGAGCAGGCAGGTTATTTTGATATCGCGCCGATTGACCTGGGGGAGAATGCCAGGAGAGATATGATTCTGACCATGGAGGAGATGGGATATGTGGTGGAATCCTCCCATCATGAGGCCGCTCCGGCGCAGCATGAGATTGATCTGCGCTATGATGAGGCGCTGCGCTCTGCGGACGGCATTATGACCTTCCGCCTTGCGGTGAAGACGGTTGCCAAGCGGCATGGTCTGCACGCGTCCTTTATGCCGAAGCCGATTGCGGGGGTGAATGGTTCCGGGATGCATATCAATATGTCTCTGACACATGAGGGGAGAAATGTTTTTTATGACGAGACGGATCCAATTCACCTGAGTCAGGAAGGGCGCTGGTTCATCGGCGGCCTGCTGAAGCATATCCGCGCGGTGACTGCGGTGACGAATCCGATTGTGAATTCCTATAAGCGGCTGGTGCCGGGGTTTGAGGCGCCGGTTCATGTGGCCTGGTCCGCGAAGAACCGGATCCCGCTGATCCGCATTCCGATCATGGGGAATGGCACGAAACGCATTGAACTGAGAAGTCCGGACGGCGCGAGCAATCCTTATCTGGCGCTTGCGGTCTGCATGGCGGCCGGGCTGGATGGTATCCGCAATCAGATTACCCCGCCGGAGAGCATAGATGAGAATCTCCATGCACTGACTGCGGATGATCTGAGAGCAAGAGGAGTGGAACGCCTGCCGGTTACTCTGCTGGAAGCGGTGGAAGCGCTGGAGACGGACGCATTCATCTGCAGTGTCCTCGGGGAGCACGTGACAAAGCGTTATACGAAGGCGAAAAAAGAAGAGTGGGAAGAATACCAGGCAAGTGTGAGTGAGTGGGAGCTGAAGCGCTATCTTGCGAGAGTCTGATGCCTCTGTCAATCCTATTACCATGGCAGGAGGATACACATGACGAATGTAAATATAGTGGTAGTATTTCCCAAACCGGAAGACGCGAAAAGTGTCCGGAATCTGCTGATCCGCAGCGGATATGGCGTACGTGCGGTCTGTACGAGCGGCGCGCAGGCACTCTCGGCAGCGGATCGTCTCGGCTCCGGCGTCATCGTCTGCGGCTACAAGTTTGCGGATATGGTTTATTCTGAGCTTTTTGAGGATATGCCGTCTTCCTTTGGAATGCTCCTTGTCGCGTCTGCGCGGGCAGCCAGTGAAGGAGTCACCGATGGGGTTCTCTGCGTGACCATGCCATTTCACGTCAATGACCTGCTGGATTCTCTGGAGACTGTGATCGCTCAGATGGAGCGGCGCAGATGCCGGAAGCGTACGATGGCGCCGCAGCGCAGCGAGGAGGAGAAAAAGCTGATCGAGGAGGCGAAATCCCTTCTGATGGAACGCAATGGCATGACAGAGGAGGAGGCGCATCATTACCTGCAAAAGACGAGCATGGACAGCGGCACTAATATGGTAGAGACTGCGCAGATGCTGTTTGCTCTGATGCGGTAGGAGAAAATGCTCTGGCAATGAATGATGAGTGCGGGGAGGATGGGAGAATTGATTTCTATTGAAAAATTACAGACATATTATCAGCAGGATAAAGTGTTTGCGACACAACATGCTTCAGAGCGCTGTCGTCAGAGAGGAATAAGGACAAGAGATATAAGAAAAGCTGTGATGACAGGCATAATAATAGAGCAATATCCGGATGATTTTCCGTTTCCAAGCTGCCTTATATGTGGTGAAACGGAAGGACAGGGTATGATTCATGTTGTTATGAGTGATGAAGGAACAGGAAGCAGAATTATAACTGCTTATTTTCCGGATCCGGAAAGATGGGATGCTGATTTAAAAATCAGGAAGGAGTGACTTAGATGAAATGTCTGATTTGTAAGGATGGGGAAATGGAAAATGCAATTACCACATATTTTGCACAGATGAGTAGTTGTTATGTGATTATTGAAAATGTTCCTTGTCTGAAATGCAAACAATGTGGAGAGGAATTGTTTTCAGCTTCTGTATTGGAAAAGATTGATGACATTTTGGAAAGCCTGGAAAAGATTGCAAGTAAGATTTTTATTATGGATTATGCAAAGGCAGCTTAGCGGCTGCGGATTTATTTGAAGAAGCTGCAGGCAAGGGCAGGAGGATCGAAATGAGATTCACGAAAATGCATGGCATTGGAAATGATTACGTGTATGTCAATTGCTTTCAGGAAACCGTCGAGCATCCCTCGGAAGTGGCGATCCGGGTCAGTGACCGTCATTTTGGGATCGGCTCAGACGGCCTGATTCTGATTAAGCCGTCTGACAGGGCGGATTTTCAGATGGAGATGTATAATGCGGATGGCTCTCTGGGCGCGATGTGCGGCAATGGCATCCGCTGCGTGGCAAAGTATGTTTATGATTATGGCCTGACTGAAAAGACGCAGATCAGCGTGGAGACTGCCAGTGGGATCAAATATCTGGATTTGACGATAGAGCAGCCCAGGCAGGATCCGGATTGCGCGAATGCGCGGGGGAAGGTCAGCCAGGTTCGTGTGGATATGGGGGCTCCGATTCTGGAGCCTGTGCAGATTCCGGTGGACAGTTCGGTTTTCCATCCGCTTTCTGTTATTTCATCAGAAGACGATACACGGATGGCTGCCAGGCCGATTATCAGCAGAGAAATGCTGGTTGATTCTAAAATATACGCCGTCACCTGTGTATCCATGGGAAACCCGCACTGTATCGTCCCGATTGAGGATGTGGATGGCTTGGAAATTGAGAAGATCGGACCGCTTTTTGAGACGCATCCGGCTTTTCCGGATCGGGTGAATACAGAATTTATAAAGGTGATTGACCGTCATACAGTACAGATGCGCGTCTGGGAGCGCGGCTCCGGCGAGACCCTGGCCTGTGGCACAGGCGCCTGCGCGGTGGCGGTGGCCTGTATTTTAAATCAATGGACGGACAATGAGGTGACTGTGAAGCTTCGCGGAGGAGATCTGCGGATTACGTGGGATCGGGAGCAGAATACGGTCTATATGACCGGACCGGCGACAACGGTATTTGAGGGAGAAATAATTCTCTAAAAAATATAAAACGCATAAAACTTAGGAGGCTACTATGTTCAAGATCAATGACAACTACTTAAAACTTCCCGGCAGCTATCTTTTCTCGACAATTGCGAAGAAAGTCAGCGCCTTCCAGGCGGCGAACCCGGATAAAACGGTGATTCGCCTCGGCATCGGCGATGTGACGCAGCCGCTTGCCCCGGCCATCATTGACGCGCTGCACGGCGCGGTGGATGAGATGGGGAAGGCGGAGACCTTCCATGGCTACGCGCCGGATCTCGGCTATGAGTTCCTGCGTACGGCGATCGCGAAAAATGATTACGCGGACCGCGGCTGTGATATTGCGGCGGATGAGATTTTTGTCTCCGACGGAGCGAAGTGCGACTCCGGCAATATTCAGGAGATTTTCAGCGTAGACAATAAAATCGCTGTCTGCGACCCGGTTTATCCGGTTTATGTCGATACGAACGTAATGGCTGGCCGCACCGGCACCTATGATCCGAAAACGGAGATGTGGAGCGATGTGATTTATATGCCGTGTACCGAGGCAAACAATTTCTCTCCGGAACTTCCGAAGGAGACCCCGGACATCATCTATCTGTGTTTCCCGAACAACCCGACCGGCGCGACCATTACAAAGGCGCAGCTGCAGGAGTGGGTGGATTACGCGAACCGGGTTGGCGCGGTCATTATCTATGACGCTGCGTATGAGGCTTATATTTCAGAGGAGGATGTGCCGCACACAATTTTCGAGTGCGAGGGCGCGCGTACCTGCGCGATTGAACTGAAATCGTTCTCGAAGAACGCGGGCTTTACAGGCACCCGGCTTGGGTATACCGTTATCCCGAAGGATTTGAAGTGCGGTGATGTGATGCTGCATTCCCTCTGGGCACGCCGCCACGGCACGAAATACAACGGAGCGCCCTACATTCAGCAGCGTGCGGGTGAGGCCGTCTATTCACCGGAAGGCAAGGTGCAGCTCGCGAAGCAGGTGGCTTATTACATGAATAATGCGAAGGTTATCAAAGAAGGCCTTCAGGAGGCGGGCTATACCGTTTCCGGTGGTGTCAACGCGCCGTATATCTGGCTCAAGACGCCGGATGGGATGACATCCTGGGAGTTCTTTGATTACCTGCTGGAGAAGGCAAACGTCGTCGGCACACCGGGATCCGGCTTTGGACCAAGCGGAGAAGGGTATTTCCGGCTGACTGCGTTCGGCACTTATGAGAATAGTGTAGCCGCACTGGAGCGGATCAAAAAGATGTAAAAGTGTTGCACAGCGTATGGATACTTCTGTCGAAATTTTCGACGGAAGTATCCCGTTGCCATGCTATGATGCTTCTTAATGTACAGATAGATCACGGAGGCTTCGGATGACAAACGAGACGGTTATCCGGAGATCATTTATAGAATGGATTTTAAAAGATTCGTGGATTTAAAACAGATTGAATGCCTTGTGGCTTGCGCACAGACCGGTTCGGTTACCAAAGCGGCCGAAGTATTGCATATGTCGCAGCCGAGTGTAAGCAAGGCGATTAAAACGATGGAGGAAGCACTTGGCGTACAGCTGTTTAGCCGATATGCGAAGGGGATGTCCCTGACGAGGGAAGGGGAGTCTGCTTACCGCTATGCGAAAGACATACTGGAGAATCTGGACAAAATACAGGATATCCATGCAAAACAGACGACAGAAACGCTGCGTATGTCGAATAATCCGAGTTCCTGGTTTGCGGATGTTTTTCTGACGTTTTACACAGAACATCAGGAGGAAGATTTGCATTATCAGATCTATACGACGGGAACACGCGAGATCGTGCAGAGAGTGGAAGACAGAAAAGATGACGCAGGATTCGTGTATGTGATCAAAAATCAGAAGGCAGCTTTCGAGTATTATCTGAGCCGGAATTATCTGGAGTTTACTCCCCTGGCGGAAACGTACGTGGCGCTTTTTTCAGGGGAAAAGAATAACTCTGAAAATATACAAAAACAGGATGCGGGATTGTCTGCTTTGCGTCTGGTTCAGAGGTTCCCGGATGAGTTTTCCCCGGACAATTATTGGGATATTATAGATGCAAGCGGACATTCCACGGAGAATGCGGAAACCGTAGTGACAACGAACAGCGAATATATCATGACAAGGCTATTGCAGCAAAGTGATTTGTCAAATATCAGTGCTGCCTGGCTGACGCAGGAAAAACCGTCGGAGCTGACTGCGAGCCGGATGACGGGGTTAAAGGAAGATCAGATTATATTTGGTTTCATAAAACGCCGGGGGGAAGTGCTTCCGGAAGGTGTGGCAGCGTTTGTGGATTATGTAAAGATGATTTTGGATGCGGGAATAGAAAAACCAGTCTGAGACGGGCTGGCTTTTCTATTCCTATAAAACATAGATCTCTATATCAAATTCGAATAGCCGGATAACCCCCGGTGGGGCTTGCTTCAAAGAAAATGGGGTTTATAATCATTTATTATGAAAGTGTATCAATAGTTTGGTTCGTGCCATATCTGCACGGCTAAGCGCATGAAGTTTAGTAAGAATGAATGAAACGTACAAACCCTACAGGAGGCAAAGGATGAAAAAGAGATTGTTTACTAAGCTGCTTATAACGAGTGCGCTGATTACAGTGCTTACTGCGGGAGCGACACTGGTGTCGCAGGCGTCCGGGCATATGGTATTCGGACAGACCCAGACATACAGTTCCCTCGACCCGAGTAATGAATATGATGGCTGGATGATTGAGCGCGCGGGTGTTGGCGAGACGCTGACCAAGCTGGATTCTTCTCTGAACACGGTCGGTTGGCTGGTCGAGGACGACTATACTGTTTCGGAGGATGGCCTGACGTGGACTTTCACGATTAAGGACGAGGTTTGTTTCTCAAACGGAACAAAGTTGACGGCGGAGCTGGCGATGGCGTCGATCCAGTATGATTTTGACAATTCCGCGCGTGCGGCGGACTTTTTCTCACTGGATTCTATGACGGCGGATGGACAGACACTGACAATCACGACGACAGAACCCGCGCCGACGCTTCCGGGTATGCTTGCCGATCCGTTTTTTGTGATTTTTGACACGACCGTGGATCTGACCAATCTGGCGGATGAAGGCCCAATCTGCACCGGACCGTATGTGATTGAGAGCAATGACCAGATTTCTATGACATTGAACGTAGTGAAAAATGAGAACTACTGGGATGGAGAGCCGCAGCTGGATTCCATTGAATTCCTGCAGTTCCAGGATCCATCGGTTATGAATCTTTCCTTCCAGGCGGGAGAACTGGACGCCTGCTATGGCCTTAGCACATCGGATGCGGCCGCTTATATGGAGGATGACAATTATATTCTGGAAATGTGTAACGGACTTCGCACGGACTGGGGGCTGATGAATCAGAACGGGCTTCTTAGCGACAAATCGCTGCGCATCGCTCTGCTGGAATGCCTGGATATGGAGACGATCTGTGAGGTACAGCTGAACGGGATGTTCCAGGCAGGAAATACACCATTTGCTTCTGAAGCGCTTGGTGTAAACGATCTGGAAAATCCGTATTCTTATGATATCGAAGACGCAGCTGCGCTTCTCGCGGAGGCAGGATATGTGGATACTGACGGAGACGGGATCATTGAGCGTGCGGATGGTACGCCGGTGATTCTGGAGGTTTACTCCTATACGACAAGAGCGGAGCTGCCGATTATCTGTGAAGCGCTCCAGTATTCAGCGAGTACGCTTGGCATAAAAATGAATATTAATTATGTGCAGGATCTCTGGGCGGGAACCATCCAGGAAGGCAGCTATGATATCTGTATTTTTAACAGCAGCGGCTTCCATTCCGGCGACGCAGCCGTATTCCTCCAGCAGTTTTTCAAGAGTGATGCGGTTTACAATGCGTATGGTTATGCGAATGAGGAAGTGGATGCGCTGATCACGTCCCTTGAGAATGTATTTGATACCGATGAGCGTGTGGAAATCGAACGGGAGATTTCCCAGATCCTGATGGATGACGCCTGCTGCGCGTTCTACAGCTACCCGACCATTTACATAGCTGCGAAGAACACGGTAAGCGGTCTGGAGTGCACACCGGCGGATTACTACTGGATCACGGCGGATGTAGCTATTGCAGAGTGACCCAATGTCATTTTGCCGCAGGAGGAAGCTATGAGTGCAAGACAAAGGAATGAGCCGTGCCATGAAAAATCGTGGTACCGTCCTCGATTTGCCGCGCAAATCAGGGCATTTGGGAAACGGCTCCTTCAGATGGTAATCGTTCTGTTTGGGATCAGTTTCTTTACATTTATTCTGACCTATCTGTCGCCGGGCGATCCGGTCACCGCGATGTATTCTGCCAGCGGCTCCATGCCGAGTGAAGCGGTGCTGGAGGCGACCAGGGAAGAGCTGGGGCTGAACGATCCATTACTCGTTCAGTACTGGAACTGGCTGACCGGATGTCTGCATGGGGATTTTGGTACATCCTACTCCATGCATAAGCCGGTGCTGCAGCTGTTGTCCTCGCGGCTCTGGCCGACGCTGAAGCTGGCGCTTACCTCCCTGGTGATCATGCTGGCGATAGCGGTGCCGTTTGGAATGCTTTCCGCTGTATACCATGGCAAAGCGATTGATTATCTGGTGAGGCTGTTTACTTTTTTGGGCGTGTCCATGCCGAATTTCTGGGTGGGCATGCTTTTGCTGTATTTTTTTGCTATTCAGCTGAAGATTCTGCCGGTTGTATCCTCCGGAGGGGGATGGAAACAAATCATTCTTCCGGCTTTGACACTGGCGTTTGCGATGGTGGGAAAATATACCCGGCAGGTGCGCACTGCCGTATTGGAAGAACTGAATCAGGATTATGTCATCGGCGCGCGGGCGCGAGGGATCAAAGAAAGCACGATATTATGGAGACATGTGTTTCCAAATGCGCTGCTGCCGCTGGTGACCATGCTTGGGCTTTCCCTGGGCTCCCTGTTGGGCGGAACCGCTGTGGTGGAAGTGATTTTTTCCTATCCGGGGCTGGGCAATCTGGCTGTGACATCTATCAGCGCCAGAGATTATCCGATGATTCAGGGGTATGTCCTCTGGATTGCGCTGATTTATATGGCGGTAAATCTGGTTGTGGATATTTCTTATGATGTTCTGGATCCGCGTATCCGGGGAAATGATAAGATGGCAGCAATCCGAAGCGGCGACACAGGAGCCGACAGAAATGGGGACGATTCCGGAAATGAGACGTTATCGTTTTCGTTTGGGATAATGGGGGTCTTACGGAGAAATGAGGAAAAATGGTTTCAATAACCCCCGGGGAGGCTTATCAAATGGGCAGATGCCTGTTATAATCGACCGAAACAAGTGCAGGCAGCAGCGCCCAGCGATGGCTGGAAGATTCACTGCGCTGCTCTGTGCATGAAAAAAGGATGGACGAATTTGGATGGATAAGGCAAAGAGCATAAAAGAAGACGTGGTTTCTTATTGGGGTGCGAGATCGCAGGACTTTGCGGCACAGCGAAAAAGAGAACTGGAAAGCAGCAAGGCCGGGCGGTGGAAAAAAGAGATCCTGCCTTTTCTTCCGAAAGACCGCAAAGAAACGAGGATTCTCGATGTTGGCACCGGAA
This sequence comes from Lachnospiraceae bacterium, assembly GCA_021202635.1. GTDB lineage: Bacteria > Bacillota > Clostridia > Lachnospirales > Lachnospiraceae > Choladousia. The sequence continues at coordinate 6,010 of JAJQCQ010000088.1, read as the reverse complement.
GCGGTTTTTTCCCGATTCTGCTGGCGGAGGAAGGATATGAGAATGTGACCGGTATCGATCTGACGCCGGAAATGATTGAGAGGGCGAAAGACTTGTCCCAGGGACTTGTGCCGGCGCCTTCCTTTTTTGTCATGGACGCGGAAAAGCCGGATTTTGAAAAGGAAACTTTTGACGTGATCCTGACGAGAAACCTGACCTGGACGCTGCCGCACCCGGATCTGGCGTACCGTGAGTGGTACCGGCTGCTGAAAACAGGCGGGCTTCTGCTGAACTTTGACGCGGATTACGGGGAAGAGGAGGAGTCAGCTGTGGAGCTTCCGGAAAACCATGCGCATAAAGGGATTGCTTCAGAACTGATGCGAAAACACGACCAGATCATGGCTGCGCTTCCGAACAGCTACCTGAAGCGGCCGGGGACGGATGTGGAATTGTTGAAGCTGGCGGGCTTCTCCACTGTCACGGTAGACTTTCAGGTAAGCGACCGGGTATACAGGGAGATTGATGAGTTTTATAACCCGGTGCGGATGTTTAAATTGTGCGCGAGGAAGTAATTTACTCGTAATGTTTACGATATTGTGCCGGTGTGCAGCCCATAATCGATTTGAACTTTGCAATATAATTGCTGGTCTGATTATATCCGCAAAGCCCAGCTATTTCAGATATCGTCAGTGAGCCGGAAAGCATTTCCGCACTCTTGCGTATCCGGTATTCTGTTAAAAACTGGTATGGCGTTGTCTGTAAATGCTCCCGAAAAATGCGGCAGCATTCGCCTGCACTGATATTTGCGGAACCAGAAATATCAGCCAGCCCGATATCTTCCGGATAGCGTTCGTAAATGCATGACAGCATAAGCTGCAGCCGTTGTCTGTGAACCAGGCTGATTGAGCAGGTACTGATGTTTTCGTCCGGCAGGTTCCTGAGAAAAGTATGCCATAAGGCTGTTATTCTGATTGAGATCCGGTATTTATCCTGAACGGATAAAGGGTGCTCCCACAGGGTATTTATTTCACGTAAAATTTCAATTACCGAATTTTGTGCGGCCATCTCTGAACGGAGGATGACGACGGGAAGACAGCCGCCGGTGACATATGGCAGAACATATTCTTTTTCCATACGGCTCCCGGAGAAAAAGGACAGCATCTTATATGGAAAATTCAGGCTGGCATACTGGCCGCCAGCGGAAAGCTTTGTTACCGCATGGATGATCCCGCTGTTAATAAATGCCGCGTCTCCTTCATTCAGGGTATATTGCCTGGCGTCAGCTTGCAGGGTCAGTGAGCCATGAATGGCAAGCGTAAACTGCAGTTCGTCATGCCAGTGAAAATCCTGTATGCCCCGCCCAAACGGAAAAATACCGTTTTCGTTGACACGATAAATTTCTACAGGAAAGAGGTTGTCCTGATATCTGTTTATTTCATGGTATTCTCTTTTATCCATAAAAACCCGTCCTTGTTAAGATTTTGATATTTTCCGATAAGCTTATTGTACCATAAGAATGGGAAAGCAGCTATAATTACTTTTAAATTAAGCAGCTCAGGTGTGGCTTTATCAATGAAACACTTTACCTGAACCTGCGTATAAACAAAAAAGTGAGGCTGATTGTATGGTGCATGAATTTGATAAAATTCCCATCCCCAGACTGGTACTTAAACTGGGGATACCGGCGATGTTTGCTCAGTTCTTTAATATTTTGTACAGTATTATGGACAGGGCTTTTGTCGGGAATATTGCGGGAGAAGGAGAGCTGGCGCTTGCGGGTATAGGCATTTGTGCCCCGGTATTGACGGCTGTTACTTCTATTTCTTCCCTTGTGGGCATTGGCGGCGCTTCTGTTATGAGTATTTCAATTGGGAAAAAGGATTATGAAACCGCCCGCCTTGCGATGAATCATGCGGCAAAATTGCTGTTTGGCCTGTCAGTGGCTGTTACTGTCCTTTTGATGCTTGGCATGAAACCGCTGCTGTATGCTTTGGGCTGCAGCGATACGATGTATCCGTATGCGGGCAGTTATTTCAGAATTTACATAACAGGAACGGTCGCTGCACTTTGCGGAACCGGGATGAACCAGTTTATTCTTGCATTTGGAAACGCCAGACGGGGCATGTTTGCGGTTATGATCGGCGCAGTCGTCAATACGATTCTTGACCCGGTTTTTATCTATGGCTTTCATATGGGAATTCAGGGGGCGGCAGTTGCTACGGTCATAGCGCAGGTTTGCGTATTGTTCTATGTGGTGTCATATTTACTGTCTGATAAGCCGCCGTTTCGATTAGGCTATACGTATTTGAATCCTGGTATTGTACGCCAGATCCTGTCTATTGGATGCCTGCCATTTTTTATTATGCTGTTTGATAATCTGCTTGTGATCGCGCTGAATTTTACGCTGCGAAAATATGGCCAGGATGCGATGGGAGACACGTATATTTCATGTGCTTCGATTGTTCAGAGCTTTATGGTGCTGGTATTTTATCCGGCGCAGGGGATTACGACCGGGTGCGGGACATTATACAGCTATCATTATGGAGCAGGGCACCCGGACAAGGTGATGCAGATTTTTAAATCTGTTTTCTGCCTTTGTGCCGGATATATGCTTCTTCTTTGCGTAGCGGCGCAGATGATACCGGAAGTATTTGCCCGGATATTTATAAAAGAAGAGAAGCTGATTGTTTTATCCGCTTCCTGCATACAAAAATACACGTTGGGCTTGCTTGGGGTTGCGGTACAGTATGCGATCGTCGATGGCCTGACAGCAATGGGACAGCTGCGGTTTGCCCTTCCGATCTCATTTTTCAGAAAAATTCTTTATCTTGTATGCGTATTTGTGATTCCGGTTTTCTGCTCTTTGGAGAATGTGTTTTATGCGGAAACCATTTCGGATATAGTGGGAGCAAGTATTACGGTAATTGTATTTGTGCTCGTAATCGCTCCGGGACTGCGGGAGAAAATGAAGAGCAGCGGTTCCCTTATGGGATGAGAGCCAGAGAGAAAGAATTCACTCATTTTTCGGTTCTGCTTGAACAGGAAAGCATATCAAGTATATCTTGGATAAACGGGGATTTGCGTCGTATTTGTGCTTGTAAAACCGGGGATTCGTGTTATGATGTGTTCTGGTAAGACAGACATGATCAAAACCTTTTTCAGGAGAAGTAGGAAGGGGAGTATTTTTATGCTTGAGACACAAGATCTTTTACTGGATAAAGCAAAATTCCCGGACTGGGAACCGATGTATCGAAATGTCTGGTCTTATCCGGTCAACGAATCATACCGGGCTGTATGAAAATATGGATACAGTTTTTATCAGATGATGAAAGACATGGAAGGCGAGCCATCACGGGTTTACAGGAAAGAACTTGTGTGAAGCCATGCTGTAATTCAATCAGCTTCGCCGGAAGGGAGTGAGAAACATATGACAAGAATATATTTCGTGCGTCATGCACAGCCATTACATTCATGGAAGGATGATAGAACAAGACCATTGACAGAGGAAGGACATAGGGATACTTCGTCGGTTCTTGCTTATTTGAAGGATAAGGAGATTGATGATTTCTATTGCAGCCCATATAGGCGAAGCCTGGATACAATAGCCAGTACGGCGGACTATTATCGTAAAAATATTATGGTAGATGAACGGCTAAGGGAAAGAGAAGCAGGCGATGGCAGCAATTACGAGGGAATGTTTCGGAAACGCTGGGAAAATCTTGACTACCACGAAGAGGGTGGAGAATCCATCCTTATGGTTCAGAAACGAAATATTGAGGCTCTGAATGAAATTCTGGAGAAAAGTGCTGGAAAAAATATCGTTATTGGTACACATGGGACAGCGCTCAGTTCGATTTTAAATTATTATGATAATGGTTTTTGTTGCGATGATTTCCTGCGTATCATTGACTGGATGCCGTATATTATCCGACTTGACTATGATGGGAATCAGCTTCTTCATATGGAAGAATGTTTTCATATTGAAAAAGAATATAAGGGATAATCAACCCCTTGGACGGTGTACACACCTGTGCCTTTGGTGATGAGAAGATGCTGTCAGCGGGCGAAGACTTTTATGTGGCGAATCTGGATGTTGGAGCTGGCATAGTGAAGGTAGGCTCCATGATTTGCTTTGACAGAGAATTTCCGGAGAGCGCACGAATTCTGATGTTAAAGGGCGCGGAGGTTGTGTTAGCTCCCAATGCCTGCCCAATGGAAATCAACCGGCTTTGTGCGCTGCGCACCAGAGCCTATGAGAATAAGATCGCTATTGCTACCTGCAATTACCCAATTGGTCAGCCGGACTGTAACGGGCATTCCAACGTTTTTGATGGCGTCGCGTGGCTTCGTGATGAGCCAGGAGTACGGGATATGTGCATACTGGAAGCACCGGAGGAGGAAGGCATTTATATAGCTGAGATTGATATGGATTTGCTGCGGGACTATCGTGAGTATGAGGTGATGGGGGAGAGGTATCGTCATCCGGAGAAATATGGTGCGATAACAGTTATGAAAGAAATAAGAGAACAGGCAGGTGGTAATTTCATATGTACTTTGTAATATGCGAAGACAATCCGAAGGAAGGATTGTGGCTTCAGGATAAAATAAAAAAATGGTCGTATAAAAGGAACCTGGTGGTAGAGACAGCCAGATACGAAAGTGCGGAGCAGTTCTGGTTTTTCTATGAGGAAAATCAAAAAATAGACGCGATTTTTCTGGACATTCAGCTGCCGGATGAGGATGGCATGACGCTGGCGAGAAAGCTGCGTGCGAGAAAGAATCCTGTTCCGATTCTTTTTGTGACGGGAATAGATGATTATATGGCAGAGGGCTATGACGTACAGGCCATTCATTATCTGTTAAAGCCTGTCTCTGAGGAAAAACTGGAAGCATGTTTGGAGCGCATTATGCGGACTTCAGATACAGAGGAGCCGTTTGTGATATTGCAGACAGATGGGGATGCAGTTCGGGTTTTGCAGAAGGACATTTCCACGGTGGAGGTGTTTTCGCACCAGTGCGTTTACACAACGGCAGAGAGTTCATACACGGTTTCAGAATCCTTAAAAGAAGCACAGGAAAAGCTGCAAAGCGGATGGTTTGTGATGGCCTATCGGGGAATCCTGGTAAACCTTTTTCATGTAAGATCCATTAGCCGGGATAAGGTTTGCCTGACGGATGGCAGGGAGGTGCCGGTCAGCCGACGAATGTATGGAGAGCTGAATCAGGCATTTATCCGATTTTACAGGGAAGGAAGAGCGTGATGTTGGGGTATATTATTCTGACTGCTTTGCTTTTGATAGTATTTGCAGTATTATTTTTTGTGCTGGAGCCCAGGATGGTGGAAAAACGCTTGGCACAGTACCAAAACCAGCTGGCAGAGCGGCAGATGGAGGAATTGCAGAGCAATTACAGGGAACTACGCGGCTGGCGGCACGACTGGCGGAATCATATGCAGGCCTTGAAGGTCTATGTGGATGGCGGCGATCTGGACAAGGCGGCGGATTATATTGTGCAGATGGGCGAGGCATTTGAACGTGTGGCGCAGACCGTGAAGTCCGGCAATGCCATGGCGGATGCGATTATCAACAGTAAATTATCTCTGGCGCGTGAAAAGGGGATCGCAATGGATGCGACATTCCGCATCCCAGAGATACTGCCAGTATCGGATGTGGAATTCTGTGTTTTGTTTGGGAATCTGATGGACAATGCAATCGAAAGCTGTTTGACGATTCCCGAAAAAGAGAAACGCTTTATCCGGATCTATATAAGTACCTTTCAGGAGCAGTTTTATCTGTCAATTTCTAACGCGACGGCAAAAATGACACGAACAGCGACTTATTTTTCCGGAAAAGGGAAGGGACATGGATTCGGAATGATAAATATTGATTCCGTGGTAAAACATCACAAGGGCTATTTAAACCGCAGCAACGAGCCGGGTGTCTTTCAAACAGAGCTGATGATTCCGTATTATAGTGAACGACAAAATTCTTTTGTCATTCACTATAAATGATGCACACAGACGCGCATGGAA
>JAJQCQ010000041.1 GCA_021202635.1 Lachnospiraceae bacterium | reverse complement strand
TTCTTTTAAGCTTTTTTCTTTTGTTTGCTGGTCTCTATGACACTTTCAGAAATGTATGATGCACTGTCACACGTAGTTCTTCTTTTGTAAGACATGTAAAAATGAATTTTATTTTAAATCATATTTAAATATAGTAACATAAATATTAATAACACATTATAGAATGTTTGTCAATCATTAAAAAATGTTTTACAGTGAATAAAAGCATTTTACATGCTTTCGAAAAGAATCGGGAAAATAATACAAGAGGAACCGCTAAAAGCGGTTCCCTTTTTTGCCAGTGGCGGATAGCTTCTGGTTGTATTCATCCAGATCAACCTGCGTCACCGGTATCCTGATAATATTGTGCCTGCATATTCCAAAGCTCCTGATACTTCCCTTTTGCATCAGCCATAAGCTGTTCATGACTTCCCAGCTGGATCAGGCGGCCTTCCTGGAATACTGCTATGGTATCGCAAAATTTACAGGAGGACAGGCGATGACTGATATAAACGGACGTCCTCTCTCCTGTGATTTCATTGAATTTCGCGTAGATTTCTGCTTCGGCGATCGGATCCAGCGCGGCTGTCGGCTCATCCATGATGATGAAGAGCGCGTCTTTGTAAAGGGCGCGGGCAATCGCGATTTTCTGCGCCTCTCCCCCGGAAATCTCTACCCCGTTTTGATCGATGTCCTTGTAAATACTGGTGTCGAGCCCATCCGGCATAGAGGCAAGCCGCCCGGCGAATCCGCTGCGCTCGATACAGTCCTGCACTTTCGCTCTGTCGTACTTCGCACTGCCCGCTACATTTTCCCCAACAGAGGCTGCAAACAGTTTAAAATCCTGAAATACCACAGAAAAGATCGCCATATAGTCGGTTCGGCGAAAGCTTCGGATGTCGGTCCCGTTTAAAAGGATTTGCCCTTCTACCGGATCGTAAAGCCGACAGAGCAGTTTGATGAAGGTCGTCTTTCCTGAGCCATTCTCCCCCACAATCGCGAAATGACTGCCAGAGGAGAGCTTCAGATTCACATGGCGGAGTACCCAGGTCTCGCTTCCGGGATAGTGAAAGGATACATCGCAAAATTCGATCTCGTACGCTTCATCCGGATGCCGCTCCAGAGCCCGTTCCCCATCTGTGCTCTCGTTTTTCAAATCCAGGAATTCAAAAGCTACGCCCACAAAGCGGGCATTCGTCCGCATCTCCCCGACTGCCTGCAGGAACCGGGAAATCCCCAGGAACATGTTCGTGATCGCTCCCACATACTGCGTCACACTCCCCACACCGAACGCACCGGCCCAGGCTTTCAGGCAGACAAACAGATACACCAGTCCCGTCAGAATCCTGGAGATGCCCTCCGAGGCGGCCATCCACAGCCCCATCGGCCCCCTGCCCCAGCGGACAATCTGCGATCTTGGGCCATAATTCTCATCCATCTTCTGTGCGTAAGAAGCACAGACCTTCTCCTGCTGATAGATGCGCATCTCCGCCGCCCGTTTCCGGTCTTCTCCCAAAAAGCCATAGAAGAAATAGAACCGGTTGTTCTGCTGCATTTCATCCACATTCTTTCCCCAATAGGCGTTGCCCCGGTTTGCGCAGGAAGAGACGCTGACCGACACCAGCAGCATTCCCGCCAGGATAAGAAAGATACTGAGCGGATGATTCAGAAAAGCATAGCTGCTTTCCGCCGGAACCCGGGAAAGGAACAGACCGGCGGAAAGGGCAGCGCCGCCGGCGATCTGCATGCCGGCCGTCAGCATCGTCTCATAGACAGACAACGTCCGGCGGATTCCCCACCCGCCCCACATATCATTATTTGTCATCTGCGTATAGAGATCATAAGAAGCCTGATTCTCCAGGATCTCATAATCCATCTCATTCATCTTCTCCATGGAAATCCAGTCATTGACGCGAACCATCGTGTCGTTCTCGCAGACCTTCCAGTGCTCCAGGATCCCCGTGATCAGCGAAAGAAGCGCCGTCAGAAGCAGGGTGAGCACAATCAGGCGTGTCAGCCTCCCCGGATCCCGGTTCCCGGCCAGCTCATTGATAATCTGCGCGGAAAACCAGATCGTGACATAAGGCGACAGCGCCTTAAAAAGCGCGTAAAGTGTCATAGAGCAAATCACCTTCGGGCAGTGCTTCCACCATAGCTTCCATGCCCGAACCGTCAGCCGAAATGCCTCACGAACCGATCCCTGTTCCATACCCATTCCCTCCTTTCCGCCTTCGTCTCAGGCGATCCCTTCTCTGTTTTCCTCATAATATGATGTCAGGGTCAAAAGCCCCTGATACCACGGATTGCTACGTGCTTCGCACTCTCGCAATCATAATACTGCTTCTGCGTGTTATACAGGCTCGCATAGCCGCCGCCAAGCTCCAGAAGGGATTCGTGTGTACCTTCCTCCGTCACCTTTCCATGCTCCAGAAACAGAATGCGGTCACAGAAACGGGTCGAGGCAAGCCGATGCGAAATAAACAGGGAAGTCTTTCCCCTGGTCATCTCCTCATATTTCAGATAAATATCATTCTCAGCAATCGGATCCAGCGCAGCCGTCGGTTCATCCAGCATCAGAACAGGCGCCTTTTTATACATGGCGCGCGCCAGCATCAGCCTCTGCGTCTGGCCGCCGGACAGCTCCACACCGTCCAGATAAACCGTTTTTCCAATCTTGGTATCCAGCTTATCCGGCAGCGACTGGATCTTCTCTGTCAGCCCGGCCATCTCAAGACACTCCCAGACCCAGTTTTCATCGATGTCCTCCATCTGCTGCGCCACATTGACCTTAATGCTGGTCTCCAGCACGGAAAAGTCCTGAAAGACCGCCGCGAGCAACTGATAATACTCCCTTCGGTTATACTGCCGGATATCCTGCCCGTTCAGCAGGACTCTCCCCGCGGTCGGATCCAGAAGCCCGCTCAGAAGCCGCACAATGGTCGTTTTTCCGGCGCCGTTCACCCCTACGATCGCCAGCTTTTCCCCGGGATGGATGACCAGATCCAGGTCTGTGAGCGTATCCTTCTTCGCTCCGGGGTACCGATAGGAGACATGCTCCAGGCGGAGTTCACAGGCTTCTCCCTCCGCACCTTCCAGATGCTTCCCGTCCTCAAAGCGAAACGGCTCCTTCCAGTCCAGAAATTCCCGGACGACAGTAAGCTCCTGGCTCTCCCGGTACAATTCCGAAAACTGATCCAGGATCCCGGTGACCCACGAAGCGAAACCGGTAATCGCATTAAAATACAGCAAAAACTCCGATGCCGCCAGTCCCTGCTCCAGCGTCAGCCAGATCAGATATCCATACGCGACCCCATTCCGGGCAAGAATCAGGATCACATCTACCACATTTGTCAGAAGATAACGCTTCTCTCTCTTCATAAGAAAAGCGCGGTAAAGCCGCATCGTACCCTCCCAGAGCTGCTGCAGCCACGGATACAGTCCAAAAATACGGATGTCCTTCGCATACTGACGATCCGTACCTGCCGTGTGAAGATAGTTCATGCGTTCGTCACAGGCTGCCGCCTCTTCCCGATGCAGATAGCCCCACCGCAGAATTCTCCGGTTCACGAACCAGGCCGCTATCGCTGTCAGAACAATCAAAAGCATGAGCAGCGGATGCAGGCTCGACAGCAAAATACTATAGGCGAGAAAACCAAATACATTGACTAAAATCTCTTTCCATGTGACCCAGAACACCTCTGCGGGCGCCACATTATTGAAGCACGCGCGGGAAGCCCGGCTCTCAAAGTTCCTGAAGTCCGTATCCAGAAGATTCGAATAAGACGTGCGGGACATTTTTTCATTGATCTGATCCATCAGATGCTTCCTGACCCTGAGCCGGCTCAGTTCCATATTTGGGCCCAGCCAGCCCTTCAGCGCGGACAATACCAGCAGCACAAGGCTGAAGCCTGCAATCGTCGCCACCAGCTCCTTAAACGGAGCCGCCTCCTCCACTTTGCTCAGGATCATCGGCGCCAGCAGAAGCTCCGCCACTGAGATCAGGGCTTCCGCAGCCGCTGCGGCGATACAGATCACCAGGATTCCCTTTCCCACCTTCCAGGCATTTGCTATCATAAACGCGGTATTTCCCCATATACCGTAGGATGACTTTTTGTTCATCGTCTCTTCCCCCCTGTCGCCGCTTCCCATGCTGCTATACGTAAAGGAAACAACGCAGGTCGTTTTCCTTTGCGCCAGACGCGGGGCTGCGCAGGCAGCCATTCCCTGCGCGTCCGTATACAAAAGTCCCCTTTCTAATATGTACCCGCCTGTTCCATATGGAGACAGATACCATCTGAAAGGGGTCTTCGCTGTTTTATCTTTTCAATGATTCTTTATCGTTCCGCGTATACACCATTGCATGCCGCTCTCTTACAGCATGTGTGCAGCAGCCATCTGTCAGCCCTTGACCGCGCCTACCATAACGCCCTGCTCAAAGTATTTCTGAACAAACGGGTATACACACAGGATCGGGACGGTGGACACGATGATTACCGCGTATTTCACCTGATCTGCGGAGGACTGGGCATAGCCGCCCTGCACACCGCCGTTGCCGCTTGAGAATGCCTCATTCAGCAGCAGGATCCGGCGCAGTACCATCTGCAGCGGCTCATAGTCCGAATTGGAGTTGTACATCAATGCAGTAAAGTAATCATTCCAGTGGTACACTGCGTAGTACAGAAGCTCCACGGAGATGATTGCCTTGGACAGCGGCATGACGATCTGTCCAAAGTAGCGGAAATGATTGCAGCCGTCGAGCTGCGCCGCCTCATACAGGTCATTCGGAATGGAGTTCTGAATAAACGTTCGGGCGATGATCAGGTTGTAGGTGTTGACCAGAACCATGAGGATCAGGATCCATCTGGTGCTGATCAGGCCAAGGTTGCTGATTGTCATATACAGCGGAACCAGGCCGCCAGAGAAGTACATGGTGAAAACAAAGTACATCATGATCGGGTTCTTTGCCCGGAAGTCCGGCCGGGAGAGGGCATAAGCCGCCGGCATGGTGACCGCCAGGTTCAGCGCCGTACCAACTACCACATAAAGGATCGTATTCGCATAGCCTGTCCATATGCGGGAATCCTCCAGAATCTGCTTAAATCCATAGAAGCGGATATCCTTCGGCAGAAAAACTACCTTCCCCTGATTGACGAGGTCTGAATTACTGATCGACGCAATCACGACAAACCAGAGCGGATAGAGGATGATCAGAAATACCACGATGCTGATCAACAGCACGCAGGCATTGAAAATCCGGTCCGACTTTCCTCGCTCTTTGATCTTATTAGCTGCCATTTTTTGTTTTGCCATTGCTTCGCACCTCCTACAGCAATCCGGAACCGGTCAGCCGCTTCGAGATGGTATTCGTACCCATCAGGAAGATAAAGTTGATCACGTTCGTAAACAGGCCTACCGCCGTCGCAAAGCTGAACTGCGCCGACTTGATACCTACGGTATAGACATAGGTGGAAATTACCTGCGAGGCGCCGAGGTTCAGGCTGTTCTGCATCAGATAGATCTTGTCAAAGCCGACATTCAGGATATTGCCCATGTTCATGATCAGCAGGATGACAATCGTCGGGATCAGCGTCGGGAATTCGATATGTACCACCGTCTGGAAGCGGCTCGCGCCATCAATCTTCGCCGCGTCATAGAGCTCCGCGTCCACCGAAGATAACGCGGCAATGTAAATGATGCTGTTCCAGCCCATGCTCTGCCATACGCCGGAAATCGCGTACACCCAGACAAAGTATTTCTGGCTGCCCAGAAGGTTGACATTCTGCGGAACCAGGTGAATCATTTTCAGAGCGTTACTGATGACACCGTTTGACTGTGCCAGCAGAATATTCAGCATGGATACCAGTACAACGGTAGAAATAAAATACGGAATATACACCGTCGTCTGTACGACCTTCTTCCACTTCGAGTTGCGCAGCTGATTGATCACCAGCGCCAGGATAATCGGCGCCGGAAAACCGAGTGCAATACTCACCAGGGACGTCACGAAGGTATTGCGCAGCGTCGGCCAGAAGTTTGTGCTGGTGAAATACTGGATAAAATATTTGAATCCGACAAATTTGCCGCCATAGAGCCCTGTCGCGTAGCTGTAGTCCTTAAAAGCGAGCTGAATCCCCGCCATCGGGACATAGCAGAAGATGAAAATATACGCCACGGCCGGAAGCAGCATCACGTAAAGCTGCCACTCCCGTTGAATATGCCAGCCGATGCTCTTTTTTTTGACCACCTGCAGCTCCTTACTTTTTGCCATAAATCTCCCTCCTTCATTTTCATAGAAAAGAAGGGGCGCGGAATTCTCCGCGCCCCGCTACACGTCAACCGCATTCAATTGTATGGATGCAATCACTCTTTTCTCCGATTATTCGGATACGCCGCGGTATCTGTCAAATGCTTCCTGACGAATCGCAAGAATATCGGTCAGACCAGCTGCATAAACAGACTCTACATAAGAATCCCAGTCATCGTCAATATTTGACTCACCAGTCAGCCACAGCGCCCAGTAATTATCTGTAATATTCGTTACATTCGCCTGAAGCAGAGCCATTGTGTTGTTGTCTTCTGTCGTGTACTTCATAAACATCTGCGGATAATAGTTGGTGTCGTCTACCAGAGCCATGGCATCCTCATACTGGACTCTCTCTTCAATCGCGTAGGTCATATCCTGTGCCATCTCGATTTCAGTATCGTCACGGATATACATTGGGCCATTGTCTGCCATTGTAGACGTCCACTTCCATGTACCGGAATCCGTATCCGGATCCAGCGGATCCAGAACCTTATAGCTGTTGTCGCCGGTCTTCTCTACGCAGCCATCGGAAATACCACCGAAGAGTACCTGTACAGATACCTCTGCCTCATAAAACTTATCCATGAACTGCATCGCCGCTTCCGGATTCGAGCAGGCAGCGCTCATGCAGATACGGTTAGAGCTCATATTCAGGCCAGAGAAGTCATAGGTCCAGTGTGGCTCATAGGTACCCGCTTCTACATCGTAATCATTAACAAACGGGCCTACCGGTACATACTGCTCATACAGAGTCGGTCCAAACTTATCCGTCTCTTCCCAGCCCATTACGCAGCCTACGATCGCGTCGCCATTCTCATCACCACGGGAGAGAGACTGGAACATCGAATAGTCGTTTGTGATCGCGTCTACATTGATCAGGCCTTCGGAATACAGATCTGCGAGATATTTAATGAAGTTCTTATAGCGCTCATCTACCGCATAGTTCTTCACTTCGCCATCCTCTGCAAAATATCCGTCAGTACCCCAGTTGGTCAGCTGGATTCCCCAGGAACCAATCAGGTTTGTCAGAGAATACGCGCCGCCAAACCAGGAGTTGAAATCAAGCGGAATCTCATCGGTGCTGTCGCCGTTGCCATTTGCATCGTTGTCACGGAATGCAATCAGGACGTCCTTCAGTTCAGTCAGAGTCGTCGGTGCTTCCAGTCCCAGATTATCCAGCCAGTTCTGGTTGATAAACATAACGGTGTTGGAATCCGGCCACTTGCCCTGATATTTCGGTGTCGCATAAATCTCACCTTCGTAAGTCTGTGCCAGCACCTTGGTATCCGGCTGCTCCTCGAACATCGCCGTAATATTCGGCGCATACTCCGCGATCAGATCGGTCAGCTCCATGAACAGTCCATTATAGGTCGCATAGTCAGAATCTGCGGTCGCGTTGATCAGAATATCCGGGATATCTCCGGAAGCAAAACGGGTGGATTTTACCTGATCCCAATCCGTATAAATCTGCTCCCATTCGATCTCAACACCTGCCGCTTCCTCGATCTCCTGCAGCCACAGCATCTCATCAAGACTCTTGGTCAGGGAATGGGAAATAAACAGACCCTTCAGCTGTACCTTCTCCTCGGCGGATGCGGTCATTCCAAGTGATCCGAATGCCATTGTGCCGACTGCTGCCGCAGCTGAACCACGCAGAAAATCTCTTCTGGAAATTTTTTTCATTATACTATTCTCCTTTTCTGAAATTTTTGAAAATGAGTTGCGAAAACGACCAACCCCTAAAAAGTACACATGTCCGACTTGCCATTTCGCATATGCATTTCCTACAGATTTGACGCTTTATATGGTTTGATTTTAGTCGTTTTGAACATGAAATGGAATATCCATACTACAGATTCGGTGTCATTTTGTCAGATTATTTTGCAACTTAACGGAGTAAAGTGATACCTGCGTGTCATTTTCCTGTCCTTTTGCCCTCTAGTCTACCCTTTTGCTCTCTGTTTGTCAGATAATTTCACCCAAATCAGATACAGTGCTGCTGTCAGAAATATTCCCTGTGCGGCCGTGCGCATGAAATAGAATCCCGCTTTGCGGGATTCTCGCGTTGCCGCGCGTCTGCGCTAGCAGACAATTTCCTCTAGCGCGGCATGTGCTCTACGCTCCGCTTCGGTCGGCGCTAAACAAACGTCCACTGGACGTTCAGCGCCCCCGGAGGGTTTTTGTCCGATAGGGAAGTTCGGAGAACTTTCCTATTGGATGAAAAAACCAGGGCATCCCGGATGATAGTTCAACCAAAGTGCTCTGGTTTCTGATATCGTGACGAATCAAACAAATACCCCGATGCGAACACGATACCTGGCTTGCTGCTTCGCAAGATTGAAAAGGAATCATAATGCAGCAATTTCTCTAATCCATTTTCTAAAATGAGGACATTGCTCCATTATCACATCAATTCCCATATCTTTTGCCAAAATTGTACCATACCTGATTTTTGCGTACCCTGGAATGATCTGGCCTAACCGCCTTGAGGGGGCAGTTTCATAAGAATTGTTAATATGCTCCGGGGTTGAAAAAGCATCGCGAATTTTTCGAATAGCATCAACTGTACGCTCATCGGCAATCATCAGAAATGACTCCGGCCTGGAAAACAGAATCCCTTCAAATTCGTGCAGCATAAAATGAAATTTTAAATTGGGCAAGGCCATTTCTTTTTCAATAACCTCTTCAATATGATCTGTCCGGTTAAATATATCTGCGTCTTGAAATCTGATTTCTGGCGTTTCCGCCGGCATCGCATAGTAATCAAACATAGTTGTCACATACTCATGAGGATGACTCTTGCAAAGCATCGTAAGTTCTTTTCTAATTTTCCCGAAAGTACTGACTCCTCCTCTGAGTTTTATTTCAGATGTACGCTTTGATGTACAAACAATCGGAAAAACATAAATACCCAGATTAAAAAAGTACGGATACAATAATTCGTTAACAAAAGATTCCTCTGTAGGTCCCTCACAATAAATATATACATTCTTCATCTTGAAAGCCTGCCCCCCAGAATGTTCTTTTTCCATAAGTCACCCAAAGAATAATCTTCTTCCAGCCAGATTCCCAATTCTCTGGCATCGAGGCGTTTAAATTCTGAGCCTTCTCTTCCCCGGTCAACAACGATCACATCCTCTGCCGCAAATTCATTTAACAGTTCCACAGATTGTGTTGAAATGATAAGCTGCTTCTCTTCTGCGATTTGTTTTGCCATCTCTGCAAAAACAGTAATCGCATATGGATGAAGGCCCAGTTCCGGCTCGTCAATAATAATCGTTGCAGGCTGTAGTTCATGTGGTTGCAATAATAAAACAGCAAGGCAGATAAAACGCAGCGTTCCATCTGATAGCTGAGATGCGTTAAAAACGTCTTCGCACCCCTTTTGTTTCCATTTTAAAATAATAAGTTCCTGATTTTCTTCCTGTGGTTCCAGCACAAAATCAGAAAAATAAGGTGCAATCAATTGAACAGTGCGTATAATCTCTTCATAATTCGCAGTATGGTTTTTTTTCAATCGATAAAGGAAAGCTGCAAGATTGGCTGCATCAAACAAGAGTGCCTGATTATTTGAAACATTATGCTCTTGTTTTACTCTGGCGCTGTTTCCAGTATCATGGAAATGATAAACCCTCCACATCTGTTTTTTTAAAATAGGCACAACATAGGAATCTATCTGATTTTGAACACCATTTTCCCACATAGATTCGCTGTTACCCTGAGCAACAATGCTCTCATTCTCCCAATTTCCATGGTATCCAAAATATTCTTTTTGAAAAATTAATCGATTATCGTCCGTAGGAACCAATTCAAATCCATAAGAATTATTTCCAAAAAATACCTCAAAGCCTATTTTCTCAGTCACTTTTCTTCCGTTATATAGCAAAGAATTTACTCCCTTTTTCGCCACCGACACCTGCAAATTTTTTGCAAGAATATTTTGCAGCATAGAAAAAGAAGAAATAAAATTCGATTTACCAGCCCCATTACTTCCGATAAAAACATTAATATTTCCAAATGTAATATCACATTTTTTTATTGATTTAAAACCGTTTATAATAATTCTACTTAACTGATCCTTTTGCAAATGCATCTGCATTTCCTCCATACGAATCAAGTACACCTGTTCCGTCTTTCCCAAAACCTGGATTGAATCGTTGCTTAAAATCCAGGGCATCCCGAGCGTCATATGTCCGGCATGTCCTGGATCACCAGTGTAAATTTTCTTTCTTTTATCTCGCCCGCGTCGCAATCTCTTCTTTGATCGCTGCCGTGAAATCAGCGAGGCTGCTCTGGCCTTTGTCGCCCTCGGAGCGGCTTCTGACGGACACAAGTCCCTCTTCCTCTTCTTTTGCGCCGACTACGAGCATATACGGAGTCTTCGCGATCTGTGCCTCACGGATCTTGTAGCCGATCTTCTCCGCACGGGTATCGACGTTCGCCCGGATCCCCTCCTCACGGAGTGCCGCTTTCACCTTATCCGCATAATCGATATACTTGTCGGAAATCGGCAGGATGCGCACCTGCTCCGGAGAGAGCCAGGTCGGGAACGCGCCTGCAAAATGCTCGATCAGGATACCGATGAAACGCTCGATGGAGCCGAACGCCACACGGTGAATCATGATCGGGCGATGCTTCTCGCCGTCCGCGCCGATATACTCGCACTCAAAGCGCTGCGGCAGCTGGAAGTCGAGCTGAATGGTGCCGCACTGCCAGGTTCTGCCGATGGAGTCCTCCAGATGGAAGTCAATCTTCGGGCCATAGAACGCACCGTCGCCCTCGTTGACCACATAGTCCAGCCCCAGCTCATCGAGCGCGCCCCGCAGACCGTCGGTCGCCATCTCCCAGTCCTCGTCGCTGCCCATGGAATTTTCCGGACGGGTCGAGAGCTCCACATGATACTTAAATCCGAAAAGCTGATATACCTCATCAATCAGATTTACCACGCCCTTGATCTCGCCGCGGATCTGCTCCGGGGTCATAAAGATATGCGCATCGTCCTGCGTAAAGCAGCGCACACGCATCAGGCCGTGCAGCTGGCCGGATTTCTCATGGCGGTGTACGATGCCCAGCTCGCCCATGCGCAGCGGCAGGTCGCGGTAGGAGCGCGGCTCTGACTTGTACACAAGCACACCGCCCGGGCAGTTCATCGGCTTAATCGCGTAATCTTCGTCGTCGATGACCGTCGTATACATGTTTTCCTTATAATGATCCCAGTGACCGGAGGTCTCCCAGAGCTGACGATTCAGGATAATCGGCGTCGAAATCTCGACATAGCCCGCCCTGGTGTGAATCTCTCTCCAGTAATCCAGGAGCGTATTTTTCAGAATCATGCCATTTGGCAGGAAGAACGGGAAGCCCGGACCCTCATCCGCCATCATGAACAGACCAAGCTGCTTGCCGAGCTTTCTGTGGTCGCGCTTCTTCGCTTCTTCAATACGAGCCAGGTGCTCATCCAGGTCTGCCTTTTTGGTAAATGCTGTGCCATAGATACGGGTCAGCATTTTGTTCTTCTCCGAGCCTCTCCAGTACGCACCGGCAATGCTGGTCAGCTTGAACGCCTTCACTGGCTTCGTGCTCATCAGATGCGGGCCTGCGCACAGGTCAACAAACTCTCCCTGCTGGTAAAAGCTGATTTCCGCGTCTTCCGGCAGATCCTCGATCAGTTCCACCTTATACGGTTCATTTTTCTCTTTAAAGTAAGCGATGGCCTCTTCTCTCGGCTTCGTAAAGCGGGTAAGCGGCAAGCCTTCCTTCACGATTTTCTTCATCTCCGCCTCGATCTTCTCCAGATCCTCCGGCGTGATCGGGTTTTCGCTGTCAATGTCATAATAAAAGCCATCCGCAATCGACGGGCCGATCGCCAGCTTCACATCCGGATACAGACGCTTGATCGCCTGCGCCATGATATGCGAGGTCGTGTGGCGGAACGCAGCGGCGCCCTCCGGGCTGTCAAAGGTCAGAATATTCAGCTCGCAGTCTGCATCCACGACCGTGCGCAGATCTGCCTCCTCGCCATTGATCTGGGCAACCGTCGCCACCCGTGCCAGGCCTTCGCTGATGTCCTTCGCGATATCAATGACCGCCATCGGCTGCGCGTATTCTCTGGTTGAACCATCCTTTAGTGTAATAATCATTTCTCCTATACCTCCTGGTTATTCTTTTATTGTAGCATTCTTTATTTATAATAACTGATTTTAAAACCTGTCACAAAATAACTCTTTTCCTGTTTTATTCTTCTTCCCAGTCATCTTCCTCGTCAAAATCAAAGCCATTCGCGCTGTGATCGTCACTCGAAGCATCAAATGAATTATGGCTGAACAGGGAAATCCCGCCTTTGATCGGCGAAGTCAGCCATCCCACCAGAATTCCAAACAACAGCACATCCGCGAGCAACAGACCCTTTTCCAGCGGACTCCAGTCTGACAGAAAGACTGATTTTACGATTTTCCATTTTTCTTTCATAAATTCTCTCCTTTCTTTCGGATGGTCCCGCTAAGCTTTGCTTAGGTTCGCCATACATTCGAGCGGACTGTTTTTCTTTCTTCATCCGTGCTTTTCGGGCTGCGCTGATGATTTTATCGCTTGCGATTCGCGTATCAGGCGGTGCAAGATACATGAGCTATTTAGCGACAGATCCTTACTTCGTAGCAGACCTTAGTGCACAGAAAAGCCCCTGACAGCTGAAAAGAACTGTCAGGGGCGATCATACAATACCGCGGTTCCACCCTGTTTTTTACTCATTCGACGATAACGGAGTCACCGGACCGGATTGGGGCCACTCGGAGGCAGTTTTCAAATGGTTCCGCATAAGGGCTTTCCAGCAGCCGCCCTCTCTCTGAATGCTTCCGCATTTTACTCTTCTCTTCTACGTGTTCATTTTATATGCAAACATTTCTGCTTTACCCGACAGCAGTCAATCATCAACTGCACTGCTCAGACAAGTATAGCATTTCCGACCGGTTTGTCAACACCCGATTTTTTACTTTCGAATAACGATTCCGCTATTTTCCGCCGTCGCAGCTATATACCAGAATCTTTTTATTGCTCATACGTTCCGGCGATCATTTCCCTGATCGCCGCACGGTTCACAGTCAGATCTGGCACCAGAACGCTCATGCCGCGGATCGTCTGATTCGTATAGGAGTCATCCACCGGAATCCGGTAAGAGCCGAGCTCGTCCAGATCCATCGATTGTGCGAGGTACAGCATGGAAAGGATTTCCGTGTTTGTCATATCGGTCGACACCAGCTCCAGAATATCATCGAGCAGCGAAATCTGTGTTGCAAGTCCCACATCCTTATAAGCATTAAAAATACTTGTAATTACCGCGCGCTGCCGCTGGGTCCGGCCAAAGTCGTTGGCCTCCGTGGCTGTAGAGACATACCGCGTGCGCGCATAGACAAGCGCAAACTCGCCGTACACATGATTGGTACCTTCCGACACACTATAGCCCTGTGCCTGGAAATAACTTGCCTCCGTCGAGGTCAGTGTGATATCCACGCCCCCTAAAAGGTCAATGACGCTCTCGAACCCGGAAAAATCAATCTCTACGTTGTAATCAATCGTCACGCCGAAGTTCTTCTCAATCACCTCATCCAGCAGCGCCGCCCCGCCAAACTGGTAAGCCGCGTTGATGCGGTTGTCCGAATAGCCGGGAATCTGCACATACAGATCCCGCATAATAGAAATCATATTGACCTCATCTGTATTGTCATTGATCGAGATGATAATCATAGAATCCGAACGTTCTCTCGCTCCTTCGGTCCGCGTATCCTGCCCGATCAGCAGAATATTCGTCACGCCTGCACTCTTTTCTGTCTCCTCTTCCACATCCTCTGCCCATTCTACCTCATCCGGATCCATACTGTCCTCACCGGCATCCTCATCCGTCTCAAACTCCTCACTTTCCGGATCCAGAAGCTCAACTTCCTCAATCTCGCTGATACTGCTCATCACATGATTAACCGCAAACGCGGCGGCACATGCCAGAATCAGCATAACAGCCATTACGCTCAGCGTCCCCACCAGAAGCAGACGCCGTCCGCCTCGTTTTTTCTTTTTATCCCTGTCCGCCATTTCTGTTTCACCTCAGTTTACACTCTGTACAACTTCTATTTTGCAGTGATGCTCTTTTTCTTTTTTCTCATACCCGATCCCGACCAGCAGCACCCGTCCGGTATGGCGCTTCCTCTCCGCCATTTTTCCCTGGAATTTCAACATATACTTCCGGTCTTTGATCTGGGCAATCGCTGTTTCTGGCGTGTCGTCTACTTTCAGTTCGAGAATGATTCCATCCTCTCCTGCTCTTTCCGGATAGAATATAAAATCAACAAAACCTTTTCCTGCTTTATTCTCGCGCTCCACATAATAGCTGTCACGCGCCGCCAGATAGACGAGATTCACCACTGCAGTCAGTTCCGTCTCGTCATTATAGTCCAGCAATGGAGTTTCCGTATTATGAGCAAATGCCAAAATCTCCTCCATCGTCTTCGTATCGCCTTTCAGCGTGGCGTTCAGCATACGGTCGGATTCCGCTGCCAGGCGATTGATGTAGCCCAGATTTTTCCTTTCCCGGATGGTCTTTGCAAATTCATCCATCAGTTCCCGGTTCGGGATATGGACTTTTCCATCCTCATAATTCAGGAAGCCATAAACGACCATCGCGGAAAGGATCTCATTGCGCGTCGTCAGGTTCATCGACGTAGCCGCATATTCCTCGATTTTCGCAGGAACCGCCTCTTCGGCGACCATCAGGGCCACGTCTTTTTTTACATCGACACGGTCATTTGCAATGTAAGCAGCGATTTCCATATACTGTCCCGATGACGTCCAGTAGCTTGCGAGACAATTATTCGAAAGGGCTTTTACCACCGAACGCGGATTGTACAGTCTCTCCCCGCCGGCCGTATGGTAACCATCATACCAAAGTCTCAGGCCTTCCCTGGTGACAACCGGCGAGGCCGTTCTTTTCAGATACCGGTCATACAGCATATCGACCTCTTCATCCGTAAAGCCAAAATATTCACTGAATTTCGGCTGTATTGCCATCGTATATTCATCAAAATTATTAATTGTAGAACCACTTGAGTATTTCGCAATCGGAAGAACCCCTGTCATGTAGCTTAAAGCGACATAACCTGTGTCCTTTGTCATAGCCGCAAGCCAGTTAATAAAATTCTTTTTATCCTCGTTCGTTGTATACGCCTTATGAAAGATGCAGTCCCATTCGTCAAATATCAGAATAAACTTTTCCTGTGTATCCTCATGAATCATTCCCAGAAAATCCACAAGAGAAAGTCCTTTCCAGTAATCCACATCCGGAAAGCTTTTTCTCAAATCCCGAATGATAAACATTTCTACATTCTTTATAAATTCATCATAACTTTTACTGGTATTAACCGACTTAATGAAGTTTATATAAATCACATTATACTGATTCATATACTCCCGATAATCAAATGCTTCATCGGCTGCCGCTATCTCAGCCGAACTTTCCTGCGATTTCTGCGCTATTTTCAAAGAATCAAAAATACTGCTGCAGTCAATACCCTTGCTAAAGAAAGCCCCAACCATCGCCGCCATCACTGATTTACCGAAGCGTCTCGGCCGGGTGATGCAGATGTGCTTATTGCCAGCTCTCACAAGCGGAAAAAGTTCCTTTAATAACAGGGACTTATCGACGAAGTAGGGACTGTCAACCTCACTTTTATATAATGAAAAAACCTGTGTGCTGTTCAGATAGTACCCCATTTCCTGCACCTCCTCATTTTGCCAGCTTCATTTAACGATATATGAATTTACACTTTTTCTTTACTTATAGATTACCACAATGCCCTCGCAACTGCAATCAAAAAAAGCGTGACATTTCCCCTGGCTATCGCTATAATCATGGTAAGCAGCGTTATGAAAAATAAGGTTACTATCACATTCACAGGGAGGATTTTTATGAGTCAGATAATCACACCCCTGCCGGTCCCGTCCACCTGCGGGGCTCTGCAGGTCATTGGCACACAGTTATCGGATTCAGAGGGCAATCCGGTGCAGCTGAAAGGCATCAGCACGCTCGGCGTCGTCTGGTATCCGGAGTATATAAATAAGGAATGCTTTGCACAATTCAAAAACGAGTGGAATATGAATATCATCCGCCTGGCCATGTACACCGCGGAATCTGGCGGTTACTGCACAAACGGCGACCGGGAATATCTGAAGTCTCTGGTTAAAAACGGCGTAGAATATGCTACGGAGCTGGATATGTACGTCATCATCGACTGGCACATTCTCTCGGACGGGAACCCAAATACCTGCATCGAGGAAGCGAAGGCTTTCTTTGAAGAAATGTCCTCGACCTATGCCGCCCATGTGAATGTCCTCTATGAGATTTGCAATGAGCCAAATGGCGGCACCACCTGGGCAGACATCAAAGCTTACGCCGCAGAAATCATTCCGATCATCCGCGCGAATGACCCGGACGCTGTGATTCTGGTCGGGACGCCGAACTGGTCACAGTATGTCGATCAGGCCGCAGCCGATCCCATCACCGGATATGACAATCTCATGTACACGCTGCATTTTTACGCCGCTACGCACACGGATTCTCTGCGCAGCACGCTGTCCTCGGCGGTAAACGCGGGGCTGCCCGTTTTTGTCTCCGAGTACGGCATCTGTGACGCCAGCGGAAACGGCGCGCTTGACATCAATCAGGCAAATCAGTGGATCACACTGCTCGACAGCTGCCAGATCAGCTATGTCATGTGGAATCTTTCCAACCGGGACGAGAGCTCCGCGATCCTCAAAAGCAGCTGTACGAAGACCAGCGCTTTCACCGCCGGCGATCTCAACGAATCCGGCCTGTGGCTGTACGAAATGCTGACCGGAAAGCCATTTTTTTAACGCAGCAAATGCGAAGTACTGTCCTGAATAATTACGAATGCTCTTTTTGCATGAAGCAAAACGCCCTCCTGTTTCATAATCGAAACAGGAGGGCATCTTTATTCCTGCATTCACCGTCCTGGCAGGTAAAAGCTCCACGTTTTCCGGTACGCAGGCAAAATCACCCGCGATTCACACACTCCACAAATCTTAAAAACGCCGCCTGTCCTTCGTCGGTACGCTTGTAGACCCCGGCGTGCTCCAGCACCTTGCTGAACACCAGGCCGACCTCATCCTCTATGATCCGGTCGATGGCGTCTGCCGTAAAGCGAAGCGGTTCTCCCACGCCGCCTGTCGTGCTGGTGCTGTTCCGGTATTTCAGCTTCAGCTCTTCTACCCAGGACGCATGCTTGGCAAGCTCCTCATCCCCGGAAATATCGCGGCCTTCTACCATCGCTGTCTTTAAGTGCTCCAGTTCTCCCTTTAGCCTGGCCGGAAGCACCGCAAGGCCCATGACCTCAATCAGTCCGATATTTTCCTTTTTAATATGGTGCAGCTCCGCATGCGGATGGAACACGCCGAGCGGATGCTCCTCTGTCGTAATGTTGTTGCGCAGCACCAGGTCGAGCTCGAATTTGCCGTCGCGTTTCCGGGCAATCGGCGTAATCGTGTTATGCGGCTCCCCTTCGGTTTCCGCAAATACAAATGCCGCCTCATCCGTGTAGCCGCGCCACGCCAGCAGAATTTTGTCCGCCAGATCAATCAGGCGCTCCGCCTGCTCACTACGAATGCGGATCACGGACATCGGCCATTTCACAATCCCGGCTTCGACATCCTCATAC
The DNA here is from genome assembly GCA_021202635.1 of Lachnospiraceae bacterium. GTDB lineage: Bacteria > Bacillota > Clostridia > Lachnospirales > Lachnospiraceae > Choladousia. The sequence continues at coordinate 30,953 of JAJQCQ010000041.1, read as the reverse complement.
CCGGTAAAAACAAGCTTTTTCTCAACCGGCGCTTTTGCCATCGCAAACTCATAGCAGCCGCCCTGGAAATGGTCATGGCTGAGAATAGAGCCGCCCACAATCGGCAGATCCGCATTTGAACCCACAAAATAATGCGGGAACTGGCGTACAAAATCGAGCAGCTTCGCGAAGGTTGCGCGCTCAATCTTCATCGGCACATGCTGCCGGTTGAACACAATGCAGTGCTCGTTGTAATACACATAGGGCGAATACTGGAAGCCCCACTGGCTGCCGTTGATCGTCACCGGGATGATGCGGTGGTTCTGGCGCGCCGGATGATTCAGGCGTCCCGCGTAGCCCTCATTTTCCATGCAAAGCTGGCATTTCGGGTACGCCGACTGTGCTGCATTCCGCGCCGCCGCGATTGCCTTCGGATCCTTCTCCGGCTTAGAGAGGTTAATCGTAATATCCAGATCGCCATACTCCGTCGGCGCCACCCATTTCATATCACGCGCGATGCGGTAGCGGCGGATATAGTCGGTATCCTGGCTGAATTTATAGTGAAAATCCGTCGCCAGCTTCGGATCCTTCTGATAACGCTCATTGAACCTGCGGATCACGTTGGAAGGACGGTCAACCAGCAGACTCATCACCTTCGTGTCAAACAGATCACGGTAGCCGATCGTATTTTCCTCCAGAATCCCGTTATTGTACGCATAGTCACAGATCGCGCCAAGGATGTCCGGTAATGCCGCAATGAAATCTGCGTCATCACTCCCCGTCTTTTCAGCCGCAAAATCCAGAATTTCAGACTCTGCCGCCTCATCCAGAGCATCAATTTTCAGCAGCTCCAGAACACGGTTGGCTGTATAAATCGCGTCCTCCGCCTCAATCAGGCCAGTCGTAAGACCATATTGCACCAATTGAACGATATTTTTCTGAATCATGTTGCTTCTCCCCCTCTTATTTGTTTTCTGTTATTTCTTCAAGCTGCTATATGTTTTTTACGCGTTGTTCATCAGAGTATTTCATGCCACCAATAGCCTTTCGATTCCTCAAATCCCCCGGAAGCAGAAAGTAAATTCCAGCGGCTGATCTGCACGCAGCAGATACTCATCATGCGGACGGGCGCCCCAGGAATTATCTCCGGCCACACCTGACTGCGCAAGCGCCGCGCGGATCACCGTGTAATGAACCTGCGGAAGCTCGTAGGCGTGCTTCGCGTTATCAAGCTCATGGGAGGTATAAGGCATCGCGGAAAATTCCATCCCCGATGCTGTGACTCCGGTATGGGCAGGCAAATGATTTCCCGGCACCGCTGTGCAGTCTGCATCTGCTGTATCTGCCGACACCGCAGCTCCATTCCAGAATAAAAGTCCCCGGTTCCGCTCATCGGTCACTTTCGCCCAACGCACGCCGGTCTTGTTGCCGCACTCCTGCGGAACCAGATATTTCGCCATGCTCTCCCGCACGGTGCTTCTGTAAATGCCAAGCTTTGCCCCGCCCTCGCGGTCACAGTAGGTCTCCTCCGGTCCAAGCCCGTACCATTCGATCTGATCGTAATCCGCGTCAAGCTTCATCGTCACGCCAAAAAGGGGCATCTCGATAACACCACTGACCGGATCATAGTGAAGCCGTACCTGAATGGTACCGTCTCCGTACACGGTATATTCCATCTCACAGGACGCCACCGGTTGCATCGGCATCCAGTAAGTATAGCGGATCACCACATGATCCTCATGCTCCTCCAGGCGCAGCGGGATCTGGCACGGCCCTCTCTGTTCCGTCGGATTCTTCACGCTTACATAGAGACTCGCGAGCTTCCACTGACCGTAGCGGACCGCTGCGTCTGCTCCGTTGTCATTGTCCGTCAGGCCGCGCCAGAAGTCTGGCTGCGGACTGGTTTTCAACAGCTCTTTGCCCCCGACACGGTAAGAGGTCAGGCCGATCTGATTGGCAAACAGGGCGTCAAAGTGCGCGCCGCGCACACCGATATTATCCTGGCCATGTATAATGGTAAGAGGTGCTTCCACCGAAGCGCAGCGAGAGAACTCCTCCATAGAAGCCGCCGACAGCCGGACTGCCCCATCCGCCATACGGCAGCAGTCGGCCATAGAAGCCGCGTATGCGGAAGTATCCAGCCACGCGTTCTCACATTTTCCATAAACATACTGTCCAAAAGCCACCTCATGGCCGCGTTTTGCCCACAGGGTGTCCTCTTTGAGGCAGAAGGATACGGTTACAGTGTATTCACAGGACACACCCGGCACACTCTGGCCAATCCCCGGTGCCAGGTCTGTTCCTGCTGCTGCGCAAGCCGCAGCGTTCTTTTCTCCACAGCTGCAGTCTGCCGTCGCTGCACCGCGAGAGGACATTTCCGAAAATGGCAGATCAAAGGTCTTCTCTGAAAGCGGCGGCACCGCCAGTTCCATATGTACTTCGCAGACCGGACGCCCGTCCCGCGCCAGGGACACGATGCAGTCATACTCTGCCGTATCTGTAAACAAACTCAGGTTTTTCACCCGCACCTGTGTCTCGGACGGGAAAACCCGGATATCCTGATAATAGAACTTTACTGCCTGCATCTTCGGAGAAGGCTTACGGTCGCCGCCATACACGATGCCATTACCGCTGAAGTTCGAATCATTCGGCCGCTCGTCAAAATCTCCGCCGTATGCCTCAAACGGCACGCCATAGCGGTCTTTTTTCGTAATCGACTGGTCAATGTAGTCCCAGATGAATCCGCCCTGGTACAGCGGCTCCTCCTCCGTCAGGTCGGTATATTTCTGCATCGCGCCGCATGAATTTCCCATCGCATGCATATATTCGCAGCAGATAAACGGCTTGCTGCGATCCTTTTTCAGAAAAGCGCGGATATCCTCTGCCGGGGTATACATCTGGCTTTCCATATCACTCGTGCCATTGTAACGCCGGTCGTTGAAAACACCCTCGTAGTGTACCAGGCGCGTCGGGTCCAGACGGCGGAACAGCTGCGACATCTCATATATCACTTTTCCGCCAAACGCCTCATTGCCGCAGGACCAGATCAGAATCGACGGGTGGTTCTTGTCACGCTGGAAGATCGAATTCACCCGATCAAGCATCGCGCCCATCCACTCCTCGTGATCGCCCGGCACCACATAATCCAGACCGACCGTCCCCTGAAAATAAGCACACCAGGTACCATGCGACTCCAGGTTTGTCTCATCAATCAGATACAGCCCATACCGATCACAGAGATCGTACAAAAATGAATGGTTCGGATAATGGCTGGTGCGGATCGCGTTGATATTGTTGCGCTTCATGGTAATGATATCCTGTTCGGTCTCCTCATACGTCACTGCGCGTCCATATTTGGAGCTGAAGTCATGACGGTCTACGCCGCGGAACACAATTCGTTTCCCGTTTATATGCATCATGCCATCCTTCATCTCAAAGCGGCGGAAGCCCACCTTCTGGCGAACCACCTCAACCACTTCGCCCTCTTCATCCAGCATCTCCAGCAAAAGCGTATAGAGCTTCGGATGCTCCGCACTCCAAAGCTGCGGGGCGGTAACATGCAGGGAAAGGAGCAGCTCGCTCGCAGACTTTTCTTCCCCTTCCATTTCCCCGGCACCGTTATGATGTACGTTATACGCAGCAGCCGCGCAATGCGCAGCATTCTCCTCCAGCAGACTTACCCGAACACTGCCGCTGCCCCATACCTTCAAAGCCACTTCCAGATCCGCATCCCGGTAATCATCGTCCAGCAGCGTACGCACCCGGATATCCTGCGCGTGTACCTTCGGAACCGCATACAGATATACTTCCCGGAAAAGCCCGGAGAAGCGGAAGAAATCCTGATCCTCACACCAGCTGCTCGAAGTCCATCTAAAGACCTGAACGACAAGCTTATTACCCTCATTCGTTTCCGCCAGCCAGGGCGTCAGCTCAAATTCCGCCGGGGTAAAGCTGTCCTCACTGTATCCGATGTAATGCCCATTCAGCCAGACCGCCAGGCCGCTCTCTGCTCCCTGAAAGGATACAAATATACGCTTGCCAGCCATTGCGGACGGCAATGTAAAATACTTTACATAGGTTCCAACCGGGTTGAATTCCTCCGGGATCTCGCCAGGCGCCACCTCATCCCGTCCATCCCACGGATACTGTGTATTCGCATACTGCGGCACCCCATATCCCTCCATCTGGATATGCGCCGGTACACGGATATCCTCCCAGCTCTGGCAGGGATCCACGCCATGCACCGCTTCGTTTTCATCGCAGCTGTGGCCTGCCGCCGCAGCGCAGCAGACAGAGGTTCCCACATTCTGAAAATCCTTCACTGCATTCTGATAATTTCTCGCATAAGAGAACTTCCAGAACCCGTTCAGAGAATAAACCAGGCTGTTTCTCCCGCTCTCCATCTCATCGATGGACATAAAAAAAAGCATGATCCGAATGCGCTTCCAGTCTGTTCTCACTGAAAAAACGCGGATCCTTCACCTTGCTGTAATCAAATTCACTCATTTCTGTCTCTCCTCCGTGATGTCAGTTCAAATCAGGTAACTGTCTTTTCCTTTTCACACTGTTCTGAACTGTTACGGATATTGTACAAATCCCGCCTTCTGACGTCAAGCAGAAAAAGTCAATATTTCTGTTTCTTTTTTCCGGATTTTCTGTTATGATGAATGAAACATAATTTCAGTAATCAGCCGTTGCCGGATCGTTGTTGTAATGATTCACAGCTGCACAATGTACGGTTTTTACCGCAGCTGCGCTCTTCCGCCAGGACAGAGCGGGACGCATTTTTCTGTAGCAGCAGCAAATCCGGACAGGCTGACACCGAGGAGTACATAAAACAATGGCACGCAAAAAGGAAGCTCTGGAATTTCGTTATTATGAAATCCCTTATGGGGAGCCGCTGCTCGCGCTCTATGGCGACGCGTGGGCACACCCCTACGGTTACGATGACCACGATTGTTCGGTTCTTGATCTGCACTTTCATAATCTGATGGAGATCGGCTGCTGCCATGCGGGTACCGGGCTGCTGACCCTGAAGGACACCTCCTACAAATACGCCAATGGCACCATCAGTGTGATACCAAAGAATTACCCGCACACTACGACCGGAGATAATCCCATCGGCAACCACTGGGAATACCTGTTCATTGATGTGGAGAAGTCCATCCACACACTCTATCCTTCGGATGAGGAACAGGCCGGGCTTCTCCTTTCCCGGATCAACAAAAGCGCCTTTTTCACCACCACGATGGAATCTCCTGAGCTTTCCGCCCTGATACAGGCCATCCTGCGGGAGATGTCCCTGCGCCGGGAGATGTATGCCGATTCCGTGAACGGACTTCTGCGCTCCCTTTTTATCGAGATCGCACGCCGTCAGCCGGCTTCCGTAGAAGAGGTTCCGCCGCAGTCCACGGATTCTCTGCAGATTACGCGGGCGCTGGAATATGTGGGCGACCACTTCTGGGCGCCGCTGCGCGTCGAAGATCTCGCAAAGCTTTGCAACATGAGCGAGACCAATTTCCGGCGTGTTTTTATCAAATGCATGAAAATCGCACCGATTGATTACATCAACCAGGTACGCGTCCACGCCGCCTGTGAGCGGCTGCGCACCTCGGATGAACCCATTGCCGAAATCGCGCAGAAATGCGGCTTTTCGTCTATTGCCACATTTAACCGTAATTTCCGCCGATACGCAGGAACCACACCAAAGGAATGGCGGAAATCGCCTGACACTGGCATCTGACCACCTGTAGGCCAGTGAAACCAATGAAAACTATTTCATCCCTGACCACATAGCAAATACGCGGTCAGGCTGTGACCAGTAACAGGGAGAACACTATGAACGATGAGATCCGTTTGTACCGGAAAAGAATCATCCCGGAGGAATGCCTCCTGCTCGATGAAGACCATATTCTGTACGCTGACAGGGAAATCATCATCACAAAATGGCACACGATACGACCCAAGAAAACACTGCACCATGGCTATTCCTGCTATTTTATGGAGAGAGGCTACAAAGTCAGCAAATTCTATGACCATGAAAATAATCTGATCAGCTGGTATTGCGACATCATTGAGTACGAATACAGGGAAAAAGAAAACAGCTACATCTTTACAGACCTTCTCGTAGACGTGATTGTCTACCCGGACGGCTTTGTGCGGGTGGTCGACCTCGACGAGCTCGCTGACGCCGCGCGCGATCACCAGATCACAGAAGAGCAGATGCAGCGCGCGCTGCGCCGCACGGACAAGCTGCTCTCCGTGATCTATAAAGGAGCCTTTGGAAAGCTCCAGCAATACATAGAAGACGCCGAAGCGCAGGATCAGGACGCCGGATCTTCCGCGTATTTTTGAATTTCCTCCAGCGCCGGCAGCGCGTTTCCATCATAGTCAAAGAGCGCCTGGTTCGCCCACTCGTTTCCGTATGGGCCGGCCTCCTGAATGTACGCGCAGGAGGCCGCGTTTGCCCAGCCGACGCCCGGCACCGGCAGCCACGCCGGTTCCCAGTAGATAAAGCCACAGCCAAGTTCGTTCGGCACCTGCCGGACCACCCGGAGCACATCTCTCATAAAATCTGCCTGTCCCTGCGGGCTCATCGGGTATGGCACCTTTGCGGCAAGCTCCGGTTTCGTCGCCATCCCTTTGCGCTCACTGGCATTCAGCTTTTCGTAAGAAGCATAGTCCTCCATCGTAAAGCCCGTTGACACTTCCGCTATCACCAGCTTTTTTCCGTAACGCAGGGCAATGTCATTCATATTATCGCGCAGCATATCCAGCGTCCCATGCCAGAACGGGTAATATGACAGGCCAATGTATTCAAAGTCTTCTCCTCCATTCGCAAAATACTGGTCAAACCATCTGCGATAGAGCTCGTTGTTGCCGCCGTTGTCAAGGTGAAGCATGACGGGTATGTGATATCCCGCCTCTGCCACAGCTTCTGCTTCAGAACGATTTCCACCTGGTTTCCCATCAGCGGCACAGATTTTTACCTCAAAATCCCGCACTGCGCGTATTCCCGCGCTCACAAATGCGGCGACATTCCGGTAGGCCTCCGGGTTCCTTTCCACGTCTGGCGGCAGCTGTCCCAGCGGCCACAAAAGACCGTTCGAAAGTTCATTGCCGACCGCCACCATCTGCGGCAGAATGTCCTCCCTCCGGCAGCGCTCCAGTACCTGCGCCGTAAAATCATACACGGCCTGCTCCAGCTGCTTCGCATCCATCCCGCGCCATGCCTTCGGCACACGCTGCTTTCCGGGGTCCGCCCAGAAGTCACTGTAATGGAAATCCAGCAGCCAGCCAACGCCCAGCCGCTTTGCACGCTTTGCGAGCGCAAGCGTCGTCTCCAGGTCGCCGCCGCCCGCTCCGTAGGAATTCCCCTCCGCGTCAAACGGGTCATTCCAGAGACGCAGGCGCACCAGATTCATGCCGTATCCCCGTAAAATCTCCATCGCATCCTTCGGCTGGCCCTTGTCATAAAATCGGCCGCCGTTTTCTTCCACCGCCAGAAGGGTGGACAAATCCATACCTGTAATCCAATTACTCATTTTGTCTCTTTCTCCAGGAAATGCGAAGCAGTGATCTGCCCCGCATTTTCAAAAGGTCTATATTATTTTATCCAGTCGGAACACGCAGAGTGCGTTTCAATCAACTCAGCCTTCAGAAAAATCCTCAAAGTCTTTCTCCTCAAACCGTTTCATCATCGCGCCGTAGCGGAAACGCGCCATCTGATTTTTCTCCAGGACATCGGCCTCACTGCCGTGGTACTGGCAGCGAATGCAGTAGTATTCCTCTTTTTCCTTATCATAAAACATATCAATATCCAGGTCGCGCATAAAGCAGGACGGACAGCGGTAATTTAATTTGCCTTTTCCAGATTGAGCCATGTCGTGAAGACCTCCTTCTCACATAATTTTCCGGTGTAACCGATCGTAAACATCGGGCTGAACGCATATCCTTCTTTGATATAACCCGCCTTATCGCGTCCCTCGCAGGTCATGGAAACCTTCGTTTCAATCGGCGGAACGATACAGGTCGCGCAGTCCGCGCCTTCCAGGGATGCCTCACGGCACTTATACTCATAAGGAATCTCCGTCTTTTCGCCGCCCTTCGTAACGCTCAGCGTCAGGCTGGACATATCCTCCGTGTACTCCGTCGTGCCGTAGCAGCCCACCATATATTCATTAATCGTAATCTCAGCAGCTGCGCCCTCTTCCTTCGGCGTGATCTCCAGCACCCTGCGGTCAATGCGGATGCTGCCCGTACCTTCTGCAAAGGTCAGCACCGTCTGCAGCTTTACAGTCAGGTCGGAAAACTCAATGTCTACCGGATCCAGCGTGAGGATGCGGTTCTTCGCGACTTTTGCTGCGCTGCCGTCTGCCGATGCAGTCTCTGCGGAAGCACCCTGCGGCTCTTCGGAAAAATGCGCCTTTGTGCGGCACAGACACAGATCAACCTCCTCGCCGTTGTGGCAGATTTTTGCGCTGCGAACCGTTCCCTCGCCCGCATAATGAGTAAAGTAACCCGCACGGTATTTTTCCTGAATCAGGAACGGATAGCTCGCATCCTGAATATGCGGGGTACCAATGCCAACCGGCCAGTTCAGCTTCGCGACATACGGGCGCAGGTCCACAATCGCGCCGCCCTGATCCATATTGACCCCCGCGCGCAGATACGGGTCGCAGTACCAGAATACCTGCTTTTTGCTTCCATATAAAATATCTCTCCAGAGCGCGCACTCCGGTTCGGTATAAGACTTCTTCTGACGATAGTAATCCGCAAACTCACTCATCGTCATATCGATCAGCTGACCTTCTTTTTTCAGCTTGCCATAATACGCACAGCCATCCTCGTAGGACTTCAACAGCAGCTCGTACGGCGCCTCCCAGCGTCCCATCTTGTTCATCCAGCCCGGTCCGACGAACATCATATTGTATGAATAGCCGTCGTTGAACTTCGCCTGATAACGGTACTGGTCAATCAGATTATACAGATACGGGTACTCCCAGGTCTCGGTATCATAAATCATACCGCGCAGTACGTTCTGCGGATGCGTTCCGAAGTTCGAGCCATTGCCGTCATAGCACGCGATCAGGTCACGGCTCAGATGCGGAATTGCCACGATACCGGAATCCTCTTCCTCGTTCGCCGCCGGCGCGTGTGTGTTCTGCTTCGACGGAATCCACGGCGCCCAGGGGCCGCCGTCCATAAAGGTGTACCAGCTGTTGTTGCAGGTGTGGTAAGCCTTCGGACCTTCCTCCCAGCAGGTCGCCACCGCACACTTGACAGACGGATATTTTTCTTTGATATAATTGGTCAGCTCCGCGTCCATATAATAAGAGCCGGTCGACTCCGGATAAAAGCCAAAGCAGTCATAAAACTTCTCAAACACATCCTGCACAATCGCCTTTTTATCCTCCATCGAAAACATCCAGATACAGAAATCCTTTGTATTATATTTTTCCCGGAATTCCTTGCACGGCAGGCCGAGCAGCGTCAGTGCGATCTCATCGCCGTATTTCTCATGATGCTCCTTCGCAAGCGCAATCGCCTCTTCATTGAAAAGGCTGGCATAGGTCATCTCAATCGTCGTCTTTAAGCCGTTTTTGTGTGCGCACTCCTGCTGCGTCTTAAAAATATCCAGGCTCTCCGTCAGCAGAGCCTTGCGTCCAATGTCTTCCGCCTGTCCGTGGCCGGTCACCTTCTCGGCATACTCCGGCACCATCTCAGGACGGTGGATAATGTTTACAACAAATTTGTCCATATTATTTTTCCTTTCATTTATATATCTTGTCATTCATACTTACCGCAGCACCAGAATCGACTGCGCCGGCATCACCGCCGTGTCATCCGCAAGTACAATCTCCTCATTGTTCAGCGTCAGATACCCGCTGACCTCCATCCCTGAAAGCGCCGTCCTGGAAAGGTCGATTTCCACCTCGTCATCCGACGTATTATACAAAATCGCGATGGTACTGTCTTCCCAGGTTTTCAGAATCGCGCCCTGGTTGCCGTCGCAGAGCTCTTCTACCTTTTCAAGCGTCCCGCGTGCAATCTCCGGATTTTCCTTCCGCAGCGCGAGTGCCCGCTTATAGTAATTGAGAATGGACGTCTCATCCTCCAGCTGCGCATCCGCCGCCGCAAAGGACGACACAATGCCTTCCTCCGCATCCGCCGGGCCGTCCGTCATCCCTGTCGTGTCTGTCTCCGACCAGTACATCGGCAGGCGTTTGTTTTCATCAGCCGACCCTTTGCTCTTCATGCCGATCTCTTCGCCATAGTAGACAAACGTATTGCCGCTCATCGTCATCAGCAGCCCTGCCGCCATCTTGATATCATTCTCATCGGAAGTAAGCGCATTCGAGATGCGGCCGGTATCATGATTCGAGATAAAAGCAGCATCGATGTAGTCCGGATTTTCCGCAGAAAAATCCTCCTGCCATTTGATCATGGAATCAATCAGGCTTGATACCTTTAAGGTTCCCCGCGCTGCTTTGATCAGCTTACCTTCCGCTTCCGCCATATCAAAGTTGAACATACTCGGCGTGCCGCTCGCGTAATAGTCCGCGATTGTTGATTCACTCGACCATACCTCTGAAACCATGTAAAAATCCGCATCCAGCGTCAGGCAGTACGAATACAGCCAGTTCAGCACCTCCGTATTAAAGGAAGTGTCGCTCTCCTCAAAATGCAGCGCCGCATCCATGCGGAAACCATCAACGCCCATATCAATCCAGTATGCGGCAATCGCCTCCAGGTCTGCCCGCAGCGCTTCGTTGGAGAGATCCAGATCCGGCATTTCCGACCAGAACACCCCTTCATAATACCAGATCGAACTTCCCGTCACAGGAATCTCGTAATAATCGCTGCTCTCCTGTGTCTGCGAAAAATGATAATACCCCACATACGGGCAGACACTCTCATCCGGCTCTTCTCCCTCTTCCAGGGAAGCCAGATACTCGCAGGCCGTCTGGAACCACACATGCTGCGAGGAAGTGTGGTTGATCACAAAATCGATGACTATTTTGATTCCGCGCGCATGGCAGTCTTCCACCAGCGCCTGAAAGTCCTCAAGCGTGCCGTATTCTTCATCAATCCCATAATAATCCGTCACATCATACTTGTGGTATGTCGTCGAAGGCATGACCGGCATCAGCCAGATTCCGTCAAACCCCATCTCCTCAACGTAGTCCAGTTTTTCCCGAACACCATTCAGATCGCCGATCCCGTCTCCGTCCGAATCATAGAAGGAATAGACGAAGATCTCATAGTAATTGCGGTAGTTGTCGTCGATTGTTATTTCTTCATCCGACACGGAATCCGTCTCAGATCCCTCAACCATGTCATCCGTGTTCGTCTCTGTCTCCGCAAATTCCGTCGTTTCTGTAATTTCCGTCTCTGCTGCAGATTCTGCCTCCGTAAGTTCTGCTGCCTCTGCGCCTTCCGACTCCGCCAGAACCGGCATCGCCTGCCCGAAGCAGAGCGAAAATGTCAGAAACAGAACCGGCAACAGGCGTTTCACCCCGTTGCCGGTTGCTTTCAGGTTTTTCCGGAAAACAGCAGACAAATAAGTGTCCCTCTTCATTTCTGTTTTCAAAACCTCTGTCTTTCCCTGAATTCTGTGTATCAGCCTTTCACAGCGCCGCCGGTCACACCTTCCACGTAGTATTTCTGCAGGCACATGAAAAGGATGGTCACCGGAATGGCTACCAGCACACCGCCCGCGCAGAACCGGGTGTAGTAGCCCTGGTAGTCGTTTGTCCATACCCAGCGGGTCAAAGCCACGGCCACGTTGTAGCTGTCGCTGTAGCCAAAGGCCACATAAGAAGCCATTACGTAATCGCACCACGGAGCCATGAATGCGGTCAGCGCAGTGTAGATAATGATCGGCTTGGTCAGCGGCATAATGATCGTAAACATGATACGCGCGTTAGACGCGCCGTCAATGCGGGCTGCCTCGTCCAGAGCCTTGGGAATCGTGTCAAAATAACCCTTGCAGACATAATAACCCATACCGGAGCTCGCACACGACACCAGAATCAGACCCGGAATCGCACCCGCCTGGGTCAGTCCCATCTGCTTCAGCAGGAAATAGAGACAGATCATGGTGAGGAATCCGGGGAACATCCCCAGGATCAGCCACAGCTGCATCATGAATGTCCTGCCCGCGAATCTTGATCTGGAAAGTGCATACGCCACCGCCACAATCATGATCGTATTGATAATCGCTACAAAAATGGCAATCGTCAGAGTATTCAGATACCATTTCGGGAATGAACTGCCTGCATCCGTCAGAAGCCAGGTATAATTATCCAGAGAAAACTCCTTCGGCACAAAATACGCCACCATACCGCCATACTCGGTCGCATAAGAACGGAAACTCTGCAGTACCAGCCCGACAAATGGGAACAGCCATATAATGCTCATGAGGATCAGGACAATATAGATAATCGTGTTGATCACCCTGTCGTGTTTGCTTTTCGATCTTAATTTTTTCTCATTCATTATTGGAATCCCTCCTCATCTCTTACGGACGGCAAAATCCGATACACAACCAGAGAAATGATCGCCGTAACCGCAAATACCATAATACCGATGACTGCCGCCATACGGTAGTTTGTATCATTCACAGTCAGCTTGTACAGCCAGGTGATCAACAGGTCAGTGCCTCCAGCACCTCCAGTCATACTCATGGTCGTCGGCTGCCCCTGCGTCAGCAGGTAGATCACGTTGAAGTTATTCAGGTTTCCGGTAAAGGATGTCAGCAGATACGGCCCCAGCACAAACAGCATATATGGAAGCGTAATCTTGCGAAACATCTGCCAGGCATTTGCGCCGTCAATTCTCGCGCTCTCATAGAGATCTTCCGGAATGTTCATCAGAATACCGGTCGTCATCAACATCATATACGGAATACCAATCCACACATTAATTAAGATAATCAGGATGCGTGATGACGTTGCATATGTCCAGAACGGAATATACGCCTGTATCAGTCCCCATTTCAGCAGATACGTATTCACCAGGCCATCATTGGCAAACATCTTGTACATATACAGCAGGGATACAAACTGCGGCACCGCAATCGTCATGACCAGGATGGTTCTCCATAACTTCTTAAATTTAATTCCTTTTTTGTTGATCATGATAGCCACGCCCAGCCCAAGGAAGAAATTCAGGAAGGTCGCAAAGAAAGCCCAGACCAGTGTCCAGCCCAGCACCCGGAAAAATGTAGTGCCGAAACCGGATGAACCCATAGAAAACAGGTTTTTAAAGTTCTCCAGGCCAACCCACCAGAACAGGTTCGTCGGAGGCTGATGCGTCGCGTCATAGTTTGTAAACGCAATGCAGACCATGAAAACGATCGGCAAAATAATAAAAACAAACACACCGATGTTCGGAACAGCCAGCAAAGTCGCGGCAAAATGCTCATTCAGCAGAGATTTCAGATCATCTCTGGAGGTCGGCAGCTTTTTTCCCTGCTCCTGCAGCTTCTGAATCTGGCGCTGCTGCCCGACATTCATTCTCCACATGAAGATAAACGCAGCAATCACAAAAAGCGTTAGCAGGCCATACAGTAAAATCAGAAAGCTGTTGTCGCCATATACCGTGAGCGGTATTTTACCGCTCTTATCCACGTAGGTCTCCACCGTGCCCAGCGTCGGCAGCTTTGATAAATATTGTGCACCAAATGTGATCATGTAGTAAATAAACAGAATCTCCGTCCCCAGAAAAATAATGCCCCGCAAAAACTGCTTATGTACCAGCTGGCCAAATCCCATAATCAAAAAAGACAGCTTCGCGGTTCCGTCGCCCTCTTTGAAAGTCGTACCGATCTCCGCGAGATTTCTTCCGACCCGCGTAAAGCCTTTGCTCATGCGAGTGGAAATCGATTCTTTTTGTTGACTCATTGCGGTCTCGTCCCTCCCTTTTCTAAACGGATAACACTTCAGAACAGCAGGCCACAGGTCTGCGCTTCGCACGGCCTGCTTCTGAACCGTTTCCTTGTTCCTCTTGCAATTGTTTCGCTGCGCCACTGTAATCAGAAAAAATACAGACCGCCAAAAGACGGTCTGTATTCAGGTTTCCTTTTGGTTTTCGTCATCAGAAGACCACGCTTATAAAATTGTCAGTCACTTGAATTCTCACTAGCGCAGCCTGGCGCAAACTCATTCACGCACGCGATCAGCCCGTAACAGCCGCCTCACACTGAGCCTGGAAATCAGTCAGGACTTCAAGCAGCTGCTCGTCCGTATAGTCATTGTAGGTACCAGCGATGATATCCTTGCCAAGAGCCTCGGATACGGTCCAGTAATCATCCGGATAGTCACCCTGCGGAATCGCGAACTCGCTCTGCTCAGCAAGAGCGGTAAGAGCCTCGTTCTCCTGTACTGCCTCATCTGCCTGAGCGGTCAGGTTCGACGGACCCCAGCCTTCCGCCTCGAAGCGAGCCAGCTGTACTTCTGCGTCAGCAAGGTACTGTGCCAGATCAAAGCACGCCAGAGCCTTATTCTCATCGGTCTGCGGCTTCACACCGAGCATCTTGTATCCGCCGAAGCTGTTCATCTGATAGGTCACATCATCCACCGTGAAGGTCGGGAGCTTTGTGCAGGCGTAATTCTCGCCAAAGAGCTCCTGTGCAGCTGTAGAATCCCAGGTACCGTCAACGATCGCCGCGCAGTTCGTCGCGTCACCGATGGAAGATCCATCATAGAATGCGGAAGAGGATGCCACAGAGATCAGAGCCTTCATCGCAGTCACACCTGCATCCGAAGCATAGTCGATCGTGCAGTTTGTGTATGTACCGCTCTCGTCTGCTTCATAGGTCAGAGTGCAGCCGGTGCCGAAGAACATCGCTACATTGTACCAGCCGCCGCTGATCTGGAAGTAGAAGCCCTTGCCTGCTGCTTCGCAGTCTGCGAGGATCGCTTCAACAGAAGTCGGATCAGTCACTACGCTGCTGTCATAGTACAGGAAATAGCCGTTATCAGAAGTAATCGGGAATGCGTAAGTCGCTTCGCCATTCTGCACTGCTGCTACAGAACCAGCGTCATTATTCTCTGCTACCCACTCCGCATAATAATCAGAGAGCTCACTCAGCGCACCGGCACTTACCAGACGAGCCTTCTGATCCTGTGCAAACGTATAGATATCCGCACCGCCCTCAACATCCGTGATCATGTTGGAAGCTGCATCGCCCTCGCCAACGGCCTGCACATCAATCGTAAAGTCCGGATAGTTCTCCTCAAGGTACGCAGTCGCATATTCTGTCGTCAGGTCTACCATATTATCTGCCACCCAGATCGTGATGGTAGTATCATCTGCAGACGCAACTCCTCCCATAGCGCCTGCCAGCGCCAATGTAGCAATACTTGCGGCAGAACCGCGCAGAAACTCTCTTCTGGATATTCTGTTCATAATAATTGTCCTCCTTATAGACATAATAGGTATACGGCAAACCATTCTCTCGATCCGCCGTACCACGGACTGCCTGTGGAAACACCCCTCTCAGCGGCAGGTCGCGCCGCATACGGAAAACGCTTCGCGTGGGAGCACCGCTCCGGAAAGCTTATCTCACTTCCTGCAATCCGCGATTTTGTTGCGCAACTGTTGTGCAACTGTTTGACCATATCAACAGTATACCTTATCTGTTTCTTCATGTCAACTATACTAATTGTACAGTATTTTGTCTGTTTTTTTATGCAATTTGCACATTCTTTTTTCTGTTGTCTTTTTCGATGCGCAACCGTTTGCGCATCTTATTTTATCTGGCTTTTCAGGTTTATACTCTGTTTTTTCATCCTATTCCGTTGACTACCGTTTCACAGGCTGCGAAAATACTGCTTGCAAATCCCTTCTTTATATGATATAGTACAAAACGAAATGAATTTATGTTTGTCAAAATGAAACCCCAGAGAGGTCTGGTCTCTGGGGTTTCTCCCTCTTTCACAGTGAGGTAACCGGGGCTTAATTAACGGTCACGGTTTCCATCCAACCATTTACATATAAAATATGCAATTACATTGGCTGTGATGGCAATCAATAATGAACCTATGTTTGTCACGATGCTCACCTCCCTTCCGAAGCAAACCGTCAGCTATAAACTCACTGGAAAGCACGGTTTGCTCACCGACCGTAGTGAATTCAGATTAATAATTCAGCAAGCAGCCAGTTTTTAAGAGGTGATGCATTTATTTTAACATCTTTTTAACATTTATGCTGCTCTCTTTTTATTTATGTTTATTAACTTTTTATAAATATACTTTTTGAAGAGGACAAATGGATTGAAAACACAGCTTCCACTCACCTATGAAAACTATATTTTTGACTTATACGGGACTCTGGTGGACATCCACACAGATGAGAGTCTCCCTGAATTATGGAAAAAGATGAGTCTTTTCTATGGATATTACGGTGCGCGATATACACCGGATGAACTGCGTATGACATGGAATGCGCTGACGGAACACTATCGACAGGAAGCAGCCAAATACACAGGCCGCGCCGCACAGGGCTATGAAGCCAATCCAGAAATTGATCTCACGCGTGTCATACATACACTTTACAGCCGGAAAGGAGTGACTGCCTCCCGGGAACTCGCCGTCCATACCGGCCATTTTTTCCGCGTGTTGTCCACAGAGTATATCCGCCTGTATGACGGAACCGTCCCAATGCTGGAACGACTGCGGGCAAATGGAAAAAAATCTGGCTGCTCTCGAACGCACAGCGCATTTTTACCCAATACGAGCTTTGCCTGCTGGACCTTGAGCACCATTTTGACGGCATCCTGATCTCTTCCGACTACGGTGTGGGCAAGCCAAACCCATTCTTCTTTCAGCAACTGATCGAACAATTTGGCATTGATTTTGGCCGCTCTCTTTTCATTGGAAACGATGCGGTCAATGACATCGGCGGCGCACAGGGCGTGGGGCTGGATTCTTTTTATGTACATTCCAATCTCTCTTTTGTGAAACCCTCCTGGGTAGAAACCCCTCTCCAGGGCTGCAAAGAACAGGGAACCGCATCTGCTGCCAACGAGACAGCCGCGCGGAATGAATCTTCCACAATGCAATTTCACCTGGGCGGCACAACAAATTATACGGTGCTGAATTTTACTGCGTGGGCATAACCGACATTATTTGCAAACCCCGGAAAGCAAAGAGTCTTTCGGGCTTCAGCCTGTCTTTATTTTGTTGATTCACGCAAAATCACCTGATAGTTCAGCGGCACAAATTCTCCGTCCACCTTTTCCCCCAGCTGCTCTAACAAAAGCTGGCAGGCGTTCATTCCCAGGCTCTTCGTATTAAAATGCAGGCTGGTAACCGCGGGAATATAGTATTCAAGCAATGCGCTGTCATAGAGACTTGCTACCCGGATATTCCGCGGGATTTCTACCCTGCGTTCGCGCAGACAGCCAAGCAGCATGTTTGTAATAATGTCGTCCATACAGACAATACCATCCGCCCCGGATTCCAGAATCTGATCTGCTGCTCTTGCAACCTTTGCGTAGCTGTCCATTTCCATGAAGATCAGGGAATCATCCATATGGACACGATAATCGCCATGCGCGTCCTCATACCCCTGCAGACGGCTTTTGGTCACCAGATGCGCCCGACTGCCGCCCAAAAGAGCGAGATGACGGAGCCCTTTCATCAGTAAAATCCCCGTCAGCTCGCGGCTGCCCTCCCGGTTCTGGTTGTCAATCCAGACCAGCCCCGGCTCTTCCACATCCGGCGTCCCGATGGCCACAAACGGCACGTTCTTTTCCTTCAGGTAATGCCGCACACTCGAATTGGCCAGGACACGCGTCACAATCACACCATCTACCTTGCAGTTTGCAATCAGACGCTGCAGCTGCGTAAAATCCTTCCCATCAATCATCGAAATGATGATATCATAATTATGTTGTGCAGCCTTCGCACAGATTCCGCTCATACACTCCTTAAAAAAGGGAAAATCAATATCCGTATAATCCGTCGGCAGCAGAAGACCGATATTGCAGGTTCGGCGCTGCGCCAGCCCCTGTGCGACCACATTCGGACGATAGTCATTGCGTTCAACACAGGCGAGTACCTTTTCTCTCGTCGCCTGGCTGATCCGCCCCTTCCCGGAAATCGCCCGGGAAACCGTCGTCTTGCTGATCCCAAGCTCCCGCGCGGCATCGTCGATCGTGTATTTTTTCTTCCCAGTCTCTTCCATAATGGAATCCCCTCTCAATACCCCAAAGCAACGCCCCTGACTCATTGTAAATACATCCCACACAGTTACAGATCACACCATAGCCAAATCCACCCTTTTTCAATCACTGCAGGTGTGACCTGTAACGGCATCCGTCTGGATTCAAAAGCCGCCCTGAAGCATCGTCAGATAGTCCGCCGTAATCGTCACCGTGCAGCTGTATAGTTCATCAGACACAGTACCGGAAAGGGTGATATCTGCCAGAACCGCTCCTTCCCCCACCGGCCGCTTCAGACCCATCCACTCACTTGTCGCTTCCTGAATCTCCGTAAGCAACGCATAATCCTCATCGCCCAGCGTTTCCGCGCTCCATCCGTCACAGAAATAATACTCGTTAAAATAATCCGGAAGAGAATCCTTTAACTGGCTCTCCAGAGCGGTACTTCCGCTCTCCTCCGAAAACGTACCGTAGACGGATTCCAGGCTTTCAAGAATAGTCTCCTTTGTCGTCCCGTCGACCGTCAGGCTCACTGTCATCAGCCCCTGTGAAAAAACAGCACCAGTTGCGTTTGTCAGATTATTTTCCCCGATATAAAGCACCAGCTGCGAGCAGTCGCCCAGACCCGATTCCAGTGCCTCCTCGTACTCCCAGGTATAGGTCACGCCATACTCGGACTCCTCTGCGGATGTCGGGGTGCCTAATACCTCGACCGCTTCTTCCTTTGTCATCCCCCAGATAAGCTGGCCGTCCAGAAGAGGAACCAGGTTGCAGGAGTATGCATTCCCGTCCGCATCCAGAATATCTGTGTTCATCGAAGAATCCCCATAGTCCTCTGTACTGATTTCAGAATTACCATTCTGATTGTCTTCTGTATTGGTATTTGCTTCTTCCATCCCTTCCGCGCTTTCAAAGGTAAATCCGCTTCCGGCCAGAAGCGCGATCAACAGCGCCACTGCCACAAATGGGGTTCCATTTCTTCTCTTCTTCATATTCGACACCTCTTCCAGTCGGTTCTTCAAAGCCGTTTTTTCATCCGAAAAACAGGTTGTCAGAGCATTTTGAAATCTCAGCTCACCAGTCGCTTCCCGCAACAGCATTTCTGCGTATGCTTTCCTATACTGCAAATCCTTTTGCTCTACCACATCTCCGTCACAGGAAACCTCCAGATTCGCCATGGCGCTTTTTGTCATCTTCCATACAAACGGGTTCATCCAGTGAACCGTCCGCGCCGCGAACAGCGCCAGCTTGTACCAGATATCCCGCCGCTCAAGATGCGTCCGCTCATGCGTAAAGATCATCTCCAGTTCCCCGCTGCTGTAATTCTCATGCGGAAGATAAATCGCAGGAGAAAAGAGACCCGCCACCATCGGGGTCGTGAGAATCGGGCAGATCCAAAGCTCCGGCGCTTTTTTATCTGCTTCTGTCATCGCCTGATAGCATTGAAGAACCGCCTCTCCCGGCTGCTTTTTCCACCGTCTCAGCCCCCTGCCCAGACGAAAACTGCTCACGATGCAGCGAAACAGGAAAAACAATATGCCCAACATCCAGACCGCCATCAAAATCGACAAAACCGGCACCTCCATGCCTGTCCGAGTGTCCGCTTCCGGCAAACCATCTTCTTCTGCGGCAGAATTGATTCCTGAGGAGCCGCTCGCCTCACCGCCGATTTCATCTGTCAGAGTCAGCACATCGGCTTCAGCAGCAGCTCCGCTATGACTGCCGCTATCCGCTTTGTCCCCTTCCCCAGATGAAACTTTACTCCCCGCAAACGCAGTGTCCGATGAGACATCGCTCGCTGTGCCACCGGTCAAAGCCCATGTGTCCGCTGCATCCGTTCCTGTCCCTTTCGAGAAGAAAGAATTCGCCGGCAATGTGACCGTCGTCGCTTCCAGCTTAACCTCCCAGGATAGCCCACCCGGAAGCGTGACATTCCATGGCAGCAAAAGCCGTACAGCCAGGATCAGAAAAACCAGATAGGGAAACCGCGCCCGGAACCTCGCCGACAGGCGCGGAAGCGCCAATAACGTAACTATGATCACCGGAATCATACAGATGCCGACAACCAGATAATTCAAAAAAACCGTCCTCATACATTTTCCTCCCGCCCACAGTCCCCTTCTCGAGCAGCCATGGTACTCCTTCATCCCCTGCGTCAGCTATCTCACTGCGGATCCCACCCTGACCGGTTCCGCATTATTTTGGCTCTACAGGTGTAAGCCAGATAACGTCTACTCCTCGTTAATCCGCTCAATCAACAGCTGGAGCTCCTCCAAATCCTTCTTCCCGATGGTCTTGCCATCATACAGGGTCGCGACAAAATCCGTAATCGAGCCGCCCTTCCATTTTTTCAGATAATGTCTGCTGTCCTGCTGCAGATACTCCTGCTCCGATACAAGCGGCGAATAGCAGCGGCTTCGTCCCTCCAGCTCTGTCTGCAAAAACCCTTTTTTCACCAGTCGCCCCAGCTGCGTCTGCAGTGCTGAGAGATTCCACGGGCGCTCTTCTTCCAGCTTCCTTTGCAGTTCTACTGTACTGATAGGCGTTTCCCCTTCCCAAATTGTCTGCATAATACGAAGCTCTGCGTCCGGTAAAATTGAAATATTCATAGCGCATCACCTACTTTTGTATGTTTATATCTATAACATACACTTGTATGTTTGTTTTGTCAAGCATATTTTCAAGGAAAAATAGAAACATTCTTTGGAATTCGCAGAACTTTTCAGTCGGACAAAAAAGCACTTCCTACGAAGTGCTCCAAGCAGGGCTACCAGGATTCGAACCTGGAAAGGACGGAGTCTTAAGTCCGTTGTTCGAGATGCCTCTAATGCCCAATTTCAGCGGATTTTTCGAAAGTCAGATTCAAAAATTGACCTATGGATTGACCTATTGCTATAACTGTGTTCATTCACATCCTCTGCTCCCTCGCAAGCATTCATATCTTCGTCCTCTACCTCGTATTCAGTTCTTTAAAAGATGTCGCTATGAGTTCCTGTTCTCGTAAGATATAAAACCAGTTCCGTTTCATTCACCTCATAAACAAGGAGCCAGTCTGGAGCAATATGGCATTCTCTGCATCCAGAATAATCCCCGATCAGGCTGTGGTCTCTATATTGCTCTGGTAACTCCTGCCTCATGGCAAGCATACCAATCACATTTTCAAGCAATCGCACATCATAGCCCCGTCTCTTAATCCGCTTATAATCTTTTTTAAAAGTGGTCTGATACTTAATCGTCAGCATCCAAATCCTCCATTAAGTCAGAAACAGATGTAAATCCCCGACTCACCCCAATACCGTTCCTGGCATCTTCAATAGCTTTAACCGTTTCAGCATTCGGCAGCGGGTTTCCCACCCGAAAAGGAATTGCACCTTCACGAACAGATTGACGCAAAAACATATTAATTGCGGCGCTCAGGCTCAATCCAAAGCTTTCGAAAAGCTCCTGTGATTCTTTTTTCAATTGCTGGTCTATTTTAATATTTGTACTTACAACTGCCATAATCAATATACCTCCTGAACAATTTATTGCTTTTGATTGCATTTTAGTCAAAAGTATAGAAATTGTCAATACAAAGGACTCTTTTATTCTTCATAAAACAGGTTTTCTATCGCATATGCCACTGCAGCCGCATTGAACTCATCCGCTCTCATCTGATCAATTCTCTACTCATCTTCCGCCTCCTGGATCAGCACTTCTTTCCCCCGGAAAGCGAACCCATACTTACAAACTGTCTTAATCCCCCTGGCCTTCAGGTCGATTTCATATTTCTTAGTCTCTATTTGCTCCAGTGCCCGCTTTGCAGTCTCTTCCAGCGTAGTCTCTTTCTTCGGATCGAAAACCTTAAATTCGATGATAATCCCATCCGACTTTCCGTCCCGCGGCTCAATACAGATATCGTAACAGCCAAACCCGCTCTCTCGATTAGACGTAAGAATATCCGTTTTGATTTCGCTATGGAATTGCTCACATTCACCATGGGCATGGTAGAGGTCTATAACCTCTTCATCGCTCAAGTCAGTATTTGTCCACCAGGTATTTACCTCGATATCAAACGGCATCAGGTTTTATAGTTTTCATGGGGACATCTCCTTTGTAGATTCGATAAGAAGATTATACCACGAAAACATTTTCATCGAATGGGTGAAATCAAAATAGTTGCAAAAATGTTGAAATTCATTGGAGTTATCAGCTTTTCCGTTAATTAAAGCCATTGAATTTCACGGAATCAGGAAAGAGAAAAACCCCGTCCGATCAATTGAATATCGGACGGGGCTTTTTCATTCCTCTATACTATCTTCTTTTAAAGATTCGAGAAATTCTTCCGGATTATAAACTGTCAGCTTCGACTTCTCATAGTCTTTGCCGTTACGGGTAACAATACAATCCATACCAGAGCGGATGGCCGTTTCAATCATTACTGCGTCCTCAAAATCAGACGTATCAGAGCTAATCGCATGAAAGACATCCTCTGCAGAGGTATCCAACATCCCAATTATCGAAAGGAGCTGGTTCAGCTTCGACCTGCTTTCCTTATCACTATGCGTAGCTCTGTGGCTGAGATAGTAGATATCTGTCGCCGATTTTGCTGTAATGAAACCGGAAATCTGATTTGTCGCTGCCAGTCTCATAATGCACACAGCTTCCTTATCGAACGGCTCCCGGCGTTGCAGAAAGTCGATGATGACGCAGGTATCAAGTAACACTTTCATATTTTGTCCAGCCTTTCTTCACGGGCCTCCTCCAGAGTAATATCCGATGGAATGCTGCCATAAAGGGAGTCTACAATATCAAGCTTATTCTGGTATGGTGATGTCAGCTTTGCGATTGTTTTCCCGTTACGAGTAATAAACACATCTTCTGTCGCAGCCAAAAACAAATACTTGCTGAGGTTTGATTTCAGTTCTGTAGCAGTGATAGACATACGAAAGCCTCCTTCCTGTTTATTTCTAATATCAGCATAGCAGAATCGTACGATTCAGTCAATAGTATCGTACGATTTTTTCTATGTTTCCGCAGATATTCTTCAAAAATGCTTCTCCGTATCAATACCTTTTTACCAATCTTATAAACGGAGCCAGATTCATGAGCCATACGTGTGACAGGCTTAAGCCCTAACCTGTAATAATCACAGGCCATGCTGTAAGTCACAAATTCATGTTTCATAAATTCCATGTCCTCATCATCAATCTGATCCGAGAACATCCACACATTACCGCTCATTCACCACACCCCCTTTGTAGCGCTTTTTAACCTTCTCGCTGCAGAACCACCTTACAGCGCTTTTTATAACACGCAATACCATACTTTAGGATTTTCCACATACCATCTTTTTTCAGCTCATCAGCATAGCCATTCTGATTGATCTGGTCCAAAGCTTTCTGACACTCTTCCTCAAAGCGCTCATTTTCTGCGTATTTTACTTCAATGATAATTCCGATTCCCTCATCCTCTATTTCGGCGGAAATATCATAATAACCCTCGCCAGATTCCCTGTTTGAATCAACGTCCCACCCGCTCTTAAGACCAACGATTCCAAGCAGAATTCCATGATAAAAGTTTTCCTTTACTTCTTTTCTGACCGCCGTATCCCGGATGCTGATGGTTCGCCTCATGAATTCCGTCAATAGACGTTCTACATCAGCAGGAGCACCTGCCTTTAATGCTCCGCAGAACTCTGTCACAGCTGCTCCGTCTCCGGCAACGTCTTCCTCGAACAGATCCAGTATAAAACCGGTAAAAATACCACGTACCTCTTCGTTCGGAATCGTTAGCTGGACAACATCGCCCACCGGAGTCTCACTTTGGGTTAGATAGCCGGTAGCATACAGCAGACTCCACATGTTTTCTACGCTGTCATATAACGAATTATAGGTTAGCTGCTCTACAATCTTTTTCTGAACCATCTCCCCGGAAATCAGTCGTTCTATCTGGGCTTTCGTAACACCGTTTCCCATCCGCCGGATGAACTTTCGAACCTCATCATTGCCACTGGTATTAGCCCAGTAGCTTTTCGGTGACTTATTTGGATTTGTCAAAAGCTGATCACACCAGTTGATGACATCCCATGGATTATACACGCTCGCCCGTCCGATCTTATATCCGTCGTACCACTCTTTCGTCACATCATAGTAGTCTGTAAGAGCATAATAATCCAGCATCTGTCTGACCTCATCATCCGTAAAGCCAAACTGCTCATCACAGTTTGCATCGAGGAGCGTATACATTTTCGGATTATTCAAGCCTGTAAAAATGCTCTCTTTTGATACTCTTAGGCACCCCGTCAAAACCGCCAGATAAAGGCTTTCATTGGTCTTTAAGGCCTGATCAAACATACCGCGGATCAAATCTACCATGTCCGCATAATATCCTTTGTCGTTGGCCTTAGCCAGCGGCACATCATACTCATCAATTAGAATAATTACCTTCTTCCCATAGTGCTTATGAAGCAGTGTAGAGAGCGTTTTCAGGCTTTCTTTCATCGTTGAATCAGACATGGAGAATATGTTCTGCCCGGAGGGATCCAGGGCAATGAGCTGCTTATAGAGGCCTGTTTCCGTCTCAGTAAGTGTCTCATCACCCATGAGTACCGTCTCAAAGCGTCTGGCCTCATTGCCAATGACTGAACGCATCATAGAACACGCTGAATTATAATCCACACCGCTGACACTCTTTAAGCTGATCGAGATAACTGGAAATTTTCCCATGTATGTCTCACAGAGCCCCGTTTCCTCCGCTATGGCAAGACCATCAAACAGAGTCTTATCACAACCAATTTCAAAGAATGTCTTCAGCATACTCATATTCAGCGATTTCCCGAATCGCCTGGGACGAGTAAACAGATTCACTTTCCCCCATGAATGCATCAAATCTCTGATCATCGTCGTTTTATCCACATAGTAAAATCCCTCTGTCCGGATTTCCTCAAAATTCTCAATTCCAATCGGAAGTTTTTTTCTGATCTCAAGCCCGGTCATTGCCTTCACCTCTCATCCGCTAAAACTATAACGGCTAATCTTTCATTGTATTCATCTTTATCTATGCAGCATTGTACAATACAGGGAACTGCGCATTTCGCATCCTGGCCATACAGAAGCATTCATTTTTTCTAACGTTAGATTACCATAAACACCCGTTCATATCAAGCCAGGTTTCGCATTTGACACTAACGACATCAGAGAATAAAGTCTCATCAGGCAAAGGGGTGTACCTGTTTACTGAGCCGAAAGACGTCTCATAGTTCCCCAGTATTTATAAATTTTTCATAAAATAAATATTAAATATTTATAAATAAAAATATCGTGATATTTTGATGTGTAAAATTGCACAATTTTCAGCCATTAATTTTATTCAAAACAGAGAACTTTCATTTTTAACCCTTTCAGGCGCCCTAAAAACACAATTTTGAGCTCCTGCCGCTCCGAACATTGACCTATGAATTTACCTATCGCATAGTTAAATCTATCCTTTTTCAGTAAAAAACAGGAATCCTAACGGAGCCCAAAACAGCATGCGCCTATAATAGTTATAATTAATATAGTTTTCAAAAAAGCCCGCAAATCCGGGATTTCCGCACCTTTTCAGACAAAGAAAAAAGCACTTCCTACGAAGTGCTCTTAGCAGGGCTACCAGGATTCGAACCTGGAAATGACGGAGTCAGAGTCCGTTGCCTTACCGTTTGGCGATAGCCCTATATCTGATTTTTATTTCGGACAGCCTGTAAAAACAACTGTCTCTCACACGCAAGGGGTATTATAACCGATGTTTTCCCGGATTGCAAGTCCTTTTTTTAATTTTTTTATTTTTTTCCTTCTCCCTCTTTTCTTTTAAAAAAAATGTGGTATAGTCTAACCGAACATTTGATACCCTTTTATAATAAGTAAACGGAATCCCTTCGTTTACTTTGCGTCGGACACCCGGATTCTGAGGCCCGATTTTCTTACCCCGATGCAAAGGAGCATAATTATGAGTACTTTGAACCTGACCCTATTGACAGACCTTTATGAACTGACGATGATGCAGGGCTATTATGAGTCAAATTCCACCGAGACCGTCATTTTTGACGCCTTTTACCGAAATAACCCCTGCGGCAATGGCTATGCGATCGCCGCAGGACTTGACCAGGTGATTGATTATATCGAAAATCTGCATTTTTCACAGGAGGACATTTCCTATCTGAGAGGGCTTGGCATATTCCATGAGCCGTTTCTGAAGTATCTGGAGGAGTTCCACTTTGAAGGCGATATCTGGGCGATCCCGGAGGGTTCGGTCATGTTTCCGCACGAGCCGATGCTGAAGGTAATCGCGCCGATCATGCAGGCCCAGCTGGTAGAAACCGCCATTCTGACCATTCTGAATCACCAGAGCCTGATTGCGACAAAATCAGCGCGGGTGGTACAGGCCGCGCGCGGCGATGGGATTATGGAGTTTGGCCTGCGGCGTGCGCAGGGACCGGACGCCGGTGTATATGGCGCGCGGGCGGCAATGATCGCCGGCTGCGTCGGCACCTCGAATGTGCTGGCGGGACAGCTGTTTGACGTGCCGGTAAAGGGAACGCACGCACACAGCTGGATCATGAGTTTTCCGGATGAATATACAGCCTTCAAAAAATATTCTGAATTATATCCGGACGCCTGCCTGCTGCTGGTGGACACTTATGATACCCTGCGTTCCGGCGTACCGAACGCCATCCGCGTCTTTCAGGAAATGCGCGACGCAGGGGTGGAGCTAAAGGGCTACGGCATCCGTCTTGACAGCGGCGACCTGGCCTATATGTCCAAACAGGCGCGCGCGATGCTTGACGCGGCCGGTTTTGAGGACGCGATTATCTCTGCCTCCAGCGACCTTGATGAGTACCTGATCAGCAGCCTGAAAACGCAGGGCGCGGCGATCACCTCCTGGGGCGTCGGCACCAATATGATTACCTCAAAAGACTGTCCTGCATTTGGAGGCGTATACAAGCTGGCGGCCGTCCTTGATCCTGCGACCGGCAAATTTATCCCGAAAATCAAGCTCTCTGAAAATACAGACAAAATCACAAACCCGGGAAATAAAAAGATTCTGCGCATCTATGACAAGGCAAGCGGCAAAATCCGCGCCGACCTGATCTGCCTGGCAGATGAGGAATATGATGCCGCAAAGGACCTGATCATCTTTGACCCAATTGAGACCTGGAAAAAGACGAAAATCAAAGGCGGAACCTACACCATCCGCGAACTGCTTGTTCCGGTCTTCCGCAGCGGAACGTGCGTCTACACTTCGCCATCCGTCATGGAAATCCGCGACTACTGCACGCGTGAAAAGGAAACGCTCTGGCCGGAGTCACGACGTCTGACCAACCCACACGACGTCTACGTTGACCTCTCAGACAAGCTCTACGCAATCAAAAACGAACTTCTGGAGCAGATGGGACGCGCGTCGCTCGCACATTAAGGACGAACTGCAAAGCGTCAGTATGTCCTGCATTCCAGCGATTACTTCGTACCCGGCCCTGTGCATCAAAAAACAGACCGCCGTTTTCCGGTTCAGAAGCATCTTCCGATCTTCCCGGAAAAACGGCGGTCTCTTTTACATTCACTGCGATACTATTTCTCAGTCAATCCGGTAAAGGACGAAATTATCCCACGCGCCCCAGCAGCCGGAGCTTGCGTCTACACTGCAGCCTACGATAACCGTAGTCGTCTCGGTAATTACAATATTTTCGATCGTCGGAGTTGACCATACTCTCCAGCCATTCAGGGAAACATCCTCCGTCACCATCGCATCGCCAATCTGGATAAACATCGTAAAGGTATCCCCCTTCCGCAGCATCGCCGCCCTGCACATACACAGTCAGCGTATACGCACCCGGCTCCAGCGTCACCTCCTGAACAGCGTCAAACGCAAAATCTGAATCGCTCCAGAAATGCAGACACCAGGAACCGTCCCAGACATTGGATGTCTCCGTGTCTTTGATTCCGCCGCCGTTTCCGGTAACCGTCCATCCGGTATCTCCGTCTTCAAAATCTCCGTTTACCAGAAGATTTTCAACCGTATCCAGAAATTCTGTTTCCGTCTCAGCTTCCGTCTCTGTAACGATACGCTCTGCCGTCGTCCCGGTCTTTACATAACTGAATGTCTTCAAGGACTCCAGCGGATGCCCCTGGAAGTTAAACAACGCCTGATTGTCAACCGCCGAGCCACCGTAATAAACCCCCGCATCATCCGGATCATATTCTGCCGCGTAGGAGGACGCCCAGCCAGAGCCATACGTCTCCCAGATTTCCTGATTTTCACTCAATATCGTCTCGGCTTCTGCAGATTCCGCATTATACACCTGC
This sequence comes from Lachnospiraceae bacterium, assembly GCA_021202635.1. Classification (GTDB taxonomy): domain Bacteria; phylum Bacillota; class Clostridia; order Lachnospirales; family Lachnospiraceae; genus Choladousia. The sequence goes on along the minus strand of JAJQCQ010000041.1, from coordinate 2,483 downwards.
ACCGGAATCCATGCCGGCTCCCAGTAAAAGACGCCGATGCCATTCGTCGTGTCCGCCATCGCGGCAATCACCGCGCTGATCTCATCTGCCTGTCCCTGTACGGAAAAATCATAATAAACCAGATCTCCGTAGGCCGTGTCATTGCTTCCCTCAGCCACGGTATTTCCGGAACCGTCTCCATCCTCAAGCGTATAAGCCCAGGACGTCTCGGCCACCATCACATACTTGTCATATTTCTCTGCAATCGCAGAAAGAGTCTCAGTCAGATTTTCCAGCGTCCCGTGCCAGTATGGGTAATAAGATGAAGCAAACACGTCATAATCTACTCCGTTTTGATACAGAATCTGTGCATAAGTCTCATACTTTCCGCTTTCCGGATTTGTAAAATGCAGCGCGACCAAAATTTCCTGGCCATATTCGGCCGACACTGCCCGCACTGCCGCACTGCCCGCGGAAAACAGCCTGCACATATTCGACCAGTCGCTCTCACCCGCCATTCCGGTCGTCGTTTCATTGCCGATCTGCACCATCCCGACATCCACCCCGGCCTCCAGAATCGCAGACAGACTTTCTCTAGTCCAGGATTCCAGCGCTTCTGTCTTCTCCTCCAGCGTCATATCCGCCCAGGCCTTCGGCGCGTACTGCTTGCCCGGATCTGCCCAAAAGTCAGAGTAATGAAAATCAATCGCTACCTTCAGGCCAGCCTCTGTCGCCCACTGGCCGATGCGAATCGCCGTATCCGTATCACAATTACCGCCGCCATAGCTGTTGCCTTCTGAGTCATAAGGATCATTCCAGACACGAATGCGCACATAGTTCACGCCGCATTCCGCAAGCAGCTCAAAAAAACCAGCCTCGTCCAGCTCATTCCCATCAAAATCATAAAACGTCACACCACTATCGATCAGAGAGGCATAGGATGAGATATCCACGCCCTCCATAAAATCCTCCGGCAAATCAATCCGATCGACAGCAATATCGGATTCCACCGGGGTAATCTCCTCTGTCTCTGTCGCTTCTTCCGTTTCCTCACTTTCATCCGCATCCGTGTAAGCAGCAGCCGCATTTGTCTGTGTGTTTGAGCTCGAAGAGGCCGCTGCTGTCGTCTCGGACTGCGTACCTGAAGTCGTCTCACTCTGCGAAGTCGACGTGTCCGTATCCGTATCCGTATTCGAATCAGTCTCCGTATTTGCATCCGTCTGCGTATCCGTTCCTGCTGAGGCCTGTCCGGAAGCTCCTGTTTCCGACTCTGTCACAGCAGCCGCATCCGAAGGCGCCCCCGTCTCATTCTCCACGACCGCACTTGGCTCTGCGGAAGAGCCCGTCTCACGCTCCACAACCGCCTGATCATCCGCGGATGCAGTATCCGTATCCTCCGATACAGCTCCCGCCGTTGTCTCTTCCGCCACGGCTGACAGCGTCCCGCCCGGCACAGCCAGAGACGAAGCCATCAAAGCAAAAGCCATCGCTCCCGCCAGAAGCTTCCGTTTCCAATCTGACATCTTTTTCCAATGCATAGCAATCCCTCTTTTCTCTCAGGTTTTTAAGCGCTAAACTATCCTTAACGCCAGTCATCAGGCGAATTTGAACCCGGCAGAGCCCGCACCATATCTGCGCTTTAAATCTGGCCGGAAATGTCACGTTATCCAAAATCAGCCTCTCCCAGACAGTTTACCACAAACGCAGATAGATTCAAATATATTTTTGAATAAAGTCCCACAATTTACAGATAATAGAGTTTATACCACTCAGTATCACAATACACGTAACTGTTTTGAAGCGTTACAAATACACAACGAAGACGGAGGAAAAATACAACATGAAAGCAACCGGAATTGTAAGAAGAATTGACGACCTTGGCCGCGTAGTAATCCCAAAGGAAATCCGCCGCACTCTGCGCATTCGCGAGAGCGACCCATTGGAAATTTTTACCGATCGGGAAGGAGAAATCATTCTCAAAAAATACTCTCCCATCGGAGAGCTTGGCAGCTTTGCAAAAGAATACGCAGAGGCGCTCGCTTCCGCCTCCGGCCACAGCGTCTGCATTACCGACCGTGACCAGGTCATCGCCGCAGCAGGCGGCATCCGCAAAGACAGCATCGGAACTCCAGTCACCGGCCAGCTCGAAGAGGTCATGAACGACCGCGAGTATATCAGCACCGACCAAAGTTCAAAAAAACACATCAAAATCACCAGCGAGGATGTCGGCGATACCCTTCCACAGGCCATCAGCCCCATTCTCTGCGAAGGCGATGTCATCGGCTCCGTCATCCTGCGCGGCCGCGACATGAACCACCACATGGGCGAGACCGAGCAGATCCTCGCCAAATGTGCCGCCGGATTCATGGGAAGGCAGATGGAGCAGTAAAACCGGCTCTGGCTTTGTCGAGATAATTCTGTACAATCTTAGTTTGCATAGTTTTTCACTTGTTACAAGTCACACCCTAGCCAGGACTCACTGAAACGGATTTAAGGACTAAATT
>JAJQCQ010000089.1 GCA_021202635.1 Lachnospiraceae bacterium | reverse complement strand
TCTTTTTAGAATCTTTTCAAGGTTGTCTCACTGTTCAGTTATCAAGGTTCTTTTTTGTTCTTTGCTTTTCTTTTTCGCAACCGCCTTTTCCTCAGCGGCGAGGTACATTCTACCATTAAGGTCTTTTTTTGTCAAGCGCTTTTTTCAACTTTTTTTAAAATTTTTCAAAGTATGCATTTGCATATACTTATTTAGCTTTTCTCCAATCATTCGTCTTCGTCCGTACAAGCTTCAAATCATTCGCGTGACAGTGAGTATCTGTACAGGTTATTTTTCGCCAGCTCCTAATGGTTGATACTGTCAATTGGAAGTGGCTCCGCAGCGCAAAGCTGCCATTGCTTCGGAGCCACACAGAATACACAAAACCAGCCTTATCCGATCTTCACGATATGCAGCAGGCAGGTCTGAAAATCCCCATTCATCCGCGGAAGCAGCAGGCCGGCATACATCAGTACGGCTCCCTGGTAGCGTTTTCCTTCAATCTCATAGAATGCATCCGCGTCCAGACCATGCAGGCGAAGGCGGAGACTCTTGCGGTTTGTCTGCGCCAGCACCTGTACATAGGTCAGCAGTGCTTCGGAGCGGTCTTCTGAGACTACCATAAAACAGTCATAGCGGTGGTTTTCCCGCCAGGAGGCGATCCGATAATAGTTTCCTTCCCGAATCAGCGCGCTGTATTTTTTATAGCGGGCTACCTGTGCGGGGATCTGCTTCTTCTCTTCATCGGACAGTTTTGTAATATCCAGCTCGTAGCCGAAGGTACCTGACAGCGCGACAACACCCCTTGTCTCAAATGGCGTTGTCCTCCCTGTGCCATGGTTCGGGCAGATCGAGACATGCGCGCCTATGGAAGAGAGCGGATAAAGAAGCTGTGTCCCCTCCTGAATCGCCAGGCGCTCAATCGCATCTGTATCATCCGAACACCAGATCTGCGAACTGTAATAAAGCATTCCCGGGTCAAAGCGTCCGCCGCCACTGCTGCAGTTCTCCAGAAGCAGCTGCGGAAAATCCTTCGTCAGCCGATCCTGCAGACCATATACTGCCATCATATAGCGGTGCATGATTTCCCCCTGCCGGTCAGCCGGAAGCGTCAGATTGCCGACATCCGCAAGCAGACGGTTCATATCCCATTTCACATACTCAATATTCGCTGAAGAAAGGACCGCATGGATCATCCCGTAGACATAGTCCGCGATCTCCGGACGGCTGAGATCCAGTACATACTGTGCCCGGCACTGTCCCGGCTCACGGCCGGCAAGCTGCAATGCCCAGTCCGGATGCGCTCTGTACAATTCGGAATCCTCCGATACCATCTCCGGCTCCACCCAGATTCCCAGCTTCATCCCCAGCTTATTTACTTCCTGCGCCAGATAAGCAAAACCGCCCGGCAGCTTTTTCTCATTTACCTGCCAGTCACCCAGACTGCTGTCGTCATTGCTTCGGCGGCCAAACCAGCCGTCATCTACCACCAGCATCTCAATCCCGCCCGCCGCTGCCTCGCGGGCGATCGCCAGGAGTTTTTCCGTGTCAAAATCAAAGTAGGTCGCCTCCCAGTTATTGATCAGAACCGGGCGCTGGCGATCCTTCCAGTAGCCGCGGATCAGATGCTTCCGGTACAGCGCATGGAAGCTGCGCGTCATTTTTCCCAGCCCCTCATCCGAATAGACCAGCACTACCTCCGGAGCCTGGAATTCCATACCCGGCTCTAGCTTCCAACAAAAATGATCCGGATGGATGCCCATCACCATGCGCACCTGATCAAACTGATCGCGCATCGCCTTGGCGATAAAGTTTCCGGAATACACAAAGTTCATCGCGTACACGTCTCCTGTTGTCTGCGTGCAGTTTTCTGAGACGAGCGCCATAAATGGATGGTCCTGGTGGCTCGAAATCCCGCGGATGGATTCTGTGACGAGACTGCCATATCCCAGCTTCTGTCTCTGAAGAATTCGCTCCCGCGACCAGGAACCGGGAAGTGTGATCACTTCCAGATTTTCCTGTTCCACATGCAGGCAGGCCGACAATACCCTGGTCAGATAAAGGCTGCGCGCACCTCCATTCTCGACCCGAACACTTCTCGTAATCGCATCCACATCCGCAAACGCCGTATACGACAAAATCACCCGCAGTCCTGTCACGGCGTCGCCGAGCGTAACCTCCAGCGTGCTGCAGCTGTCCGCATTCTCCGTCCAGGTCGCCGGAAGACCTTCCAGCGTTCTTTTTCCCTCAAAAATCTGGTGCGAGATATAGTTCAGCTCCAGGCCTTCCTGTCCATCCATTGTGCGGATGTTGATACAGCTCTCCCGCCCGTCGCCAATCCCGGAAAACGGATATTCCATCGGATAAAAATCAAAGTATCCCGCCTTCTCTCTGCGCAAAACGGAAGGCGGCTCCGGCCGCTCATTCTCGCGCAGCAAATACATCAGATCGGTATCACCGATCCGCTTTCCATAATAGATCTGCCCCGGATAACTCCCGTCTGTCAGGCCAAACACATAGCTCGTATTTGGGGTATCCAGTTTAAACACCTGATGTTGGCTGTCATATTGTATCATACAAATCTCTCCTTACTGTTCGTCTTCGCTCTTCAGCCGCCGGATCACTTCCATACACATACGGCCATTGTGATAAGGACACTTCCACGGCTGAACAATCGGCAGCTCCATCGGCGAATGATCGGCATTGACATTCTCAAACCATTCCGACCCCTTCCGCGGATCGACAAAATACGCGCAGATATAACCCCAGATCGATTGTGCGGCATCGAGATATTTACTCTCTTTCGTCTTCGCCCACGCATTCAGAAATCCTACGATTGATTCGGCCTGGATCCACCAGACGCGCTTTGTGTCATCTACGCCATTCTCCGCCTCGTTCAGCACCGAGTGATCACGGTACGCCCGCTGATAAATGTTTTCCGCAATCTCGGCGGTAATCGGTGCAAACTGCTCGGAATAAAGCGGATTGTCCAGCACCTCAAGTCCCCGGTCAAGCAGCCACGAGGTTTCTATGTCGTGCCCATACGAATAAAGGTCAATCAGCGAATTCCAGGTGCGGTCAAAGAAAACCTCCTGTCTGCCCCTCGCTGAGTTGTACACCTTCTCCGCGAACAGATCCAGCATAAACTCCAGCCGTTCCGCCGTAAAGCTCTGATGCGATACCCGGTAAAGCTCTGTGTAAGCCTCAAACACATGCAGAAGCGTATTCATCGTTTTTTCTGCCATCACACCGTTTTCGGAAAGCTTTTCATTCGACACCGGCCGGAAGCTGCGGTCAAACGCCTCCAGATACCCATACTCATCCGTGCACTTTTCTTCGATCACATTCTGCAGGCCAAATGCAATCCGGAGAGCCTCCGGGTCTTTTGTCGCATCATAATAGGAAGAAAGTGCGTAAATCGCAAATGCCTGATTGTAGGTATGCTTTGTCGTATCATTTGGTTTTCCATCATGCGTCACCGACCAGTACACACCGCCCTGCTCCCGGTCCAGGCAATGATCCCGCAGAAAACGGTAGGCATGTTCTGCGCTCTCCCGCAAGGATTCCTCGCCCAGCAGCAGATACGCGTTCGAAAAGAACCACAAAATCCGGCTATTCAATATACAGCCCTTCTCATAATCCGGATCCACACGCAGGTCATACCCCATGTAACCGTAAAACCCGCCATACTGCTCGTCCTTCAGTCCCGTCCAGAACGGAATCAGCTTCCCCCGCAGATGGCTTTCCACTTCCTTTACAAAATCCTTCGTCTCCATTATCCCTTCCGCCTTTCCCTGGTGCACCAGCGCATCCCTTGTAAAAGACGCGCAAGGCGTGATATACGTCTTCATACGTACTTCGCAGCCAGTGTAAAATATTGTCCTGCATCGCTCTTTTTTATTCTGGAATCGACTCAAATTATACCCGGAAATACAGCAATTCACAAGCAGAAAATAAACATTATGCATCGGTATCTGCAAAGACCGCGTTACTGCGTTTTTAACCCTGACCACGCAGCAAGTGCGTAGTCGGGTTGTGAGCAATAACAGGACTGCTCCTGATACAGACCGCCTTCTTCGAAAGCCCTATGCCGTTTACGCGTCATATGTCTGAGTCCTGATGGGCATCTCCGTTTCACTTCGGTCGGCGCTCAGCACCTGTCTTTTCTTTTCGATGCTGTTCTGAACTGTTAAAAAAATTTAAGAGTTCGTTTCACAAAAATTTAGAAAACCACCTTGTTTTCTTTTGCACTTCCGTATAAGATAGCATATCAGGAGAAAAATTGGCTGTCTGGCAAAAGAGCTCCCGCCCGCACTGTCCCAAATCAGACTGCCGCGGGGGTGTCAATCGCTGCCATACAAAGCAAAGAAACAGAGGCGCAAATTATATGTTAAACCATTTCACAGGCCTGCGGAACCGTTCGCAGGGCGAAACCAAAGCTTCCCGTTTACCGGTCGATATAATCGAAGCAGCGTACGACCAGGGGCTGAGCCAGGACGAGGTCGCAAAACGGATCGAATGCGGCTGGAGCAACACCGCAGTTGTTTCCGCATCAAAATCCGTCCAGGACATCGTAAAAGAGAATCTTTTTACCTATTTTAACCTGATCTTTCTGGTACTGGCTGTTTTTGTAATTGCGGTCGGCTCATTCCGGAACCTGAGTTTCATGGTGGTCGTCCTGTTTAACGCACTGATCGGCATTGTCCAGCAGCTCCGCGCAAAAAAAACACTGGAGAGCCTGAATATGCTCGGTGCGCCAAAGGCATCGGTGGTAAGAGAAGGGAAAACGCATACCGTCACATCAGAAGAGCTGGTTCGGGACGACATTGTCATCCTTCACGCCGGCGACCAGATTTGCGCGGACGCGGAGGTACTGACCGGCGAGGCAAAGGTGAACGAAGCGCTGCTGACCGGCGAATCTGATGATGTGAATAAAAAGCCAGGGGATTCCCTGATTTCCGGCAGCTATATCGTCTCGGGCGAATGCCGGGCGCGGCTGGTAAAGGTAGGAGAAGACTCCTATATCTCAAAGCTCACGGCAGAAGCAAAGGCAATGAAAACAGATGAGCAGTCTGAAATGCTCCGCGCGATGGACCGCCTGCTGAAGGTCGTAGGGATTGTTCTGATCCCGATCGGTATTGCCCTCTTTTTCCAGAGTTATCATTTAAACCAGGAAACACTCACGAAAAGCGTCACCTCCACAGTAGCCGCGATCGTTGGCATGATTCCGGAGGGACTCTATCTGCTCACCAGCGTAGCACTGGCCGTAAGCTCCATGCGGCTCGCTCAGAAAAAAGTCCTGCTTCATAATATGAAGAGCATCGAGACGCTCGCCCGGGTCGATGTCCTCTGTGTAGATAAGACCGGTACCATCACAGAAACTGCCATGCAGGTCAATGATGTGATCCCGGTATCCCCTGACACAGCGAATCTGGCCGAGCTAAAGCGTCTCATCGGAGATTTTGTCGGAGCCATGAGCAGTGACAATATCACCATGAAAACGCTCAAGACGCACTTTACACAGCGCTCCGGCGCGATACCAGTGAGCGTGCAGTCCTTTTCCTCTGCGCTCAAATACAGCGGTGTGACTTTTTCCGATCAGACCTGTATCCTCGGTGCGCCGGAATTCATCCTGCGCGAGGCTTACGCGGATTATGCGGCATCCATTGAGGAATATACCGCGAAGGGCTACCGGCTGCTGGTATTCGCCACCACCAAAGAGGCTCTGACCGGAGAGCCTCTGAAAGAAAAAGTAACCCCGCTTGCCTATATTCTCCTGGCAAACCCGATCCGGGAAACGGCACCCGCTACTTTTTCTTATTTTGCCGAGCAGGGCGTCCACGTCAAAGTGATTTCCGGCGACAATGCACGCACCGCCGCAGAGGCCGCGAAACTGGCAAATATCGAAGGCGCAGATCAATACATCGATGCCGGAACCTTAAAGACAGAAAATGATATCGCAAAAGCAGTGGAAGAGTACACCGTATTCGGGCGTGTGACACCGGAACAGAAGCGTCAGATCGTACAGGCGCTGAAAGCGCAGGGACATACAGTCGCCATGACCGGGGACGGTGTCAACGACGTACTTGCTCTGAAAGACGCCGACTGCAGCGTAGCCATGGCTTCTGGAAGCGATGCGGCTGCACAGGCCTCGCAGGTCGTTCTTCTGGACTCCGATTTCTCCCATATGCCTGATGTTGTCCTGGAAGGACGCCGTGTGGTCAACAACGTTCAGCGCTCCGCCACACTGTTCCTCGTAAAAAACCTGTTTTCCTTCCTGATGTCACTGGTTTCTCTGATCTTTGCGGTCACCTATCCGCTGGAGCCTTCGCAGATTTCTCTGGTCAGCACGTTTACCATCGGAATGCCAGGCTTCCTGGTCGCACTCCAGCCAAACAAAGATCGAATCGAGGGCAGCTTCCTTGCCAATACTTTTCTGCGGGCGCTCCCGGCCGGCATCACAGATATGCTCGCCGTAGCTGTCATGATGGCATTCGGAGAGGCTTTCGGGCTGCCGGATGGCGAAGTGTCCACAGTGGCGACCCTGCTTCTGGCAACAATCGGCTTTGCGGTTCTCTTACAGATGTGTGATTACAGGAATCCCCTGCACTGGTTTGTGTGCGGCAGCTCGATCGCCGCGCTCCTCTTCTGCTGTGTATTCCTGCCGGAGATGTTTTCTCTGCACAATGTAACAGCAAAATGCATCCTGATATTTGCTGTTCTCGTCGTGGCAGCCGGTTCCGTCTTTCACTGGCTGACAAACGCAATCCAGTTTCTCAGCCAGCTATACCAGAAATATATTAAGGAAAAGCGATTGGTAAACTGGATAAAACACCTTATTTTGGATGAGCAGGATGACCCAGGCAGCTACGCAGGATAATACTTATTTCCGATCCATCAGCTTACAAAACACCACCGCCACCCCTGTACTCACTGCGGTCGCCGCGATCCCCGGACCGACGATCGCAGTCGGGTTCACACTCCCGTACTGGCTGCGCCAGGCGATAACCGACACCGGAATCAGCTGCAGAGAGGAAATATTCAGAATCAGGAAATTACACATTTCATTGCTCGCCGTGCCGCGTGGCACCGGACACAGCGCAGTACTGTATGCCTGCTGTGTCTGCCGGTTCCGCTGCGTCCTCCTGTTCCTATTCGCGGATTTTTCCTTCAAATCCGCGCCGGGTTCATGCAAATAGACCGATTTTCTCCGCTCCTCTTCCAGCTCCTCCAACGCCTCCATCGCTCTCAATCCGTAAACCGTAGCGGCACTGCCCAGTCCCAGCACGTTGGCGACACAGTTGGTCGTGATCTGCTCCATGGCAGCATGTTCTTCCGGGATATCCGGAAATAAAAAACGCATGACCGGGCGAAGCCTGCGGACAATCGCCGCCATCAGTCCTGCGTCTTTCGCAATTTCCATCAGTCCGCTCCAGAGCGCCATCACGCCAGACATCGTCACGCACAGGGCGACGGCCTCTCTTCCGGAAGAAATGAGCGCGTCCGATACCGCTTCCACTTCCCCGCTCATCACTCCATACGCAATTCCGATCAGCAGCATTCCGCCCCAGATTCCGTTCATAAAAAATCCCCCTGGCCGCACAGGTATTTACCGGGTTTCAAGGTTCGACCCTGGTTTATCCTTATGCGGGAGGGGAACAAAATATGTTTCTTTACTTCACATTCACCAGCTCATACTCTGCATTTCCGAGCCCGATCTTCACCGCATGCTCGATCGAAGATTTCCAGTTGGTGTCCGGCGATACGCGGCCAAAATGGTCGCGGTCCTCGTGGGTGTGCTGCTCCACGGATTCACCCAGCATACTGTTGGAAAGCGGCGGCTGCGCGTTGACTGCATCGACACAGGCCATATCCAGCGCGACCGGGTCAAAGGACGCAAACATTCCGACATCCGGCACGATGGCGGCATCGTTCTCCGCATGACAGTCGCAGAACGGCGACACATCGATCACAAGGCTGATATGGAAGCAGGGACGATCCTGACAGACAGCCTTTGAGTATTCCGCAATCTTGCAGTTGAGGATATCATTTGCCTCATCGCTCGCAGGAAGAACCGCATCCTTCGGACAGACGCCGATGCAGCGGCCGCAGCCGACACATTTTGTGTGATTGATCGAAGCCTTTTTACTGTCCTTATCCACCATTGCCGCGCCGTGTGCACAGATTTTTGTGCATTTTCCGCAGCCAACACAGCGGTTCTGATTCACATGCGGTTTCCCTGCGCTGTGCATCTCCATTTTTCCGGCGCGGGAGCCACAGCCCATACCGATATTTTTGAGTGTGCCCCCAAAACCGGTCGCCTCATGTCCCTTAAAATGCGTGAGAGAGATGAATACATCCGCGTCCATAATCGCACGACCGATTTTTGCTTCCTTTACATATTCTCCGTTTTCTACCGGAACCAGGGCCTCGTCCGTGCCCTTCAGTCCGTCTGCAATCAGCACATGGCAGCCGGTCGCATAGGGAACAAACCCATTTCCATAGGCGGAATCAATATGGTCGAGCGCGTTCTTACGGCCGCCAACATACAGGGTGTTGCAATCGGTCAAAAACGGCCTGCCGCCCAGCTCTTTGACCACATCTGCTACTGCTTTCGCATAATTCGGGCGCAGGAACGCGAGGTTCCCCGGCTCACCAAAATGCATTTTGATCGCGACATACTGGTCTGTAAAATCGATCTCCCCGATCCCGGCTTTTTTTATCAGCCGTTTCAGCTTGCCCGGAAGCGTGTCTCCGTCATTGACACGCAAATCTGTGAAATAAACCTTTGACTTTTCCAAACTTACTGCCTCCTGTTTTTCTTTGATTTTTCGTAACAGTCCAGACCGAAGTGAAGCGTAAACCTGCGGCCTGCTGTTCTGAATAGTTACGATTATTCGCTGTCCAGTTTAACACATAATTTTCCGTGTCACAAGTCTGAACAAAACTACTGTGACCGGTAACCCTGCTGTATCAAATATAACGCCGCCGGAGGCATCCTCCTTGACTTTTCCATCTTTGCTCCATATAATACCGTCAGAAAATAGCCCTGATTCCGTCTCCTGACCGTGAATTACGTGAAACGCACATACATAGTGAAAATATAGAAGGGAACTTTCCACATGAAAATAGCCTTGATCCAATCGAAAGTGCAAAAAGAGAATGACACAAATATAGAATCCGCCTGCCGCGCAATCACAACTGCCGCCCAGGCCGGGGCAGACCTTGTCATGCTGCCGGAGATGTTCTGCTGCCCCTATGAGACAGCGAATTTTCCTCTCTATGCACAGCCGCAGGGCGGCAAGAACTGGAGCGCACTGTCTGCGTGTGCGAGAGAAAATCAGGTTTACCTGGCAGCCGGTTCTATGCCGGAGCGCGACGGCGATGCTGTTTATAATACCTGCTACGCCTTTGACCGTCAGGGAAATCAGCTTGCAAAATATCGGAAGATGCATCTGTTTGATATAGACATCAAAGGCGGCCAGCGTTTTTTCGAAAGTGAAACACTGACCGCAGGCAGCGAGCTCGCGGTATTCGATACAGAATTCGGCAAAATGGGACTGATGATCTGTTTTGATATCCGTTTCCCGGAGCCCTCCCGCCTGCTGGCGCTGCAAGGCGCTAAGATCATATTGGTTCCGGCGGCGTTTAATATGACAACAGGACCGGCGCATTGGGAGCTTCATTTTCGCTCACGCGCAGTTGATAACCAGGTCTTTCTGATCGGCTGCTCGCCCGCGCGAGACCCGGCCGCCAGCTATCATGCGTATGGACACTCTCTGGCCGTCTCTCCCTGGGGGAACCTTCTCGCAGAACTGGACGAGCGAGAGGGAATTCTGTACTGCGATCTGGATCTGAAGGAAACAGATGCCGTGCGTGAGCAGCTTCCGCTTTTAAAGGCGCGAAGAACAGATGTATATACAGTCACCTTTTCATAGCTCCAGCGCTGCAATCACTCCCGAAAGGTCCTTCACCTCCGGGCAGATGGCTGCCGCCCCGGCCTTCTCCAGCTCGTTTTGCGTCCCATACCCATATAATACGCCTACGCAGGGAAGGCCATTTTCCCGTGCGCCTTCCACATCATGCAGGCGATCCCCTACCATGAGAATCTGTGGTGATTCGCCTGTACACCCGGCTTCACCCGGAGACTGCTCTCTGATCTGTGACAGCGCGTACGCGATGACCCGGCCCTTCTGACTCCGGCTCTCATCCATCGACGCGCCGAAGACACGCCCAAAATACCGGTCCAGATGAAAATGTTCCACTGTCCGTATTGCGATCGGCTCCGGCTTTGACGTCGCGACATACAATTTCCTGCCCTGTGCACAGAGGGTTTCCAGGACCTCCGGAATCCCTTCATACACCTTGTTTTCTTTCCATCCCCGCTCCTGGTGGTATTCCCGGTAATCGTCTACCATGCGAAGCGCCTGCTCCCTGGACATTCCATAATATTGCTGAAACGAATCGGTCAGCGGCGGTCCGACAAAAGCCAGCAGCTTCTCCCGATCCTTCTCTTCGATTCCATTCTTCCTCAATGCGTACAGAACCGCATTGATAATTCCCGGATGCGACTCCGTCAGCGTACCGTCAAGATCAAACAGTATGGATTCATAATGCTTCATATGTGTTTTTTCTCCCGTCTCCTCTTATAAATTATATTGTTTTACTTTGCGCCGTTGCGAAATGCATGTCAGTAAACGACCGTAGCGAAGCGGAGACCGCAAGACCTTACCAGATCCGATAATTTCCGCTCAGTGCTAGTACAGTGTTTTTAAATTAACTCGACTTTATTTGCTTCCTGTGGTATAATA
>JAJQCQ010000073.1 GCA_021202635.1 Lachnospiraceae bacterium | reverse complement strand
TAGTGGGGACTCCCCAGCTTATCTTACAGAATCCCCACGGTAGATTGGAGAACCATAATAACAAACAGGAAATTTTGAATTAATGAAATATTCGCTACATAGCTTACACTGTCGGACGGCGAATTGAAGGAGAATAAGCGATGAATAATCTGGCGTATATAAAAATTCCGTCACCAAGTAGGAAGCTACTATCAAATCGATAGCTGGCCTCTGTTCTCCGGTGTTTCAGTTTTCGTGTCCATCACCCCGGAACAGCGTTCCTTTATGAAGTCGCTCCACGGCATCATTGCTTCCACGCCTGCGGGCTCATTTTTGTAGTCCGGCATGTACAACAGCAGTGTGTAGAGATACTGATATATATTTAGGTGATTGGCTTTCGCTGTTTCTACAAGACTGTAGATTATGGCACTCGATTTTGCCCCGTTCACGCTGTTGTGGAACAGGAAGTTCTTGCGGCCGGTTTCATAAGATTTTGCCTTGCATTTGGCCCTGTTGTTGGAGATCAAAACATTTCCCGTCAAGCATGTAGTTGCCCAGCAGTTCCTTATGATTTCCTGCATAGTTGACGGATTTTTCCAACAGGCTTCCGCCTGCTGGCTTCACCGTCGCCAACAATGACCAGAAGCTGTCCCAGATGCGGATTTTGAGCGGATGGAGCGTTTTGCGTTCTACGAGCGGGCGAAAAAAGCCTATGTGGTCATACAGACCGGCGAGGAGCGACAGTATGGGAATCTGTTGCTGGTCAAGGGTGTGGTCTAAAGCAGGTTTATTCAGATTTGCGCTGAATCACCAGCTTATTGTTGGATGAGAACAATTACAGTGACCTGTGCTTTGGCACAATCTGTGACGCGGCGCTGGCAGCGGCAATGGAGAGCGTACACAGTTACTGACGAGAAGTCCCAAAAGTCATACTTGCACATGGACGATCACAAAGGTATAATGAAGGCATCACAGGAGAGGAGGTACCATCTCATGGGACTCTATTTAAATCCAGGATACGCAGGATTTGAAGAAATCAGAAGAGACATATATGTGGATAAAACAGGACTCATCTCTTTCATGAACAGTCTGATAGGCAAGCCTAAGTCATTGGTCAGCTTTAGCAGACCGAGACGTTTTGGAAAATCCTATGATGCCAACATGATTTGTGCATATTATGACAAGAGCTGCGACTCCAGGTTCCTTTTTGAAGATCTAAAAATATCAAAAGATGACAGCTTTGAGAAGCATCTGAACAAATATAATGTCATCACCTTTGATGTAACTGGTTTCATTGCAGATTCAAAGGACAATGATACGGATATTGTTTTGAACATAAAGAATACTCTGTTCGAAGAACTAAGAGGTGTTTTTCCAGGATGCATTGCTGATGAAGAAAAAAATCTTGGAAAGGCTTTGTACGCTGTTGTATCAAATGGCAATGAAAAGTTTGTATTTGTGATAGATGAATGGGATGCGCTATTCAGAGAATATAAGGATGACAAGCAGCTTCAGGAGGATTATATTCTTTTCCTGAGAAGCCTTTTCAAAAATAAAGATACGACATCCAGGACAATTGCCGCCGCTTATATGACCGGAATTCTTCCGATTAAGAAGTACGGTACGGAATCCGCGCTGACAGATTTTAAAGAATATTCTATGACAAGGCCGGGGGCGGCTTGCAGAGTACGTTGGATTCACTGAAGATGAAGTAAAGCGGCTCTGTGATGAGTATCAAATGGAATTTGGTGATATGCAGTCCTGGTATGATGGATACTCATTTAACAGAATTGATCATGTATACAGCCCTAATTCTGTGATGAATGCGTTACAGGAAGAAGAAATTGCAAATTACTGGACACAGACAGAAACTTTTGAAAGCTTGAGGAAATATATAGAAATTAACATGGATGGTTTAAAAGACGCCATCCTGTTAATGTTGGGAGGACAGAGAGTACAGATTGATGTAAGCACATTTCAGAATGATATTACATCCTTTCGAAACAAGGATGATGTATTGACCCTGTTGATTCACCTGGGGTATCTGGCATACGATCAAAAGAAAAAAGAAGTATATATACCAAATCAGGAGGTCACAGAAGCTTTCCAGTCCTCCATAAAGGGTGGAAATTGGAAAAATGTTGAGCAGGCTATAAGCAACGCAGAAAGACTTCTTGACGCCACGCTTCGGAGAGAAAGCGACAGCGTAGCACAGGTGCTTGAAGCAGTGCATGAATAAAACGTTCTCAAAACGGACCTTGAATACAAGGTGGGTTTGTGGTAAGCTTTAGATATGACAGAAGTGGTATGCAATCTTGCATGAAAGGCGGTGATAGATGAATGTGTACACGGAGCGAACTTAATACGATACTGAGTGAACTGGCAAAGGCTTATAGAGCAACGTATGGAAACAGGCTGTCAAAAATCGTTCTTTATGGTTCCTATGCAAGAGGGGATTTCCGTGATGATTCTGACATCGATGTTGCCGCGATTGTAAAGGGAACGCGCCCGGAACTGCAGGATGAGCTTAAGAAGGTTTGGGATCGGGCGAATGATTTGGAACTTGAATATGAAGTGCTGGTTTCCCCAACAGTAATTCCTTTCGATGAATATGAGGAATGGAAGGAATCCTTGCCTTACTATAGGAATATAGAGCGGGAAGGAGTGGCTGTCGGTGGATGAGAAAAACAGGGAGAATCTGTCTGCATATCGTTTGGAATCAGCAGAAGAACACCTGAGAGCATCAAAGCTGCTTCTTGATGGCGGCTTCCGAAAGGATTCTATCGGACGTTCCTATTACGCTATGTTTGCGGCGGCAAGAGCTTTGTTGGCATTGGATGAAGTGGACTTTTCCAAACACGCCGGGGTGATTTCGTATTTTCAAAAGGAATACATCAAGACTGGCAGGTTTGATAAAGAGTATTCAAAGTATTTAACTGAGGCTTTCAGGATAAGGAACCATTCTGATTATGCGGATTTCTATGTTGCTTCGAGACAGGATGCAGAAGAGCAGTACGAACGGGCGGAGAAGTTTTGCCGTGCGATTAGAGAGTACATCGAAAAACAACATGAAAACCAGGACTGAGTAAGAACCAGATAATTGAATGAAGCACAGAAAAATAGGAGCCTTTGAAGGCTCTTATTTTTGTGGCGTTTCGTAACTATTCAGGACAGTACCTCGCACTCGCTGCGAGGTACGTATGAAAACATACATTCTACAGGAAAAAGTCCCATCGCGCAGCGATTTTAAATGGACTTTTTCCCGTAACTGTGAAGGTACTGAACAGTTACGGCGCTTTAAATATTCTCATTCCCTTACGTGCGATTAGAACAAAAAATATTGACACTTTTTGCCGCTTTCGAATTTGCAACAAGAGGAGCAACAGCCCATGAATAAACCAACCAACCTCTTCACAAACGACTGTGTTTCTTCTTCCAGGATTATCTATACACCCAGCAGATTTGCCCGTACATCGCTCATGTATTTGCAGGAGACCGGCAAGCTCAAAGCGATCCGCCCGCATGTTTCTTCCCGCCAGAATCTTCAATCTTATTTGTTGCTTCTAATTACTGAGGGAAGTGGCTGGATAGAATATGAGGACAGGCACTACGAGCTGAAAACAGGTGACCTTGCTTTGATCGATTGTAAACGGGGTTACAGCCAGAGCAGCAGTGAGGAGCTTTGGGCGGCCAGGTGGTGTCATTGGAACAGCGTTAATATGCCGGCTGTATACAATAAAATACGGGAACGTGGATTGAAACCGGTATTCCATCCGGAGGATAACGGCTTTTATGTTGAGATATTGAAAGAGTTGTATGAGACAGCGAACGGGAACAGCTATGTCCGGGATGCTCTTATCAATGAAATATTAACCCGGATGGTCACGGAGCTGTTAAAGGAAACAGTATATGAAGAGGAAAAACCGGCAGGTGTTTCAGCAGAAGCAGAGAAAATTGACGTGGGAGAGATTAAGGCGTACATAGACACACACTACGCGGCCCCAATCTCTCTGGTATTTTTGGCTGACTGTTTTTATTTTAATAAACACTACCTGGCGAGAGCATTCAAAGATGCGTATGGAATGTCGGTCGGGGTGTATATACAGATTGTTCGTATAGGAAAGGCAAAGGAACTCCTGCGGTTCAGTTCGATGAACATGGAGCAGATTTCTTACGAGTGCGGGTTTTGCGGAGACGCCAATTATTTTAGCCGTGTGTTTAAGAAAGTGGAAGGATGCAGCCCAAGCGAATTCAGGAAGAACTGGATGGGCGGAAAGCATGTGAAAGAATAGAAAACAACAAATGAAGAGGTACCAGAGAGATATGAACCAATACACGACACTTTTCGAGAGGCAGTCCTAGGGTTGAAAACGCAGTGGCATCAAGCATCCGGCCCATCGCGCAGTGATTTTAATTGACCGGTTGCCTTTTTTTGCTTTCTGACATTGATTTTTTTGGTGGTATGGCGTATATTATAGTAAGGAAATCGGAGAAATCACGGAATGAAATCGGTGAGAATTGAGTACAAAAGGAGTTGATTGTATGGAACTTGCAAAAATCACATCCAAAGGCCAGATAACTATCCCAATTGCGATTCGTCGGTTGCTTGGTGTAAAGGATGGCGATAAGGTGATGTTTGTCCAGGAGGGAAATAAGGTGGTCATGACGAATGCATCTATGGAGGCACTTCTTGAAGTTCAGGATGCCTTTAAGGGTGTGGCTGACGAATTGAACATTAAGGATGAGCAGGATGTTGTGGATATGGTTAAAGAAATCCGTGCGGAAAGAAGCGGTAATTATATATGCGAATAATGATGGATACCAATGTTTTGATTTCAATGGCTTTATTTCCGTCAAAGGATTTCGGTGAAATTTGTTTTCTCTGTCTGAAACGTTTTTGTCACGTTGCGGATAAAAATTATACAGAATAATTTTGAAGAGCATCAGCCATACCGGCTGGTGCTTTTTCTTATGGGCTGGAAGGTGTTTTTTTCAAAAGTCAATATTGTGCGAGTGGAAGTCGAAGCAGTCCATTCCAATAGTCAGGCGGATCGAGTAAAACATAGAACGGATAAAAGAGAAAATGACTGATCTATTTGGAGGAGATTATGAAAAAAGCATTAATTACAGGAATCACAGGTCAGGACGGTTCTTATCTGGCAGAGCTTCTGCTGGAAAAGGGCTATGAGGTACACGGCATTACCCGCCGTGCGTCCAGCTCCAATACCGGTCGTATTGACCATTTGCGGGGCAAGATCACCTTGCATGACGGCGATCTGTCGGATTCGTCTTCCCTGATTCGGATTGTTTCGCTGGTTGAGCCGGATGAGATTTATAACCTTGCTGCGCAGAGTCATGTGCAGGTTTCCTTTGACGTGCCGGAATATTCCGGAGATGTGGATGCGCTTGGTGTATTGCGGATCCTGGAGGCGGTACGGATTCTGAAGCTCACGAAGAAGACGAAGGTATACCAGGCTTCTACCTCGGAGCTGTACGGCAAGGTCGAGGAGATTCCGCAGAGGGAGACGACGCCGTTTCATCCGTACAGTCCGTACGCGGTTGCGAAGCAGTATGGGTTCTGGATTACGAAGGAGTACCGGGAAGCGTATGGCATGTTCGCGGTGAATGGCATTCTGTTCAATCATGAGTCGGAGCGTCGCGGCGAGAATTTTGTGACCAGAAAAATTACCCTGGCCGCCGGGCGGATTGCGGAGGGGCTGCAGGACCATCTGGAGCTTGGCAATATGGATTCGCTGCGGGACTGGGGGTACGCGAAGGATTATGTCGAGTGCATGTGGCTGATCATGCAGCAGGAGAAGCCGGAGGATTTTGTCATCGCAACGGGCGTGCAGCATACGGTTCGTGATTTTACGGAAAAGGCATTTAAGGCCAACGGGATTACCCTCCGCTGGGAGGGCGCCGGCATGGAGGAAAAGGGCTACGACGCAGAGACCGGCAGGATGCTGGTTTGTGTGAATCCGCAGTGGTTCCGCCCGACGGATGTGGACAACCTCTGGGGCGATCCGACCAAGGCCAGGACGGTTCTTGGCTGGAACCCGCAAAAGACCAGCTATGAGGAGCTGGTTGAGATTATGGCAAAGCATGACCGCCAGCTCGCAAAGCGCGAAAAAAGGATGGCGGAGGCATAGGAAAAACCCCGCAGCCTGGAAAAGGAGACAGACAACCATGATGGAAAAAGAAGCAAAAATATATGTGGCCGGTCATCGCGGAATGGTGGGCTCCGCCATTGTGCGTGAGCTGACCCGCCAGGGCTACAGCAATCTCATTACCCGTACCCATAAGGAGCTGGACCTGACCCGCCAGGATGCCGTAGAAGCATTCTTTGCGGAGGAAAAACCGGAGTATGTTTTTCTGGCCGCAGCCAAGGTGGGCGGCATTGTGGCAAACGAGAGCGCCCTTGCCGATTTTATGTATGATAATATGATTCTTGAGATGAACGTGGTCCATTCTGCCTGGAAGAATGGCTGCAAAAAGCTGGAGTTCCTCGGCTCGTCCTGCATTTATCCCCGCCTGGCTCCGCAGCCGATGCCGGAGAGCTGCCTGCTGACCGGAGAGCTGGAGAAGACCAATGAGGCGTATGCGCTGGCGAAGATCAGCGGCCTGAAGTACTGTGAATTTCTGAACCGACAGTATGGCACGGACTATATTTCTGTGATGCCGACGAACCTGTACGGCCCGAACGACAATTACCATCCGACCCACAGCCATGTGCTGCCGGCACTGATCCGCCGGTTCCACGAGGCGAAGATCGAGGGCAGGGAGTATGTGACCTGCTGGGGGGACGGCAGTCCGCTGCGTGAATTTCTGTATGTGGATGACCTGGCGAATCTGTGTGTGTTCCTGATGAACAACTACAGCGGCAACGAGACGGTCAACGCAGGCACCGGCAAAGAGCTGACCATCAAAGAACTGACGGAGCTGGTGGCGAAGGTCATCGGCTATGAGGGAGAGATCCGCTGGGACCCGTCAAAGCCGAACGGGACACCGAGAAAGCTGCTTGACGTGAGCAAAGCGGCCGCACTGGGGTGGACCTATCAGACAGAACTGGAGGACGGCATCCGCCTCTCCTATGAAGATTTTCTGAACAATCCCATGAGGGCGGAGCGGTAAGTGGCCGGATGAGACACACGAGGTGCAGATAAGATGAACATTGTTTTACTTTCGGGCGGTTCCGGAAAGCGGCTCTGGCCGCTCTCGAATGATATCCGCTCAAAGCAGTTTATAAAGATTTTTAAGACGGGGGACGGCGCGTATGAGTCTATGGTGCAGCGGGTCTACCGTCAGATTAAGACGGCAGACCCGGAAGCGACGGTGACCATTGCCACTTCAAAGACACAGGTTTCCGCCATCCATAACCAGCTGGGCGAGGAGGCAGGCGTTTCTGTGGAGCCCTGCAGAAGGGATACCTTCCCGGCCATCGCCCTTGCGACGGCATACCTGCATGATGTCCGGGGAATCGGACTGGAGGAATCCGTAGTGGTCTGCCCGGTCGACCCCTACGTGAATGACGACTACTTCAGAGCCCTGAAGGCGCTGGGGGAGCAGGCGGCGAAGGGGGAGGCGAATCTGGTTCTGATGGGCATTGAGCCGACCTATCCCAGTGAGAAATACGGCTACATCATTCCGGCGGCCAAAACGCCGACCAGCATGGTGGATACATTCAAAGAGAAACCGGATGCGGAAACGGCCAGGTCCTACATTGCCCAGGGGGCGCTCTGGAATGGCGGCGTGTTTGCCTATCAGCTGAAATATGTGCTGGAAAAAGCGCACGAGAGAATTGCTTTTACGGACTATGCGGATCTGTTCGACAAGTACGAGACGCTGCCCAAAATCAGTTTTGATTACGCCGTGGTGGAAAAAGAACCGAAGATTCAGGTCATGCGCTTCGCGGGTGAGTGGAAAGACCTCGGCACCTGGAACACGCTGACGGAGGCTATGGACGAGCCGACCATCGGGGACGCCGTGCTGAACGACGCCTGTGAAAATGTAAATGTCATCAACGAGCTGAACGTTCCTGTCGTCTGCATGGGGCTGAAGGATGTGATTGTCTCCGCCAGTCCGGAAGGAATCCTCGTTTCCGACCGCGAGCAGTCCAGCTACATCAAGCCGATCGTGGACAAAATCGAGCAGCAGGTGATGTTTGCGGAAAAGTCCTGGGGCAGCTTCCGTGTCATTGATGTAGATGAGACCAGCCTCACCATTAAGGTGACCCTGAACCCCAGACACCGGATGAATTACCACAGCCATCAGAGACGCGATGAGATCTGGAATGTGATATCCGGTGAAGGCACGGTGATTGTGGACGGCATGGAGCAGCCGGTAAAAGCCGGAGATGTGGTTACCATGCAGGCCGGCTGCCGCCACACCATATCCGCTGTGACAGAATTGAAATTGATCGAGGTCCAGTTAGGAGAAGAGATCAGTGTACACGACAAACAGAAATACGAGTTTGACTTTGACGCCTGAGGCAAGGCCGGAACGGAACCATCAGCCTTTTCTGCTGTCGCCGGTCGGCAAGGACTATCTCTGGGGCGGAAACCGCCTCAACGAAGACTTTGCCAAGGGAATCGATCTGTCCCCACTGGCCGAGACCTGGGAATGCTCCACACACCCGGACGGCCCCAGCGTCGTCGCTACGGGCGAGTTTCAGGGGCAGACTCTGACCGACGTGATCAAAGCCCACCCGGAATATCTCGGCACGCATCCTGCCGCAAAGGATGGGCTTCCGATTCTGATCAAGCTGATCGATGCGAAAAAGGACCTGTCTGTTCAGGTACATCCGGACGATGCTTATGCCGGAACGTATGAGAACGGCTCTCTTGGCAAGACGGAAATGTGGTATGTCCTGGACGCCGCAAAGGATGCCAGGCTGATTTACGGCTTTTACCACGACATAGAGGAGGAGACACTTCGAAAGAGCCTTGCAGAGGGTACGCTGGAGAAATATCTCCGGAAGGTGCCGATTCAGAAGGATGATGTATTCTTTATCCCGGCCGGCCAGGTGCACGCCATCGGCGCCGGGGCATTGATCGCGGAGATACAGGAAAACTCCAATCTGACCTACCGCCTGTATGACTACGACCGTACAGATAAGACCGGTAAGCCGAGAGCGCTGCACATCGACAAGGCCCTGGCAGTCGCCAACCGGAAAGGCAGCCTGGCACCGAGGCAGCCGATGCGTGTCCGGAAATTCCGTCCCGGCGTGGCAGATGAGCTGCTGTGCCGATGTAAGCATTTCGAGGTCTCCCGCATCCTGCTGAACACAGAAAGTGTCCGCCAGATGGTGCAGGCCAGGACCGGTTCCAATTCCTTTCAGGTATTGCTCTGTACGGAAGGGTGCGGCATTTTCTTCTGGGAAGATACGTCCCTGCCATTTTATAAAGGAGACTGCCTTTTCATCCCCGCAGACTCCGTACCGCTGCGAATCCACGGAAAAGCACAGATGTTAAAGGTCAGCTGTTAGCTGCCGGAAATTTCCCTTGCCTTTTCCCGCCCTGCATGCTATACTGACGTCGCTTAGCGGCAGACAGTTCGAGACCATCCTGTCTATAAACAAAACTAGGGACGAGAACAGGGTTATAACCATTCAGAGGCGGAAGCGGGGGTGAAGTCTGCGCCTGCGGTTCTGGATGGCGTTACGGGTAATCTTGTTTGGCACACCTGGGCTGGTGTGCTTTTTTTTCGTCTGGAGGTGATGAGAATGGATATCAAAAACATGAGTCAAACGCAAAAACTGACGTTTTCCGGTGCTGTCATGGCGATTTATATCGTAGTCATGTACTTCACGCAAAGCTTCGCATTTGGACAGTATCAGGTGCGAATCGCGACTGCAGTTTATTCAACTGCATATCTGTTCCCGTTCCTGGTTGTGCCGCTTGGTCTTTCCAACCTGCTCTCCAATATGCTGATGGGTGGGTTTGGCTTTTTTGACATCGTCGGAGGCGGCCTGGTGGGGTTGCTGACCGCGGGAAGCTGCGCTTTGCTGGGCCGGTTCCACTGCAAATCATGGCTGGTCGCAGTTCCGATTGCGCTGATTCCATCCTTTGGGGTGTCGACCTACCTCTCCGGCATGCTGGGAATCTCTTACTGGGCACTGGCTTTGAGCCTGCTTGTGGGACAGATCATCAGCGGAGTGGCGGGAGCTGCACTGATTCATGCGCTGGCGCACATCTGGAAGCCGTGAACAGTCTTGAAACCCCGATAGATCCTTCGTAACTATCCGGGAAAGAGGCGTTTTTCACTTCAAAGTTGAGGAGACCGTTCGCAAAATGAGAGGAGTAATTAAATGAGTGAAAAGAATACGCTGACCCATCTGGGCAGCCGGACGACCGTTTATAAGTCCGATTATGCGCCGGAGGTACTGGAGACATTTGCCAATAAGCATCCGGATCATGACTACTTTGTAAAATTTAACTGCCCGGAGTTTACCAGCCTTTGCCCCATAACGGGACAGCCGGATTTTGCCACGATCTACATTTCCTATGTTCCGGACGAACGGATGGTGGAAAGCAAGTCCCTGAAGCTGTATCTCTATAGCTTCCGCAATCATGGCGATTTTCATGAAGACTGCATGAACATCATCATGAAAGACCTGATTCGTCTGATGGACCCCAAATATATCGAAGTATGGGGAAAGTTTACGCCCCGCGGCGGGATCTCCATCGATCCCTACTGCAACTACGGCAAACCTGGCACACGCTGGGAGGAGGTGGCCTGGGAACGGCTGAGCCACCACGACCTATATCCGGAGAAGGTGGACAACCGGTGAGACAGCCACGGCATCTGAAATTGTCATGCCGGTTTTTATCGGGGGAATTTATAAATTTTTAATAATTGAATTAGCACTCACCTATTGCCGTGGCTAACAACCTGTGCTATAACATAC
>JAJQCQ010000072.1:2977-10962 GCA_021202635.1 Lachnospiraceae bacterium | reverse complement strand
TCTCGCTCCCGTGTCCACCAGTCAGGTTGGCATTTTCACTGTGACCTTTGAGCCGGGCTGCCGCAACAACTGGCATATCCATCACGCCGACAAGGGCGGCGGCCAGATCTTAATCTGTGTGGCCGGGCGCGGATACTACCAGGAATGGGGCAAGGACGCGGTGGAGATGAAACCAGGCGACTGCATCAACATTCCTGTCGGCGTGAAACACTGGCATGGGGCCGCCCCGGACAGATGGTTCTCCCACTTGGCTGTGGAAGTACCGGGTGAAAACAGTTCCAACGAGTGGCTGGGGGCAGTTACGGATGATCAGTACAGCATATTGAAGTAATGCCGAAGGCAGACATTCGATTGAGAGAATTTCTTACGGGAGCATAGAGATCATGAGAAGAATCAGAATATTTTTACTGACGATGGTGACAGTATTGATGTTTGCAGGATGTGGATCGGATCAGAAGACGGCAGAATACGAAACTTCTGCTGAGAACCTGGAAGCACCTGCAGATGAGAATGGTTCCGGGACAGAGAATACAGAAACAGAGATTATCAGCAGTGAAGATATGGAAGAAACGAAAGCTGCATCAGAGGATGAGACGGAATCCTCTGATGCAGGAGAGGAAACACAGGAGGACAATACAATGATTCTTACCGTGAATGGAACGAACCTGACAGCTATGATGGAGGACAATTCCTCCGTAGAGGCTCTGATGGAGCTCCTGGCTCAAGGTCTGCTTACGATTGAGATGAGCGATTATGCAAATATGGAAAAGGCCGGCTCCATCGGGACCGACCTGCCGAAAAATGATGAACAGATCACTACATCGGCAGGCGATCTGATCCTGTATCTTGGGAATTCCCTTGTCATCTATTACGCTCCCAATTCGTGGAACTTTACAAGGCTGGGCAAAATACAGGATATAACAGCCGATGAACTGAAGGAACTTCTGGGAGATGGAGATGTTACTGTGACACTGTCGCTTCCGGAGCAGTAATCAAGACAAAATACTTTGCTATGAGTGGGTGTCGATTCTGTGTGCTGGAGGTATGACCCGATCCTGATTTCGGATGTTTATCCAGTGGAGAGACATATCTCCGATTTTGAAAGGATGGCGGCATACCGGTCCGGCCTGCAGAGCGCATGGAAATCGGAAAAGCGTTTGCTGAGATCGGGCGCAGATACGGGATGACGATCAAAGCCTGCGCGGAGGGAAATGATCTGGCCCCTTATGGAATTGACTGCTCCGGCTGCATGACGGTTAAGACCTATGAGCAGGCGCTGCACTGCCGACTGGATGTGCCGAAGCGGAACCGGCCCGTAGGGAATGCGCCTGTTATCTTGCCAATGATATCGGCGCATATGATACCTGCATCGTAAACAAGGTTCCGGTACCGGAGTACAACGTGTCATTCATTGTCACACCGCTATAACTCAAATAGCGAGATTAGACATTCAAATATTAAAGTTGAATATCCCAAAAGATCAGAGTAGAATAGAAGCACTGGTCATGGATAGATTCCAATTCGCATTCCACGGGTAGAGAGTTTATACACCGGGCTGGAATACGAAATTAAGGAAGGGATATTCTATGTCAGCTGAGACAAATAACTATCTTGAAACAGAGAGTCTGGGAAGGCTCATGCGAAAATATGCGTTTCCCTGTGTGATCTCCATGCTAGTAGCGGCACTTTACAATATTGTCGACCAGATTTTTATCGCAAACGCATCATACCTCGGTTCATATGGAAATGCAGCCAACACGGTCGTTTTTCCGATGACGGTGGTTGCCATAGCTATTGCCGTCATGATCGAGGACGGATGCTGTACATTTGTCAGTATCAGCCTCGGAAGCAAAAAAAGTGATGATGCCGCAAGCGGTGTCGGAAACGCTGTGGTTTCTGTTCTGGCAGTGAGCCTTGCTCTTACAGCAGTTTATCTTCTGTTTCAGGAACCGATTCTTCGTATGTTCGGTGCGGATGTGAACGAAGAAACATTCCGGCTCTCGAAGGAGTATTTTTTCTGGATCACGTTAGGAATCCCGTTTTATATGTTCGGGCAGGCTCTAAACCCCATCATACGTTCTGACGGCAGTCCGCGCTTTGCGATGTCGACATTGTTGATGGGCGCTGCCTTTAACATTATTTTTGATCCGATCTGTATCTATATTCTGAAATGGGGGATGATGGGAGCCGCCGTTGCTACCATCGGCGGTCAGATTTTATCGGCAGTTATGGCGGCCTTGTACCTTTTCAGAATGAAGGCGACCCCATTAAATAAAAGCTGCTTCCGCTTTCAGCCAGGACTCGTAAGGCAAATCCTGACTCTTGGCTTTGCGAGCTTTCTCTCACAGTTTTCTATCGTGCTTTCTATGGCTGCAACGATCAATATGGCTGTGAAATATGGCGCAATGGATTCTGTATTCGGGCAGACGGAATATGCTCAGATTCCAACCGCGATTGCGGGGATTGTGTCGAAATTCTTCCAGATTATTATTTCTATTTCCGCCGGTCTGGCCGCCGGGTGTATTCCGATTGCCGGATACAATATCGGCGCGAAACGCAATGACCGTGTCCTGGGGCTGATGAAACGGCTGATGGCGAGCGAAGCATTACTGGGTCTGGTTTCGTCAGTCATTTTTCTGCTGTTCCCCAGCCAGCTTATGCTGATTTTCGGCTCAGAAAATGAAAGCATTTATTATACACAGTTCGCGGTATGGTTCATCCGCGGACAGCTTTGCCTGCTTCCTCTCGCGTGTCTGAATAAGGGTAGCTTTATTTTCCTGCAGTCGCTTGGAAAGGCAAAGGAGTCCTCTGTTCTGTCCGTGGCCCGTGAGTTTGTATTTGGCGTTGGCTTTGCGCTGCTGCTTCCCATGATCTGGGGACTTTATGCCCTGCCGTTCTTTATGCCGGCTGCCGATACTGTGACTTTTATTGCCGTTGCAGTTGTACTTCTGCGGATAAAGAAAGAACTGGAGAATCCGGCCACAGGGAATGACAAAGTATATGAGACCGGGGAATTCATTCCCTCTGCGGAGCCTGCACGGACAGATTATATCATTACGATTGGGCGCTCCTACGGCTCCGGCGGCCGCTCTGTTGGGAAGCTGCTTGCAGAAAAATTAAACATTCCCTGTTATGATGCGGCTTTACTGGAAGAAACAGCAAAGCGTTCCGGATTAAACCGGAAGTATCTTGCAAGCATGGATGAAAAATCTCTGGGGACAAACGGACTATATCAATATGTGGGATTCAATTTCGGACATGACTCTGCCCTTGAAAATCTGGCGAATCAGGCGCAGAAGGAAGTGATAAAGATGACCGCCGGGCAGGGTCCCTGTATTATCATAGGCCGCCGGGCCGATCAGATTCTTCATGATACAGAGAAGATATTGATTGTCTTTATTACTGCATCTGTTGAATCAAGAGCCAGACGGGTATCTGAGCGGGACGGAATCTCTCCTGCCGAGAGCAGGCAGAAAATTGAGAAGGTCGACCGGGAAAGAGCCGCCTATTACAATCAGTATTCTGAGTCCGAATGGGGGTTTGCGAGTACATATGACATCTGCCTCGATACTGACAAATTAGGAATTGAAGGAGCTGTGAATGTAATACTGGGGGCGCTTGGGCAGGCCACGACTGACACAGAAAAGGAAAGGACATTATAAGTGATGAAAAAAATAACATCTCTCTTTATATATTTCGCCATTATGATCTCTCTTACAGCTTGTGGAGAGGCCTCCGCAAGCACGGCATCTGTAACTACTGATTCAGGGGAGATTGTCCGGAGCACGGAGACAACGGATTCCGTAAGCCAGGATGCGGGCACAACTTCTGATGAGACAGTCCGGAATACCGAAGCAGCAACAGACAATGGACAGAATAATCAGGAATTTACAAACATTGAGATAGAACTGACAACCGGGACAATCAAAATTTATTCCGGCGGTGCGTTTTCTCTGACATATGACGGAGGCAAAGCTGCGGAATATTCCATAACAGACAGTACTCTGTACATACCGGTTCAAAATGCCGGTGAACTGATTCTGACCCTGCCTGATGAGTATACTTTTGATACAGTTATCGTTTCTGTCGATCAGGGACATCTTTATGTGGAGGGTTCCTTTTATATAAAAGACCTGAATCTTGACCTGGGCGAAGGAGAGGCAACGCTGGAAAAAGTTTTCGTTTCTGAAAGCAGCGTGATCAATGTAAAGCGAGGCTCGGCTTTCCTTTATGGAACTCTGGCAAAAACCGTGGAGGCACAGTGTAGGGAAGGAAAGATACAGATACAGGGGGATGGTCAGCAGACAGACTACAATTACAATCTGGAGTTATCCGATGCAGATGTGCAGATTGAAGATGAAAATTATCACGGAACGCTTCAAAAAACGATTGATAACGGAGCAGAGGATACGATAAATCTTTCCTGTACAAAAGGCGAAATTTCAGTTGTATTTGAACATTAATGAAACAGTATAAATCCCCCAGCGGAGCTGGGGAGACTAACATATGCCGGAGGCGGTAAGCAGAGTACAAAAATAAAAAACTCCGCTGTATAATGAATGCAGGTCTGGCAAACCGCATGATATACAACGGAGGTGTCCTATGGACGATTCAAGTTTAGCACACAGCAAATATAATTGCACGTATCATATTGTATTTATTCCAAAATATCGTAGAAAAGCGATGTTTGGTGCATTACGCAGGGAAGTGGGAGAAATAATAGGGAAAGTATGTAAGATGGAGGAAGTTACTATCATAAAGGCAGCAACAATGCCAGATCACGTACATATGTATGTATCGATTCCACCGAAATTATGCGTGTCGAAAGTAATAGGCAGGATTAAAGGGAAAAGTGCATTGATGATATTCGACAGGCATCCGGAATACCGCGAGAAATATAACAGGCACTTTTGGGCAAGAGGATACTATTGTGAAACGGTAGGTAATGTAAATGAAGAAACAATCAAAAAGTATATAAGTGAACAATACGAAAGAGATCGAATGGAAGGCGATTCAGGGAAGTAACAGAGAACCGCTTTTAAGCGGTCACCAGTAACAAATATTGGTTTTCAGACCGCTTTTAAGCGGTCGCCAGTAATAAACATTGGTTTGTCAGACCGCCTTTAGGCGGAAAAGTAACATTGACCCAGTAGGGTCAACATCAAACCACCAGCAGGGCTGGTGGTTCGTGACTTTGTGTATAGGGAGTGTAAATGCTCCCTATACATTTTTAAGGCATTCCCTATCGGATGTATGATGGATGCTAATGCTCCGTTGAATCCGTTCCGGTTATTTCAGCTGCAGACCATCTTTAAATGCGTTTCCGACTCTCTCCGTGACCTTATAGTAGCCATGCGTATATGGATCGAATGCAATAGCCGCGACCTTTGTGATATCTACGTTGTCGCCATTCATGACTGACTCATCCGCTGTGGTGTTGACCACCTTCCCGATTACGCCGCAGCCATATTCTCCGTCCTGATACTGTATAAATTCGCACTCCATGCAAAGAGGGAATTCATTGATGATCGGGGCGTCCACGAGTTCAGACTTTGTTGTGGTCAGGCCGCTCTTTGCAAATTTGTCAGGTGTGTTGTTTCCGGAAACGACGCCGAAATAATCAGCTTCCACTACGTGCGCCGCATCCGCGATACTTACCGTAAACGCTTTTCTCGCTTTGATGTTCTTTACCGTTTTGTGTGTCTCTGTCAGGTTCAGAATCACCTGATCTCTTTCGAGCATGGTTCCCCATGCGGCGTTCATAACGTCCACGCTTCCATCTTCATTATAGGTCGCTATCATCAGTACCGGCATTGGGAAAATAGCTTCTGTCGTCTTAATATTTTTTCTCATGATGTGCTCCTCCTGTGATTTTTGTTTTTTCAGGGACAAAAGAACTCTGTATCCTTCTTGTCCTGAAGCTGAATATATGATAACATGGTACAAACAGACATACAAGTACCTACATTTTTGTAAGGTACTTATCCGGAGGTTAGCTATGGAAAGAAAACGGATTGAAGATGCGAACTTTGAAGACACCGGTTACAGCTACACGCTCTCGCTTATTTCAGGAAAATATAAACCGGTCATTCTCTACTGTCTGATGGAATATGAACCGGTGCGTTTTAACGAGATGCAGAGGTATATCAAAGTCGCGGACAGAACACTGAGCGCAAACTTAAAAGAGCTGGAAGCGGATGACCTTATCATCCGGCATGTATATCCACAAATTCCCCCGAAAGTGGAATACTCCCTGACGGAAAGAGGCCATTCTCTTGTGCGGGTGCTGGATCAGTTATGCGAATGGGGAAATCAGAACAGAAAAGAATAAGAAAAACGAGGTGATGACCTGTGCCATTTAAAATCATCCGCAACGACATCACAAAAGTAAAAGCAGACGCCATTGTAAATACGGCCAATCCGCACCCGACTTATGCGGCCGGGACAGACGCGGCCATTTACAAAGCCGCCGGTGCAGGGCTTCTTCTAGCAGAAAGGAAAAAGATCGGGAAGATGGAACGTGGACAGGCTGCGGTCACTCCTGCCTTTGCACTTCCTGCGAAATACATTATCCATACCGTCGGACCAGCCTGGGTAGACGGAAAGCATGGGGAATTTGACGTGCTGTCTGCCTGTTATGAGAACTGCCTCGTAAAGGCTTCGGAGCTCCATTGCGAAAGCATTGCCTTTCCTCTGATCGCGACGGGTGTGTATAGTTTTCCAAAAGACCGGGCGCTGCAGATTGCCGTTTCTGTCATCAGCCGCTTTCTGCTGTCGCATGATATGCAGGTGATCCTGGTTGTCTTCGACCAGCACTCATTTGAACTGTCCGGGAAGCTTTTCCAGAATGTAGATGATTTCATTGATGAAAACTATGTCGCGCGGCAGCGAAAGGAAGAATACTTATATCCGGATCAGCCTTTCGACAGTGAACCGGATATGGCAGAAATAATGGAACGCAGCAGACGGCTGCGTCTTGCTGAAAGCCGCAGGATTTTAAGTGATTCTGAGCAGCCTTCATCAGAGATGATGGAGTCCATTACCTGCCCGGAATCCGAACCGCTCTATTCTCTGAAAATGTCTGCGCCAATGTCCATATCTCCGGAAATGAGTCTGGATGACGCGCTGGGAAATGTCGGGGAAACCTTTCAGCAGAGACTTCTGCATCTGATTGATGAACGGGGACTGTCTGATGTAGATGTTTATAAACGCGCCAACATGGATCGGAAGCTATTCTCTAAAATCAGGTGTAATGAGAATTACAAACCGAAAAAGAAAACGGCTCTTGCCCTTGCGATTGCCCTGAAACTGAATCTCGATGATACGGTTGACCTGTTGAAACGCGCCGAGCTGGCGCTTTCTCCCAGCAACAAGTCCGATCTGATTATCGAGTATTTTATCAGCAGGCAGGAGTACGATATCTACAGTATCAATCTGGCACTGTTTGAACATGGTCAGCCCATTCTGGGAGAATAACCATATTGAATTTCTAAGGAAGTGGATTTGTCGCTTTTCAGACGACCACTTCCTTTTTGCTTTCTGATAAACTGACATCATCAAAGAACAGGGAGGTACTACGAAATGTATGGAGCGATTTTAGGAGACATCATCGGAAGCCCGTATGAGTTTGACAGAGGAAATAAAACAAAGAATTTTGAACTGTTTGGTAAAGGCGCAGAGTTTACAGATGACAGTGTGATGACAATAGCCGTGGCAGAGGCTCTGCTAAATGCGGGAAAAGATGCACCCGTTGACCGAATCAGGGAGCTTGTGACCGAATCCATGCAGAAATGGGGACGAAAGTATCCTCGTGCCGGATATGGCGGCCGGTTCCGTGCCTGGCTGACGCAGAAAAATCCAGCGCCGTATGGAAGTTACGGAAATGGTTCCGCGATGCGCGTGTCAGCCGCAGGATGGCTGTATGATACGCTGGAACGAACCAGAGAAGTCGCCAGGGCAACTGCTGACGTGACGCACAATCATCC
>JAJQCQ010000072.1:0-2967 GCA_021202635.1 Lachnospiraceae bacterium | reverse complement strand
TCATCCGGAGCGAATCAAAGGCGCGGTGTCCGTCGCCTAAATTATTTTTCTGGCACGGACGGGAAGCAGCAAAGAGGAAATCAAAACCTATGTGACGGAACAGTTCGGATATGACCTGAGCAGAACCTGCGATGAGATACGTCCTCAATACCATCATGTGGAAAGCTGCCAGCAGACGGTGCCGGAAGCAATCACAGCTTTCCTCGAAGGCTACGATTTTGAAGATGTGATCCGCACTGCCGTCTCCCTCGGTGGAGACTGCGACACTCTGACGGCCATCGCCGGGAGCATGGCGGAAGCCTTTTATGGAATACCGGCGCTGCTTACAGCGGAGTGCAGGGACCGTATCCCGGAGGATATGCTGAATGTTTTAAATCGGTTTGATGTATCACTGGGTAGAGGCCGCGATACAGAGGAGGAAAAGTAAATGGCAAGAATCATAACGGTAAAAGGAATTGGGAAGGCATCAGCGAAACCGGATTATGTTGAGATTTCCATGTCGCTGCACACGCGTGATAAAAATTATGACCGGGCAATGGATCTGGCCGGTCAGCATATTCAGCACCTGACAGAGACCATCAGCGCGATTGGGTTTGCGAAGAGCGATCTGAAAACGGCAAGCTTCAATGTCCGCACGGATTATCAGAATGTCAAAGACCGGAACGGAAACTACAATCGGGTCTTCAATGGATACGTGGTGGACCACAGCCTGAAGCTGGAATTTGATTTTGATATGCAGAAATTATCGCAGGCGCTCTCCGCGATTGCCGGCTGCCTGTCCAATCCGGATCTGTCCATCCGGTTTACAGTGAAGGATGCGTCCGGAATGAATGAAGAGATGCTCCGGTCAGCAGCAGTCAACGCGCGGCGCAAAGCGGAGATCCTGTGCGAAGCTTCCGGCGTAAAGCTGGGACAGCTTATGAATGTTGATTACAACTGGGGAGAGCTGGAAATATATTCCAAAACACAATACCGGGTGGCCGAAGAATGTATGCCCTATGCGGCGGCTCCCACTGCCATTAACATTGAACCGGATGATATTGATGTGAGCGATACCGTGACTTTTGTGTGGGAAATTGAATCCTGAAAATACAACAACACACAGGTGCCCTGGACATTTTAGGGATATCTGTGTGTTGTTTTGTGTCGTCGGGAAGAAATTGATTCATTCACTTACAGTACCTGGCAGTGAACACGGCAAGTCTTTGGAGCATTCTTCTGCATGCAGTTCCTTCAGCAGAGGCTGCAGTTCTTCTTTCAGCGTCTCCAACGTTACCTGTTCCAGACTTGCTTTCATGGCATTGACAGCAGACTCCATGTGTGGATACAGAATCCGATAAAAATTTTTTCCGACCGGACAGGTATCACTTCCCTCATACATCTTGAAAATTTCATCCGCATCCGGCGTTTCCACTGCCTGATAAATATCCCATAAGGTGATATCCTTCGGCTCTCTGGCCAGATCTACATCACCGTTTTTCCCGGCGGTCGCGACCAGCAGGCCGCTGTCAGATAACTCAAGGAACAGATTTCTGACCGTGACCGCGTTGGCACCGGTGCTTTCCGCAACCAGCGTACTGGTCACGCGCTTTTTGGGCGACAGAACCGCAACAAACAGTAATGCGTGAACTGCCAATGGAAATCGTTTGCTGACACGCATAGAACTACCCCCTTTCTCCGACATAAAGTCGTTTACTATTTGAAACGAGTATAGCAGATTTATTTTGAAAAATCAAATGTAGCCCTTGACATTACTTTTATATCGCGATATAATGTAGCTACTTAAATTACATTAAGGAGGTGATTTTGATGCAGACTTTGGAAACGATTGCAAAAAGAAAATCAACACGGGATTTTGACCCGGATAAGGCAGTTAGCGAGGAAATTGTAGATACGATTGTAAAGGCAGGCTGCCAGGCCCCGATCGGTGGGAATGACCGGAAATCTCTTCATCTGACGGTATGCCGTAACAAGAAAATCTTAAACGAGATCAACCAGTCCACCGCCGCCGCCATGAAAATGGAGCCCAGAGATTTCTTCTATGGCGCACCTGCCGTGATCATTGTTTCCGCTTCGGAGAAACAGATGGCACCGGGGATTGAATGCGCAAATGCAGCATGTGTGATCGAGAATATGCTGATCGCCGCGACAGACGCCGGTGTGGATAATATTTATCTCTGGGGTGGCGTGCAGGCCCTGGCAAAGAACGCGGACCTGTGTGCGAAGATGGGCATTCCGGAAGGGTTTAAGCCGGTTTCCGCAGCTGCGCTCGGATACAGTTTAAGCGGCAGCGCTGAAGCACGGGAACTGTCCGTTTCGCTTGCTGTAAATTACATCTGAGAAAATCATTGACGAAAAGTGGCACCCACCAGAGATCACACCTCTCTTTGATGGGTGCTGTCTTTTTATGCGCAGGGCTGTGCGGCGGATGAAAGTGTGCGAACACTTCTCCATTTGATTACAGCCAAACACAGAAAAAGGAGGGCATCATGAAAACACTGATTGCTTATTATTCAAGAGGCGGTGCAACAAAGAAAGCAGCGGAGGGACTGCAAAAGATTACAAACGGAGAACTGTTTGAAATCAGGGGTGAGAAAAATTATGGGAATTATTTCACTGCACTCGGAGTTTCCAGAAAGGAATTCTCTTCGAATGAACTCCCGAAAGTCGTGGATCAGGTAAAGGACTTTGACTCTTATGACCGTATTCTGATCGGTTTTCCGATCTGGTACAGCAAATGCCCTCAGCTGGTTCTGTCCTTTATATCGCAGTATGATTTCAACGGAAAAGAGGTCTATCCTTTCTGCACCAGTGGGATGAGCGGACCTGAAACCGCGGTAGAGCAGCTTAAGAAGGCCTGTGTCGGCGCGAGAGTCCATTCCGGTCTCCGTTTAAATAAGATCAATGAAGAAACAGTCAGAAAATGGCTGGATGGAGGCAGTCAATCATGAAAAGTGAATACAGTCA
>JAJQCQ010000006.1 GCA_021202635.1 Lachnospiraceae bacterium | reverse complement strand
AATAATAACAGGAAAGTATCTCTCCAGGAAACTGTAAATATATAATTACAAAAAAGGAAAAAATAAATAATAAATAAATAATAAATAAAAGGAGGATTCGATGGGATCCTCCTTTTTTTCGATGCGCACGGCTACGTAAGGAATAATTCCGGCTAACGCCAGACGCGGTCATTTTTTTCTGCGGATTTTTATTCCTCGCGGGCCGAGTGGGTGGCGTGGCTCATTTCGTATTCGAGCATGAGCGGGTAAATCCGCTCACAATTGCTGTTGTCGGAGTATGCGAAGAAATCGTCTGCCCGGCGGCGGTATTCATCCGGCATCCGGCAGTCGTTTTTCATGTAATCGCAGAGCACGTCGATCAGCTCGTCGTTGGTATGGCAGATCTCGCCGAAGCCCATTGTTTCGTAGAAGAAGCTTCCCTCGTCGTAATGCTGCGGAATGTCGTGGTGATGCAGGTAGACGACGGGTTTTCGCATATAGGCGAAGTCAAACTGAACGCCGGAAAAATCGGTTACCATCAGGGCAGCTTCGCAGAAAAGCTTTTCGTAGCTCATGTCGCCGATGGATGGAATAATCTCGACATACTCGTTTTTGGTAAAATCCTTTGCCTGCGGGCTGATGATCGGATGCAGGACGTACTGAATC
The DNA here is from genome assembly GCA_021202635.1 of Lachnospiraceae bacterium. Classification (GTDB taxonomy): domain Bacteria; phylum Bacillota; class Clostridia; order Lachnospirales; family Lachnospiraceae; genus Choladousia. The sequence continues at coordinate 51,393 of JAJQCQ010000006.1, read as the reverse complement.
CGGTAGCCGTACTGCCGGGCCGATTCCAGAAGACGCGGATCGTTGATCAGGCTGTTGTAGACCTGATAGTAGCTGGTGTCTTTGAAATGCGGGTTATAGGCGCGTGCGACAGACTCTCCCTTGGTAGGCGGCAGTGCAGAATTCATGCGCCAGGTGGGCGAAATCAGAAGAATTTTTTCTGCACGGCTTTTCAGTCCGTCGTAGCGGGGCACACCGGTTAATTTCAGGGCGTCGTAGCCCTCATAGTCATAGGCTGGCCTGGAAAGATTTTCTATTTCATATTTTGAGGCACAGAAATAGAGTTTGGTGTTATCGCGCAGGCGCTGCTGAGCGACGGCGATTTTCTGTACGGACATCCCGTGCTGCACACAGGCGGTTACCGAGTGGACGTCTCCGCGGATATACTGGGATGTCGCTGTACTGTAACTGTTGAAGGCAAATACGGTGGAGTTGGAAGCTATTACCATATTTGCATTCAGGAAGATCAGCCGATGCCAGAGGCTGCCGCGCCGCAGAGGACGGTAGCCTTCTTTTTGCAGGCGGGCATAGTCTGCGGAGGTCTTGTCGAGCAGGTAATACTTTCGGATGCCGTCCTTCTGCGCAGCGGCATATTTATAGATATATTCGGAAGAATCTCCGCCCTTATAGATTTTATCCATGAAAAGCCAGATCCTTTGCCGGGAAAACCAAGGGCGCAGAGCGAAATTTAGCATTTTCAGCGGGATGTACCGGCGCCCGGTGCCTTTGGTGAAAATCTGCTTCCAGAGCAGAACCTCCTTCCGAAGCACGACCAGAGGACTGGAACGCCGCACGTGAATGCCCTTGTCATTGTGAAACGCGAGATATTTGCCGAATCGCCAATAGCCATAGGCGTAGCCGTTTGCAAACCGGCTGGTGTGGGACGGGAAGGAAAATTCCATGCGGTATTCCTTTTGCCCGTCTGGACACAGGTAGAAATTCAGCAGGCGTTCTTTTGCGGCTTCTTTTTTTCCGGCTTCGGAGCCGGGATCATCCACTGGAATCGAGAGGTGGAAGGTGTGTGTCCGATAGAAAGAGACGCCAAAATATTTCGTCAGAGAATACCGGCGGTTGTACACGGGTGTGTAGGTTTCGGAACCAAATCGGGCATAGAGCCGTACTTTGGTGTGGCGGAAAAAGTCCGCGTTGGAGCCGTCGATTTCAAGCCGTCCATTGCGGTAATCCATCAGATGAATGCGTACCGGTATTTTGGAAAGCGTGGTGAGGCTGAAATTATCGCATGTAAAGCGGATGGTATTTGGCATGCAGTCCAGCTTTGGATACCAGGAACAGTCTTTCTTTTTCATCCGGATTTCCATAAGCTTTTGCTCCATGGAGGAATGAGAAGGATGAACGTGGGTATCCAGAAGCGTCTCTATATTGACATACTGAAGGACAGAGGAGATCAGCTCCGTATAAGCAGCTACCGCCTCCGGCTCGATCACATGGCGGTTTCGATTGTCCATATTCGCTTCAAAACGGATATGGATCATGTAGAGAGCCAGGTGCTGGAGGATCGGTGGAACAGAGCCGAAGGTGCCTCTGACTTTTTCCAGGCATGGCAGAAGAAACTGCTCAAACGGCTCATAATACCATTCCTTTGAGAGCGGGCGGACATCATATTGCTGGTCACATTCCCTGGGCAGCGCGTATTCGATCTGACAGGAATCCACGTAAACAAAATCCGGGTTCTGCGCGAAGATGCGAAGCAGGATTTGTTTTTCCTGCTCGACGCTGCCGGCTGTTTCCTGTACCGCAGCGGTAAGGGCGCTGGTGGGAAGAAGCAGGGCGTGGAGCTCCGTGGGAAATACTACGGGAATCCGCCCGGCATTTTGCGATATGGTGCCATTGGTGCTGCCAAGAGAGAAGTAGCGCGTCGTCCTTTGCAGGCATTGACTGATCTGGGAAGGCATGACAAAAGCGGCCCCCGAAGTCCCGGCATGAGAGAGCAGGCCTGCCAGAAAAGTATCCGAAAAGCGGTCCCCGACATCCAGCAGAATGGTGTAGGTTTCCCTGGCCTCATGGATTTTCTTCAAAGCCTGCATGCGCGGGTGATACGGGTCGTTTTCCCGGACCGGGATGATCTGGATCCGATCGGAGGAAAGTGACTGCGCGGGAAAATCCGGAATTTTATCATCAGACTCGTGAAGAGCGTATAATACGGTGATGTCATAGGAGCGATTCATGTTGCGGGGATCCTTTCTCTGTTTTGTAATAAAACTGAAATGCATTGTAACATGTTTGAAATGTTTTTACAACCAGAATACCGAGTTTTACTGTGGATTGTTTGTGTTTTGGAAGTGAAAAAATTGTGCCGGCTGCAGATGAAATTCCTGCCTGGGTCTTCCGGAACAAATCGAACGGCTGATTCTGTCTGGATTTGTCGAAATTTTTTTGACAATAAAAAACAGGTATGGTACACTAAAGCAAATGGAATAGGACGAGGTGACAAAGTTGGATAAATATGAGTACAACCTCAAACTGGAGGAAATCGACAAGCTGGTGGATCAGGGCGATTACGAAGAGGCGGCGAATCTGGCGGATACGATTGAATGGCGACGCGTCAGGAATGTCAGGACGCTGTGTCTCATCAGCGAAATCTATGAGGCCGCGGGCAAGCTGGACAAGAGCAAGGACATGCTGGTGCGTGCGTACAGAAAATCGCCGGTTGGACGTAATGTCCTGTATCGTCTGGTTGAGGTGACGACTGCGCTTGGAGAGTATGATGAGGCGCTGGAGTATTTTGCCGAGTATGTGCAGACAGCGCCGCATGATAATAACCGCTATATTCTGAAGTATAAGATCTACCGCGGGCGCGGCAGCTCCACAGAGGAGCTGATTGCGATTCTGGAGGAATATCTTGGACAAGAGTATACGGAACGCTGGGCGTATGAGCTTGCCGTCCTGTACCAGGAAGCGGGGCAGATTCAAAAGTGCATGGCGACGTGCGATGACCTGGTTTTGTGGTTTCATACAGGCAAGTATGTAAAAAAGGCGCTTGAAATGAAAAAACGCTACGCGGTGCTGACGCCGAAGCAGCAGCAGATCTATGAGATTTGCCAGCAGGAGGAGGCGCAGAGCGATTATTTTGACGACGCTGAGGATGACGCGACCATTGTCCGGAGTACAGAGGAAGCGGACGGAGAAGTACTTGCGGAAAATATTATGGCGGAGACGGAAAAGGAGATAGCGGGTGAGATTACTGCGCGTAAGGCGGAGAAGGAAAAGAATCATCAGCCCGAGCCTTCGTCAAAGAGCGGGGAGCCGAATTTACTGGCGAAGGTTTTCCGGAAAGGAGCCGAGCTGAAGCGCCCATCGAAGAATGCGAAAAAAGAAGCGGGTGCTGTGGCGGAGCCGGCGGCTGACGGGAAGACGGAACCGGATAGCAGCGCCGCAGAGCCAAAGGCCGATGGTATAGCCAGGGCGGAGAGAGCGACTGAGATATCGGCCGGCAGAGGCCTGTCTTCGCCTGAGAACGGCAGCGGATGGTCGCAAGTCTCGGATGAATCAGTGGCTGATGAGAATTCCATTTCTGTCGCAGTGCCTGGATTGGAGCAGGTTTTGCCCGCAGATGAGGAAGAGGAGGAAGCATCGGAGTACGGCGATTTGCAGGTGGAGCTGGCGAAGAGTGTTCGAAAGGTGATTTCAGGAGTCGCGAGAAGACCGGAGCTGAATGAAGACGATGTGCCGGCAGCAGTGGAAGAGCGTCTGCGTGATATTCAGGAGATCCGTGAGCGTAGAGAGCCGGAGCCGAAGCCGGGCAGGCTTTCCATTGATGATATTCTTCTTTCTATGGGAGAAAAAGGCAAGCAGGCCGCGGCTGCCGCCAGAGCGCAGCGGGAAGCAGAGGCGGCCGCGCAGGCGGAAGCGGCGGCCGCAGAATCAGAGGAAGCAGAGATGGGTTCCCCGGCGGGAACTGCGGCAGAATCTGGGAAATCAGACGCCGTCCGTTTGTCAGAAGCTGCAGAAAGCGCCAAAGCCGGGACAAAAGACGCCGTTCATCCAGCAGAAGCCGCATATGGGTCCGAAGCCGGGGCAGGAGATACCGCTCAACCGGCGGAGTCTGCAGATGGAGTGGAATTGCCCCCTCCCGCAGGTCGGCGGCAGGACGTGCCGTCCATTGGAAGAAACGCTTCGCGTTTGGACAGCACTGCCGAAGCCGGGGTTAGAGACACCGCTCATCCGGTAGAGTCTGCAGATGGAGCCGAAGCCGGGGCAGGAGACATCGTCCATCCGACGGAGTCTGCAGATGGAGCCGAAGCAGGGGTTAGAGACACCGCCCAACCGGCGGAGTTTGCAGATGGAGCCGAGGCCGGAGAAACAGAGGCGGCCCGTCCGATGGGGGCGGCGGCTACGGCCGAAGCCAGGCAGGCGGGTGCGTTAAGGGAGATGAGAGCATCCGGAGAAGCTGGCGGGCAGGCAGCATCAGCAGCATCCGCTGAAAGGAATGCGGCGCGCCTGGCCGGAGTCTCAGAGGATTTCGTGAGTACGGCCCCGGTCAGGACGGTTACCGCGGCTGCGGCTGAGGAACTCCCCAGGGAACAGCTGGAGGCGCTGCAATATTCCAGCAATCCGGAGAAGCTGTTGCGGAACCGGAATGCGCTTCCGACCTATTCTTCGGAAACCAGTTTTGAAAAAACCCGTAAAATCAATACGAAAGAGGAACTGATGGAAGCAGCCCGCAGGGAGCTGATGGAGACGAAGACGATCCGTATCCCGGCGGAGGAAATAGCAAAAGCGTATTCTTATCAAACCGCTGATCTTTCGGAGGCTGCGGCCGGAGCGGGTTTGGAAGCTGTCTCGTCAGAGAGGCCGGGACAGAACGGGGAGAAGGGAAAGATGGACGAAAAGAGCCGGAACGGCAGTGATTCGGAGCGCCAGGAGGTCTATGAGGATCGCGGAAAGCAGGCGGATACTTTTGAGACAGAGCCGGTGCAGGAGCTGAGAGAAAAACCGGGGGAGGAAGAACCGGAGCCGGAGGAATATTTTGATGATCCGCTGACGATTGAACCGCATCTGCGTGGTCTGTTTCCGGGATTTACGGAGATAGAGGGACTGGAGGATCAGATTGCGAATGCGATTTTGCAGGCAATGGCCAAGGGAGCGGATCGAACCTCACGGAATGGAAACATTCTGATCTTTGGCGCGCACGGTGCCGGGAAAACGACGCTGGCGATTGGTCTGGCGAAGGCGATTGCGCAGGAAAAGGGACGGCAGACCGCGAAAATGGCCAAGATCTATGCCGTTGACCTGAACCGCAGGGATATCGCGGCGACGATTGCCAAAATTGCCGGTGGTACGCTGATTATAGAGGAGGCCGGGGATCTGGCGGATAATACAGTGGAACAGCTGACCACGGCGATGGAATTCCGCACCGATGGCCTGATTGTGATTCTGGAAGACGAGCAGAGATACATTCACGATTTGCTGATGAAGCATCCGCGTTTTACCATGAAGTTTACCGCACAGATTTATCTTCCGGTATATACGGCGGACGAGCTGGTGATGTTTGCCCTGCGGCATGCGCATGAGCTGGATTATTCCATCAGCGAGGATGGAATTGAGGCGATTCGTCAGAAGGTTGCTGAGAAGTCATCTACGGAGACACCGATGTCTGTGGGGGATATTGTGGAGCTGGTGGACCGGGCGATTCGCAATTCCAATAAATTTATGCGCAAGATGTCGATGGGAAAAAAGCGGTACGATGAGAACGATTTCGTATTGCTCTTTGCGAAGGATTTTAAATAGCGAAGATGGCGTCTCTATTTTTGAAATTTTGAAAAATATTCAGATTTTTCGAGACAAAAGGAGAAATTTATGCTATAATCCTCTATACATACATAGATCAGGGGGAGGAATCCCGTCGGGATCTATAAGGAGGTGTAATATATGGCAAAGAAGGTAGTGGTTACAATCGGGCGCCAGTTTGGCAGCGGCGGTCATGAGATTGGAGAGAAGCTGGCAAAGAAGCTGGGTATCAAATTTTACGACAAAGAACTGATTAAGGTGATTGCAAAGCAGAGCGGCCTGTGTGAGAAGGTTCTGGAAAGTTATGATGAGAAGCCAACGAACAGTTTATTGTATTCCATTGTGATGGATGTCTATCCATCCGCGATGTACACGGGACCGACACTGGATCAGCAGATTTACCAGGCAAATTACGATGCGATCAAACAGCTTGGCGAAGAGTCCTGTGTGATTGTTGGGCGGTGCGCGGATTATATTCTGCGGGATATGCCGGAGCTTGTCAGCGTATTTGTGCATGCAAACAGTGATTTCCGTGCGGAGCGCATTGCTGAGGAATATCAGCTTCCGGATGCGAAGGTGCGCGACATGCTGGTGAAGACCGATAAAAAGCGCGCGAGTTATTACAACTTCCAGTCAGAAAAGAAATGGGGAGCGGCGTCCAGCTATAATCTCTGCATTGAAAGCAGTTCCATCGGGATTGAAGGCAGCGTAGAACTGATTGAGAATTATATCCGGCATCGCGGGCTGCTTTAAAGAACAGTGGGAAACCTGCGCAGCTTCTGACATCTGAAACGATTTAAAACAATTTGTCACGAGGGTTCCGGCAAAAAGCCGGAACCCTTCTTTCTTTTATTGAAATAGCTTTTTGAATATGGTAGAATACGGTTTGTTGAAGATGCAGGGAGGATAAAAATGAAGCTTTTAAACTACCGTATTAAGACTTTTTTCAAATACAAGGATCTGATCATTGAACTCGTCAGCCGTGATCTGAAGCTGAAGTACCGGCGCAGCTTTCTGGGATATGCCTGGACGATTCTTCAGCCGCTGCTGCTGATGATGGTCTGGGTGATTGTATTTTCGAATCTTCTCGGGAGAAATATCGAGAATTATCCGGTTTTTCTGCTTTCCGGGCGTATGATGTATGATTTTTTCAGCCAGAGTACGACCGGGGCGATGAAATCTGTGACGGGCAATTCCGCTCTGATCCGGAAGGTGAATGTTCCCAAATATATTTTCACGCTTGCCCGGGTGACGAGCTGTATGGTGGATATGGTGCTCTCGTTTGGTGCGCTGTTTATTGTGATGCTGGTTACCGGCGCAAAGTTTTACTGGACCCTGGTGATGATCCCGCTGGTGGTGATACAGATTTATATCTTCTGCTGCGGGCTCGGCTTTTTCCTGGCGCAGTTTAATGTGTTTTTCCGGGATACGGAACACATTTACGGAGCGATTCTGCGGGCACTGCTGTATCTGACGCCGATTTTGTATGAGATTACCAGGCTGCCGGAGAATCTTCAGCTTTTTATTAAAGCGTTTAATCCGCTGTATTATTATGTGGGGCAGTTCCGGGATATTGTGTACTATGGGAATGTACCGGGGCCGCGCATTTTCTGGGGCGGCTGGCTCATCGCCTTTCTGATGCTGGCGATTGGCGTCTGGTCTTTCCAGCGCTCGAAGGATCGGTTTATTCTGTATATCTGAGGGATAAAAATGAGTAAAAATATCATAGAAGTAGATCATTTAAAAATCCGGTTTAACATGGCGACGGAAAAGGTAGATAACCTGAAGGAATATGCGATCAAGCTGGCTAAGCATCAGCTGATGTTTCAGGAATTCATCGCCCTGCGGGATATTACCTTTCAGGTAAAAAAAGGAGAAGCCTGGGGTCTGGTCGGGCCGAACGGCTGCGGCAAGTCGACCCTTTTAAAGGCGGTCAGCGGGATTCTGCAGCCTTACGAGGGCACCGTGAAGGTAAAGGGGAAGATTTCGCCACTGATTGAGCTGGGGGCTGGTTTTGATAAGAATCTGACCGCCCGGGAGAACATTTATCTGAATGGCCTGGTGTTGGGACACTCCAGAAAATTTATGGAGGAGCATTTTGACGAGATTGTCGAGTTTGCCGATATTGAAAATTTTCTTGACGCGCCGCTGAAGAATTTTTCTTCCGGTATGAAGGCCCGGCTTGGCTTTGCGGTGGCGACGGTCGTGAATCCGGATATCCTGATCGTAGATGAGGTGCTGGAGGTCGGCGATATGCGCTTCCGCCGGAAATGCAATGAGCGGATGCAGCAGATGCTGGATGGCGGAACGACGCTGCTCTATGTCTCTCACAATATTGAATCGGTAAAGAGCCTCTGTGATAAGGCGATCTGGATTGAGCATGGGAAAATGCGCATGATCGGCGGTGCGCAGGAGGTCTGCGACGCGTACCGGGATGACCAGAATGAGACGATCCGTGTGCGCAAGGAGGAGAGACGGGCAAAGCTGCGCGCACAGGGTGCGAAATACGATTATCTGGTAGTCGGCGCAGGACTTACGGGTGCGGTATTTGCCCGGGAGATGGCAAAAGCCGGAAAACGCTGCCTGGTGATTGATAAGCGCAGTCATATTGGCGGCAATCTTTATACAGAGGATGTGGACGGCATCCAGGTGCATCGGTACGGGGCGCATATTTTTCACACAAACGATGAGAAAATCTGGAAATATGTGAACCGCTTTGCGGATTTTAACCATTATATTCATTCCCCGCTGGCGGTTTGCCAGGATGAAATTTATAACCTTCCTTTTAATATGAATACATTCAGCCGTCTCTGGAATCTGAAAAAGCCGCAGGAGGCAAGGGAGAAAATTGCCGCACAGGTCGAGCCGTCCCTTGAGAAAAATGCCTCGTATCCGGATGGCACTGTGGAGGAGCAGGCGCTCTCTCTGGTGGGCGCGGAGGTATACGAAAAGCTGATCAGGGGCTATATGGAAAAGCAATGGGGCCGGGACTGCAAAGAGCTGCCCGCCGCTCTGCTCGGCGAGCTGCCGCTTCGTTTTACTTATGATAATCGCTTTTTCGAGGATGATTTCCAGGGCATTCCGACCGGCGGCTATACGGCGCTGGTGGAAAAGCTGCTGGAGAATACCGATGTGATGACCGATACGGATTTTTTTGTGTATCGCAGAGACCATCCGGAGATGTTTGACCGCGTGCTGTATACGGGGAGGATCGATGAATACTTTGATTTTCGCTATGGCCATCTGGAGTACCGCAGCGCCCGTTTTGAGACGGAGCGCGTCGCGGAAGCGGATTACCAGGGGAGTGCGGTTGTAAATTATATGGACCCGAAGGTTCCGTATACCCGCGTGATCGAGTATAAGCATTTTGCACCTGAAACAGAGGCAGAAAATCCGAAGGAGTATTCGATTATCTCCAGAGAGTACCCGGAGAACTGGCAGCCGGGAGTGGAATTGTCCCCTCCCGCAGGTCGGCGGCAGGACGTGCCGTCCATTGGGAGAAACGCTTCGCGTTTGGACGGCACTGCCGAGGGCGTTTTTTCGGAGGAAAATGCTTCGTGTCCGGGCTGTACTGCAGAAGTGTGTGATCCGCTCAGAGATGAAAAAAACATGGCGCTGTATGAGCGATACCGAAAGTTAGCTGACCGGGAAGAAAATGTCATCTTTGGCGGGCGGCTGGGAATTTATCAGCATCTGGATATGGATCAGGCGATTGCGGCGGCGATGGAGCTTGCGCAGGAGGAGAAGCTTCGCTTTCAGAAGAAAAGAGGAAAGGATGTTTTGGATTAAGCAATGGATGAAAATGCTGCTGCAGAACGTTCTGCTTCCGCTGATCTACCGCCTGTATTGCCGCAGACCGGTGGAGAGCGGGCTGGTGCTGTTCGCGGATGCACATCATGATGCGATTCCGTTTTCCATGCGCAGGATGTATGAGACGGTGCAGGGGATGGCGGCAGATGCTTATACGCCGGGAAAGTGTCCGAAGATGTCCGGATCATCTGCCTCTGGCCGGGGGCGGGAAGCTTTTCCGGATGGGGACCGGCAAATGCGTGAAAATGCGGAGGCTGCTGTCCGGGCGAAGATTCGGGTGGAAACCTTTGTGACGGATTTTGACCGGCTTTCCTTCCCTGCGATGGCGAAATACCTGCTGCGGTTTATGCGGCGGTACGCGGCTGCGGAATATGTTTTCATCTGTGATTATTTTCTGCCGGTGTCTTCGTGCAGGAAACGTCCGGAGACGAAGGTGGTGCAGCTCTGGCATTCCTGCGGGCTGATGAAGAAAATCGCCTATGATACAGGCGAGGATATTCCCAAAGGCTATCACGGCAGTATGTTTGACAATTATTCGTATCTGACGCTGAGCGCCGAGTCCTGCATTCCGGTGCATGAGCGGGCTCTACGGCTGCCGCGTGAGCATATTTTTGCGACCGGAATCAGCCGCACGGATGATTATTTTGATGAGAGCTGGAATGCGCGGTGCAGAGAATCCTTTTATAAAAAGCATCCGCAGGCCGCCGGACGAAGGGTCGCGGTGTGGGCGCCGACTTTTCGCGGGAATGCGGCAAGGCCGCGCCTGGAGGGTCTGGAGGCGATCCGGCAGATTGCGGAGGAAACAAAGGACGAGTGGTTTTTTATCATAAAGGCGCACCCGCACATTGACCGGCATGAGAGGATTTCAAACAGTGAGATTCCGACGGAGGAGCTGTTTCCCGTGGCGGATGTACTGATCACGGATTATTCTTCGGTGCTGTTTGATTACCTGCTTTACCGGAAACCGCTGGTGCTGTTTGCACCGGATCTGGAAGAATATGAAAGGACGCGCGGGTTTTATATTGATTATCGGAGCATGCCGTTTCCGTGTGCGCGAACCAGGGAAGAGTTAGGCGCAGCCCTGAAATATGTGGGGCCGGGGAAAAGCGTGATGCCCGGTCAAACGGCCTGCCTTGCGGCAAAGGCACCCGGAGAGCAGGCGGCGGAAGGCGACCGGGAAAATGGCGAGGCTGCAGGTGAGACGGATGCAATCGATGCATTTCGGGAGAAGTATGTCGGTGCCTGTGACGGGTATGCGACGGAGCGGATTTTGCGGCTGACAGGAATGCTGTAAAATGTGTGACATCTGATACGATGGCGTCGTATTGGGCTGGATTGGCTGCTGGCAATGGAAGTCAGGCGAAGACGCGGAAATCGGGGGTGGTTACAGATGAATATCGCGATTATTTTTGCCGGGGGAAGCGGCGTGCGGATGGGAGCGGGGATCCCCAAACAGTTTCTGGAGATCAATGGAAAGCCGATCCTGATTCACACGATGCAGCTGTTTCAGGAGCATGACGAGATTGACCGGATTTACCTTGCCATGAGCAGGGATTATATGGATTATGCGGAGGCCCTGGCGGAGGATTATCACATTGATAAGCTGGCTGCGGTTGTTCCAGGGGGTGAGACCGCGCAGGATTCGATCTACCATGCGCTGATTCGCGCGCGGGAGGAAAATCCGGAGGATTCGATTGTGCTGATTCACGATGGTGTCCGCCCCTGCGTGGAGTATGATGTGATCAGTGAGAATATCGAGAGTGTGGAAAAGTACGGAAGCGCGATCACAGCGACTCTCTGCTATGAGACCATACTGGTCAGCCGGGACGGACGGAAGGTAGATGATGTGCCGCTGCGCAGTGAAAGCTATGCTGCGCAGGCGCCGCAGAGCTTTTATCTGAAGGATATCCTGGAGGCGCATGAGAGAATCCGGGAGAGAGAGAACCGTTATGAGGGAATGGTGGATGCCTGTACGATTTATCGCGCGCTGGGCCGCCAGCCGCATATCGTGCCGGGCAATCGCGGCAATATTAAGGTGACGACGCCGGAGGATGTCTATATGTTCCGCGCGCTTTTACAGTATCGGGAGAATGAGCAGGCGTTCGGACTGACGCAGCCGGATCGGATTGCGTCGAGGCTGCGGCGGCTGCGGCGGAAGAATGAGGGATAGAGGCGGCGCGCCTGAGGGACGCGCAGCACCGGTATGGGCGGCCCCGGACACGCTCTCGCTTATAAAATAGCGCAGCGGTACTAAGCTCGACTTTCGCTGCGCTCGGTCTCGCTAAGGACCGGCGCTATTTTAATAGTCCGGTCCATCCCATACCGGTGCTGCGCTGGGCTTCAAAACGTATTGAATATAAGTGCAATCGTTTTTCATAACATGAGCCAGGAAACGATATGGAGATGTGGGATTCACTGTCGTCTGGAGAAAGTGTAAGAAAATATATGTTTGGAAGGTCAGGAAAAGGGCATGGCAGATAAAATATGGAGTGAGGATAAAATTCTGCAGGAGGATCTGGAGCGGATTGCGGCGTCGGAAATGATTGACTGGGAGATGCTGCGGGACAAGCGGATTCTGGTGACGGGTGCGACAGGGCTGATCGGGTCGCTGGCGGCGCGGGCTCTGGTGTGCGCGAGTGTGAAGCGTTCGTTGAATCTTCAGGTGGCGGCGCTGGTGCGCAGTCCGGAGAAAGGAAAAGCCATGCTGGGCGCTTTCCTGGAGGATGGCCTGGAGCTGGTGACGGGGGATATTCTGTCGCCGGTTGCTGTGGATGGCCCGGTGGATTATATTCTGCATGGCGCGAGTGTGACGACTTCGAAGGATTTTGTGGATCACCCGGTGGAGACCATCCTGACGACGCTGAAGGGCACAGAGCACCTGCTGGAGCTGGCAAGGCAGAAGCAGGTGATGAGCATGGTGTATTTCTCCTCGATGGAGATTTACGGTGTGCCGGATGCGGCGAGTTATATGGAATTAGGTCGGCGGCAGGACGTGCCAGGTTCTGCGCGGATGGCAGCGGTACTGCGGGAGGCAGATTATGGCTATATTGACCCGCTGCAGGTGCGCAGCAGCTATTCAGAGGGCAAGCGCATGGCGGAGGGACTGTGTGCGGCATACGCGCATGAGTACCAGGTGCCGGTGAAGATGGTGCGCCTGGCGCAGACCTTCGGCGCGGGGATTCCGAAAAATGAGAACCGTGTGTTTGCACAGTTTGCGCGCAGCATTATGGAAGGCAAAGATATCGTGCTGCACACGGACGGGAGCAAGGCGCACTGCTATTGCTATACGACGGATGCGGTGCTTGGAATTCTGACGGTTCTTCTGCGTGGAACGGACGGAGAAGCTTATAATATTTCAAATGAAGAGACGTACAGTACCATCCGCGGGATGGCGGAAATGCTGATTGAGAAGTATCCGCAGAGCGGCTCACGGCTGGTGTTTGATATTCCGGAGGACGCGAATCAATACGGATATGCGCCGACCTCCCGGATGCTGATCTGCTCAGAAAAGGCACGGGCGCTTGGCTGGAGGGCACAGGTGACGCTTCCGGAGATGTTTGAGCGGCTGATGGGTTCGATGGAAAATTCCTGATAAAAACAGGTAACTGTGCAGAATAGCAGAAAGTGCGGACCGCAGACGGGGGTGAAGTATCGTGCAGAAGGAAAAAACAGACAGAAACGCTGTGCGTTTGGATGACACGTATGAAACGCTGGATGCCGACCGGCTGAAAACTCTGCAAAAAGTTCTCCTTGCTACGCTGCTGGAGCTGGACCGTGTCTGCCGCAAGAATGATATCCGGTATTTCCTTGCAGGCGGAACGCTGCTCGGCGCGATCCGGCATCATGGGTTTATTCCCTGGGATGACGACGTGGATGTGATGATGCCGCGGGAGGATTATGAAAAATTCCTGCGGGTGGCGGAAAACGACCTCTCGGACAGGCTTTTTCTTCAGCGGGCGAATTATAATCCGTATACCAGGCTGCGCGTCAATGGAACTGTATTTGCTTCGGAATTTATGGCACGGTTTTCCGACATCCACAGCGGCATTTTCCTGGATATTTTCGCACACGACCGTACGGCGGGCCATGCCTGGTCGCAGAAGCTGCATCGGATGATCACGAAGGTGACCCGGTCGATTGTATTTAATAAATGGGGCAATACGGAAATCAAAGGGGATGGAAGCCATCCGGTCATCCGCTGGATCGGGAGCAGGGTGAAAGGCCTGATTCCGATGAAGCTGGCGATTTGGATGCGGGATCAGACACTGGTCATGTTCCGAAACCGGGAAACCGGTTATCTGTATGATGGTATGGGGCAGAATATGGCGCGCGGGGCCTTTCCGGAGAGATGGCTGAGTGAAGTGCTGTATGTGGACTTTGAGGGCTATTCCCTTCCGGTGCCAAAGGAATACGATGCGTACCTTACCTGGCTGTACGGGGATTACATGCGGCTGCCGCCCCAGGAGCAGCGCCGGCCGGGCCATGATACTGTGAAGCTGGATTTTGGAAAATATGAGGATATAGCCTGGGAGCGGGCGGATCAGATATTTCGATAAAAAGGATAAGGGGATGAAAGAGAATTGCTTTCCGTAATACTTCCCGCATATAACGAGGAAAAAATGATACAAAAGGCTTCCCGCCGGATTGACCAGATCCTGATGGCGGAGGGAATCCCATATGAGATTGTCTTTGTGAATGACGGTTCGAAGGACAATACCTGGGAAGAAATTGAAAAGGCCACCCGGGAGAATCCGCATGTCATCGGGGTTTGCTTTTCGCGGAATTTTGGTAAGGAGGCCGCGATACTTGCGGGCCTGGCGGAAGCCTCTGGAGATTGCTGTGCGGTGATGGACTGCGATCTGCAGCATCCGCCGGAAACGCTTGTGGAGATGTACCGTCTCTGGGAGCAGGGCTATGAAGTGATCGAGGGAGTCAAACGTACGCGCGGTAAAGAGAGTGTTTTTCACCGGCTCAGCGCAGGACTTTTTTACAAAATGCTTTCCAAAGCGGTGAAAATTGATATGTCGCGGGCTTCGGATTTTAAATTGCTGGACCGTCGCGCGGTGGAGGCACTGTTGTCTCTGCCGGAGCGGAATCTCTTTTTCCGGGCGCTTTCGTCCTGGATTGGGTTTAAGACTACGTCGGTGGAGTTTGATGTGCAGGAGCGCACCGAGGGGGAATCCAAATGGTCAACCTGGTCTTTGATTGAGTACGCGGTGAAAAATATTGTTGTTTTCTCCACTGCTGCACTCCAGTTTGTGACTATGGCGGGGGTGGTTGTTTTTATCGCAGCCGTTCTTCTGGCGATACAGACGCTGGTGCGCTATTTTTCCGGGCATGCAGTGGAAGGATTTACGACGGTGATCCTGCTGATTCTGATCATTGGAAGCCTGGTGATGATCAGCCTCGGTATTATCGGGTATTATATCGGGAAAATCTATGAGGAAGTGAAGGGAAGGCCGCGGTATATTATTTCAAAGAGAATCAAACGGTCTGCGGCAGCGGAAGGGAACCATACTGTCACTGTATCCCATAATAGGACACCATGATCGCATCTTCGCTGTCGGCCTCGTAGTCAAAGACGAAGCGGTCATACGCATTGATGACATGTGTATTCTGATATTTGTCGTAGCGTTTGTACTGGCGCCCGTAAGACATATGAACATGCCCGTGCAGGAAAAAGCGCGGGCTGTATTTTTCAATCAGAGTGATAAAGCTTTGGAAGCCCTGGTGCGGCAGATCGCGTCCGTCGTTTAGCTGATAGGCGGGCGCGTGCGTGACCAGAATATCAAATCCGTGGTTGCGGAACAGCTTCCAGCGAAGCTTCCGCACTCTTTTTTTCATTTCCTGTTCGGTGTACTGGTAGCTGCCGGCATGGTAGCGCATGGAGCCGCCCAGGCCGAGGATCCGGACGCCCTCGAAGACAAAAATGTCATCGTCAATACAGGTGCAGCCGTCCGGCGGCACCTGATCGTATTTGGTGTCGTGATTGCCGTGCACATAGAGGACCGGTGCGGAGGTGAAGGTGGCGAGAAAGGAAAGATAGTGCGGGTGCAGGTCGCCGCAGGAAATGATCAGGTCAATCCCGTCCAGCTTGCTTTTTTCAAAATGATCCCACAGATAGGGAGATTCCTCGTCCGCGATTGCCAGTATCCGCATCTTAGCGTGTTTCCTTTCTTTGGTAACCGTTCAGAACCGCGCAGACCTGTGGCCTGCTGGTCTGAATCATTATGTTTTTTTGAATGATTTCATAAGTATGAAGGTCTTACGAAGCGGGCAGAGCAGTCCCTGTCCCTGGGGATATCAAATCCCATGAATTATGTCAGACTGGCAGGTGATTTTTTTACACCTTGCTGTGCGACGACCGGCTTTGCCTGCTCGGTCAGCTCGTATTCCTCCGGGATGGAGCCGACGACGTTTTCCGCCAGCCAGTCCATCTTGACGATCTGCTCCGGGGAGAGGTCGCCCTCCCAGTGCGATTTGACTACGCCGGCCTGGGAATACAGGATGCCGGAGAATGGGTTAAATTCGCCCGCACTGATGGTATGTCTGAGCAGCTCCACCAGACGTTTGGTACCGATGGGCAGATTCTGCGAGCAGATGACATCCACGACGCCTGAGGACATGCCCCACCAGTAGTTGATGGCCTTTCCCGTGTCGTCGTATTTCCAGGTGCCGTCCATGATGGTCCGTATCAGCTTCTCATAGAAACGTCCCCAGTGGCACAGAGGCATCGCGAGATTCTGCGGGCGGCCGTCTACGATATGGTAAATGCCGAACAGGCGGGAGGCTTCTTCCGGGATTACCATATCTTTGCCGGAAATACAGGAAGGATGGAGACGGCGGATCTCGTCGTCAATGTCCACGTCCTTTTTGGAAGACCACTCCAGGTATACCTTCGCACGCGGATTGATCATCTTTGCGCCGAGTGCGAAGGCGTTGATATTCGAAATCGTACCGAAAAGCGGGTAGTCGGCGATGTAGGTGAGCCGGTTGTTTTCTGCCATCGCGCCGGCGATGGCGCCCATGAGGAATTTCGCCTCGTGCATCCGCGCATAATAGGTGCGGATATAGCGATGCGAGGTGTTCAGGGAGCAGTTCAGGATGCGGACATCCGGATTAGCGATAGCGGCCTTTACACTGGCGGCGGCAAAGACCGGTGTCGTTGTAAAGATCAGATTGCAGCCCTGCGCAATCGCTTTTTCCAGGCAGTCGCTGATCGTCTCTGCGGTAATCCCGCTGTATGCGATTGTGCTCACTTCCTCCGGGAAGGTCTGTTCCAGGTGCAGCCGGCCAAGCTCATGAGAATAGGTCCAGGCTGAGGAGCCGGGCGTCTTGTCATAGATAAACGCGATCTTCAGCCGGGAAGGCGTTTTCGTGAGGAGACGGCTCAGAAGAGGTTTTTTCTCCGTCGTCGGGTCCATTTTCAGAGAGACGGTTTCCGCTTCTCCGAGCAGTGTGAATTCCTCCCAGGCTTTCGCGACAAGTGTCTTCATCTCATCTGTAGTGATGTCGCTTACCTCCTGATAACCGTACAGAGTGATGAAGGAGAGAAATGCGTCGCCTGGTTTAATGGGGAGCTTTTTGCCGCCCTTTGCGGTAAACGCGGCTGTGAAGCGCGTGTAGACGGAGCTGAAATTTAGCCGGTCATCGTCGTCCCATGCTTCATCCGGCTTTTTGCCAACCGCGGCCTGCAGCTTCGCAAAGCTGCCTTCCCGGGAAAACTCAATATAATTAATTTTGGAAAGATTGTAAAAGTCCACAAATTCATAATAAATCACGGTCTCTTTATCGTCTGTACGCTTCGGAAGAACGCGGGTCACGGTTCCGGGAATGGAGACTGCCTGATAATATTTCATGACGCTGACGCGTTTATTTCCTTCTTCCACATAGAAGCGATTCCGGTATTCCCAGGCTTTGATGGGATCATGGATCCCTTCCTCCATATGAGCGGTACTTAAATTCGCCCATTTCTGCGCAAATTCGGTATTATCCTCAAGAATGGGCATAAAGCTGCCGGAAAAGGAGGTCGCGCGTCCTTCATAGCGGGTGCCAACAATCTGGTCGATCGGGATCTGCACCAGCCCGAGGGAAACCGTTGTCAGGTTTTCCGGGGGAAGAAGCTCATCCAGTACCTGAAGCGTGGGCCGTTCGCCGCGCATCATGCGCGCCTGGTAATCTTTTTTCCCTGCCTGATATGCCTTCCTGTAATCATCTATTGCCATAAAACCCTCTCCTTTTCTGTGGGGTGGTCTGCACATCGGATTCAAGCGTATTATAAAAGGGAGAATAGAGGAAATCAAGTGTGAAAACGCCCAAAATATTTGAATCCGCTTGCATAAAGAAGGGAGAAAGAGTAAAATATTGCACAAATATTGTTACTATATATGGATAGGAGCCAGCTGCTTTATGGAAATGAACATTCCGCAGGAGGCCGCCCGGTCGGACGGAGCGGTACGCCATACCCTCATGCCTTTCACGAACAGCGTTTTTCGGCCGGGCCACGCTTTGGAGACGGTCCAGGCAATCGGAGATGCAAAAGAGCGTGATATCGCGATGGGAGAATATTATTATTTCAGCGGATATCCGGAGAAGGCGGTGAAAGCGATGGAGCCGTATCTGGTGAATGAGGATACGGCACTGCGGCTGTCGGCCTGTCTTGTTTATGCCTACGCGAATCTGGCCACGGGCAATATCCGGCATGCCCGTCATGCTCTGACGGAGATGGAAAAGACCTTTGCGGACAGCAATGATACGCCGGACGCTCCTGCGGAAGCAAAGGCGATGTCTGCTTTTGTCTCTGCTACGGCAGCCGTGCTGCTTCATCTCCCTCTAAAGGATGAGCGCGTGTTTGAGACGGCCTCTCTTGCACTGCTGCCGCCGGGCCTGCGGTTCTTTTTCTGTTATGTACAGGCACATTATGTATACCTTCAGGGGGATTACAGCAGAAGCATCGGGAATGTAGAGATGGCTCTGGCGCTGCAGACGCAGGTTTACCCGATTCCGACGATTTATCTGCGGATGATTGCGGTTATGAGCTATATGGGTCTGAAAAAATCGGACAAGGCAAAAGAACAGCTTCAGCTCGCATGGGAGCAGGCCAGGCCGGATGGCCTGATCGAGCCGTTTGGGGAGCATCATGGCCTGCTTGGCGGTGTGTTAGAAGCTACCCTGAAAAAGGATTACCCGGAAGAGTTTAAACGAATCATTAACATCACTTACAGCTTTTCTGACGGCTGGAGGAAGGTACATAATCCGGATACCGGACACGATGTCGCGGACAATCTGACGACGACCGAATTTGCCATCGCCATGCTGGCGGCCAGAGGCTGGACCTACCAGGAGATCAGTACGCATATCGGCATCTCACTCAATACCGTCAAGGCTCACATGAAGTCGGTTATGAGTAAGCTGGGTGTGGAGCAGAAGAGCGAGTTAAAGAAATATATGCTGAAATAATGGAGAACAGATACTATGGCAAAGCTTTATTTTCGTTATGGCGCGATGGGAAGCTCCAAGACGGCCAATGCGCTGATGGTGGACTATAATTACTATGAGAGAGGAAAGAGGGCACTGCTCGCGAAGCCCCAGCTGGATAACCGGGATGGGGAAGGGATGATTTCCTCCCGCATCGGCTTAAAGAAGGAATGCGTTTTTGTGGAAGACCTCGTGCGGATGACGACAGAGGAGATTCAGAAATATGACTGTGTGGTCGTCGATGAGGCGCAGTTCTGCACAAAGGAACAGGTGGAATTTTTTGTACACATCGTTGATGATCTGACGGTACCGGTGATTTGCTATGGACTGCGGACGGATTTTCAGCGAAATCTGTTTCCTGGCAGCATGTGGCTGCTCGCGTGGGCGGATGTGATTGAGGAGATCAAGACGGTCTGCTGGTGTGGAAAAGCGGCGACCTGCAATGCCCGCTTTAACGCGCGCGGAGAAATGATTACCGAAGGCGACCAGGTCGTCCTGGGTGCAAATGATAATTATACGGCGCTTTGCCGGAAGCATCATCGGAGAAAAATGCTGCGGCCGTTCTGAAATGGTTTCGCCTTTTCATAAAATGGCAGTGATGCTTTTCGCAGGGAGTGTTTCATGGACGATCAGAAAATTGAAAATTTGCTGAACCTGGCACTGGACGCGACACCGGAGGAGATGGAAAAATCAGAGGACCTGGATGTGGGATACCACCGGGAGGAACAGACCTGGGAGGTAATCGTACGATACAGCGGGGATTTACAGGAGGCTCTTTCGGACTTGTCCGTGGGATGGAACGTGGTTCTTCTTTCCGGCGGATACGCGATCGTAACGGTTCCGAAGAGCCAGCTTCAGGCGCTTGCGGCGATCCGGCAGATAGAATATGTGGAGAAGCCGAAGCGCCTTTATTTTTCTGTGTCGGTCGGAAGAACCGTTTCCTGCCTTTCTCCGGTGCAGGCCGCGCCGCTCGAATTGTTTGGGGAAGGCGTACTGACAGCAGTGATCGATTCAGGGGTGGATTATTTTCATCCGGATTTTCGGAAGGAGGACGGAAGCACGCGCATCCGCGCGATCTGGGATCAGAGTGCCGCGCAGCCTGCGCGAGCGGCAGGGAATGCGGCAGATGGTGAGACAGCCGCAGGCGGCGGATCTGCATCAGACGCGCCGCCTGCGCGGCTCGGTCATGTCCCGACCGGTTTTTCGGGCGGTGTGGAATATACGCAGGAGGACATCAATGCAGCGCTGGCGGCAGGTTCCCGCGAGGCAGGACTGACGCTTGTGCCGGAGCAGGATTTTAGCGGCCATGGCACTGAGGTACTTGGCATCGCTGCGGGAAATGGGCGTGCGTCCGGCAACCCGTATCGCGGCGTGGCGCCGAAAAGCGATCTTCTGGTCGTGAAGCTTGGCACTCCGCGCCCGAATGGGTTTCCAAGCACGGTTGAGCTGATGCAGGCGCTGGAGTATGTTGTGCGAAAAGCAGAGGAATTCGGTCAGCCGGCGGCGATCAATCTGAGCTTTGGCAATGTATATGGCTCCCACCGGGGAACTTCTTTATTGGAAACTTACATCGATATGCTCTCTGACCGGGGCAGAAATGTGATTGTAGCAGGCACCGGAAATGAAGGAAATACGGGAGGGCATGCTTCCGGGAGCCTTCACGCGGCGGAGGATGTTCAAAAAGAAATTGAGTTTCTGGTCAGTGACTTTGAGACAACCATGAACCTCCAGCTCTGGAAGAATTACGTGGATGTATTTGGAATCACGATCGTGCACCCGAATGGGCGCCGTGCGGGTCCGTTTGGGGAGGAAATCGGCACGGTGCGCTACCGCCTGGGAAACACAGCCCTGCTGGTTTATTATGGGGAGCCGAGTCCGTATCAGGCGCAGCAGGAGATTTATCTTGATTTTATCCCGGAAGGGGACTATATCGACAGTGGAATCTGGCAGATCCGGCTGACACCGCGGCGCATTGTTACCGGCGAATATTCGCTCTGGATGCCGGAAGCCCGCGTCCGCAATGATGGAACCCGTTTTCTGAATTCCACCCCGGATACGACGATGACCATTCCATCCACCGCGGCGGGCGTGGTCGCAGTCGGCGCCTATGATGCGCGGCGGGATGCGTATGCGCCCTTTTCCGGGCGGGGATGGCCGGATACACCGTTTCGGAATCGCCCGGACCTGGTGGCTCCCGGTGTGGACGTTACGACGACAGCGGTGGGAGGAGGATATGTGACTGTGTCAGGCACCTCCTTTGCGGCCCCCTTTGTGACCGGATCAGCGGCGCTGCTGATGGAATGGGGGATCGTTCGGGGAAAGGATCCCTATCTGTATGGCGAAAAAGTCCGTGCTTATCTCTGCCGCGGCGCACGGCAGCTGCCGGGCTACCGCGTGTGGCCGAACAACCAGGTCGGCTATGGAGCGCTGTGTGTGCGGGACAGCCTGCCGGGATGATTGTCAGCTTTCGATCCCGCCTCTTGCCCGGATGCCCTTGTCGAATGGATGCCGGATCTTCCGGATTTCGGATACGTAATCGGCCATCTGGAGCAGCGCTTCGCTCGGTCCCTGGCCGGTCAGGATGACTTCAAGGCGTTCCGGTTTGTTTTCGAGGAACTGAAGAAGAAGACCCTCATCGAGCAGCCCCGCCCGGATGGTATATATGACCTCATCCAGAAACAGCAGGTCGTAGTTTTCATCGGCGGCTTTTTTCGTTACCGCCTGGAGCTGATTTTCGTAGTAAGCCTTCCGCTCCGCCTTTTCTGCAGGGGTCATCTGGAAGCTGAATTTTTCCTGGGGAAGACCGTCCACGAGCGTGATATGGTCGGAGAGCCCCAGCACCTGGCGCTCACTGGTGGAATTGTCTTTCATAAACTGATAGATCAGGACACGCAGACCATAGCCGGCAGCGCGGGCACACAGGCCCATTCCGGTTGTGGTCTTGCCCTTGCCGTCTCCACAGTAGATGTGGATAAGGCCGGTGTTTCTGTTTGCGGATTGTTCTGCCATAAAGATTTTCCTTTCTGAATAATTACTTTAAATGTACATCCATCTGCGGATAGGGGATATGCAGTCCGGCGCGATCGAATTCGGTTTTGATATTTTCATTCATCTGCCAGAGCGTGGGATAGTATTTGTCTGTAGGCACCCAGCAGCGCAATCCCAGCACCACGCCGTTATCCCCCAGCTCGGACACGAAGACGGTGTGGTCTTCCTCGTGCAGGACGTCCGCATTTTCCTGAATCAGCCGTTCAAGGACTGCTTTGGCGGTCTGCAGGTCATCCTCGTAAGAAATGCTCACTTTGACTTCGAGCTTTCGCCGGTCGGCGGCGGTGACATTCACCATGACATTGTCCGCGAGTGTGCCATTTGGCACAATCACCCGGCGGGTATCTGTGGTCAGAAGGGTGGTATACATAATTTCGATTTTCTGTACGGTGCCCTCCATTCCCTGTGTGATGATGTAATCGCCGACGTGGAAGGGCTGAAAGACCAGAAGAATAAAACCTCCGGCCAGGTTGGAGAGGCCGCCCTGGAAGGCCAGGCCAAGTGCGACGCCGCCGGATGCCACGACCGCGGCGACAGAGGTTTCTGTCACACCGAACTGCATGCCGATCCACAGGACCAGAAGGCAGTACAGCAAAATCCGGACAATGGAGCAGGAGAAGGTAACCGCTCCCTCCTGCATTTTCGAGCGCTCCAGCATCTGGCGGAATACCCGCATCAGCCAGACAATGACCTTTCGGCCGATCAGATAAACGGCGATGCACAGGAGGACCTTTAATAGAAAAGCGACAACCAGCGGTACGGAACTGCCGATATAGTCCTGAATGCTAAAGAACCAGTTTTCCAGCATAATCAAAATCCTTTCGCAGAAGCTGCGGCAATTTCCCCGCAGCAGAGGAGGGATGCCGTGAGTGCCCGTGACAGAGCGTGTGTGGCCGGGTTGTAAACAGGAATACAGTATAGCATAATCCGGCGAAAGATGGTAGTCTGGTGATTTACTATTTTTTGCGGATGTGGTAAGATGGTTACGGATCACACCTGTAAGGATAGAAATAACGGTAATCTGGTCAGGGGGTGACCTGTAACGTAAGATGAGGACGCATAACTGTGAAGGTACGAACAGTTATGAAGAAGCGAAAGAATCATACTGTAAAATAGAGAAAGGAACCGATGGATGAGGGGGAAAAATCGAATTCGCTATATGGGATGCGTGCTGTTGCTGGTATTGGCGGTGTTGACCGGCGGCTGTGCGATGGGAGAAGCATCCGGTGAGAAGACGGCAGAGGGGCTGGAGGCGCTTTCGGAGGGAAATTATCAAGAGGCGGAGACTCTTTTTGAGGAAGCGGTGGCGGATGGAGAAACGCTGGTGCTGGCTTACCGTGGACTTGGCCTGGCTTATATGGGACTGGGAGAGTATGAAAATGCGGCGGAGGCCTTTGAGGAAGCGCTGGCGCAGACCGATTCCCGTATGCCTTCTACGACAGAAGACATTCGCCTGTATCTGGCTACCGCCCAGTACCGTATGGAGAGCTATGAGGACGTGATTGATACCTGCAACGAGCTTCTGAATGCTTCGGAAGAGGGCAATGCGGACGCGTATTTTCTGCGCGGCGCGAGCTACCTGTGCGAGGGGGAGACGGAGAAAGCCGCATCCGATTTTGACGCGGCAGTCGCGCTTTCACCGTCGGATTATGATTTATATATGAATATCTATGAATGTTACGCGCAGGAGAACCTTTCCGCCGTTGGCGTGACTTATCTGCAGACGGCACAGAGCCTGACCGGCGATGATACCGAGTATTATTATAATCAGGGAAGAATCTATTATTATCTGGGAAATTACAGTGAGGCGCAGCAGATGCTGATCGGCCCGGTGGAGGAGAAGTACGAGCCGGCGATGTATCTGATCGGCAAGGTTTATCTGGCGCTGGACGATTACACGCACGCGCTTGCCATTTATCAGCAGATTCAGGAGGAATTTGGTGAGAGTGCCCAGTGCTATAATGGACTGGTTCAGTGCGCGTTGATGCAGGGCAACTATGATATGGCGCTGACCTACATCAGTCTTGGCCTGGCGCTGGACGGGACAGACGGGAAGCAGGAGCTGTATTTTAATGAGATTGTCACGTACGAAAGGATGCTGGATTTTACGACGGCAGCCGAAAAAGCTGCGGCTTACATCGAAAGCTATCCGACCGATGAGGCCGGGCAGAAGGAATGGGAATTTTTGCAGACACGGCAGTGAGCCTGTCTATGGATAACGTTTTTCCTGTAAAATGAGGAGTGCCCCCGGTATCTGGCATACCGGAGGCTATTATGAAAAAAATTATCAATATGTGTAATGGAGCATTACAACATACAGGCGAGAATTGCTTCTCTTTAAGAGGTGACTCTACTATAACAGGAGAATATGAATAAAATATGAACAAAAGATAAAAACATAGTTAAAATGACATAAAACAGAAGTAAAATAAAAAAACAGTTGTCAGTTATGCACATAAAATGTTAAACTATAAAGGAAAATGCTTCGTCATTATTTTGAGAGCAAATATCATATAAGGAGGACATATATTATGAGTCAGACACCTACTCCGCACATTGCGGCAGCACCAGGAGATTTCGCAAGGACGGTTTTGATGCCGGGGGATCCGCTTCGCGCAAAGCACATTGCGGAGACGTTTTTTGAGGATGCGGTATTAGTGAACAATGTCCGCGGCGTTAACGGCTACACAGGGACGTATCATGGAAAGAAGGTTTCCGTGATGGCGAGCGGCATGGGAATGCCTTCGATTGGCATTTATTCCTATGAACTGTTTCATTTTTATGATGTGGAGAATATTATCCGCATCGGCACAGCGGGGGCTCTGACAAAGGAACTGCATCTGCGTGATCTGGTATTTGGCATGGGGGCGTGCACGGATTCCAACTACGCGGCGCAGTTTGAGCTGCCGGGGACATTTGCGCCGATTGCTTCCTATGACCTGTTGAAAAACGCTGTGGCGGCGGCAGAGACGATGGGACTGAATTACAAAGTGGGGAACCTGGTTTCCGCGGATGTATTTTACAATGACCGCCCGACGACAGAGAAATGGCAGAAGATGGGTGCGCTGGCGGTTGAGATGGAAGCGGCTGCACTTTACATGAACGCGGCCCGCGCCGGGAAAAAGGCGCTGGCGATCTGCACGATTTCAGACAGTATGGTGACCGGTGAGGAGACCACCTCCGAAGAACGCCAGAACAGCTTCAACGATATGGTAAAGGTCGCATTGGAGATCGCGTGACGCAGGAGGCGGTATGCAATGAAGGTAAAGAGAGTATTCATCATTGTGCTTGACAGCTTTGGCATTGGCTATGAGCCGGATGCGGATCTGTTTGGGGATGTCGGGGCAAATACCCTGGCTTCGATTGTGCGCTCGGACCGCTATGACACACCGAACCTGGAGCGGTTTGGCATGTTTAATATTGACGGCGTGACCTGCCGGCCTGGTGTGGAGGCGCCGATTGCGGCGTACGGGCGGCTGCGAGAGCGCTCGATGGGCAAGGATACGACGATTGGCCACTGGGAGATCGCGGGCGTAGTTTCGCCGGAGCCGATGCCGGTGTACCCGGACGGATTTCCGGAAGAGGTGCTTGCGCCCTTCCGGGAGCAGACGGGGCGCGGCGTGCTCTGTAACCGGCCTTATTCCGGTACGGATGTGATCCGCGATTATGGGGAGCAGCATGTGCAGACCGGAGACCTGATCGTCTATACTTCAGCGGACAGCGTGTTTCAGATCGCGGCACACGAGGATGTGGTTCCGCTGGAGACCTTGTATGATTACTGCCGTAAGGCGCGGGCGATCCTGCAGGGAAAGCATGGTGTGGGACGCGTGATTGCGCGGCCGTTTGTGGGAGAGAACGCAGCGAATTTTACGAGAACCAGGAACCGGCATGATTTTTCTCTTGTGCCGCCGAAGCGCACGATGCTGGTGAGCCTGCGGGAGCACGGATTTGACACATATGGGGTTGGCAAGATCAATGATATTTTTGCGGGACAGGGGATCGCGCATACGACGCCGATTCAGGACAATGAGGATGGCATGAACAAGACCCTGGCGCTGATGGAGGAAGCGTTTACCGGACTCTGCTTTGTGAATCTGGTAGATTTTGACATGCTCTACGGACACCGCAATGACATCGACGGATATGCGGCGGCCGCCACTGTATTTGACCGGCAGCTTGCAGAGATGATGGGCAGGATGCGTGAAGACGATGTGGTGCTGATTACGGCCGATCACGGCTGTGACCCGGGATTCCCGGGAACGGACCATTCGCGCGAATACGTGCCGATGCTTCTCTATGGCAGCTGTGTGCGGCCAGGTGTATCAATTGGTACGAGGAGCAGCTTCGCGGATATTGCAGCGACGGTGCTGGAGATGTTTGATATTCCGGAACATCTGGATGGGCAGAGCTTCTGGGGAGAAGTGAAGGCGTAGTGGAACGAAAAATTCAGACAGAATCGGAGGACGAAAATGCAGGAGAGCGAATTGATCCGGCTGGCGTATGAGGCACGGCAGCGCGCATATGTCCCCTATTCTCATTTTGGAGTGGGAGCGGCGCTGGAGACGGCGGATGGCCGGGTATTTCAGGGATGTAATATAGAGAATGCGTCTTACACACCGACGGTCTGCGCGGAGCGCACCGCGATTTTTAAAGCAGTATCCGAGGGCTGCCGGCAGTTCCGGCGGATCGCGATTGTCGGGGGTGCTATGGAAACAGATACAAATCCGCAGGGGACTTCACCGGCAGAACGCTCGGAGCGGGATGCCCGGAGCCTGACCGGGGACCCTGCGGCAAAAGGAGAATGTTCCACGCCGGATTACTGTCCGCCCTGCGGTGTCTGCCGGCAGGTAATGGCGGAATTCTGTGATCCGAAGACCTTTCAGGTTCTGCTGGCGCGGAATCCGCTGGATTATAAGATATATACACTGGAAGAACTGCTTCCGCTGAGCTTTGGACCGGACGATTTAAGGACTACTGTAAAATAATATGTGTAGGACTAAAATATATTTTGTGACAACCCTTGGGGGGCAGTACATGAGAAAAAGTCTGCGGAAATGAAACAGGGAGGGGAGAGCTTCAAATGAGAATGTATGATATCATTGTAAAAAAACGCAGCGGCCTTGCGCTTTCGGAAAAGGAGATCCGCTGGATGATCGAGGGGTATACGAAAGGCGATATCCCGGATTATCAGATGTCCGCGTTTCTGATGGCGGTGTATTTCCAGGGAATGACGGATGAGGAGACGGCTATTCTGACAGACGCAATGGCGGGTTCCGGCGAGAGGCTGGACCTTTCCTCTCTGCCGGGGGTGAAGGCAGATAAACATTCTACCGGCGGTGTCGGAGACAAAACGACTATGATTGTTGCGCCGATTGCCGCCGCCTGCGGCTGCACCGTGGCAAAGCTGTCCGGGCGCGGACTTGGCCATACCGGCGGGACGGTAGATAAGCTCGAGTCCATCCCGGGGACGCGGACCGCTCTGGAAAAGGAGGAATTTCTGGATGTGGTTCGCCGCACGGGAATTGCGGTGACCGGGCAGTCCGGCAACCTGGCTCCTGCGGATAAAAAACTGTACGCACTGCGTGATGTAACTGCGACGGTGGACAGCATTCCGCTGATCGCGGCGTCGATTATGAGCAAGAAGCTGGCGGCTGGAAGTGACTGTATCGTGCTGGACGTGAAGACTGGCAGCGGTGCCTTTATGAAGACGGTAGAGGATTCGATTCAGCTGGCACAGAAAATGGTTGCGATTGGCGTGCGCAATGGCAAAAAAATGGCGGCGCTGATCACGGATATGGATGTACCGCTGGGGTATCAGATTGGAAATGCGCTGGAGGTGGAAGAGGCTGTTCGTACTCTGAAAGGGGAAGGCCCTGCGGATCTGACGGAGGTATGCCTGGCACTGGCAACCCAGATGCTGCATCTGGCGGATAAGGGAGACATTGACCATTGCCGTTCTCTGGCACGTCAGGCGATTGAATCCGGCGCGGCTTTGCAAAAGCTTGCCGATATGATCGAGGGACAGGGCGGAGATCCGGATTATGTCTACCATCCGGAAAAGCTGGGGCAGGCACCGTTTGAGGGTGTGTTTCAGGCCGAAGAGAGCGGCTATCTCGCAAAGATGGACGCAGAAGGGATCGGCGTCGCCGCATCGCTTCTGGGGGCAGGACGCGAGACCAAGGAGAGCACGATTGATCCGCTTGCGGGGATTATCCTGCATAAAAAGACGGGAGATGCGGTAAAAAAAGGAGAGACGATTGCCAGTCTGCTGACTTCTGAGGAAGCAAAGCTGGAGAGTGCCATCAGCAGGTTTGGGGAAGCAGTGACGATTGCGCCCGCACCGCCGCAAAAGCATCCGCTGATCTACGCGCGCGTGACAGCGCAGGGCGTAGAATGATGGGAAAATGATTATAAGTGGCCGGATGCCGTTACAGGTCAATCTATAAGGGTAAAAATAACGTAAATCTGGTCAGGGTGTGATCAGTAACGCCCTGCAACGGGAGTACAGAGAGGAAAAACGCTATGGAAGAGACAGAAAAGAAACGTGTTCCTGACGCGAAGCAGGACACTTCGGAAAATGCAAAGCAGCGCAAACGCACGGTCTGTGTGGTTGGCCATAAGAATCCGGATACGGATTCGGTCTGCTCGGCGATTGCGTATGCTTATCTGAAAAACCAGCTTGGCGAGCCGTATAATTTTGTGGCGGCCCGGGCCGGTCTGGTCAGTGCGGAGACACAGTTTGTGCTGGAGCGTTTTCATGCAAAGACACCGCTTCTGCTGGAAAATATCGGTACGCGCGTGAAGGATATGGAGATCCGCAAGGTAGAGGGGGTACGCAGCAATCTTTCCCTCAAACGCGCGTGGACGCTGATGCAGGAGCAGAATATTTTTACCCTTCCGATTACAAATTCCAAGAACAAGCTGAAGGGCCTGATCACGATCAACGATATCGCGAAGTCCTATATGGAAGAATATGAGAGTTCGATTGTCTCTACGGCAAAAACACCGTATCGGAACATTCTGGAAACACTGGAAGCAGAGATGATTGTCGGCGACCCCAACGGTTACTTTGACAAAGGACAGGTGGTGATCGCCGCGGCCAACCCGGATGTGATGGAAAACTATATCAAAGAGCATGACATGGTGATCCTTGGCAACCGCTATGAGGGACAGCTCTGTGCCATTGAGATGCAGGCGGGATGCATTGTCGTATGTCTGGGAGCTCCCGTTTCACGGACGATTCAGCGGCTGGCGGAGGAGCGTGGCTGTACGGTGATTGTGACGCCGCTGGATACCTACGCGGTGGCACGTCTGATCAACCAGAGTATGCCGGTGGAGTTTTTTATGCAGAAGGAAGAGAATCTTCTGACCTTCCATCTCTCCGATTATACAGAATCCATCCGGGATACGATGTCGAAAAAGCGTTACCGGGATTTTCCGATCCTGGATAAGGGCGGCTATTATGTGGGGATGATTTCCCGGCGGAATCTGCTGGGTGTGCGCAGGCGCGGGCTGATTCTTGTGGATCACAATGAGGTCTCCCAGGCTGTAGATAATGTACTTGACGCGGAAATTATGGAAATCATTGACCATCACCGGATCGGCGGTTCTCTAGAGACGATTAATCCGGTTTATTTCCGCAATCAGCCGGTGGGCTGCACGAGTACGATAATCTATCAGATGTATCGTGAAAAATGCGTGGAGATTCCGCCGGATATCGCGGGCCTGATGTGCAGCGCAATTATCTCGGATACCCTGATCTTCCGCTCACCGACCTGTACCCCATTAGACATTGAGGCTGCGCGGGCACTGGCCAGAATCGCCGGGATTGAATGCGAGGCGCACGCGAAGGAGATGTTTGCCGCAGGCAGCGATCTCTCGACCAAAACGCCGGAGGAAATCTGTTATCAGGATTTCAAGAAATTTGAGATGGGCGATATGAACGTGGGAGTCGGCCAGATCACCTCCATGAGTGAGGATGAGCTGCGGAATATCAAAGGACGGATTACTCCTTTTTTACAGAATCTGGTAACCAGAAAAGAGCTGGATATGGTTTGCTTTATGCTGACGAATATCATAGAAGAGGGGACGGACCTGATCTACTATGGCAGAGATGATGTCGATATTATCGACGCGTCTTTTCATAAGAAGCTGGAAAATGGCAGTGTGTACTTACAGAGTGTCGTCTCACGGAAAAAACAGCTGGTGCCGTCCCTGATGACCGGGATCAGTCAGGTGACAGGCGCGTAATATGCGGCAGGGAAATGTGTTTTTTCGGAAACATCCCTGATCAGGCGGCAGGTGCGTGACAGGGCTGTAAGCAGGAAAGCGGAATCCGAAAAACCGGTCCTGGAGGGATTGTATGAGCAGAGAAATATGGAAATCCGGAAATATGCTTTACCCGCTGCCTGCGGTGATGGTAAGCTGTGCGAGGCCGGGAGAACGGCCGAATATCCTTACTGTCGCCTGGGCGGGTACGATCTGCAGTTCTCCGGCCATGGTGTCGATTTCTGTCCGGCCGGAACGGTATTCCTACAATATCATCCGTGAGACGGGAGAATTTGTCATTAATCTGACGACAAAAAAACTGGCGCGGGCGGCTGATTACTGCGGCGTCCGTTCCGGCCGGGACGTCGATAAATTTCAGGAACTGCATCTTTCGGCGGCTCCGGCGGCTTTCGTGGCGGCGCCGCTGATTGAAGAGAGTCCTGTGAATATGGAGTGCCGGGTTCGGGAAGTGCTGGAGCTCGGTTCTCACCATATGTTTGTTTCAGAGGTACTTGGCGTAGACGTGGATCCGCGGTATCTGGATGAGAAAGGCAAGCTGTGCCTGAAGGATGCGGAGCTGATGGCTTACTCCCACGGAACGTATTTTGCGCTGGGAGAGGAGCTCGGAAGCTTCGGTTTCAGTGTCCGGAGAAAGCAGCGGGGAAAGAGCAGGGAACATGGGAATCGCGCTGCCGGATCGGCCAGAGGATCGCATAGAAGATCGGGTGTGGCTGAAAACAAGTGAGACGAAAACGGCGGCAGTGTTCCGGGACAGGTGCGGTTTGGACTGAGAATTCGAATATATGTTTGGTTCATATTGACGAAAACGTTTAAAAATTTGAAATTCGGTTTACTTTCGTTTGAAATGTGGTATACTTATAATAATTTCGCCTGATTTCCGGGAGGGGAGCCCCGGAAATTTGCACGTAAAAGGTAAGAATCTGATTAAGGCGCAACAGCGGGGAAACCGGTCAGGGGTACAGGACGCAGCAGCAGTACCTGGTCAGGACCGGACGCATGGAGTATGAATAAACGATAGCAGAGGTATTCCAATGGAACAGTATATTATCAGAGGAGGGAATCCACTGGTAGGTGAGGTGGAGATCTCCGGTGCCAAGAATGCGGCGCTCGGCATTCTCACAGCAGCGATTATGACGGATGACACCGTATTGATTGACAATTTGCCGGATGTGCGGGACACGAATGTCCTCCTGGAAGCGATGGAGAGCATTGGTGTGAAGGTAGACCGGATCACACGCCACGCGGTGATGCTGAACAGCAAAAACATCGGCGAGGTCAGTGTGGACTATGAATATATCAAGAAAATCAGAGCCTCCTATTACCTGATCGGAGCTCTTCTTGGCAAATACAAAAAGGCGGAGGTGCCGCTTCCGGGCGGATGCAACATCGGCAGCAGGCCCATCGACCTTCACATCAAAGGGTTCAAAGCGCTTGGAGCAAAGGTGATGATCCGGAACGGTTATATTATCGCAACGGCGGATCATCTGCATGGCAGCCATATCTTCCTGGATACCGTATCCGTCGGGGCGACCATTAATATCATGATGGCGGCGTCGATGGCAGAGGGCTATACGATTATAGAGAACTGTGCGCGGGAACCGCATGTGGTAGATGTAGCGAACTTCCTGAACAGTATGGGAGCCAACATCAAAGGCGCGGGCACGGATGTCATCCGCATCCGCGGAGTGGCAAAGCTTCACCGTACCGAATATTCCATTATCCCGGATCAGATTGAGGCGGGTACGTTTATGTTTGCGGCTGCCGCCACAAAAGGCGATGTGATGGTGAAAAATGTAATTCCCAAGCATCTCGAGGCGACGACAGCGAAGCTTCTGGAGATCGACTGTGAGGTGGAGGAGTTTGACAACGCGGTGAGAGTCGTAGCGGCGAAGCGCCTCAGCAGCACCAATGTCAAGACGCTTCCTTATCCGGGTTATCCGACCGATCTGCAGCCGCAGATTGGCGTGACGCTCGCGCTGGCACGCGGCACCAGCATTGTGACAGAGAGTATTTTTGAAAATCGTTTTAAATATATGGATGAGCTGACCCGCATGGGGGCGGACGTCCGCGTAGAGGGTAATACAGCGATTATTACAGGCGTAGAGGCTCTGACCGGAGCACGCGTCAGCGCGCCGGACCTGAGAGCCGGGGCAGCGCTGGTGATCGCCGGACTGGCCGCGGAAGGAGTCACGACGATCGACGATATCATGTACATCCAGCGCGGGTACGAGTGCTTTGATGAAAAGCTGAGAAACCTGGGCGCGGAAATTGAACTGATCAATAGTGAAAAAGAAGCGCGGAAATTCCGCCTGCGGACGGGCTGACGGGAAGCGATGAGCGAAGCGCAGTTTGTAAACGCTTCGGCGCAGCTGGTCACCGAAAACAGAATGAAAAAAACGTACGATAAGAAAAAGCAGCCGGAAGGCTGCTTTTTCGATGTACACGGCCGCGCAGGGAATATTTCTGGCTAATGCCAGACGCGGCCGGTGCGGGCGTGTCGTCTGTGGCGGGCCGCGCCGGGTATATTTTATACCCATATGCTTAGATCTTAGATCCGCGCTACGCCGCTCTTGCGCGCGGCCTCCGCCGCAGCCTTCGCTACCGCATCCTTCACGCGGGGATCAAAGGCAGCGGGCAGGATATAGTCCGCATTCAGCTCCTCATCGCTGACCAGAGAGGCCAGTGCATAAGCCGCTGCTACCTTCATCTCATCATTGATATCGGAAGCACGGACGTCCAGAGCACCGCGGAAGATGCCGGGGAAGCAGAGCACGTTATTGACCTGGTTTGGATAGTCCGAGCGTCCCGTGGACACCACGGCGGCTCCGGCGGCCTTTGCCTCGTCCGGGAAAATCTCCGGCGTCGGATTCGCACAGGCAAAAATGATCGGATCCTTTGCCATCGTGCGTACCATATCCGCGGTCAGCGTACCTGGCGCGGATACGCCAATAAAGACATCCGCACCGCGAATTACGTCTGCCAGCCGTCCCTTTTCGCGGTTCCGGTTCGTGATTCTGGCCATCTCCTCTTTGATCGGGTTCAGACCATCGCGGCCTTCCCAGATCGCGCCCTGGCGGTCCGTCATGACGACATTTTTCAGCCCCATGGAAATCAGCAGCCGGATGATCGCAATGCCTGCGGCACCTGCGCCGGAGGTAACGATCTTAATATCCTCTATTTTCTTGCCGACTACTTTCAGCGCGTTAATCAGGCCGGCGAGTGTGATCACAGCTGTCCCATGCTGGTCATCATGGAAAATGGGGATGTCGCAGCGTTCCTTCAGCCTGCGCTCAATCTCAAAGCAGCGCGGTGCGGAGATGTCCTCCAGGTTCACTCCGCCGAAGCTGCCCGCGAGCAGCGCGACTGTGTTGACAATTTCATCCACGTCCTTGCTGCGCACACAGAGCGGGATCGCGTCCACATCGCCGAAGGCTTTAAACAGCACACATTTTCCCTCCATCACCGGCATCCCGGCCTCCGGGCCGATGTCGCCCAGGCCCAGCACCGCCGTGCCGTCCGTCACGACCGCGACCGTATTCCAGCGCCGGGTCAGGTCATAGCTTTTGGAAATGTCCTTCTGAATCTCAAGGCAGGGCTGAGCTACCCCGGGGGTATAGGCCAGGCTCAGCGCGTCTTTTGAGTCAACAGCTGCGCGGGCAGTGACCTCGATTTTACCTCTCAGGTCGTAGTGCATTTTCAAAGATTCCTTTGCGTAATCCATGTCAGTAAGCTCCTTTGGTTAAATTCTTCTGTTTACCTGTTTCATACCGTCGATGATTATAGCATCCCTCCTGCCTGATTACCAGAGGAAAATTCCCGCAGGTTCGCTTTCCGCTTTTATCTGTTGATATAGCATGTGATTTGTGATAGGATGTGACTATTAAAAGAAAGGCTGTGTCTGTGCGGGACACATATACATTGGAGAAAATGATGAGCAAAGAAATACAAATGGCGGAAGAAGTTATCATTACAGAGGAGATACGTGAGAAATTTCACCTGAATGAGGATCCGGAAGGGGGGCAAGGTGATCGTAGTCCGCAATGTCAGAGAACTGGTCGCAGCCTGATCCGTAACTTTAAGACGATCTGGGATTCTGAAAGTGAACCGCCGGCAGAGCTTGCCGGAATTATGAGACCGTATCAGACGATGGGCTTCAAATGGATCCGGACGTTGGAGGAAGCCGGGTTTGGAGGAATTCTGGCGGATGAGATGGGTCTTGGCAAGACGCTGCAGACAATTTCTGCTCTTTTGTATGATTATGAGGAAAAGAAGCCGGGAACGGAGCATCCGTCCCTCGTGGTCTGCCCTGCGTCTCTTGTTTACAACTGGCAGGAAGAGTTCGCAAAATTTGCAGCGGACACCCGGGTGATACCGATCACCGGCGGCGCGGCGGTCTCGAAGGCCGTAAAAACCCTGAACGCAGGACACCGCCTCGCGCTGACCGGAACGCCGATTGAGAACCGCCTTTCGGAGCTCTGGAGTATTTTTGATTTCCTGATGCGGAACAGGTACTTTCCGGGGAAAGTGTATCTCTCGCAAGCCTGTCGCAGGAGGAACTGCTGGAGTTGCTGGGATGATAATTGCCACATATCAGCCACGGATATTTCTGCGGGATTATCACGGGTTCTCTACACTTGCCAGTAGATCACATGCAGTAGATCTCAAAAAAATACATGAAAATGAGAAAAAATCTCATTACAACGTTGACTTTTAAAAGAAGTTGAGTATAATAGTGGTATAACAGCCGAAAAGGATGGTGGCTTTATGCTTATACAATTTAATTTCAAAAATTTTAATTCCTTCCGTGATGATACGACTTTAGATTTGTCAGCCACAAAAATGACTGAGTTTTCAGAGAGAGTTGTAACTGTTGGAGGAGAAAAAATACTACCGGTTGCAGTAATCTATGGTGCGAATGCAAGCGGAAAATCAAATGTGTATGGCGCGTTTGAATATATGAGTGAGTATGTTGCCGATTCCTTTAAATATGGTGATGATGAAAAAAATTTTGAAGATGTAAGACCGCGCCCGTTTCTGTTTGATGTATCCTCTGAAAAGGAAGACACGAGTTTTGAAGTATATTTTACGGTTTCAGAAGATAAAACCGAGAAATCCTATAACTATGGGTTCTGCATTGGTGAGGATGGCATTACGGAAGAGTGGCTGAATTATAAGGCGCGTACTGCCCGGAAGTATTCCATGATTTTTTATCGGGATAAGGAAACATTAGATCTCTCCGGTATACCGAAGGCAAGCAGAGAGAATATCGAAGTTGCATTAGAAAAGCAGGTTTTAATTGTATCCCTCGGAGCTAAACTCAAAATTGCAAAATGTAAGCTGGTTCGGGACTGGTTTCTCAATAATGAGTTTGCTGATTTTGGAAATGCGGTAACAAACTTCTTTATGTCAAGGCTTCTTCCAAAAGGATTCGTCACTGACGAACGTGTTAGGGAGAAAGTAATTGACTACTTTGCGTCTTTTGACGAAACAATCAAAGGGTTTGAGGTTACGAAGCTTCCGCAGCAGGAAGATGCGAAAGATGAAAAATATATGATTGATGCATTGCATCAAAAGAAAGGCTCTGATGAAATGGCGAAAATCCCTTTGTCAGAAGAGTCCGCAGGAACGCTGAAGATGTTTGCTTTGTATCCAGAATTGGAAAGCGTCTTGAAAAATGGCGGCGTGTTTTTCATTGATGAGTTAAACGCACGACTGCATCCTTTACTGGTAAGAAATTTTGTTTTGACGTTCCTTAATCCTGAGACAAATCGGAATCATGCACAGCTGGTTTTTACGACACATGATACATGGCAGCTATCGAATCAACTATTGCGGCGGGATGAGATTTGGTTTACCGAAAAGGATGATGCGGGCGTTTCAACATTATATTCACTTGCGGATTTTGTGGATGAAACAGGTGCCCGGATACGAAAAGATGAGAGCTATGAGAAAAATTATTTGCTTGGTAAGTATGGGGCGATTCCATCCTTGAAAACAATAGCGTTTTTAGAGGAGGAATGATCTATGGCTCGAAAAGATAGAACCGGCAACAGAAAATCACGTGACCAGCGAATGGAAAAGCGTGTTCCGGAAATGGGTTATTATCTGGTCGTGACAGATACCGAAGCGACAGAACGCTGCTATTTTACCGGGCTCCATGACAGCCTGCCGGAAAATGTAAAAAAGAAACTTGTTATCAAGGTTATTGAAACAAAAACGAAAAATCTGATTCAAAAGTGTTTGGAAATGACCGCTTATGAAGCACAATATAGAATCCCCTGGATTGTCTTTGACAGGGATCAGGTACAGAATTTTGACCAGATTATCGGAGACGCTAAGAAGGCAGGAATCAATGTTGGCTGGTCAAATCCGTGCTTTGAGATATGGATGTATGCTTATTTTGGCAGTATGCCTGTGATTCAAGAATCATGGGTATGCTGTTCAAGATTTGGAGAGTTGTATAAAACGAGAACCGGCCAGGATTATTCCAAATCAGATGCTGATATGTATAAAAGGCTTTGTGAATCTGGCGATGAAGAGAAGGCACTGAAATTAGCGGAAGATAAATACGAACAATGTATAAGGGATGGAAAGCAGTTACCATCGAAGATGTTTCCGGCAACTATAGTTCATGAGTTGGTAGGAGAAATCAAGAGAAAGGTTAATGCTTGATGACAAATTTAAGTCTGAACCAAAGACAGAAGATGAATAGGAATCAAGTAGAAACCGAAAAAGCCCGGACGGTCATTATCACACTGCAAATAAACAGTGAAGATTGTAACTGTCCGGGCTTCTTTTTGTTGTCCAATGCATTATTTTTGCATGTAAATACGTACAAGGATACCATGGGAATGAGTAAAAAGCATGATCGGATAGATATAGCTGCATCTGGCAGTGGTCAGGCAGAGCGATGATTGGGGCAGGTTGCAATTACAGGGTGATCCATTTGGGATTGTCCTTTAGTAAAACACTAAGGGAGTACCCATCTTGAAGGCCTTTCCCCTGCGGCTTTTCTGTTCACTGATATTTTTCTGACCACGAAAACTGACCACTCTTAATGCTTGCAGGTTTTATTTTTTCTGACGCATGTAGCTTCTGTCTGTTCTGTTTTTTCATATATTGGAAGAGTTTCTTATTCCTGCCTGCGGCTCATAAAGGTTGGCAGTTTGTTTATTTCCGCTTTTTTCGATTCCAGTGAGGGGTGTACGTACCGCTGAAGGGTAATCTTTATATCAGAATGTCCAAGGATTTCGCTGAGAATTTTAATACTGATGCCGCGCTCCACGC
Source organism: Lachnospiraceae bacterium (assembly GCA_021202635.1). Lineage (GTDB taxonomy): Bacteria > Bacillota > Clostridia > Lachnospirales > Lachnospiraceae > Choladousia. The sequence goes on along the minus strand of JAJQCQ010000006.1, from coordinate 13,716 downwards.
AGGTCGTGGAAAATGTATGGCGCAGGACATGAAAATTGTGATGCTTCACTCTGGCGCGTCTTTCAAAACGCCGGAACCGGTCGCGGCATACCCTGGGTTCCATGAATTTTTCGCTGCCTGTAACGACATATTCATCCCCTGTCAGGGCACGTTCTTTCAGATATGGCAAGATGTCAGAAGGGATTGGAATTGTCCGGATGGAGCAATCGGTTTTGGGTTTTCCGACGATCACCCTGGTTCTGGAACCGAATTCCGTACCGGCATTGGAAATGCGGGAGACCGTCCTGCTGATGGAAAGCGTCCCGCTCTCCCAGTCAAAATCCGTCCAGCGCAGGCCGCAAAGTTCCCCTTCACGTATGCCTGTGTTCAGGCAGAGGAGGATGCCAAGGGTAAAAGGGGTGTCTTCCTTTAAGGCTTCTGCTTCCATTAATTCCTGTTCCTGTTTAGTCAGGACGGCAATCCGGGCCTGCTTCACACTGACCGGCATGGACTCCGGTACAGCATCAATGATCTTCCGGGATTTTGCAAACCGTAAGATACGGTTCAGGGTTCCCTTGATTTCGGAAACGGTCTTGTCAGAGAGACAGCTTCCATTGCTGATGCGTCCGTGCTCTTTCTTATACAAAAGCAATTTTCCGATCCTGGCAGAATCTACTTCATTGATGGGCAGGTCGCCAAATTCCGGAAGAAGGTGCTTTTTAACCATGAGTGAATAGACAGCGTAAGAGGATTCTTTGACGGAAAGTTTTTTGCTCTCCAGCCATTCTTCAGCCACCGTGCGGAAGAGAACAGGGGATTTTTCTGGCTTCGCTGACGGCCTGACAGCGGCCGGAACAGGAGTGTCTGACCTGCCCGCCAGGGAAGTAACTAAGGATGCTGACACCGTATTCAGATCGGTACCCGGCTTGGTATCCAGATCGGCCAGGAAGCTTTTCTTCAGGTTTCTGGCTCCCTGATAAGTGCGGCTGTACAGATACTTGTAGTTTGTCCTGCCATTTACAGGCCGGCCGCAGATTACCCGCGCTTCCCATCGCCCGTCTTTCCTTTTGCGGATGTTTTCTCCTCGTCTTCCCATTTTCCTTTCCTCTCTTCCTCGTTCAAAGCCACGTCATTTATATAGAATCCCGCTTTGCGGGATTCTCGCGCTGCCGTGCGTCTGTGTAAGCAGACAGTTTCCTCTAGCGCGGCATGTGCATCCCCCGGAGGGTTTTTGTCCAATAGGGAAGTTCGGAGAACTTTCCTATTGGATAAAAAAAGTGGCCGAACTCTGACCACGAATTCGACCACTGACAATAAACATGTTATTAATTCTTATACCCATATGCAACGTATATTCTGGCAAAAAGCAGGTAAAAAACAGGTAAGTCCCCGCCACATGTCTTGACAGCAGGAACGTTGTGATGTAAAATTCATGAGTACTTAAGGATTGTAACATATTTTTCAGTACGAAAAAACTGCTCCCTTAGTGTTTTACTAAGGGACAGCCCTGATGCGCGGGAACAATCCGGCCTGCATATGGTTCGGTCTTCTTAGGTGAATTTTATACCTAAACTGCGCAGATGTACAGAATATATTTTCCAGGAGTCAGAGTCCTGGTACAAATTCCTGTCACTGACTGCATGTCGCTTCGCCGCTGCTGCTGGTAAAGGATGTCATCTTATTTCAGCCTGCCCAAAAACGGACAGGATGGCGAAGCTATGCGTTTTTTCGGAGGTGAGGATGTTGGAAGTTGCGCTGTATGACCATAACCAGTCAGCGTATGACGCTGCCGTGGATATGATGGAAAATTCCGGGAAGGCGGCTGTCATCCATCCGACCGGGACCGGGAAGTCGTTCATCGGTTTCCGGCTCTGCGCGGACCATCCGGAAAAACAGGTTCTCTGGCTTTCCCCCTCGGAATACATCTTTCGCACGCAGCTGGAAAACCTGCAGGCAGAAACCGGCGGTGAAATCCCGGAGAACATCTGCTCCTGTACCTATGCGAAGCTGATGCTGATGAATGACGAGGAAATTCAGGAGCTGGCTCCGTCCTATATCATCCTGGATGAGTTTCACCGCTGCGGCGCAAAAATGTGGGGACAGGGGGTGCAGCGGCTGCTGTCCGCATTCCCGGAAGTCCCGGTCCTCGGGCTGTCGGCCACCAATATCCGTTACCTGGATAACCAGCGTGATATGGCGGATGAGCTTTTTGACGGAAACATCGCTTCGGAGATGGGCCTTAGCGAGGCGATTGTCCGGGGCATCCTGAATCCGCCGAAATACGTGCTCTCTGTTTATTCCTGGCAGAAGGACCTGGTCAGGTATGAGAGACGCATCCGGCAGAGCCGGAGCAAGCTGGTCCGGGACGAGTGTGAGCGGTATCTGGAGGAGTTACGCCGCGCCCTGGATATGGCAGATGGACTGGATGTGATTTTTGATAAACATATGGCAGACCGCACCGGGAAATATATTGTGTTCTGCTCGAGCAAAGAGCATATGGATGAGATGATGCGCCACCTGGAATGGTTTGCGAAAGTAGATGCGCATCCGCATGTTTATTCCCTGTATTCCAGCGACCCGGGGGCTGACCGGGCGTTTGATGATTTCCGGAACGACCATGACGACACGCATCTGCGGCTCCTCTACTGTATTGATGCATTGAACGAAGGAGTCCATATCGAAGACATCAGCGGGGTCATCCTCCTGCGGCCGACCGTTTCCCCGATTGTCTATAAGCAGCAGATCGGCAGGGCTTTGTCGGCAAGCAGAAAGAAAAATGCTGTGATCTTCGACATCGTTGCAAATTTAAACTCCCTGTGGAGCATCAGCGAGATCGAAGAGGAGATGCAGCTGGTCACATCCTATTACCGCAGCCTCGGGGAGGGCGGCATAATCGTGAACGAGCATTTCCGGATTATCGATGAGGTGCATGACTGCCGCATCCTGTTTGAAAAACTGAATGACACGCTGACCGCGTCTTGGGATCTGATGTATGAACAGGCAGAAGCTTTTTACAGGGAAAACGGGAACCTGGATGTCCCTTACCGGTATGTTACAGAAGACGGCTACGCCCTCGGCAACTGGATTTATAATCAGAGAAAAACCCGGAAAGGGGAGGCTGCCGGTACGCTGACGGAAGAGCGCATCCGCAGGCTGGATTCCATCGGCATGCGCTGGGAAGCAGTGAATGACCGGACCTGGGAGCGGAATTATGCGGCGGCAAAGCGGTATCATGAGAAATATGGTGACCTGAATCCGCCTGCAAAGTATGTGGATGAAGAAGGGGTCGCCCTTGGCTCCTGGATTGCCGATATACGTGCCTGTGAAAATGCCGGTGCACGCCAGAAATACCTGACCCCTGACCGGATCCAGAAGCTGAATGATCTGGGTATGGCCTGGGATGTCCTGGACTATTACTGGGAACGGAACTATGCGGCTGCTTACCGGTATTACCTGGAAAACCGCAATCTGGATGTCCCGGCCGGATATGTGACCGAAGACGGGATCCGACTGGGTACATGGATCTACCGTCTCCGTTCTCTGCGCGCCGGAACGGCAAAGGGAACTCCGCCGGATGATGACCAGGTGAAACGACTGGATACGATCGGCATGAACTGGGAAAACCAGTTTGAAACCAAATGGGAAAAAGGATTCCAGGCAGCAGCCGATTATATGAAAGAATACGGGAATCTGCTGGTTCCGGCAAAGTATATTACAAAAAATGGGCTGCATCTGGGAACCTGGATACGGCGGCAGCGTGACCAGTATAAAAAAGGGCAGCTTTCCGAGAAACGCACCTGGCGTCTGGATAAACTCTGCAAAAACTGGCGAAAGACTGCATAATTGCAATTCTTTTTTCTTTATGACTTTCCCCTGTGCGGTAGAGACGACGTTCCATGCGGGTGACAATAGTAGTGGAGGAGAAAATCCCTGTGTGGGCAGGGTAAGGGAGTGTTTGAAGAATGAATAACAGCAAGAAAACAGATATCGGGGGCAGACTGCGCTTGCAGCATTGGAAAGTAATTGCTGTGGGGCTTATGCTGTATGACGCGGCTGCCATTGCAGTTTCTTATTTTATTGGGTTATGGCTCAGGTTTGATTTCCGGTATACAGATATTCCTTTGGAATACTTGCACTCCTATGCCAGATTCATTCCAGTCTATATTGTTGCCTCCATCGTATTTTTTTCGTACATGCGGATGTATCGGGGAATATGGAGATTTGCCGGGTTTCACGAGCTGATCCGTTATGCAGCATCTTCCCTGATCGCTTCGACGGTACACGGCATCCTGATCACCGTTCTGTTCCGGCGGATGCCGTTTTCTTATTACATCGTAGGTGCCGTATTGCAGATGATCCTCGTTGCGGGTATGCGGTTCAGCTATCGCTTTTATACACAGGTCTTAGTAAAAAAAGACGCTCATACAGAGCAGAGTCCTGCGAAGAAGGTCATGATCATCGGGGCAGGAGCGGCCGGCAGGACGGTCGTGAGAGAGCTGCAGCAGTCCGATAAAACGAACCTGGTGCCGTGCTGCTTTATTGATGACAATGATAATAAGTGGGGAAGGTATATTGAGGGTGTTCCTGTTGTGGGAGGCAGGGAAGATATTCCCGGATTTGTAGAAAGGTACGGGGCAGAGGAAATCTATTTCTGCATCCCGACGGCATCCGCTGCTGAAAAAAAGGAAATTTTAAATATATGCAGCGAGACCGGCTGCAGGCTGCTGAGTCTTCCTGGCATTTACCAGCTTGCCAATGAAGAAGTCCTGGTCAGCCGACTGAAATCCGTAGCCGTAGAAGACCTGCTTGGCAGGGAACCCATCAGGGTCGATATGCAGGAAATCTTCCAGTATCTGAAAGGCAAAACCATCCTGGTCACCGGCGGGGGCGGCTCCATTGGAAGCGAGCTGTGCCGGCAGATCGCCGGGCATGAGCCAAAGCAGCTGATCATTTTTGATATTTACGAGAACAATGCCTATGAGATCGAACAGGAGCTGCGGCGCAAATACCAGAATCTGAACCTGGTCGTTCTGATCGGCTCCGTCCGCGACAGCCGAAGGATTAACCAGGTCTTTGAAACCTATCGACCGGATATTGTCTATCATGCGGCGGCACACAAGCACGTCCCGCTGATGGAACACAGCCCGAATGAGGCGATCAAAAATAATGTCATTGGTACATATAAGACCGCCTATGCGGCACTCATGCACGGAACACAGCGCTTTGTGCTGATCAGCACGGACAAGGCGGTAAACCCGACGAATATCATGGGCGCCTCCAAACGACTCTGCGAAATGGTCATTCAGAGCATGGATGCCATCAGCAAGAGCGGAAGGACAGATCTGCTGCCATTTGTTCATGCGCATAAAGACAAAGTCATCAACGGTCAGACGGCCCGTGACCCGATGGACCATAAAGCAGCAGGATGGGAGGAAAAACCTTCAGAAAAAAGCACCCGCTCAGAATTAAAGATCGAAAGCGTGAAAAACAAAGACCGCACAGGGACACAGTTCGTGGCCGTACGCTTCGGCAATGTCCTTGGAAGCAATGGCTCGGTGATCCCTTTGTTTAAAAAGGAAATTGAAGCCGGGGGACCGGTTTGCGTAACCCATAAGGAAATAACGAGGTACTTCATGTCCATTCCCGAAGCCGTCGGCCTGGTATTGCAGGCAGGCACCTATGCCTGGGGCGGGGAGATCTTTGTGCTGGATATGGGGGAGCCGGTCAAAATTGATACCCTGGCACGCAACCTGATCCGGCTTTCCGGACTGAAACCGGATGAGGATATCAAAATCGAATACACCGGTTTACGGCCCGGAGAAAAGCTGTATGAAGAAAAACTCATGGCGGAAGAGGGACTTAAAAAAACGGATAATGAACTGATCTATATCGGAAAACCCGTCCCCTTTGACGTGGAAGAATTTCTGAAGCAGCTGGAAGAGCTGGCAGAAGCCAGTTATGAAAATAACGCGGATATTGTAAAGATGGTTGAAAAAATCGTGCCGACCTTCCATCCGGCAGAAGAGAATCCGAAAGGATAAGGAAGATTGGATGTCTGGCTCAGCGCCTTTTCATGCCATTGATTCCTCTGTTGTTAAAATACAGTTTTAAAACCTTATACCAAAGATAAAACAATGGGGTCTCAATGGCAGTAAAAGGCGCTGAGATTTAAATAGTGTCAGTATAACTGTGAATAGCTTGAATATGAAACTAAAAAGAACCAAGCTTGCAGCTCTTGCCATGTCCGCATTGATGGCTGTAAGCGCATTTTCTCCGTATGTTTATGCGGAGGAAGTCGAAGAGACCACGGAAGTGGTTACTGAGGCTGAAGCGATAGTTGAGGAAACTGTTGCTGAAGAAACCGAAGCCGCTGTTGTCGAGGAAGAAACCGAAGCAGCAGCCACTGAGGCAGTAGAAGAAGCAGATCAGCCTTCATTAACAGCAACTGTAGATGTTGAGAAATTTAGCATCTATGATGTTGATATTTCATCAAGCGGATATGAAATCGTTGTTATTGTGAATGACGGTGATGAGGATCACGCAATTGACATCACTACAGCTTCTGGTACAGATTCCAAAACAGGTTATACCTATACTGTGGAGTATACAAAAGCTACCTGCACAGATACAGGAAAGCTTGTTATGAAACTCGTTGCTCATGGCGTTACACTTACGCTGACGGTTACTCCTACAGCTATTACATTTACCCCATCTGATACGAGCGTAACGGTTGTCACACCGGATCAGGATGCTGCGACAATGGCTGCATTGGAGTGTCTGCACGGGACAGCTACATATGATGATACGGATAACGGCTACTATGTAGACGAAAACGGTGTAAAGACACAGCTTACCTGCGCAAAGAACGGCGAAGTTTATCTGTATTATCCGGTTCGTTGCGATTACTGTGATGAGATTTTGTACTGGATGACATCTAGTGAAGCTACATGGGGCGCTCCGCATACCATGGTTGCGACTGGTGTAATTGTTGCGAATGTTACTACCGGAAACATCAAAACTAACTCTACCACGGTAAGTGCTGCGGGCAAGGATCTTGTTGATGAGGAAGGCCTTCAGGTAGTAAATGGTTATGTACCGTCTGGTACTTACAGACAGGCTGTCCTGGATTCAGATGGAAATCCGCAGCTGTCTAACGCCCAGAACAGTGGTACGTATTATGTACAGTACTATTGCTCTGCATGCCAGCAGTATGTATATGTAGAAGGACACCTTCTGGCGACAGAAGCAGCTTATGCGAAGGTTGTTAAAGCAACTGGAATTCGTTATTTCTATTTCTACAGTGGAGACGGGAAACTTGAGAAATACACGGTTAGTGGAATGGATGAAGTGAAGCTTTCTACATCCCTTACAAATGGATCTACAGCATATGTAAATCTTCCGGATGATGAGGATATTGAGCTGATTGATTGTAATACACCTGGTTCTTACACAATTCGTTATTATACGGCGGATGGTGAGGAATTGACAAATATGGGAGAAACAACCATCACTGTTAAAGCACACCATATGACAATTAAGGTTGCTGTATTTGATGATCAGGATGATCTGGATAAGGTTACAATTTCCTATGATTCTGAAGGAAATCTTTCTGTGAAGAGTTCCGTATGCACACCGACAATCACTTATTATGAAGTAGAAGAGTGCTATGCAGAAGGATGTACATCCACCAAATGTTCGAGCACATATGAACTGGCAGGACTTCCGGGCAGCGGCGTTGTTTCGACTATATATGTAGACGGTGTTCTTACTTCTACACCGGCTAGCAAATATACAGTAAGTACAAGTGGTGCTGTTGTGAATGGCAGTGTGAATGGAAGTTATGCAAAGAGATGCACCTATAAGGAAGTTGGAACATCCACAAAGAAGACGGCTGACACAGGCTCCCATACCTGGCTGGATTCTGTATTCAGAAGTCTGGAAGAGCAGTATGGTGACGCAATTGATGCTGGCTATAAGGTAACATCTGAAGCAACATCCGAGAATACATCAAAGAACAACATCAAGCAGTATATCATCAATGCACTTGCGAATGTTGCATCTGACTATGCTACTTATGGAGATTATGTAAAAATTACATCTGACACATCTACTTGTACATCAAGCGGAACTGTAACCGTTACATTCTATTGTACAACAGAGGGCGCTCGTGAGACTGTAGTTTATACCAAGACGTATGATGTAGATGCTCATGGACATGACTATGACGATGCACCTACTGCTGAAATTACCAAGGAAGCTACTTGCACAGAAGAGGGCGAGTATGTAAGAAGCTGGCTTTGCAATTACTGCGGCAATGAGAAGGAACCGACTGAGACAAAGACAATCGAGAGACTTGCTCATACCAATGAGATCGCAAATGACGGTACTTCGACAGCTGCTTCCGGAAACTATGCAAATGATGTTCATAACAGAAACAATGCCTCTACAATTTATATCGAAGTAACAGGTGATAAGGTTGTAGATTATGGCGGAAGTCTTCTGTATGCAACAAATGTAACAAGCGCATTAGCACAGACAACAAATACTCATATTTATGGCACAAAGAATACGACCTCTAGCGGACATACTGTTGATTTGATTGGCGGTGGCACAGAGGGAGATGCTACTCTTGGTGTAACAGTAAGAGTTTACACAAAATGTGAAGTTTGCGGTTATGAAGTGGATCTTACAAGTGATGACCAGGCGAGCAGCGGACTTACTGTAACGTTAGTTGATATCCAGAAGCAGGATACAAATGGTGCAAACGGATATATCACTCTGAAGTTCTCTTATGGAACTGATAATGCAGTAGTTGTTGGTGAGCAGACAAAGACATTTAATTACTATACTTCATCAACTGCATATAACGGACGTGTTGATAAGGATACGGAATATGATCCGGATGTAACTACTAAAAATGGTCTGTATCTGGATGATGATGGTGTATATCGCTATTATGTAAATGATGAATTCGCAAGTGATTTTGCTGGTCTCGTTGAGTACGATGGAGCATATTTCTTCGTAGCAAACGGTCTGGTTTGCACAGATGCGAATGGCTTGAATCTGTATGGTGGACAGTGGTATATGCTTGCAAACGGCCAGGTTCAGAGTCAGTATACAGGTGTTGCGATTTATGACGGCCAGGTATTCTACATCACAAATGGTATCCTGGATACATCTGTAACAGGTCTGAAGGATTACAACGGTGGAACGTTCCTGTTCTGCTATGGACGCCTGATGTCCGAAGTAAGTGGTCTGTGGTTCAATGACTCCGCAATCGGTGGCGATGATACCTTCTATTATCTTGCATATGGCCAGGTAGTAGATTACACAGGAGCAGTTATCTATGATAACACATTCTTCCTTGTAGAAAATGGTAAACTTTCCACTTATACTGGAACCTATGTGTATGATGGAGCTACATTCAATGTAGAGAATGGACAGTTCATCTCTCAGGTTGCATAATTGTATAATAACAAAAGATTTACAATTAGTGAATCAATCGAAACCGCTGCCAGAAATTTAGGCAGCGGTTTTGTTGTTCGTAAAAAAAGACCGCCGCTACTCATGATATGTCATATTACCATGTAAAAAATGACGGCCGCCTTTTTAAAGATCATGTATGAACTTGCTTTATGTCCAACCGGAAATAACGAAAATTCTGTTGTAGTCGTGAAAAGAAAAACTAACAAATCACTCGCCAATCAAATTCGAAAATAATTGAATCACCCGCTCCACATCCTCTATTGATACGCTACAGGCTATGGCAATTTTCTCGTTTGAAACACCATCCATATGCATTTTGAGAATATTGATTGTGCGACTTTCTCCAATTTCAATCCCTTGCGTTTGCCCTTGTTTTTGCGCATAACTTATCGCTGCATTGTAGTCCCGGATTGCTTTCTCGCGGGCTTCGTATTCCAGACGTTTCTGCTCATCTGCGCTCAGCTCCAGGAGTGTATGATAGACTTCACCAATGTATTCGTTTTTATTTGCCATGGTTTGAAAGTCCTCCACCTTCTTCCCACCAAAAAAGCGCATCCAGCTGACCACATTGTCATCATCTGGCTTTTCCTTTGGAAGCTTTTTCAGCTCCAGGATCTGAATTTCTAGAAATATAGCAGCGCAGATACAATCCCTTGTCGGACCTTCGGATTCTGCATCAGTTCCTTGAAACAGAAGTCAATCGTGGGAAGCATAATAAAATCATTGTTTTTCAGTGTCATAACGAATCTCCTCTCTGATATGGACAGCATACCGGAAGGATGTTCTTTCTGTAATCATATCATTTTTTCTCACGATGGGATAGTACCTAACATTAATATTACGATAGAAAAAGCCGCTGCCAGATCATCTGACAGCGGCCTCTGATAAATCTTTATTGATTGTTCACTTTGTGTTTTTCAGCATTATGGATTAAGCTGCTGTACCTACAAACTGACCAGCTACTACGTTGAATGTAACTCCATCATAGTCATAGGTTCCAGTGTAGTCAGACGCAAGCTTGCCATCCTTTACAAGGAAGAATGCTCCATCATAGATAACTGCGCCTGAGTAAGCTGCTACCTGGCCATTTACGAGATAGTACCATACACCGTCACCACCGATGGCCGGATCATAGTACCACAGTCCGCTTACTTCGTCCATCAGACGGCCATAGCAGAACAGGAATGTAGCTCCGTCATACTCAACCAGTCCGGTTACGGAAGTATCCAGAACGCCGTTTGTCAGATAGAATGCTTCTCCGTCATAGATTGCAACACCAGTATACTGATCCTGAATCTTGCCGTAAGCCAGCATGTACCATGTGCCATTGTACAGGTTCAGTCCGCTTACCTCTGTGCAAAGAACGCCGTTGGATACGAAATAGTAACCATCATTGTACTGCACGATTCCTGAGAAGCTGGTCTTCCACTCATCTGTTACATAGTAGCGATACTCGCCATCCTCAAGATATACACCATTCTTCGTGGTGATGTCCGGATCATAAGCGGTATCCGCATCTACTCTTCCTGCATATGCAGCGTAAGAGGTGTAATAGTTAAAGGTTCCTGTAATAGTGGTCGGTACGATTACGCATCCTGTTACAGATACGAAGGTTGCACTCAGAGTAACATATCCGCCAGCACCATTGGTATCCTGAGACTGGATATCATCAATTGTTACAATCAGACCCTGGTTCTTCTGTACCAGATGGCTGTTGTCATTGTTGCTGTCCGCTGAAAGCTCAACTTCATAACCACACTCTGTACACTTTGTAAATACTCTTACCTGAACGCTCAGATTTGTGTCTGTCAGACCAAGAGTCTCAGTACCATCAAAGTACAGGGTTGTTACTCCATTGTTATATGCATCAAGCAGAGATGCGTAGGACTTTCCATCCGGTGTGTTTGAACCACTTACTGTAGTATCTACAATCTTGGTTCCAACGAACTCAATATAAATCGAAGATGCATCATTCTGGTTTGTTACATCATCCTCATAATCACTGAGGGTTGAATTATATGTGCTTGACAGCTCATTTGTATGAGCCAGTCTCTGGATGGTCTTCTGCTCCGTTGCTGCAAGAAGCTCACCACATCTCTGGCATCTGCGTACCTTTGCATAGGAGCCTTCAGACTCGCAGGTAGCTGCTACATACTCTTCTACGTATACGCCGTCATCTACATGACCCTTTGCGCCAACAGATACGGTCATTGTCTTCGCTACTTCTTCACCGCAGGTTGTGCAGATAAAGTTGATCTTTACGGTACCAGTTGTTGTACAGGTTGAAGTATCACTGTCAGTGTCAATTACAACATAGTCTGTAATCTTGAAGCCCTGAGAAGTCTCTGAACCAAATACACTCAAGATTTTATCAAGATATTCTTCCTGGATGTATTCAGTAGTTACATTGATATTGTTTGCCTTCTGTGTCTTAATCCAGCTCTGCAGATTGCTATATACATACTCAAGATAGGTATGAGTGCCGCTGTGTGTTGCAGTCTGGTTTGCAATTGTCTCGATGGTGTAATATTTGCAATTCTGGATGTTTCCAGTAGAGAAGTTGCCATTCCATACCTGAGTCGTTACAGAAGAACCAGCTACTGTGAAGGTAATGGTCTCAACATGCTTCTCATACAGGTTGTTGCACTTCACGCAGGTGTCATTCTCACAGGAAGCGCAACCAACTGCCTTACACTGGATTTCCTTTGTATAGGTGATATCCTCATAGCAGGACTTGGTAGTAACGAGCAGATCGCCGTTGTCATCATAGGAAACATTGCACTTGTCCATGTCTTCCTGGCTGGAGAATACAGCTACCTGTACTTCCATATGATGAGCTGCTACATCAATCTTCTGCTTTGTGCTGGTCGTGCCATCCTGGTTGTAATATACTACATAATAATAACCATCTACAGAGCAATCCTTCAGTTCTACGCTGGTCACTGCCGGAAGTACCGGATAATCAGTTGTAGTTGTATACAAAGAGGTTGACCACTCATTGACATTTGTTGCACCTGTCGTATTAGCTCCATCATCAGTTGTCGCCAGCAGTAATCCAGTAGGGTCGTCTACTACATATCTTACACCATTAATCCAGTAAGCTGCAATATTAGAGCTACCAGCTTCAACGATCTTCACATAAGAGCTCTCTGTAGCCGCAACTGTGCAAAGCTGATATACTGTCTCGCCACAGTTTGCGCAGGTATACATCTTGTAGTAGTAACCCTTCTTAGCCGGATTGATCAGAGTCGGTGTGCCTGATACCGTGTAAAGCTCCGGATCGCTGCCTACTACATATCTGTCCGTCTTCTGTCCGTTGCTGTCAACAATGTCACCAGTAACCTCATTATTTACCTCATAAAGGTAAGCAATGTTAGCTCCATCCCAGGTCACAAGCACATCATCGCCACTGGACTTGTGTCCAAGCGGGGAAAGCTGTTCCTGGTCTACGATCGTCCAGCTGGTCTCACCGCAGATCGAGCACTTAGACTGCGTCTGAAGGAACCCACCTGCGATGCACATAGTCGCATCTGCAAGTTCATTACCATTTGCATCCACATAACGGGTGTTTGTGGTTGTTTCCCAAGAATGATCTGTCAAAGCTGCAAGAGTTTCTGAATACTTTATGGTCTTTTCTGGAGCAGAAGTATGCACGAACTCAAGGGAGATTGTACCTGTTACACCAGATCCCTTGCAGGTCGGTGCAGTAAACTTTTTAATAGTCAAAGTACCATTTCCGTCACCAGATACCTGTGTAGCAGTTGTTCCACTGACTGAATACTGATAAGCATTAATCAGAACTCCTGATGCATCATAAGCAGTTACTTTAATAGTTGTGATATTCTGCTTCGTATCAGCATCATCGTATGTAATTTCAAAGGTTGCCGAGTCAATCTCATTGCTTGAACCAGCGTCAACTACAGCCGCTTCATCAGCTGCTTCTTCTGTTTCCGCAACGGACTCTGTAACTTCCTCCGTCACTGCTTCGGTTGTCTCTTCAACCGCAGCGGCAGCGACATCTGTCTCTTCCTCCGCATAAACATACGGAGAAAATGCGCTTACAGCCATCAATGCGGACATGGCAAGAGCTGCAAGCTTGGTTCTTTTTAGTTTCATATTACGAAATAGCTCAATTTGGCCTATCACACGGGATTCTATAAAAGAGTGTTGATCAATATCAAAGTACTCATATATTTATGATTCGGGCGACAAAAGGTAGTCACCTTTGATCATACAATACCGCACCATGAA
>JAJQCQ010000069.1 GCA_021202635.1 Lachnospiraceae bacterium | reverse complement strand
AGGTAGGAAAAGGTGGTGATTTCATGGCTAAAATCAGAAAAATCGAACCAACGATTCCGCAAATCAAAAAGCGGAAGAAGGTTGCTGCATACGCCCGTGTTTCAAGAGATACCGAACGGCTGGCGCATTCATTGTCAGCGCAGGTCAGCTACTACAGCCGACTGATCCAGAACAATCCTGAATGGGAATACGCAGGCGTGTACGCTGATTACGCATTAAGCGGAACCAGCGCGGAAAAGCGTCCGGATTTCCAGCGGCTGCTTGCTGACTGCGAAGAGAAAAAAATTGACATCATCCTTACCAAAAGCATCTCGCGATTCGCCAGAAACACGGTTGACCTTCTGGAAACAGTGCGCCATTTGAAAGAGCTTGGCATTGAGGTAAGGTTCGAGAAGGAACACATCAATTCCCTGTCGGAAGACGGTGAACTGATGCTTTCGCTCCTCGCTTCATTCGCCCAGGAAGAGAGCCGCTCCATTTCGGAGAACTGCAAATGGGGCGTCCGTAAGCGTTTTGCGTCCGGTGAAATGGGAACCGCAAATAAACACATCCTCGGTTACCGATACGATGAGGAGCAGCGCAAATACGTCATCATCCCGGAAGAGGCAGAGGTTGTACGCTGGATATTCCAGCTTTACCTCGATGGGGTAAGCCTGCAGGGAATCTGTGACAAACTGACGGAAAAAGGCTATCGCTCCATCAATGGTATCCAATATATGGAAGGCACAATGGCAGGCATGGTCAGAAATGAAGTTTATGCCGGAGATACTTTGAGGCAAAAAACTTATGTGACAGACCCGATCTCGAAAAGACAGGTAAAGAATAAGGGCGAGCTTCCAATGTACTATATTGCGGACACCCATGAAGCGATTATCGACCGTGAGACATGGGGCAAAATTCAGGAAGAAACAGCAAGACGCGAATCCCTGTGGAGACCTGAATACTGCTTTACCGGGAAGATTAAATGCGGCACCTGCGGAATGCCCTACTCACGAAGCTTATACGAAATCAAAAGTGGAAAATGCGCCTACTGGACATGTCGGGCAAACAAAGAAGTGGGGACCTCCTGTACCGGCATAAAATTCAAAGAAAGTGAGCTTATGAAGATATGTGCAAAGGTCCTCGGTATCGACAGCTTCTCAGAGGAAGAATTCAACAGACAGGTTCTGGACATGACAATTTTGAAAAACGGCAGCATTGAATTTCACATGGTTGGCGGTGAGACGAGGCTCTGGAAAAATCTCCGTATTAACGAAAGCCGCCACATTGCAACTTTAACCGAATGCTTCAAAGGAAGAATTTTTTGTGGAATCTGTGGGAAGGAATACCACAGAGTCAACAGCGTAACAGCAGGGCATGTGTATTGGTTCTGCATCGGGAAGAAGCTCAAAGGAATGACCTGCAGCAATAAGAATTACGCAGACTACCAGCTTCGGAATATCTCAGCATGGATGCTGGGGCTTTCCGAATTTGATGAGGCAGAATTTGACAAACAGGTAGAGAAAATCACGGTGCAGCCGGATGGAAATCTGCTGTACCATTTTTATGACGGGAGGACGAGCCTATGGCAAAGGTAATCACAATTCCGGCAACGAAAAACAAGCACACTGCTGCTCCAATCAATGCCGTGAAAAAGCGAAGGGTAGCCGCCTATGCCCGTGTCAGCACAGACCATGAAGAACAGTTGACCAGCTACGAGGCGCAGGTCGACTACTACACAAATTACATCAATGGCAGAGACGACTGGGAGTTCGTTTCCGTGTACGCTGACGAAGGTATCACGGGCTGCAACACCAAATCCAGGGATGGCTTCAACACAATGGTGAACGATGCCCTCTCAGGTAAAATCGACCTAATTGTAACGAAATCGGTAAGCCGGTTCGCAAGAAACACAGTCGACTCCCTCAGCACTATCCGAAAGCTGAAGGAAAAAGGCGTCGAGGTCTACTTTGAGAAAGAGAACATCTGGACCTTTGACGGCAAGGGTGAACTGCTGCTGACAATCATGTCGAGCATTGCACAGGAAGAATCCCGTTCCATTTCAGAGAATACCACATGGGGACAGAGGAAACGCTTCTCCGACGGCAAGGTATCCGTTCCCTTCGGACACTTTCTTGGTTACGACCGCGGCGAAAACGGCGAACTGGTGGTGAATGAGGAGCAGGCCGAGATTGTCCGGCGCATTTACGGACTGTTCATTCAGGGACGGTCACCATACCAGATTGCGAAACAGCTGACTGCCGAGGGTATCCCGACACCCGGTGGAAAAAGGACATGGGGTTCAACCACAGTGAGAAGCATACTTACCAACGAAAAGTACAAGGGAGATGCGCTTCTGCAGAAGGTCTTTACCACGGACTTTCTAACGAAGAAAAAGAAGGTCAACGAGGGCGAAGTTCCGCAGTACTACATTGAAGGCGACCACGAGGCAATCATCGCTCCCGACGTGTTTGACAGCGTCCAGCTGCTCATGGAAAAGCGTGTCAAGAGAAACAGCCGACCGAGCTGCGTGACCTGCTTCTCCAGCAAAATCAAGTGCGGACACTGCGGCGGCTGGTACGGCTCCAAAGTGTGGCACTCCAACACCAAATACCGCAGGGTCATCTGGCAGTGCAACAACAAATTCAAAGGCGAGGACAAATGCGACACTCCCAACCTGGACGACGCGGCCATCAAAGAGCTTTTCGTCAAAGCAGTCAATGTCTTTTGCACCGACAAGAATGCCATTGTTGCAGAGTTTGAGGCGATTGAAGAAGCGGCCTTTTCCACGGCGGAGCTGGAAACTAAACAGGCAGCCCTGCGGAATGAACTGGTTATGCTTTCAGAACTGATGGAGCGCAACATTTATGAGAATGCCAGGGTCGCACAGAATCAGGATGAATACGAATCTCGGTACACTGCTCTGGAAAGTAAGGCGGAAAACACCAAAGCCCAGCTTGATGAGGTTTCCTCCGACATCGTCCTGAAACAGGCACAAAGGGAGATGATGCGAAACTTCATCGCCGAATTAAAAAAACTGCCGCAGGCTTACGAACAATTCGACGAGGACACATGGTATGCACTGGTCGATTACGTAACAGTTTACAGCAAAGACGACATCCGCTTTACCTTCAACAACAGCGCGGAGATTACAATTTAAGTCAACAGAAATTACGAAGCGGAGCGGCTGTGTGGTCGCTCCGTTTATATATACACTTCTCTCACATCAAAAGGCATGCAACCATTAAAGGCGAGGAATGAAACCCTCGCCCTTCGTCTCTATAGAAAAATTAAAATGTGAAACCCTCAAGATGTGATTATTAAATTGTATCAATTTCGAATTTACACGTCATTGAAGTGCGCAAAATCCGGCGCAAATTCTCCAAGGGTATTCCGTCCTGCTGTCTGTACGATTTTCTCCATGTTCAAAACCTCCTGCTAAAAATATTTTTTATTTTGACTTATTGCTGCTCCGGAAGCGACAGAGTTACGGTAACGATGGAGCCGACCTTTTCCATGTTTGCATAATCACTCATCTCAATCGTGAGCGGGTCTTCTGCCAGAAGCTCCATCAGGGCATCCGCAGTCCTTCCGTTCCATTTTCAGTTCATAAATCATGTAGTCTACCTGATCAACCACCTGTTGTTTGCAATGAAGTTCATCCATCAGGTTCGCTCTGGTTTTCCTTAAAAGCATCAGCTTACCATGAGAGCTTCCGGAACGCTTTTTGTGCAAGAATGGCAATAACAGGAAGCGCCAGAATTTCGGAAATAATAAACGCAGACCAGATCAGATGAAGGTTTCCTGTCTGTCGGAAAGCGGATACAAAGATAAACGGAAACAGCACCTGACGAACAGATGTCAGATACAAACTGTATGTTCCCATCCCAAGAGCCTGAAAAACGGCTGCAAACACCAGACCAAATGTCGAAATCAGATAGGAGACAGCAAAAATTCGGAGCGCCGGTATGCCGATTGCCAGCAATTCTTCCGAAGCGTCAAACAACTGTAATATCTGTGTCGGACAAGTCTCCAGGAAGACCATAATCACAAGATAAATACCTATGGAATAAACGAGCGCCCATCGGATGGCATCGTAAATACGGTTTCTTTTCTTTGCTCCAAAATTGTAGGCGACAATCGGGATCAGGCCATTATCAATGCCGTGGACACCTACCGTAACCAGGTTCTGTATCCGCAGGCATACGCCATAAACTGCCACTGCTGTTGTGCTGAATGTAATCAGTACAGAGTTCATAAAAATTCCAATCAGAGAAGTGATGCCCTGCACCAGAGTTGTAGGAATACCCACATTCAGGATTTCCCTGATACATCCGCCATCCGGCCGAAGGGTAAAACTGATGGGGATCTCAGGATTGAATCGTCGGTTAATTAAATATCCTGCAAAGCAGCCCACGATCTGCCCGATGACAGTTGCACAAGCCGCCCCGGCTGTTCCCATGGCGGGAAATCCAAAATAGCCAAAAATCAGAATGGGGTCAAGAATCAAATTGGTAACGGATGCGGCTGAAAGTGTAAACAAAAACAGATGAGAACGGCCGCTTGCCATTACAAAACGGTCAAATACCCATTGTCCCATCTGGCCGAAAGAAAAAATCATACAGATGCTCAGATAAGTATAACCGTATTCTGCGATTTGTGCATCCCCGCCGGACTGCCAGACAAAATATAGCCGTATAAACAGCAGACAGCAAACCAGAATCAGCAGCCAGGCACAACCAGCCAGGAAAAGAGACGCAGAAGCCGCCTGCTTTACTTTTTTCTGATCATTTTCCCCAAGGGCTTTTGAGATGACTGCGTTTAATCCAACCGCAATTCCGCAGCCCAGGGCTGCCATCATCGTCTGCACCGGTGAGGAAAGCGATACAGCCGTCAATGCATCCTCGGATAGTCTGGCCACAAATATACTGTCTACAAAATTATACAGTGAATTTATCAACAGCGAGAGCATGAGAGGAACGCCTGTCTGAATCACCAGCCGCGGTACAGGCATCGTTCCCATCCTGTTTTCTTCTTTATTATAAACTGAGTTTTCCATTTCTTCCTTCAACTTGTTTTTTCTGCCTGGTTTTCAATTCATAGATCATGTAATCCACCTGATCGACCAGCTGCTGTTTACAGTGCAGTTCTTCCATCAGACTTCCCCTGATTCTCTTTAGAACCAACAGCTTTCCCTCCGGTGTTTTCTCTCCTGACTCTGTAAGCTCCGTAATTTCTGTAATCGTCATTGGCATTCCTCCCCTGATGACTTGAGCGAACAGGAAGCTGCTCGTTGACCCTCGTGATTTCCACTCGCAAGCGGTGGAAATCTCTTCGGGTCACATTATAGTTCTTCTGATTTCTTATATCAAATACTTAGTTTCTATCAGTTAGTTATGCCCAAAAAGCATTTTATTTCCGCTATGAATTTTCCAACAACCGGTGTAAAAGGCTGGCTGCGTTTCCAGGCAAACACGCTGTCGGATACGATTTCCGGAGAAAGTAGACGGCTGACAATTTTCCTCTCATCCCAGAAGGAAATTGCGCCTTCTATGATAATAGAATATCCAAGTCCCGCCTGTACCATCAGCGCACCGTTCGTTGCCAGGTTGCTGGTAAACAGTACCTGCGATTCCGAAAAATCTTCTCCAAGCCAGTTGGACAGCTCATTTCGCACGTTAGCGCGAGCCGGCAGGATCAGCGGCTTTTCTTTCAGATCCTTTGACGAAATCATTTCCCTGGCTGCAAGCGGATCGTCCGGGCGCATCAGAACTACCCACCGCTCCTTCAGATTCAGACGGACAAAATCAAACTTTTCAATATCAATCGGTTCCAGCAGAATGCCGATGTCAACCAGGCCTTTTTCCATCTGCTCCTTTACCACATCTGCGTTTGCAGTGTAAATGTCGTAGGTGACCAGCGGGTACTTTTCATGAAAGGAAGCAATGATTTCCGGAAGCAGTCCGACAGCTGCCGTTTCCCCGCAGCCGATGACCACCCTTCCCTCCACCAGCTGTTCCTGCTCGACCAGTTCCATCTGTGTCCGATCCACCAGGGCAAGGATTTCCTCCGCCCTGCGCCGCAGCAGCATTCCTTCATTGGTCAGGGTGATTTTCCGGGCACCGCGTTCAAACAGTTTCACACCGACCTCGTCCTCAAGAGCTGCGAGCTGTCGGCTTAAGGTTGGCTGCGTGATATGTAGAATTTCTGCCGCCCGGTTAATTCCACCTTCCCGGGCGACGGTGAGAAAGTAGCGAAGCACTCGAATTTCCATATGGGCACCTCCTTCACAAAATCAGGTTTCTTATGCGATTATACTCCTGTCGATGCCTGAATGACAACAGAAACCCGGCACCAGGGTCACAAATTCTGCGACACCAGTGCCGGGGGATGTTTCCTCAAATCAACAGCGTTCTACGTTATGCCAGATAGCGGCCAAAAAACTCGCACATCTTATCAAACGGAATCACATCCATCGTACGTTGAGCACTAAGAGCCATGCCGCCCACCCGCAGATGCCAATGATACCGATCCGTTCCGGATCCACATTATCCTGCACAGACAAAAAGTCCACAGCCGCCATAAAATCCTCGGTATTGATGTCCGGGGATGCCATATAACGGGGCTGTCCGCATTGCTGCTCAGATAACAAATTCTATATGCCCTGCACATTTACCCGTATTACTTTCCAAATGCCGCGCAGATCCGTTTCATCCGCTCACTCTGGCGGGCATGGAACGGGCAGCGCTTATCGCAGTGGCCGCAGCCAATGCAGTCACCGGCGGTTTTCTCCAGTGTCAGATAGTGTTCCCTGGCCAGATTGTCTCCCAGCATGGCCAGATCATAATACTTATTAATCAGGGCAATATCAAGGCCTGCAGGACAGGGGTGGCAATGCTTGCAGTAAACGCAGACACCTTCGGTCTCTTTAGGCGTGTACCCTGCTATTACAGAATAATCCTTCTGCTCGTCTGAAACATTGAAATAGTCCAGAACTTCCATCAGTTCAGCCTCGCTGCCGTATCCGGGAACAACGGTCAATACGCCCGGTTTATCCAGCGCATACTGGATGCACGGATGCTTTCCAAGCGCCACGCCGAACGGAGATTTTTCCGCATCCAGAAGCTGCCCTCCACAGAATGGCTTCATGACAACAATGCCGACGCCCTCCTTTTCACAGCGACGATACAGCTCATAACGCTCGCTGCTGCTTCCGATGGCGTAGTCACCCTTCCCGTAGTCATATACCGGATTGATACTGAACATCAGCATATCAAGAATGCCCATATCCAGGACTTTGTGAACAACCGCCGGTGTGTGTGAGGACATCCCGATATGATGGACGATTCCTTTCTTTTTCAAATCCAGAATGTAATCAAGGACACCATTTTTGATGTAAGTATCCAGATCCTTTTCCTCATCCATGCAATGGATAAAACCAAAGTCAATATAGTCCGTCCGCAGTTTTTCCAGCTGCCACTGAACAGAATTCTGAATTTTCTTAAAGTCAGTCGTCCAGCCATATTCTCCGGATGTGTAATCCGCCCCGAAGTGTACCTGCAGATAAACCTGATCCCGTTTCCCCTCCAAAGCTTTTCCATAAGCATCAAAAATAGTCGCATGGCCGCCCGCCATATCAAAATAGTTGATGCCGTTTTCCAACGCGGACTGAACGGTTGCAATGATTTCCCTCTCCGGCCGCTCCCCGATCACGGAAGAACCCATCCCGATGATGCTGATTTTTTCGCCTCCATGAGGTAAAATACGATATTCCATATGTCCCTCCTGATATTTCGCTCACTTAATGTGCCATCTCATTCAGTACCTTTTTCATTTCTTCCATATACTTCGGTGTTTCCAGCCCCTGCGGACAATGCCGGGTACATGACCCGCATCCGATACAGGCGGTCGGCCTTTTCTCTTCGGGCATGGCTGAAATACCAGCCAGCCTCCACGCCCCGCCCAGCTTATAGTCATTGTAAAATTTCAGTAATTCCGGAATATCCAGACCTGTCGGGCAGTCCGCGCAGCAGTATCGGCAGGAAGTGCAGGGAACCGCCACCGCTTTCCGCTGGATATTTGCCGCCTGGTGAAGCAGATGCTGTTCTTCGTCAGACAAGACGACAGCCTGATCAAATGTAGTCAGATTATCCTCCACCTGAACGGTATCCGACATTCCGCTTAATACGACCTGTACTCCCGGAAGTCCCATAACCCAGCGCATCGCCCAGGAAGCCTGCGAAGCATCCGGGGAGTATTCCTTTAATACAGCAGCGGCCTCGTCCGTAAGGTTCGCCAGAAGCCCGCCGTGAACCGGCTCCATGACCATGACCGGAATCTGCGCCGTTTCCAGAATCTCATACAGTTCTTTTGCATCCCCAAAATACCAGTCGTAATAGTTCAGCTGTATCTGGACAAAATCCCACGGATACTGTTCCAGCATTTTCCGGAGATTTTCGATATTTCCGTGGAAGGAGAAGCCCAGATAATGAATCCGGCCATTTTTCTTTTGTTCATCAAAATAGTCGATACAGCCGCCTGCCAGAATATCATCCTGGAAGTTATCCTGAATGCCATGGAGCAGATAAAAGTCTATGTAATCCATCTGCAGACGTCGAAGCTGCTCTTCGAACTGCTTTTCATAATTCGGCTCCGCCTGGAAATTAAATTTATCCGCTATATAATAGCTTTCCCGCGGATACTCCGCTAAAGCATTCCCTGCAAATTCCTCAGACTTTCCATTGTGATAAATATAAGCGGTATCATAATAATTGATTCCGTTTTTCATACAACGGTCAACGATGGCCTTTGCCTTTTCGTAATCAATCCTGCCATAGTCGCCATCTAACACCGGAAGGCGCATCACTCCCATACCCAGGCGAGATAATTTCTGAATTTCCTTATATTCTTTGTATTGCATCTTCAATTCCTCCCAGACACATTTCGTTTATTGATTTTTCAAACTCGCGCAGCCTGATCAAAAGCTCCTCTTAATCCAGTGAAAATGTCACTTCCACATCGCCGCTTCCCAGAGCATCTTCCCAGCCGGTCAGATCATCGATATGCCCCAGACGGGTATATGCCCAGGAATTAGAGCCATAAAAAATGACGATTTGATTACTGCTATATAGAACAATGTCACCGGCCTGCGTTGTCGTCTGGCTGTCGTTCGCCGGCAGGCTTGTTCCCAAAGCCCCCACTTTCTCAAATCCGGCATAATCACTCATACAGATCGTAATCGAACTACTTTCCATCATCTCCATAAGTGCATTTACAGCCTCATTGCTTTCCAATGTCGCAGTAAACGTACTGCTTCCAACCTGAACATTCATCTTCATAGTTTCTTCCTCCTGTGTGAAATCATCTGTCTCGGATTCCGATACGAGTACTTCTGCGTTTTCTTCAGAATGATTCATATCACTTTCCGTTCCGTTTTCTTCCATTTCCTCAGTTGCTTTTTCCATATTGTCCGTTTCTGTCAAAGACATGGCAGAGGTTTCTTCCGCTGCCTGTTCATTTCCACAGGCAGCCAGGACAAACATTATGGCAACAATCAAAACGGACGATAAAATTCTCCTGGTCATTTTTCACTCTCCTTCCCTGCCGTCATACAAGCCGGATAAAAAACACAAGTCCAAATATCATCAGGATGATTCCAAAAAGTCTGTTTAATGAAGTGCCTTCCTTCAGGAAAAAGTTCAAACAGCCACTGATCTAAATGCACGGGGCTGTGCGGAACACGCTTCCTGATTACAGATGATCGTTGTTTTTGCCGGGTCGATTTTATCCCGTTCCATAATCAGTTCTCCGATTGACTCAGCCCGGATCACTCCACTTGTCGGATTCATCACACTGTCGATCGAACTGTCAATCTGTGCGTCTACAGTGGAATACTCAAACGCAAGTGTCGTATTCAGCAATTTGCAATTTTTCATGACAAGGTTATCAATGTAGCACATCCCCTGCAGACTTTCAATAGTGCAGTTTACAAGGGTCAGGTTTTTTGCGTTCCATCCCAGGTATTCTCCGGAAATAAAGGAGTCGTATACCGTTATATTTTCACTGTTCCAGAAAGCATCTTTGGAGAGCAGGTGAGAGCTGCGGATTACCACATTTCTGGCTCCATCGAAAGAATAATTGCCATACAAAGTCAGCCCGGTGATTTCCATATTCTGGCTGTTCATGGCGAAATAATCCCCCTTTGCTGTCACCCGGTCCATCTTTACCCCGTCTGCGAAGATGGTATCAATGATCTGCAGATCATGTCCCTGAAAAAGAGCCCGTTCGCCTGTCAGATACTGGTTCCTGATTTCCTTATTGTTTTTCTGTATGCTCTTCATCATCCATTTCCTTTCCTGTTTCGCTGTATCTGATAACTGAGATAATCCAGGCAGTCGATTTTTTTCTGCTCCTGGTGCAGCTGATCCAGCAGTTCCCGCCGGTGACGGCTTAAAACCATATCACATTTCTTTTGAGCCCCCTGCCTGTATTCCTCAAGAAATTCCTGGATACAGGCATCGTCACAGCCGGCATCTTTCATATTCTGAATCATTTCTTTCTCACTGTATTCCGTAATAGCCATTCCTCTTTTCCCCTGCCTCCTCATACTCTTACATAAGCCAGCTTTACTCACTGGCACTGACAATAATGAGTTTATTCCCCCAGCCTTCCAGTACCGGGTTTTCCTCCACTGCAGTCACAAACTCCTCTGTATAGTCGAAGTATCCCACAAGTGTGTAATCTCCGGAAACTTCAGCATCCTGATAAAACAGGATGATCCTGTTCGGATCGGAATAATACACGGTTCCTCCCTGCTCGGAAGTAATGCTTTCCGCATTGTCCGGTATCTCATAGCTGCTGGGAATATCGTAATACTGCATGACTTCCCAGTCTTCAAAATCATCATAATGATAAATAGGAAGCTGCCAGGTAGTCGTACCGACATAATTTGCAATCGCCGCCGCAGTATCGTTGTCATAGGGGTGAAGGACAAAGGTTTCCCCTTCCGCACCGAACTGCACATATAATTCAGTGACAGAGGAAGAGCTTTCCCTCCTTATTTGTCACTTTCATTCGCTGCTTCCTCCTTCCTATTATGTCAAGCCCTAAATTGTTGATTTTAAAGGATTTTTTCGACT
>JAJQCQ010000067.1:36416-52599 GCA_021202635.1 Lachnospiraceae bacterium | reverse complement strand
AGCACTCGGCTGTTAACCGAGGGGTTGTTGGTTCGAGCCCAACTCGGGGAGTTTTTCTATATTCAAGTATTTTTCGTTTTGACGAATGATACGAGAGTTCGGTCTGGTTTATATGCCGATGTGGCTCAATTGGCAGAGCAGCTGATTTGTAATCAGCAGGTTATCGGTTCGAGTCCGATCATCGGCTCTTTGGACCTTTAGCTCAGTTGGTTAGAGCAACCGGCTCATAACCGGTCGGTCCTGGGTTCGAGTCCCCGAAGGTCCATGATTTTATTATTTATGGCCCAGTGGCTCAGTTGGTTAGAGCGCCGCCCTGTCACGGCGGAGGTCGTGAGTTCGAGTCTCATCTGGGTCGTTTGAGCATAGAGTTTTTCTCTGTGCTCAAATGTTTTATTTATTTTTTGATATCTGCCGGCTTGGCGGAATTGGCAGACGCAAGGGACTTAAAATCCCTCGAGGGCAACTTCGTACCGGTTCAAGTCCGGTAGCCGGCATCTTCAGAGATAATCACAAGGGCATATATTATATTGCAGGCGTAGAAGTCACACATGGTGTGGCTTTTTTTTACGTTTGCGTTTCATTTTATTTTATTTTGATAAAAAAAGGTTGACTTTTTTTAAATATATATTTATTATAGAAAAGAATTGTTCATTGCAGCAAGACATTCGTATTTATAATACGGACAAATCAAAAGCTGTTGTAACGGTAGATCCGCGGAAACGAATGTTATGACAGTGATTACATAACGAAAGAGGTGTTTTCATGGATCTGCTGATTTATTCTTTGAAGCGCATCGGAACCGCTATTCTGACACTTCTTCTGGTGGCTGCCATCACTTTCTTTTTGATGAATGCTATTCCGGGAAGTCCTTTTATGACTGACAAATCGACGCCGGAGCAGATTGCGCTCGCGAACGCGAAATACGGTCTGGATAAGCCGCTGATTGTGCAGTTTGTCAATTACATCAGGAACCTGCTGCACGGCGACCTGGGGACTTCGTTGAAGATGCAGCAGGACACTGCTGTGACGAAGATTCTGTTTGGACAGGGCAAGTTTGGCCGATCTATTTCTTTAGGTGTGCTTGCACTTGTCACTGCTATTCTTATTGGAATTCCGCTGGGCTGCCTGTCCGCATATTACAGAGGAAAATGGATCGATAATATTCTTCGTGTGATTACGACAGTTGGTATTGCTATGCCCACCTTTGTGATTGCGACACTGATGCTGTTTACTTTTGGTGTGAATCTGAAGATTCTTCCGGTTTCGTCGGATACTCTGCAGACAGCGTCTTCCTATGTAATGCCTGTAATTACCATGGCGCTGTATCCATCGTGCCATATTGCGAAGCTGACGAGGACGAGTATGCTTGACTCCATCAGCCAGGACTACATTCGTACCGCGCGGGCAAAAGGTCTGAAGACGAAAATGATTTTGTTTAAGCATGCTCTGCGCAATTCTCTGATCCCGGTGATTACTTACCTGGGGCCTCTGACAGCGGGGATCATTACCGGTTCTCTGGTTGTGGAACAGATTTACAGTATTCCTGGTATTGGAAGCTATTTTGTATCCAGTATTCTGAATCGGGATTACCCGATTATTATGGCGACGACCATTCTGCTGGCGGCTTTGATTGTATTTATGAATCTTGTGGTTGATATTGCGTATAAGATTGTGGATCCGCGTATTAATCTCACAAAGAAAGGAGATTAAGCTATGGACGGACATAAGATGGTGCAGCTTTTTCAGCTGGATACCGACCGGATTCCCGGATTTGAAAGCTTTACCGAAGATGATTTTGCCTCTGCGAGTGCGGAAGAGAAAAGCTCTATGGTGCAGATGCATAAGAGTGTTTCTTACTGGCAGGACGCGTGGAGACGGTTTCGTGCGAACCGGGTGTCGATGGGCGCGCTTTTCCTGTTTATTCTGATTCTGATTTTTTCCTTTATTGGCCCTTATTGTATTCCTTACAGCTATGAGGATCAGTATCGCAGCTCGCAGAAGCTGGGCCCGATGGAGTATTCCGAGTCGGAGCAGATGGTGCGTGAAGTGCTGGAAAACGGTGCGGAGGCTGTATACGCGACTTCTCTGCGGCCAGGTTCTCTGACAGCGATCTCGAAGGGCAGCTGGTATTTTACGGCAAATGGGACAACCTATGCGTTTACCCTGGAAGCCGGGATTGAGAAGGCTACGCTGATTTACGATAAGGATGCGGAAAATCCGGTATATATCGGTTATGACAGTGATTATATCGGAGATGGAGAATATTCAGAGGTTACTGTGATTGAGACGACTTCGACTCCTGCGGATGACGCCGAGGAGCTGACTCTGTCAAAGAGCGTCTTTCCCCATGTGTTTGGTACGGATTCCCAGGGGCGCGATCTGATGGCACGCTGTATGTATGGGGCCCGGGTGTCTATTATCATCGGTATTGTAGCGGCCCTGATTGTTCTCTTTATCGGAGCTCTTTACGGCTCAATTTCCGGTTTTGCCGGAGGAAAGGTTGACTTTGTCATGATGCGTATTGTTGACCTGATCTATTCGGTACCGGACGTACTGATTGTCTTGCTTTTGCAGGTCGTATTGAAGGATCCGCTCCAGACCTGGTTCGACTCATCCAGCTTTCCGCTGGTCAAGGCACTGAGTACGCTTGGTGTGGGTATTGTGAGTATTTTCATTACCTTTGCGCTTCTTTACTGGGTGGGAATGGCGCGTGTGATCCGCGGCCAGGTGCTTTCTTTAAAGGAGCAGGAATATGTGACGGCGGCGACGGTTCTTGGCGCTTCCTCTTCACGGATCATCAGGCAGCATTTGCTGCCGAACTGTGTGGGACAGCTGATTATCTCGACCTGTCTGCAGATTCCTTCCGCTATTTTCCTGGAATCGTTTCTCTCTTACCTGGGTCTGGGCGTATCGGCTCCAATGGCGTCGCTCGGCTCTCTGTGTTCCGATGCGCAGGATACGTTCCTGATGTATCCGTATCGTTTGCTCTGTCCGGCGATTCTGCTTAGCCTGATTGTACTGAGCCTGAATCTGGTCGGCGACGGACTGCGTGACGCGCTGGATCCACGCCTGAAGAGTTAAGGGAGGAGTATCATGAGTGATAAAGTATTATTGGATGTGAAGGATTTAAAGGTTTCCTTTTTTACCCATGCCGGTGAAGTAAAGGCGGTGGATGGGATTTCTTATCAGATACATGAAAATGAGGTCATGGGGATTGTAGGCGAGTCCGGTTCCGGAAAGTCTGTAGAAGCGTATTCTATTATGGGTCTTTTGCAGTCGCCGGGAAAGGTCATCGGCGGGAGCGTTACCTTTGAAGGCGAGGACGTCCTTGCCTATACCGAGGAGCAGCGCCGTCAATTTCGGGGGCAGCGTACAGGAATGATTTTTCAGAATCCGATGACCTGTCTGAATCCGGTCTATACGATTGGCGACCAGCTGATGGAGGCATTGACCTGCCATGATAAATCCATCACAAAGGAAGAAGCCAGAAAACGTGCGATTGAGATGCTGGAGCTGGTTGGAATCAATAATGCCGATAAGCGGGTCGAGCAGTATCCGCACGAATTTTCAGGCGGCATGCGCCAGAGGGCAATGATTGCGATGGCGATGATCTGCCGCCCGAAGCTGCTGATCGCGGATGAGCCGACGACGGCGCTGGATGTGACGATTCAGGCACAGATCCTGGATCTGATGCGGGATTTGCAGAAAAAGACGGGCATGGCGATTATTTTCATCACACACAACCTTGGTGTGGTGGCCGAGATCTGTGACCGGGTCAGTGTAATGTACGCGGGGCATATTATGGAGCAGGGAAGTGTGGACGATATTTTTTACAGTCCGGCTCATCCGTACACCAATGGCCTGATGCGTTCCATGCCGAATCTGGATGAGGAAGAGCGTACCCGGCTGGTTCCGATTGAAGGTACGCCGGTCGATCTTCTGGATCCCCCGAAGGGCTGCAGCTTTGGCCCGCGCTGTGAACACTGTATGAAAATCTGCCTGACGAAAAAGCCGCCGCTTCTGGAGGTGGGCGAAGGTCATCTGTCGGCCTGCTGGCTGCATGTAAAGGAGTTCAGGGAAATGAAGGGTCTGGCAAAGGGGGGAAAGGCATGAGCGAAGAAAAGAAAAAACTGATCGAAGTGGAAAAGCTTCGCAAGTACTTTCCTGTAAAGGCCGGCTTTTTGAAGACGAACTATGTACAGGCGGTTCAGGATGTATCGCTTCATATTTTTGAGGGAGAGACACTGGGGCTGGTAGGAGAATCCGGCTGTGGAAAAACGACCTTTGGTCGGACGCTGCTTCAGCTTTATGAGCCGACTGCGGGGAAAATTATATACGACGGCAAAACGATTTTTGATAAAGAGGCGGATATTCGGGAAGATATGCTTCCTTACCGCAGAAAAATGCAGCTGATTTTCCAGGATCCGTCCGCATCCCTTGACCCACGTATGACGGTCGGAGAGATTGTTGGCGAAGCCCTGGATATTCATAAGCTTTATCAGGGCAAAAAGGAACGTCAGGATCGTATCAGTGAGCTGCTGACGGAGGTGGGATTGAATTCAGAACATTCGAACCGTTTTCCGCATGAATTTTCCGGTGGGCAGCAGCAGCGCATCGGGATCGCCCGTGCGCTGGCAGTGGAGCCGCAGTTTATTGTCTGTGATGAGCCGATCTCTGCGCTGGACGTATCGATTCAGTCACAGGTGATTAATATGCTGGAGGATCTGCAGGAGGAGAAAGGGCTGACCTATCTGTTTATTGCCCATGACCTTTCTGTGGTGCGCCATATCTCCAACCGCATCGGAGTGATGTACCTGGGCTGCCTGGTTGAGCTTGCGGAGAGCTATGAGTTGTGTTCGCATCCGATTCATCCCTACGCGCAGACGTTATTGTCGGCTGTCCCGCTGACGGATCCGCAAAAAAACCGCACCCGGAAACGAATTCTGCTGGAAGGGGATATTCCCAGCCCGCTGAATCCGCCGTCCGGCTGTCGTTTCCATACGCGCTGTCCATACGCGAAGCCGGAGTGTTCCGAGCGGATGCCTGAGCTGAAGGAATATTCGCCGGGACATTTCGCGGCGTGCCATATGTTATGAACGTAGTACCTTACCCTTTTGCTGCGGAATCCTGCTATAGACACAGATTTTTAACAGGAGAATCATATGCGGCAATTGCCACATGGCGATTTGTGTGATAAAATGATCAAAGGGAATGTCCGTTTGTCTGATGGAAGATATCAGATCTCAATGGCGTTTGGACAGGAGCAGGACGGACTGTTTGCACGAAGAAAACGAATGGGGGATCCAATGGGGTCTTACAGGCGTTTACTTAATAAAAAATGAGGAGGAACTTATCATGAGAGCAATAACCAGAAGAGACTTTTTGCGTGGCTCAGCGGCAACTACTGCTATGGCCATGGCTGGTGGAATCGGTATGCTTCCGGCGACTGTATCCGCAGAGGAAGGCGATTTTACCATTACCGCGATCATTGCTTCTGAGCCGGAAACACTGGATCCGAACCTGGAGAGTTCTGTAGACGGCGCTACCTATTCCATGCATATGTTTGAGAACCTGATGAAGTATGTGCTGACGGATGAGAGTGCGACCGATACGACGGATGCTGTGAAACTTCTGGAGGTAACATATGGCCAGGCGGAGTCTTACACGGTATCCGATGACGGTCTTACCTATACCTTTACCCTGCGCAGTGATATTTACTGGAGCGATGGCGTGGCAGTGACCGCGTCAGACTTTGTATATTCCTGGCAGAGAATCGTAGATCCGTCCAACGCAGCAGACTATGGCTATATTCTTGACGGCGTGGTTCTGAATGCTTCTTCCATTCAGGCCGGAGAGGCGGAGCCGGAGACGCTGGGTATCGAGGCGACGGATGACACGACGCTGGTCATCACGCTGGAAGCAGAGTGCCCGTATTTCCTTGGCCTTTGCGCATTTGCGGCATTGATGCCGATCCGTGAGGACATCATTGAGGAATATGGCACAGAGTGGACTGATCCGGGCAACATGGTATCCAACGGCGCTTATGTGCTGAGTGCGTGGGAACATGACAGCCAGATTGAGATGGTTCCGAACGAGTATTACTATGATAAGGATTCGGTAGGTCCGACAAAGCTGGTGTGGAAGCTGCAGGACAGTGAGAGCGCGATCCTGGCTTCGTATCAGGCAGATGAGATTGACTTTACTACATCTGTATCGACCGAGCAGCTGGAGTCCCTCGTAGAATCCGGCGATTGCCACCTTCCGGATGAGATCGGCACCTATTATCTGTATCTGAACTGTGACAATATTCCGGACTGGAGAGTGCGTGCGGCCATCTCACTCGTTATCGATCGAGATAATATTGTGGATAACGTAACGCAGGGCGGCCAGACACCGGCGACGGGTCTTGTCGCTGCCGGTACTACCACAAGCGACGGCACTGAGTGGACTGAGTACGTAGGCGACGCGATGTTTGCGAGCCTTTCCGAGCTGTATCCGGATTATGATCTTACCACCTACTCCGGACGCTGTGAGCTGGCGGTTGCCCTGCTTGACGAGGCGGTTGCAGACGGATATGATACTTCTACAACGATTGATTATGAGTACAATACATCAGAGGCGCATCAGGCGATCGCGGAAGCGGTGCAGTCTGACGTGGCGGGTGTACTTGGAATTAACATCACTTTGAATAACTCTGAGTGGCAGACCTACACGAACAACCTGGGCGAGGGGAATTTCGGCATGGCTCGTCTTGGCTGGATAGCGGATTATGATGACGCAAGCACGTACCTGGAGCTGTTTACAAATGGCAATTCTTACAACTACAGCAATTGGGTAAATGATGAGTACACTGAGCTGGTTACAGAGTTCAAGGCATTAAGCGGCGGTACAGAGCGCGACGAGCTGATGCGGGAGGCGGAGTATATGCTCTTTGGAGAAGACGGATTTGCGGTATGCCCGATCTATTTCTACACAGATCCGTATCTGCTGCATGACGGCATTGAGAACATTGGCTATACACCGCTTGGATATTTCATTTTTATCTACGCGACACAGGCATAAACTGCCGAAAAACCGGAAAATACCGGATGCCCCGCTGCTCATTTTGTGCGGCGGGGTTTTTCGGATAATTTACCTTGAAAATAGCGCTGAAAATGGTACAATCCTGGTATACTGGTTTTTATACGGAGGTGTACTTATGAACCTGAAAGAGCTTGTAAAGGCAAACCGAAGCTACCGCGGCTATGATGAGAGCCGCCGGGTGACCAGGGAGGAATTGCTGGAGATGATTGACTGCGCCCGTCTGACCGCGTCGAGTGTGAACCAGCAGCCACTGCGTTATTACCTGGCATATGAGAAGGAGGAGACAGACCGCATTCAGCCGCTGACAAAGTGGGCACGGGGATTGCCGCAGATGGAGCTGCCGCATCCGGGAATGTGCCCGACCGCGTTTATCGTTATCTGCCAGGATATCCGTGTGTTTGAGTCGCAGACGAGGTTTTCACGCGATGTGGGGATTGTGGCGCAGACAATTCTGCTGGCTGCGACGGAAATGGGACTTGGCGGCTGCATGATTGGCAACTTCAGTCCGGCGAAACTTTCAGAGGCACTGCAGCTGCCGGCATACCTGGCTCCGCTTCTGGTTGTGGCGATCGGCAAGCCGGCGGAGACGGTAGTCATGACGGAGATCGGACCGGACGAGCCGACCGATTACTATCGGGATGAAAATGATGTGCACTATGTGCCGAAGCGCAGGCTGGAGGATCTTGTGATCAACTGAACCGGCCCGGATGGATGGCAGTTTCTTCCGGACAAACGATGTCAGAATGCCGCAGGCGCAAAAAAACTGCAAGAAAAAGGGCAGAGCTGCATACAATATTTGTAACAGTTCAGAACAGCATCGAAAAGAAAAGACAGGTGCTGAGCGCCAGTGGCGCTCGTTTAGCACCGACCGGAGCGAAGCGTAGATGTGCAGGTTTACCTGCTAAGGGCTGTATTTTCATTTCGGGATGGGCGGAACGCCCATCAAGCCACAGACATATGACGCGTTAGCGGCATATAGCCTGCATCGCAGGCGGTCTGCGGCCTGCTGTTCTGAATAGTTACCAATATTTTATGCGCACGGGCATACGGCAAGGCGCCGATGCCCGAAAAAATTTGGCTGCGCAAGCGGACAGGAGGAGCATATGCCAATGAATGTGATAGCGGGATTGCTGCTGCCCTTTGCCGGCACGACTCTGGGAGCGGCGTGTGTGTTTTTTCTGAAAAATGAATTAAAGGCAGGACTGCAGAAGTCGCTGCTGGGGTTTGCGTCGGGAGTGATGGTGGCGGCTTCTGTCTGGTCCCTTCTGATTCCGGCGATGGATCTGTCGGAGGAGATGGGAAGGCTGGCTTTTATCCCGGCTCTGATCGGTCTGTTATCTGGCTTTGGGTTTCTGCTGCTGATGGATGTGCTGATTCCTCACCTGCATCTGGACAGTGAGAAGGCGGAGGGTCTGACGTGCAGGCTGCCGAAGACGACGATGCTGCTGCTCGCGGTTACACTGCACAATATCCCGGAGGGGATGGCAGTCGGCGTAGTCTTTGCGGGAATGCTTTCCGGACAGACACAGATCACAGCTGCGGGTGCTCTGGCGCTTTCACTTGGCATTGCGATTCAGAATTTTCCGGAGGGCGCTGTGATCAGTCTGCCGCTTCGGAGCAGTGATAATATGAGCCGTTCTCGGGCATTTGTGTATGGGATGCTCTCTGGAATTGTGGAGCCGGTCGGCGCCGGTATTACGATTTTGCTGTTCCGGTTTGTGACACCACTGCTTCCCTATTTACTTGCTTTCGCGGCGGGCGCGATGCTTTATGTGGTTGTGGAGGAGCTGATTCCGGAAGCTTCAGACGGCGATCACAGCAACCTGGGTACGATTGGATTCGCGGTCGGGTTTGCGCTGATGATGGTGCTGGATGTGGCGCTTGGGTGAATCAAATGCCAACTGGTCCTGTGTAATTTCTGTTTTGGATGGGAAGCAGCGGAAGGTGGAAGCAGGAAAAGAGGCGGCAGTGCTTTTGGACCAGAAAAAAGGCATTTAAACGGGAGATTGCTTTAGATAGGAAGGAACGAATCACCACAGAAACGGGGGATGGCAGATGCAGTACAGGGATGGCTGCGGCGGGGATCAGTTGTCGATCCTGGGGTACGGATGTATGCGCTTTTCGAAAAACGGGAATGAGATTGACCTGGAAAAAGCGGAACAGGAGCTGATGCGCGCGATCCGGGGCGGAGTCAATTATCTGGATACGGCATATGTTTACCCGGGCAATGAAGAAGCGGTTGGAAGGATTCTTGCAAAGAATGGCTGCCGTGGTCAGATTTATCTGGCGACAAAGCTTCCGCATTATCTGATCCGTTCCGCAGCTGGCGCAGAAAAAAAGTTTCAGGAGGAATTGAAGCGGCTGCGGACCGATTATATTGATTACTATCTGATGCATATGCTGAACGACGTAAAGACCTGGGAGCATCTGGCGGAGCTGGGCATCAGGGACTGGATTCAGGAGAAACTGGAGCGGGGACAGATTCGCCACATTGGCTTTTCCTACCATGGGAATACGGAGAATTTCAAAAAGCTGCTGGACGCGTATGCGTGGGATTTTTGCCAGATTCAGTACAATTATCTGGACGAGTTTTCACAAGCCGGTCGCGATGGCCTGATGTATGCGGCGAAAAAGGGCGTTCCGGTCATGATTATGGAGCCGCTGCGCGGCGGGCGGCTTGTGAACCGGCTGCCGAAGAAAGCGACGACCCGGATTGAGGCCTCCACACGTTTCAAAACTCCTGCGGAGCTGGCGTTTCGCTGGCTCTGGGACCAGCCGCAGGTGACCTGTGTGCTGTCCGGCATGAACAGCATGGAGATGGTGGAGGAGAATCTTCGACTGGCAGAGAATGCGCGCACAGGAGAATTTACGGAGCAGGACCGGCAGCTTGTTGAACAGGTGAAGATGGCGATCAGCCAGAAGATGAAGGTGGGCTGCACTGGCTGCGGGTATTGCATGCCCTGCCCGCAGGGAGTGGATATTCCAATGGCCTTCCATTGCTACAATGTAAAATACACGGAAGGACAGCATTCCGGCAGCTGGGAATACACGCAGTCGACCGCTATGCGGCGGGAGACCTCCAGCGCATCGCAGTGTATTGGCTGCGGACGCTGCGAACGGCATTGTCCGCAGGGGATTCCCATCCGGGAGAAGCTCAAAGAGGCAGTACATGAGCTGGAGACACCAAAATACCGGGTCATCAAATGGGCGGTGCATAAATTTCGAATCTATTAACACGTTTATTTACAAATATGAGGAGGATGAAAATGAACGAAGTATTGAAATGCCTGGAAGAGCGCAGAAGTGTGCGCAAATTTAAAGCGGAGCAGATTAAGGACAGCGAACTGGAGCAGATTCTGGAAGCGGGTATTTACGCGCCGACAGGTATGGGTGCGCAGTCTCCGATTATTGTCGCAGTGCAGGACGCGCCGACGATTGAAAAGCTTTCAAAAATGAATGCGGCCGTGATGGGCGCTTCCGGTGATCCATTTTACGGCGCACCGACGGTGCTGGTGGTTCTGGCGGACCGCAGCCGTCCGACCTTTGTGGAAGATGGCGCTCTGGTACTTGGCAATATGATGAATGCTGCTTTTTCTATCGGTGTAGATTCCTGCTGGATTCATCGTGCGCATGAGGTCTTCGATACCGAGGAGGGCAAGGCACTTCTGAAGCAATGGGGGATTGAGGGAGACTATCAGGGAATCGGCCATTGCATCCTGGGCTATCGCGACGGGGAACTTCCGCAGGCGAAACCGCGCAAAGAGAATTATATTTACCGGGTCTGATGAAAGCATTGAACGGTTACGTCTGAACGGTTACCTGAATTTTTTTTAATTTTTCCTTGCCAATTCACAGATTCTGGTATATAATAACTCCCGGGTAAGGGCTTCAGGGCTTTCAAACACCAGAATCTGTATGGTGAGGAATTGTTTCGGGACTCTTAGCAGTATGCGGATATAGTTCATCGGTAGAACACCAGCTTCCCAAGCTGGGGAGGCGAGTTCGATTCTCGTTATCCGCTTTAAAAGGTAAGTTGAGCAGAAGAACGATGATCTTCTGCTTTTTTTGTAAATAGTGGGGGGAGAACAGATGAAAAAGAAGAATTTGCTCCTGGTGGTGTGCCTGGCAGCTGCATTTAGCAGTATGCCTTTTCTGCCGGCAGAGACTGTGGCAGCGGAAGAGACTTTGACGGAGGACGAGTCTGAGTCCGGGACGGAGTCTGAGACAGAAGAAGCATCCTGGATGGACTTTCAGGTAGAGATCGATGAGGATGTGTATGTTCTGCCGATGATGTATGAGGAGTTTGTCTCCTATGGCTGGAGCCTGGAGGATGCGGATGACGCGGAGGATACGCTGGAGCCATACGCCTACAGCTTTTACAGCTTTCAGATGGATGACCTGACGATCACCGCATATGTGCTGAACCTTGGGATCAATACGATGCCGATCGAGGAGTGCATCGTAGCCGGATTGTCGATTGACGACTATTACTGGAGCGATCAGGATGTTCTGGTGGAGCTGCCCTGTGGGATCACTCTGGGCGAATCGACACTGGAGGATATTGAGGCGGCGTATGGAAGTCCGACTGAGATATATGAGGGATCGCTTTACACACAGTATACCTATGAGGAAGATTATAATCAGGAGATTGAGC
This sequence comes from Lachnospiraceae bacterium, assembly GCA_021202635.1. Lineage (GTDB taxonomy): Bacteria > Bacillota > Clostridia > Lachnospirales > Lachnospiraceae > Choladousia. Next base: position 40,862 of record JAJQCQ010000067.1, on the reverse strand, counting down.
TGCAGGTCTTCCTGGAGAGCGGTGTGCTGGAGGATATCCGGATTGAGAATTTTATTGAGCCGGATGGTTTTGATCCGGGGGAGATGAGTACGGAGGTTCCCCAGAGCATCCTGGGATACACAAAGCCGGATTCCCTGAGTTCGGATCCTGCTGTTTATGAGATTGAGATTGACGGGGACTGCTATGAGCTGCCGGTACCGGTGAGCGTGCTGCTTGAGGATGGCTGGGAGCTGGAGGAAGAGGACAGCGATTCACAGGTTGTCGCGAAATATTTTGGCTGGGTGACCCTGCGTAAGAATAACCAGACCTTTTCTGCGATCGTGACAAACGATGCGGACTACGCGACGATACCGGAAAACTGCTGGCTGGAGGAGCTTTCGGTCGGCGGATATACACTTGATCTGGACGGTGCTCTGGCGGGGGGCGTGCGTATTGGCATTACGGAGGAGGAATTTCTCTCGATCCTGGAAGAGAGCGGCATCGCGTATGAATGTACGGAAAGCGGAGATTATCGTTATTACACGTATAATGCCCCTTCCTATGGGTGCGGCTGCGAGGTGACAATCTATGTGGGGACAGATTCTTACTTCGAAAAAGATACGATTATCAGTGTTTCCTGCGAAAATGCGATATAACTGCCTTACAGTATTTTAAATGCGGAAAAATGCGGGAAAATACTTGCAATTCGGGAAAAACGGTGCTATGATGGTGTGCGATAATAATAACTGTTACTGATAAAGAGTGGGCCGCGCGGTCCACTCTTCTTTATGGGGGAATACCATGAGTAAAAAAGAGATTTACGAACAGAAAACGGAAGCCCTGCTGATGCCGCTGATGGAGAAGCACCAGTTCGAGCTGGTTGATGTTGAGTATGTGAAAGAGGGGGGGCAGCTGGTATCTGCGGGCTTACATTGACAAGCCGGGCGGGATTACCATTGATGATTGCGAGCTGATCAGCCGCGCACTCAGTGACCTTCTGGATGAACAGGACTTCATTGATGACGCTTATATACTGGAGGTCAGTTCCCCCGGGCTGGGACGCCCGCTGAAAAAGGATAAGGATTTTGAACGCAGCATTGGCGAGACGGTAGAGATCCGGACATTCCGCCCGATTGACCGGAAGAAAGAGTTTGTCGGGATTTTAAAGGGATATGATAAGCAGACAGTTACCATAGAGACAGAGAGCGACGGGGCCGTCTCCTTTACGCGTACGGACATAGCCCTGATACGGCTGGCAATCGATTTCTGACAGGGAGGAAAACAAAATGAATAACGAGTTGTTAGAGGCACTCACGATTCTGGAGAAGGAGAAAAACATCAGCAAGGAGACATTGCTGGAAGCAATCCGGCAGTCGCTGATTCAGGCCTGCAAGAACAACTGGAAGACGGAAGCCGACAGTGTAGTGGTCAATATTGATCCGGAGACCTGCGAGTACGAAGTATACGCGATGAAGACGGTGGTGGACCAGGTGGAGGATGAGCTGGCACAGATCAGTCTGACGAAGGCGAAGATGATCGATTCCCGTTATGAGCTGGGAGATGTGGTACGCGTTGACATCAAATCCAAGGAGTTCGGGCGGATCGCGACACAGAACGCGAAAAATGTGATTCTGCAGAAAATCCGCGAGGAAGAGCGCAAGGTTCTTTATAATGAATATTATGAAAAAGAGCACGATATTGTGACTGGTGTGGTGCAGCGTTATTTTGGACGAAATATCAGCATCAATCTTGACCGTGCGGATGCGACCCTTTCCGGAGAGGAGCAGATTCGCGGTGAAGTGTATCGGCCGACACAGCGCATCAAGGTGTATGTCCTGGAGGTGAAAGATACGCCGAAGGGTCCCAGAATCCTGGTTTCCCGTACACACCCGGAGCTGGTGAAGCGGCTTTTCGAAGAAGAGGTGACAGAGGTACGGGACGGTACGGTCGAGATTAAGAGTATAGCCAGGGAGGCGGGCAGCCGTACAAAAATCGCTGTCTGGTCGAACAATCCGGACGTTGATGCGGTGGGCGCGTGCGTCGGCCTGAACGGTTCCAGAGTGAGTGCGGTCGTGGATGAACTGAATGGTGAAAAAATTGACATTATTAACTGGGATGAGAACCCGGCGCTTCTGATCGAGAACGCACTCAGTCCGGCGAAGGTGATTACGGTGCTTGCGGACCCGGATGAGAAGGTAGCTAAGGTAGTTGTACCGGATTACCAGCTGTCTCTGGCGATTGGCAAGGAAGGGCAGAACGCCAGACTGGCGGCTCGTCTGACCGGGTTTAAGATTGATATTAAAAATGAGACACAGGCTCGTGAGTCCGGAGACCTTCTGGAATATGAGGAAGACTATTATAACCAGGAAGAATATTACGACGATGACGGGTATTACGAGGATGAATACGCGGAAGACGAGACGTATTCCGGGAATGACGGATATGGCGATGAATACGCGGAAGACGGATATGACGAACTGTATGCGCAGGAGAATGGCTCCGCGAATGATGCGGACGGAGAGAATGCCGTGAACAATGGGGAAGCTGTGGATGAAGACGGATTTTGGGAGAGCGTCAGTGATTCCGATGAGCGTATGGAAAGCGACTATGCGGACGAAGACATCGATGCTCCCTCCAGTGATGAGGATTGACGGGATATGGCCGGTCAGGGAAAGAAAATACCGACACGTAAGTGCACGGGATGTCAGGAAATGAAGAGCAAAAGGGAACTGCTTCGGGTGCTGCGCACTCCGGAAGGAGAGATTGTGGTGGATGCGACCGGACGGAAGAATGGACGCGGAGCTTATCTGTGCCGCAGTCTGGATTGTCTGGAGAAGGCTGTGAAAAATAAAGGGCTGGAGCGTTCATTGAAATGCGCGGTTCCAGAGGATACTTATGAGAGCCTGAAAAAGGAGATTGAATCGATTGATGAGAGATAGCGTACTTTCCCTTGTGGGTATCGCGACGAAAGCGGGCAGGATTGCCTCCGGTGAATTTTTAAGCGAAAATGCGGTAAAATCCGGAAAAGCCAGTCTGGTAATCATCTCCCGGGAAGCTTCCGGGAATACGGAAAAAAAATTTCGGAATATGTGTTCCTTTTATCAGGTTCCGGCGTATAGCTATGGAACCAGGGAAGAATTAGGAGCTGCTTCAGGCAATGAATACCGGGCGGTGCTGGCGGTGCTGGACGCGGGATTTGCTGATGCTCTGATAAAAAAGCTGGACACGGCGGGAGAAAAGGGAGGTTATGAGAATGGCGGAAAACGGGACTAAAAAAATCAAAGACAGCAGTGAAGGGAAAGATATCGCAAAGGGAAGAGAAACGCTGGGAGACCGGCAGGTGAAGATGAAGGAGGATGTGCATATGCCAAACAATCAGGATCCGGAAGCCGTTAAGAGGACGGAGGAGAAGGCTGCGGGGAAGCCTGCTGATAAGCCTGCTGCTCCGCAGAAAAAGAAAAATATTATACAGGTATTTCGTCCACAGAACAGTAAGACCGGTATGGTGAAGCCAGGGAGCCGTCCCAGGCCGCAGGGAGCGGCAGGCGGACGCCGCCAGGGGCAGGCTGCGGGGACGAGACCGCAGGGAACGGGAGCAGCCGCAGGGACGAGACCGCAGGGAGCGGGAGCAGCCGCAGGGACGAGACCGCAGGGAGCGGGAACAGCTGCTGGAACAAGACCGCAGGGAGCGGGAACAGCTGCTGGAACAAGACCGCAGGGAGCAGGAACTGCTGCGGGGACGAGACCGCAGGGGACGGGAATAGCTGCGGGGACGAAACCGCAGGGAGCCGGTATGGCTGCCGGAACCAGAACACAGGAGTCTCAGGCAGCTGTTCAGACGCGTACACAGGGTTCTCAGAAAACCGTGGAAATGGAGCGGTCAGCGGATGCGGCGAAGATAAACACACAGAAGACTTCCAATGTGTCGACTGACGCAAAGCCGCAGAGTGGATCGGCAGATGCGGCAGGTGTTTCTGCTGCGGCAGAAAAAACGCAGTCTGCGGGAAATGCGGCAGTCAGAGCAAATGAGACAGATGCCGCGAATGGTGCTTCCGCTGTGAAAACACAAAATACAGCAAAGGTATCGGCAGACGTTCCGAAGGAAGCGGCGGCGAAGACAGCGGCGGGCGCTTCCAGAGAGATGACAGCAAATGGGACGAACGCTGCCTCCAAAGAAACAGCAGCGAATCCGCCGGCAGGTTCTCCAAAGGAAAATCCGGTGAATCGCGCGGATGCTTCTGAAAAGAATGCCGCAGCTGGCGGATCCGCAGATTCTGCCAAAGGGAATGCTTCTGCCCGTGCCGCTCAGGGGAGTAACCGACAGAATGCGGATGGACGCAGAGACGACAATGCCCGAGGCCAGAGTGGCAGAAACAGCCGTGGCCAGGAGGGCAGAACGCAGGAGAACAGAGGCGGCAATCGAAGCGGCCAGGGAAGCTACAGCCGCAGCCAGGATGGCGGCAGCCG
>JAJQCQ010000067.1:0-36316 GCA_021202635.1 Lachnospiraceae bacterium | reverse complement strand
CGCAGCCAGGACGGCGGAAGCCGGGGCGGCCAGGGCGGCCGTGGCATGAGTATTCCGAAGCCGTCAGGAGATACCAAGCCGCTTGAGAAGGAGAGCAGAAAGCGCACGGAGCGCGGCGACCGCAACCGTGCAGATAAGGGTGAGAAGCTTGACCGGATGGAAAAAAATGTACGTCCGGGCCAGAAGAACAATCAGAGGAACAATCAGAAGAATACTACGAAGAAAGGTCAGCCGGCCGCTCCGGCTCCAAAGCCAATGGAGAAGCCGGCAGAGACCATCCGTACGCTGACGCTTCCGGAGAAGATGACGATCTCTGAGCTGGCGGAAGCGATGAAAATGCAGGCGTCCGCCATTATCAAAAAGCTGTTTTTGCAGGGGACGATTGTAACGGTGAATCAGGAGATTGACTTTGATAAGGCCGAGGAGATTGCCCTTGAATTCAACTGTATCTGTGAAAAGGAAGAAAAGGTTGATGTGATCGGCGAGCTGCTGAAGGAAGAGGAAGAAGAAGAGGAGCTGATGATTCCCCGTCCGCCTGTGGTCTGCGTCATGGGGCATGTTGACCATGGCAAGACATCCCTGCTTGACGCGATCCGCCATACGCATGTGATTGACAAAGAGGCCGGGGGAATTACCCAGCATATCGGCGCATACGTAGTCTCGATCGACGGACAGAAGATTACGTTCCTTGACACACCAGGGCACGAGGCGTTTACGGCAATGCGTATGCGCGGCGCGAATTCGACGGATATCGCGATTCTGGTCGTTGCGGCGGACGATGGTGTGATGCCGCAGACGATTGAGGCGATCAACCATGCGAAAGCTGCCGGAATCGAAATCATTGTGGCGATTAACAAAATTGATAAGCCGAGCGCGAATATTGAGCGCGTAAAACAGGAACTCTCTGAGTATGAGCTGATCCCCGAAGACTGGGGCGGCAGCACAGTAATGGTACCGGTATCCGCGCATACCCACGAGGGAATTGACAATCTGCTGGAAATGATTCTTCTGACCGCGGAAGTCCTTGAACTGAAAGCAAACCCGAACCGCAAGGCACGTGGTCTGGTGATCGAGGCAGAGCTCGACAAGGGCAAAGGCCCGGTGGCGACCGTTCTTGTACAGAAGGGTACGCTGCACGTTGGCGATCCGATCGCGGCAGGGGCCTGCCACGGCAAGATCCGCGCGATGATGGATGATAAGGGACGCCGGGTAAAGCAGGCGGGTCCATCGACCCCGGTAGAGGTACTCGGTCTGTCGGATGTGCCGAACGCGGGCGAGATTTTCATCTGTATGGACAATGAAAAAGAGGCGCGAAGCTTTGCGGAGACCTTTATCAGCGAAGGCAGGGAGCGGATGATCGAGGATACCAAGATGAGGATGTCCCTGGATGATCTGTATTCTCAGATTCAGGCCGGCAAGCTGAAGGAACTCGATCTGATCGTAAAAGCGGATGTTCAGGGTTCCGTAGAGGCGGTAAAGCAGAGCCTTCTGAAGCTGTCAAACGAGGAAGTGGTGGTCAAGGTCATCCACAGCGGCGTTGGCGCGATCAACGAGTCCGATGTGATTCTCGCTTCTGCGTCAAACGCGATTATCATAGGCTTTAACGTTCGTCCGGATGTGATGGCCAAGGCGACTGCGGAGAGAGAGAATGTGGATGTGCGTCTGTACCGTGTCATCTATGACGCGATCGCGGATGTGGAAGCGGCCATGAAGGGAATGCTGGACCCGATTTACGAGGAGAAGGTCATCGGCCACGCGGAGATCCGTCAGCTCTTCAAGGCGTCCGGCGTCGGTACGATTGCGGGCTCCTATGTGCTGGATGGTATCTTCCAGAGAAACTGCAAGGTACGCATCACGCGTGAGGATAAGCAGATTTATGAGGGTGCGCTGGCCTCCCTGAAGCGATTCAAGGACGATGTAAAGGAAGTGCGCGCCGGCTTCGAGTGTGGCTTTGTATTTGAGAAGTTTAATGATATTAAAGAGGAAGACAGGGTAGAAGCCTATGTCATGGTAGAGGTTCCGAGATGAGAAAAAACAGTATCAAGAATACCCGCATCAATGGGGAGGTATTAAAAGAGCTGTCAGAGATTATCCGGACGGAGGTAAAAGACCCGCGGATCGCACCGATGACCTCGGTGGTATCCGTGGAGGTCGCTCCGGATCTGAAAACCTGCAAGGCCTGGATTTCCGTACTTGGAAATGAGCAGGCTGCGGAAGAGACGCTTGCCGGACTGAACAGCGCGGTAGGATATATTCGCCGCCAGCTTGCGCGCAGCCTGAACCTGCGCAATACGCCGGAACTGGAATTTATACTTGACCAGTCCATCGAGTATGGCGTCAATATGACAAAAAAGATTGACGCGGTGATTGAGGCGGATACGCAGGCGGCGGAGGAGCGCGGAGAATAATGAAAGGGTGGGGCGATATGATCAATCTTGCGAATGAACTACAGGGAGTGGGCACGGTGGCGATGGCAGGACACATTCGTCCGGATGGGGACGCGATCGGATCCTGTCTCGGCCTTTATCTCTATCTGAAAGAAAATTATCCGCAGATACGGGCGAAGATTTATCTGGAAGAGGTGCCGGTGGCTTTTTCGTCCGTGTATGGCACGGATGAGATCTGTACGGATTTCAGTGAAGAGGAGGAATATGATCTTTTCTTCTGCCTGGACTGCTCAGACGAGGCGCGCCTTGGCCCGGCTGATCAATACCGTCTGCGCGCAAAACGGACGCTTTGCGTGGATCATCATGTCAGCAATCGGGGATATGCGGACGCGAATTATATTGTTCCGGATGCCAGCTCCACCTGTGAGCTTGTCTACACATTGCTGGAGGATGAAAAAATTCCGCTTCACGCGGCAGAAGCGCTTTATATGGGCATTGCGCATGACACAGGAGTATTCCGCTACTCCTGTGCGTCTCCGGACACGATGCGGATTGCCGCAAAGCTGATGGAAAAGGGAATCAATCATCCGGCGATTCTGAGCGCAACTTTCTTTGATAAGACTTATTACCAGAAGCAGATTCTGGGGCGGGCGCTCCTCGAAAGTATGCTGCTGATGGAAGGAAAGGTAATTTTCTGTGCAATCCGCGCGAAGGATATGAAGTTTTATAATGTGACTTCATCGGATATGGAAGGCATTGTGGAGAATCTGCTTCAGACCTCTGGCACAGAGGCGGCGATTTTCCTTTATGAGACAGGGGTACATGAATACAAGGTAAGCCTCCGCTCTAAGGAAATCCTGGATGTGAGCGCGATCGCCAGCTACTTTGGCGGCGGCGGACACGTACGCGCGGCAGGATGTACCATGCAGGGGAGCGTGCATGACGTCGTCAACAATATCACCCTGCTGATGGAGAAACAATTTACTGAGAAAGCGTTGTCAATGGACAGCCTTGTGGCATGCTCGCATGCCTAAGAGGCTGTACATTAGACAACCAAGACGGTATGAGTAAGCAGGGCGGCAGCCCGGATTACGAATACCGGCGGCAATGGCGGGAGCACGCAGTGCGTAGCCATTGGCTTTCTCAGAGTGGAGGAGCGTGCAAGGACGGACGCGAGAGCCAGCCACAGGATGCCCTCGGACACGCTCTCGCTGTTCAGAGCGTTTTGAAATCCGCGCTTTGACCGGAGGAATATGGTGTGGATGGTATTTTGATTGTGTATAAGGAGCCCGGATTTACGTCGCATGATGTGGTGGCGAAGCTGAGGGGCATTTTGCGGCAGAAAAAAATCGGACATACGGGGACGCTGGATCCGGAGGCGACGGGGGTGCTGCCGGTTTGTCTGGGGAAGGCGACGAAGGTATGCGGGCTTCTGACCGACTGGAATAAGACGTACCGGGCGGAATTGCTGCTGGGGCGGACGACGGATACGCAGGATATGACCGGGAAGGTTCTGAGGGAATGCCCGGTTTTTCTTGCTGACCGTCCGGATGCTGTGAAACAGGAGCGGATGTCTGCCGGAGAAGCAGAACTGGCGGAAGCGGGACCGATGTATCTGACAGAGGAGGAGATCCGGGGGTGCATTGCCGGTTTCGCAGGGGAACAGCAGCAGATTCCCCCGATGTATTCAGCTTTGAAGGTGAATGGAAGGAAGCTGTATGAGCTGGCTCGCCAGGGCATTGAGGTAGAGCGGAAGCCGCGCACGATCCATATTGATGAGATCAGAATTGGGCAGATCGCCAGGTCTGATCTGGAAGGCGCAAAGGCTATGATTCGGGTGGAGATGACGGTTCGCTGTTCGAAGGGGACATATATCCGTACGCTTTGTCATGACATCGGGGAAAAGCTGGGGTGCGGCGGCTGTATGGACCTGCTGTGCCGCACGGAAGTGGGGCCGTTTGCACTGCGAGATACGTGGCGGCTGTCGGAGATTGAAGAGCTGCGGGATGCAGATGATCTGGAGAAATGCATTTTTTCTACAGACTGCGCGTTTACCAATCTGGATGCCGTGTGGCTATCGGCAGATGCAGAGCGCCTGGTCCGGAACGGGAATCCACTCTCTGCCAGTATCATGAAAAGCTTCCGGAGAGTCGATGATTTGAATGAGAGATTTTCGGATCGCCGGAGCATGGCCTATGAGAACTGGATGGTGCTTGCCGGACGTGCCGAAAGTGCAGCCCTTTTCGGGGATGATTATAGCGGACCGCCACACCGGAGCGATCAGCTGCGCCTGTACGCGCCGAACGGAGAATTTCTGGCAGTCTATGGTTATGAAAGAGAAAGGGATCGCTGGCGGGCAGAGATGATGTTTCTGTGAAATCTGGCAATGAATTATAACGGCAGGCCGCAGGCCTGTGTTTTCAATCCGATCATGCAGCAGGTACATGGTCGGGTTGTGATCAATAACGAAAAGGATCTTCTGCAGACGAATGAGATATATACATGATACAACTGATTTTTATATAGAAGAGAATCCGGGTACCGGGCTGGGAACTGCGGTGACGCTCGGAAAATTTGACGGACTGCACAGGGGACACCAGAAGCTGCTGCATGAGATTTTACGATTGCAGAAGGCCGGATATTACGGGATTGTCTTCGCCATTGCGCCGGAGAACCGGACGGTTTTGTTTACGCCGGAGGAAAAACGGCATATGCTGGAGACGCAGGGGATTGACTGCATGATCCGCTGTCCGTTCGTTCCGGAGATCCTGGGGATGGAGCCGGAAACGTTTATCTCCGAGGTTCTGTGCCGGCAGCTTCGTGCAAAACAGATCGTGGTAGGTACGGATTTTCGGTTTGGCTTTCAGCGGAGCGGGGATGTCGCCACGCTGGAAGCCCTTCAGAAAAAATATGGTTATGTGCTTACCGTGGTCGAGAAAGAGTGCTATGGTGACCGTGAGATCAGCAGCACCTATATTCGTGAGGCCCTTGCGGGCGCGGATATGGAGCTGGTCCGTGATCTGATGGGAGACTGGTATCCGGTGGAAGGGACAATTCTGCATGGCCATCAGCTCGGCCGGAAGATTGGAATGCCGACCATTAACCTGCGGCCGGACGGGTACAAGCTGCTGCCGCCGCCAGGTGTTTATTACAGTGATGTGGTGATGATGGAGCAGGCGTCGGGATGCATGGATGAGAGCGTAGCATCTGCGCAGACAACTGCTTCGGAAAGAGACGGCGGCAATCCACAGGGGGAATCAGAGGAGCCTTCGATTGCCGCTGCGCAGCTTTGCGGAGAAGAACAGGGCAGACCGGCGGCTGAGAGCCGTCTTTGGAAAAGCGGTGTCATTTATCATGGAATTACCAACATCGGCTATAAGCCGACGGTAGACGGTACGTTTCTCGGTGTGGAGACGTATCTGTATGGTGTACACGAAAATCTGTACGGGCGAAAGGTAAGGGTTTTGCTGCGTACCTTTCGACGTCCGGAACAGAAATTTATTTCCGTTGAAGAACTGAAAGCACAGATGAAACGGGATATTTTATCCGGGAAGGAGTATTTTGGTGGGGAATAGCCTGTGGATCGGGGGAATTGTCTTAATTATTCTTGGCCTGATTTCGGAAATTGCCGGCTCCGTTCTCAAAGTCGTGAATGCCTCGAAACGGTCCTATACCGGTTATGCGGAGGCAAAAGTGGTAGATATCATACCTGTTGAGCGGGATCGCTATGCACAGGCCAGATTTCGAAACCGCCAGGCGGCAGTCTTTGAGTTTTTTGCGGACGGAAAGCTGATCAAGATTGTCGATACCGAGGACGCATATCCCTGTCCTTATCAGATTAACCAGCGTGTCAGGCTTTCTTACGATCCGGAGGAGCCGCAGAATTACAGCCTGATTGGAAAAGAACCGATGCATATTCTGGCTGTTGCGCTGAATATTCTCGGAGTTTTCCTGATTTTGGGAGGATGTCTGTTATTCTTAAAGTATGCGATGCGGTTTATACTCTAAGGGAAGTGCCGGTGCCGCGCTGAGGATAAAAATGATGCCGTAGATTCCCCCGCCTGCGATCAGACTGATCTGGGCGGGGATTTTTGGCTCTGAAAGGGTAAGGAAAAGGAAGGCGCTGCTGCCGGCGAGGACGGCAGGCGGCAGCATCTGTGTAAGCGCATGGGGAATGGAGAGGGTCAGCAGGCTTTGGCGGTGCAGGGAGTACAGGATGCAGATGGTGAGCAAGAGCTGGTCAAGAATCATTCCGCAGAGATAGCCGTAAAGTCCGTATGTGGGCACCAGGCAGATGACGCAGAGCAGACGCAGTACGAATCCGGCAAGATTCCAGAGCAGGAGCGAGGCGGATTTGCCCAGACCATGCAGGATACTGGTCAGAGTCGTGCTGATATAGAGGAGCGGACAGATCAGCGCGAGCCGGCGGATGCAGCTCCCCGCGAGGCGGTTGTGGAAAAGAAGGCTGCCGATGGCGTCGCCGAAGAGCAGAAATCCGCCCAGGCAGAAGCTGCCAAGCAGCAGACCTCCAAGGAAAGCAGCGTTGGCTGTGCTGGAAAGCTGATTTTTCTGGTGAAGTGCCTGCGCTTCTGAAACTGTTGGAAGCAGGAGCATGCCCAGAGCGGAAGTGACGGCGGTGGGAAATAGGATCATCGGAAGCGCCATGCCGGTCAGTGTCCCATAGGAAGAGAGCGCCTCAGCCGGGGTCAGACCAGACCGCCGCAGCATCTGCGGGAGCAGCGCGGCCTCGACCGTCTGGAGGAGACACATCAGCATACGGTTCAGACTAAGCGGGACGGAGACCGAGAGAATCTGCCGGACGGAGGCGATGAGGCTGTGCCGGGAGGACAGTAGGCTTTTGCATAGAGAGAAGCTCCGGATTTTGGCAGAATGATTTTCATGACCAGAATCCGGATTTTCTTTGTGTGCCTTTTTTTCATATAAAAGAAAAAAGGATAATACACAGAACAGGGCGGATGCGGCTTCTCCGGCAAGTGCGCTGCAGGCCATGAGCCGAGCGTCGGCCGAAATGCCGTTTTCCCGGAAGAGTGTGCAGGCAAGGACGAAAAAAGAAATGCGGATGAGCTGTTCGGCAAATTGAGCCAGTGCCGGGGGTACAATCTGCTTCGCTCCCATAAAATAGCCGCAGATGCAGCTGTGAATCATGGCAAATGGCAGAGAGAATGCCAGAACCTTCAACAGGCCCGCGCATGATTTTTCAAGCAGAATGCGCTCCGCGAGCAGCTCCGCTCCAAAATAGAGTGTGACAGAGAGAACCATGGACAGCGAAAGAGACAGAAAAAGTCCGGCAAAAAGAGCCTGTTTTGCCCCGTGCCGGCTGCGTCTGGCGAGGGATCGGGCAACAAGCCCTGAGAGGGCAGTCTGAATACCGCCGCCGCAAAGTGCAGTGCAAAAGGATAAAATGGGAACAGCAATCTGATAAAGGCCGATTTCTGACGCACCTATGGTCCTTGAGAGGAATATTTTATAAAAAAACCCCGCGACTCTGGTCAGCAGCCCCATGACAGTCAGCAGGAGAGTTCCTTTGATAAGATAGCGTTTCTGGTTCATGGCGGGACTCCCATCCGGGGGTTTTGTCTAAGCATATGCAGTTTTGCGGTTGAAGATGAAAAAAAAATATGGTAGGATGGGGGTATCTCAAAAAAGCGTTTTCCAAAGCAGTGTAGTGGAGAAACCCAAAAGGAACCACATGGCAGGACGAAAGCGGAAATGGGAGGAAACATGAGATTATCTACAAAGGGGCGCTACGGCCTGCGCGCGATGGTGGATCTGGCATTAAACAGTGAGACAGAAGCTGTCTCGATCAGCAGTATCTCGGAGCGGCAGGACATTTCAGAGAGTTATCTCGAACAGCTGATTGCAAAGCTTCGCAGAGCCGGGCTGGTTGTGAGTACACGCGGTGTGCAGGGCGGTTATCGTCTCACACGTGCGGCTGATCAGATCACGGTGGGTGATGTACTGCGTGCGCTGGAGGGTGATATGCGGGCGGTGGACTGCTCTGCTTTTAATGAAGAAGGCTGCGAGGGCGCGGATCTGTGTGTGACCAAGTATGTCTGGCAGCGGATCAATGAGAGTATTGACGCGGCGATGGATGATATATATATCAGTCAGCTGGTGGAAGAGAGCCGGAAAATGCTGGAAAAAAGCCGTGAGCATCCGGAGGAGTACAGTGGGAAGCATTGCAATGGATAGCAGGTGGTCTGTGGCCTGCTGTTCTGAATGGCTGCAAATATGGGAATTAATAAATAGAAGGAGACGAATCCGTTATGGATCAGTTTATATATTTGGACAATGCGGCGACAACGAAGACCTCTCCGACTGTTGTGGAGGCGATGCTGCCGTATTTTTCGGAGTATTATGGCAACGCCTCCGGTATTTATGGCATCGGCGTGAAAAGCAGGGAAGCGGTGAATCACAGCCGTGAGATCATTGCTTCCACGATCGGAGCAAGGCCGGAAGAGATTTATTTTACCGCCGGTGGTACGGAATCGGACAATTGGGCATTAAAGGCGGCAGCAGAGATGTTCTGCGGTGTCCGTGCGGGAAGGGAAGCGTCAGGGACGCTTTGCAGGACCGGTGCGGAAAATACGGCGAAAAAGCATCTGATCACAACCAGAATTGAGCATCACGCGGTTTTACACACCTGTGAATATCTGGAGAAGGCCGGAATCGAAGTCACCTATCTGAATGTGGATGAGAATGGGATCGTGCGTCTCGACGAGCTGGAGCAGGCTATCCGCCCGGATACCTTTCTCATTTCTGTGATGTTTGCGAACAATGAGGTCGGTTCGATTCAGCCGATTCGTGAGATTGGAAAAATCGCCAGAAAATATGGCGTTCTGTTTCACACGGATGCGGTGCAGGCTTATGGACAGCTGCCCATAGATGTGGAGGAGCTGCAGATTGACCTGATGAGCGCGAGCGCGCACAAGCTGAATGGCCCGAAAGGGGTCGGTTTTTTATATATACGAAGAAATCTGCGCCTCCGCTCCTTCCTGCACGGCGGCGCACAGGAACGGCATCGCCGCGCCGGGACAGAGAACGTTCCGGGAATTGTGGGATTTGGCCAGGCCGCGAAGGAGGCGGCGGAGACCATGGAAGAGCGCACCGCACGGGAGGTCAGACTCCGCGATTACCTGATTGACCGCGTGCTGAAGGAGATTCCGTATACGCGGCTGAATGGTCACCGTACCAGACGGCTTCCGAATAACGCGAATTTTAGCTTCCAGTTTGCAGAGGGGGAGACCCTGCTGATCATGCTGGACATGGAGGGGATCTGTGCCTCCAGCGGCTCTGCCTGCACGTCCGGCTCGCTTGACCCGTCCCATGTGCTGCTGGCAATGGGACTTCCCGAGGACATTGCGCACGGCTCTTTAAGGCTGACTCTGAGTGCAGAGACGACGAGGGAAGAGATTGATATTACAGTAGAGAAGATCAGACAGATTGTAGAACGGCTGCGGGGGATGTCGCCTCAGTACGAAGACTTTCGCAGGCGGATTCCACGATAGTTGATACAGGCAGAGGCGAATAGAAATATGATAAATAAAAAAAGAGTTGTTGTCGGCATGTCCGGCGGGGTGGATTCTTCGGTGGCGGCTTACCTTCTGAAGGAGGCGGGGTACGATGTGGTCGGCGTGACTATGGAGATCTGGCCCCAGGATACAGAGGAAGAGGCCAGTGCGAATGGCGGCTGCTGCGGGATGCGTGCGGCAGAGGATGCCGCGCGTGTGGCGCAAAAGATAGGAATCCCGCATTATGTGATGAATTTTCGGGAGGAGTTCCGTGAAAAAGTGATCCATTATTTTATGGAGGAATATCTGGCCGGGCGAACGCCGAACCCGTGTATTGCCTGCAATCGCTATGTGAAATGGGAGTCTCTGCTTCACCGCAGTCTGCAGATTGGCGCGGACTATATCGCAACCGGGCATTATGCGCGCATAGAGCAGCTGCCGAACGGCCGTTACGCGATCCGGCGGTCGGTGACCGCCGCGAAGGATCAGACCTACGCCCTTTATAATCTGACCCAGGAGCAGCTGGCGCACACGCTGATGCCAGTCGGAGCGTACGACAAGCCGGCGATCCGCGCGATCGCGGAGGAGATCGGGCTGACGGTCGCTCACAAGCCGGACAGCCAGGAAATATGCTTTGTTCCCGACCAGGATTATGCCGGATTTATTGAAAAAAACAGTACTCGTCCGGTGCCGCCGCCGGGCAATTTTGTGACAGCCAGAGGAGAGATTCTTGGCAGGCACAGGGGCATTACGCATTACACGATCGGCCAGCGAAAGGGCCTGAACCTCTCGCTGGGGCATCCTGTTTTTGTCACGGAGATCCGGCCGGAGACGAATGAGGTCGTCATCGGGGAAGCGCAGGATGTTTTTTCGGATCATCTGTATTGTGACCATCTGAATTATATGAGTGTGCCAGCTTTTGCAGATGGGATGCGTGTGACAGCGAAAATCCGCTACAATCACGCCGGAGCGCCGGCGACCGTGCGGCGGGTCGGTGATGACTGCGCGGAGGTATTGTTTGATGAACCGGTGCGCGCTGTCACGCCCGGACAGGCCGTGGTGTTTTATGATGGAGATTCTGTTGCGGGGGGCGGGACAATCTGCCCCGATTTTGCATTGTTACCAAAAATCCGCCACATTTCGGACGAAAATCTACAAGATATTGTGTGACAAAGGACTTGCAATTTTTAGCGAAACACGCTAAGATAAACGGGATGTATTAGGGGCAGTGAAATTTTATCTTAAAAAAAGCGTTTGGCTGCGCTGAAAAAGGCTGTTTCTGCAGTCAGCGGCCGGCGCGGATGTAAGTGATTAGAGAGTCGCTTACGTAAATTTTAACAATGGAGGGCTGAATAATGAGTATTACAACACAAAACTTGGCAGGCAAACGAATTGCTTCTTTGCTTGACGAAAACAGTTTTGTAGAGATTGGCGGGTATGTGACAGCCAGAAGTACGGATTTCAACCTGCCGCAGACAGAGACGCCCGGCGACGGCGTGATCACCGGTTATGGTGTGATCGACGGACATCTGGTATATGTGTACAGCCAGGATGCGTCTGTTCTCGGCGGATCGATCGGCGAGATGCACGCGAAGAAGATTGCGGGACTGTATGATCTGGCGATTAAGACGGGTGCTCCGGTGATCGGACTTCTGGACAGCGCCGGTCTGCGGCTTCAGGAGGCAACGGATGCTTTGAAT
This sequence comes from Lachnospiraceae bacterium, assembly GCA_021202635.1. GTDB lineage: Bacteria > Bacillota > Clostridia > Lachnospirales > Lachnospiraceae > Choladousia. Next base: position 24,697 of record JAJQCQ010000067.1, on the reverse strand, counting down.
GCTTTTGGAGAGATCTATCAGAAGCAGGCGCTCGCATCTGGGGTAGTTCCGCAGATCACAGCAGTTTTTGGCAGATGCGGCGGCGGTATGGCGCTGATTCCGGGTCTGACTGACTTTACTTTTATGGAGGGATCGAAGGCAGAGCTGTTCGTGAACTCACCGAACGCACTTCCGGGCAATACAAAGGAGAAGTGCGATACATCCGCTGCGAAGTTCCAGAGCGAGGAGACCGGTCTGATTGATTTTGTCGGCTCTGAGGATGAGATTCTGAATAACATCCGTGCGCTGGTATGTATGCTTCCGGCGAACAATGAGGATGACCTTTCCTATGAGGAGTGCACCGATGAGCTGAACCGCGCCTGTGAGGATCTGGCGAATGCAGTCGGCGACACTTCCATTCTGCTGTCCAATATTGCAGATAACAATCTTTTCGTTGAACTGAAAGGAGCCTATGCACCGGATATGGTGACCGGTTTCCTTCGTCTGAACGGCACAACGGTCGGCGCTGTGGCGAACCGCACGGAAGTCTATGGCGAAGATGGCGAAGTGAAGGCTTCCTTTGACAATGTGATCAGTGCGCGCGGTGCGGAAAAAGCGGCGGATTTCGTTTCCTTCTGCGATGCGTTTGAGATTCCGGTTCTGACCCTGACGAATGCAACTGGCTTCAAGGCATGCAAGTGCTCAGAGAAGAAGATTGCGAAAGCGGCGGCGAAGCTGACCGCAGCGTTTGCCAACGCGACGGTGCCGAAGGTGAATGTGATCATCGGCAAGGCTTTTGGCAGCGCATATGTCGTGATGAACAGCAAGGCGATCGGCGCGGATATGACCTTCGCATGGAAGGATGCACAGATCGGTATGATGGATGCACAGCTTGCAGCGAAGATCATGTATGCGGATGAGGACAGTAAGGTAATCAATGAGAAGGCTGCGGAGTATGCTTCCCTGCAGTCAAGCGCACTCTCTGCGGCAAAGAGAGGATATGTAGACAACATCATCGAGGCAGAAGATACGAGAAAATACGTGATCGGCGCGTTTGAGATGCTCTACACAAAGAGAGAGGACGGCCCGTCCAGAAAACATGGAACAGTATAAGCGAGGTGATACAGATGAAAGTTAGATTAAAGGCGATATTGCTGGCGCTTGGACTTACTGTTTCCGCCTTTTCTGTGAGCGCTCTCGCGGAGGATGAGACAGATTCGGCCGCCGTGGAGACGGTTGGGGAAGAAGATCTGGCGAGCGAGGCGGCGGAAGAGGATGCAGACGCTGCTGCGGAGGAGGAGACTTCTGATGAGGCCGAAGGCGAGACCGAGGCAGAGACAGAAGAGATGACGGCGGAGGAGTATTATCTCCAGCTGATTGACAATTATCTGCTGCAGGTTGACGCGTGGACAGACGAGCAGGTAGACTCCTATATGGAGAGTGAGGATTCCGTCACAGCCCTGATCGCGTACAACTGGAATACCGTGAAGGCTGAAGTGGGCAACTATGTGGAAGTGACCGAAATTACCGGTTCGGAGATGACGTCAGACGGGTATGGCGGAAGTATCTCGGCGCTCGCGAGCTATGAAGGAGTCAGCAAGGGCGGTACCGTTACGGTCACGATGGATTATGAGTACACGTATTCTTCCACGTACGGACAGTATGTGATGACCCTGACAAACCTGACCTGGGATGTGGACTATACACTGGGCGTGATGATGCAGAAGGCTGCGATGAATACCCTGATGGGGGTAGGTATCGTGTTCCTGATGCTGGCATTCCTGAGCTTCCTGATCAGCAAGATTCATTATATTCCGGAAGCGATCGAGGCGAGAAAGAAGAAGGATGAGCCTGCACCGACAGCGGCGCCTGTTCCTGCTCCTGCGCCTGCACCGGTTGCTCCTGTTGCAGAGGAGGAAGTGAATCCGGAAGACGACCTGGAGCTGGTTGCGGTGATCACAGCGGCGATCGCAGCCTTCCGTGAGTCTGAAACTACCGTAAATACCGGCGACGCGTATGTCGTTCGTTCGATTAAAAAAGTAAATAACAGAAACTGGCGCAGAGCCTGAATACAGGAGGAAAATCATGAAAACTTATACCATTACAGTAAACGGAAATGTATATGATGTGACAGTGGAAGAAGGCGAAGGAGCAGAAGTGGCAGCAGCTCCGGCACCGAAGGCAGCGGCAGCTCCGAAGGCGGCTCCGGCACCAAAGGCAGCCCCGGCTCCGAAGGCAGCTCCGGCAGCGGGCGGCGCGGCAGGCTCTGTGAAAGTGACTGCTTCTGTACCGGGCAAGGTGCTCAGCCTGGAAGCAAAGGTGGGCGACGCTGTGAAGAGAGGGCAGAACCTCATCATCCTGGAAGCAATGAAGATGGAAATTCCGGTTGTAGCTCCGCAGGACGGCACAGTGGCGAGCATGGATGTAGCGGTTGGCCAGTCAGTAGAGAATGGCGATGTTCTGGCTTCCCTGAACTAAACCGTTTTTTGACAATAAGGAGAGCCTCGCCATTTGAAATCACTTTGCGATGGCGCGGCCTACGTTCTGCATAAAAGGCAATGCAGGACATGCATTAGGGAGGTAATAGAATGGCCTATGTTGTAAATACGTTGTCAAACTTATGGGAGCAGACCGCCTTTATGAATCTGACCGTCGGCAACTACGCGATGATTATTGTAGCGCTCTTTTTCCTGTATCTGGCAATCGGACATGATTTCGAACCCCTGCTTCTGGTACCGATCGCGTTTGGTATGCTGCTGGTAAATATCTATCCGGATATTATGGCAGAGCCTTATGTGGATGCGGCGGGTGTTTCCCATGCAGGCGGACTTCTGTATTATTTCTACACGCTGGACGAGTGGAGTATCCTTCCGTCGCTGATCTTCATGGGCGTCGGGGCAATGACCGACTTCGGTCCGCTGATTGCGAACCCGATCAGCTTCCTGCTTGGCGCAGCGGCGCAGATTGGTATCTACGCGGCGTATTTCTTCGCAATCCTGCTTGGCTTTAACGGAAAAGCGGCAGCGGCGATCTCCATCATCGGCGGTGCAGATGGCCCGACTTCCATCTTCCTGGCTGGTAAGCTTGGCCAGACGGAACTGATGGGTTCCATCGCGGTGGCAGCATATACGTATATGTCTCTGGTTCCGATCATTCAGCCGCCGATTATGAAAGCGCTTACCACAAAGGAAGAGCGCTGCATCAAGATGCAGCAGCTTCGTCCGGTATCGAAGCTGGAAAAGATTCTTTTCCCGATTATCATTACGATTGTAGTGTGTCTGCTTCTGCCGACCACCGCTCCGCTGGTAGGTATGCTGATGCTCGGCAACCTCTTCCGCGAGTGCGGCGTGGTAAAGCAGCTGCAGGAGACTGCGTCGAATGCGATGATGTACATTGTTGTAATTCTGCTGGGTACCTCGGTAGGTGCGACCACCAGCGCGGAAGCATTCCTGAATATGGATACCATCAAGATCGTTGTTCTTGGTCTGCTTGCTTTCGCAATCGGTACAGCGGCCGGTGTGCTTCTTGGCAAACTGATGTGTAAGCTGACCCATGGCAGGATCAATCCTCTGATCGGTTCCGCCGGTGTATCCGCGGTGCCGATGGCGGCCCGTGTGTCGCAGAAGGTCGGTGCGGAGGAGGATCCGACGAACTTCCTGCTGATGCATGCGATGGGACCGAACGTAGCCGGTGTAATCGGTACAGCCGTGGCAGCCGGTACCTTCATGGCAATCTATGGCGTGAAATAGCATCGATGGCATGTCCCGGCGAGGGATATCCCAGAAAAATATACGTTTCAGGCGTGCTTTGCTGCAAATGCAGGTTACGTTCTGAATCGTGATGTAGAATTGGCAGGTGTACGAAAGCCTTTTCGAAAGACTTTCCTGCTGCCGGTATAGAAGGGCGGGAAGAGATGCCTGCCCGATTAGGAGGACGAATATGGCTGATAAGGCGAAAAAACCAAATAATCAGAATACTGCCGCAAAGCCTGCGGCAAAACCGATCAAGATCACAGAGACGATCCTGCGTGACGCGCATCAGTCTCTGATCGCGACCAGAATGTCGACGGAGCAGATGCTTCCGATTGTGGAGAAGCTTGACAAGGTCGGCTACCATTCCGTAGAGTGCTGGGGCGGTGCGACGTTTGACGCTTCCCTGCGTTTCCTGAAGGAAGACCCGTGGGACAGACTGCGCAAGCTGCGTGACGGCTTTAAGAACACCAAGCTGCAGATGCTGTTCCGTGGACAGAATATCCTGGGATATCGTCCATACGCGGATGACGTAGTAGAGTATTTCGTACAGAAATCCGCTGCCAACGGCATTGACATCATTCGTATTTTTGACTGCCTGAACGATCTGCGCAACCTGCAGACAGCGGTAACGGCAGCAAATAAAGAAAAAGTACACGCGCAGGTAGCGATGTCTTACACGCTCGGCAGTGCGTATACGCTGGAGTACTGGGTAGACCTTGCAAAGAGAATCGAGGAGATGGGCGCCGATTCCATCTGTATCAAGGATATGGCCGGTCTGCTTCTGCCGTATCAGGCGACTGAGCTTGTGACCGCCCTGAAGGGTGCGGTGAAGATTCCGATCCAGCTGCACACCCACTATACATCCGGTGTCGCTTCCATGACTTACCTGAAGGCGGTAGAAGCCGGCGTGGATGTCATTGATACCGCTATGTCCCCGTTCGCTCTGGGTACGTCTCAGCCGGCGACGGAGGTTATGGTAGAGACCTTTAAGGGGACTCCGTATGACACTGGTTTTGACAGCCAGCTGCTTGATGAGATCGCAGACTACTTCCGTCCGATGCGCGACCAGGCGCTTGAGAGCGGCCTTCTGAACCCGAAGAACATGGGCGTCAATATCAAGACCCTGCTGTATCAGGTACCGGGCGGCATGCTTTCGAACCTGACATCACAGCTGAAGGATATGCACGCAGAAGACAAGTACTATGAAGTGCTTGAGGAGGTTCCGAAGGTGCGGAAAGACCTCGGTGAGCCGCCTCTTGTTACTCCGTCTTCTCAGATTGTCGGCACACAGGCTGTGATGAACATCGTCGGCGGCGAGCGTTACAAGATGGTGACGAAGGAGACCAAGGATATCTTAAGCGGCAAGTACGGCGCAACCGTAAAGCCATTTAACGAAGAAGTAAAGAAGAAATGCATCGGTGATGCGGAAACCATCACCTGCCGTCCGGCGGATCTGATCCCGGATGAGCTCGACACGCTGCGTTCTGAGATGGCACAGTGGTCGGAGCAGGATGAAGATGTTCTGAGCTATGCGCTCTTCCCGCAGGTGGCGGTTGATTTCTTCAAATACAGACAGGCACAGGAGCAGAAGGTAGATCCGACCCTGGCGGATGAGAAGAACAAAGCTTATCCGGCATAAGGGTGCAGTCAGATCAGCGATTACACCAGTTCTGGGAGGAGTGCAGCCTGCCCTGCGGGACTTGCTGTATCGGAGGTGTCCGGTCTCACGTTGATTATCCCGGGAACACGCTCCGGCTGGTGTAACCTATATACAGAATCACTAAAAATGGCAGGCAATCTGCGGCCTGCTGTTTTTCTCGTCTATGGGCAGGGCCGGGCAGGCTGTTTTGCGGCTTATGCCGCACCTGTCTACGCTTCGCTGCGGTCGTTGCTAAACACGTGCCACTGGCATGCAGCAACCGCACAGGCGAGCAGGAGGTGACAAACTGCCTCCTGTATGATTTGAAATAACGGAGTATGTAAAGGGAAATGTTATGAAACAAACTACACTCGTAATTATGGCAGCCGGAATTGGCAGCCGCTTTGGCGGAGGCGGTGTAAAGCAGCTGACTTCCTTTGGGCCAAGCGGTGAAATTATCATGGATTATTCCATCTATGACGCGATCGAAGCGGGATTTAATAAGATTGTATTTGTGATTCGCCACTCTATGGAAAAAGACTTCCGGGAAATCATCGGAGAGCGCATTGCAAAAAAGATTCCGGTGGAATATGCTTTTCAGGAGCTTGAAGATCTTCCGGATGGTTTTGCTGTTCCGGAAGGCAGAGAAAAACCATGGGGAACCGGACAGGCCATCCTCGCGTGTCGGGAAGTGGTGCATGAACCCTTCGCTGTCATCAATGCGGATGATTATTATGGAAAAGATGCGTTCCGCAAAGTACACGATTTTCTGACCGGAGAGAACACAGCCGGAGGGACAGCGCCTGGAAAATTTCATTTTTGCATGGCCGGTTTTATTCTGAAAAACACGCTCTCAGAGCACGGAGGGGTGACCCGCGGCATCTGCCGTCTGAATGGAGACGGGGAACTGATTGAAGTTCTTGAGACAAAGGATATCATAAAGACAACGGATGGAGCCGCGGTGTATGCAGAGAATGCCAGCCTGATCCGCCTGAATCCGGATTCTCTGGTTTCCATGAATTTCTGGGGCTTTACTCCGGACTTTATGGATGAGCTGGAAAACGGTTTCCGCGGATTTCTGGAGAATCTGGACGGAAATGAGAAGAAAGCGGAATTCCTTCTGCCGACCATCGCCGACCGGATGCTCAAAGAAAACCGGGTGGACATTACCGTTCTTCCGTCAAACGATAAATGGTTTGGCGTGACCTTCCGGGAAGACGTGCCGATCGTTCAGAAATCGATTCAGGAGCTGGTTGACGCCGGCGTTTATCCCAAATGCCTGTTTTAGTCCGTTCCAGGCCGGTAATTTTCATTTTGGTGCTTTACAAATCAGAAATAATTTAGTAGAATGTCTTTGCTGATTGGGAAGGACAATTCCTTGATCAGCGCTGCGGGGTATGGCGTAGCTTGGTAGCGCGCGCGGCTGGGGGCCGCGAGGTCGCAGGTTCAAATCCTGTTGCCCCGATTGAATTTTTTTATTCGGAGATGTCATTTTGAAAATACTTCTTGACATCTTTCTCTTTTTGAATTAATATACTGGCAAGGCAACGGAGTCTGGATTTATTCAGATTCCGTTTTTTTTCGTTCCATGCAAAACAAAAAGGAGAAATTTTATGATAAAACTGGAAAATATCAATAAATATTTCGGTGACCTGCATGTTCTGAAGGATGTGAATCTGGAGGTGCAGGAGGGCGAGAAGCTGGTGATCATTGGTCCATCCGGCTCCGGCAAATCGACTACGGTTCGATGCATGAATTTTCTCGAAACGCCGACCAGCGGCCATGTTTACATTGACGGGCAGGAGATTACAGCAAGAAATAAGACGAAGATCGTACGGGACTCCATGTCGATGGTGTTTCAGCAGTTTAACCTGTATCCGCACATGTCGGTGCTGAAGAACCTGACACTGGCCCCGATGAAGCTGCACCATAAGAGCAAGTCAGAAGCAGAGCAGCTGGCGTATCATTACCTGGATGTGGTGGGACTGACGGATAAGGCGCATGTTTATCCGACGACACTCTCCGGCGGACAGCAGCAGCGAATCGCGATCGCGCGGGCACTGTGCGCACAGACAAAGATCATTCTGTTTGATGAGCCGACCTCGGCGCTGGATCCGGAGACGATCCAGGAGGTGCTGGATGTCATGATTAAACTGGCACATGAAAAGATCACGATGGTCGTGGTGACCCATGAGATGGGTTTTGCGAGAGAGGTCGCGGACCGCGTGGTATTTATGGCGGATGGTCAGATTCTCGAAGAGGGGACGCCGGAGCATTTCTTCGAACATCCGGAAAATGAGCGTCTGAAGCAGTTCCTCGGCAAGATTATCCGAAAATGAGGGTGCTGAAGCAGTTCCCCGGCAGGATTATCCGGAAATGAGGGCATCGAAGCAGTTCCCCGGCAAATGAATCAACGATCTGCAAGTAAGAGCGGCAGCGGGGAAAAGAATTTCGAAAGGTAGCAAACGTCAGGGCACGGTCGTTTTTACGCTCCGCTGTCCGCGCCGGTCAGGCAGGACGATTTACTATAGTCACTGTTGATATGTATTTATTTTGAAAGAGCAGGAGGATTTATTATGAAGACAAGAAAACTGGCAGCACTTGGACTTGCGCTTACGATGTCACTGTCCCTTTTTGGAAGCATGGCTTATGCGGAGGAAGAGACGGAAACCGAAACGGAGGCAGAGCTGGTCATCACGGAGGATATTCAGGAGATTATTGACCGGGGCATTCTGCGTGTCGGCGTGAAGAATGCGGTGGAAGGCTTTGGCTATCAGGATACGCTGACCGGGGAATATTCCGGCATGGAGATTGATATTGCGACCATGATCGCGGAAGAGCTGGGCGTAGATGTGGAGTTTACGACGGTTACGGCGGCGACAAGAACGGAACTGCTGGATTCCGGCGATATCGACTGTGTCATTGCTACCTTCACGATTACAGATGAGAGAAGAGAGAGCTGGGATTTCTCGACTCCGTATTATACCGACCATGTAACGGTTCTGGTAAAGGATTCCAGTGAAATCACGACCCTTGAGGACCTGGTGGATACAACGGTTGGCGTTTCCTCCGGTTCGACCTCTGCACGGTCTCTGGTAGAGGCGATGATCGAGGCAGAAGTGATCAGCGGCGATGATTATGACGCAGAAACCTTTGACGCGGCACTCTGGACAGAGGGAGTATCCTTCCGTCAGTATGATGACTATCCGGCCATTTCGACAGCTCTTGAGGCAGATGAGGTAGACGCGTTCTGTGTAGACAAGTCCATCCTGGCGATCTATAAGACTGAGGGTCGTTCTTATATTGATGCGGAATTTGCTCCGCAGGAGTATGGCGTAGCGACGACCAAGGATTCCGGCTTCTCTGCGTATGTAGACATTCTGATCAACCGCTGGCTGGATGACGGCACCATTGATGGGCTGATTGAGGAGTATGCGCTCGACTGATTGATGCAGGCTTTCTGTTTATGTTTTAACTCCGATTGCCTCGCGGGAAGGCTGAAAGGCTTTTCTGCGGGGCAATATGGTAGAACTGGGAGGATAATCGATGTCAGGTATTTTTTCCGCATCCGCATGGTTGAAGGTCTGGACATACCGGGCGACCTTTTTACACGGACTTGCTACTACAGTGCAGACTGCCATTCTCGCCATTTTGCTGGCAATGGTGATTGGCATCGTGCTGGGTCTGTTTGCGACCGGGCATAATCCGGTGCTGAAGGCGATTTCCCGCATTTACGTGGAATTCGTTCAGAATACACCGGTGATGCTGCAGCTTTGCTTTCTGTATTACGCGCTTGCGTTTTCCGGCCACAGCATCGGGATTATCCGGACGGGCATTGTCTCGCTTGGTATTTACCACGGCGCCTATATGGCAGAGGTCATCCGGGCCGGCATAGAGGCGATTCCGAAGGGACAGTTTGAGGCGGCGCAGTCACAGGGGTTTGGCTACTTCGGGGAAATGTACTATATTATCCTTCCGCAGAGCATCAAAATCATTCTTCCTCCCATGGTGAACCAGGTGGTCAATCTGATCAAAAATACCTCCTGCCTGTATATCATTGGCGGAACGGACCTGATCTCGCTGACCTACAGCTTTGTGACCGGCGCGACGACAGGGGGTGCGTATGGCCCTGCGTATCTGGTGAGCGGCGTGCTGTTCTTTGTGATCTGTTTCCCGCTTTCGAAGCTGGCAAGCACATGGGAGAGCCGTCTGAAGCAGCGTGACCAGAGAGTGGCGGTCGCGGGCCGCGGAAGCACCGGAGCGCCGCAGAATTGATCCGAATCGTATGCTTGTATCCCTGGTTTACTGGTAAAGCGGGGATACGCCTGGGGAAGGGAATGGAAAACGCATGAGTAATTTAAAAGCAAGTCTTTCGATGCTGCAAAATACTGCGATTCTGCAGTACCTGATGAGGGGAGTCGTCTTTACCCTGATTATTTCCGTGATAGCGGTCGGGTTCGGTATTCTGATTGGTTCGGTCCTGGCTCTGGTGCGCAATTACTGCAATTCCGGCAGGACACGCATTTTCCGGATCATTGCGACGGTCTATATTGAAGTCTTTCGAAATACCCCGCTGCTTCTGTGGATTTTTATCTGCCTGGTATTCTGTCCGACTCCGTTTTTTCTGAATCGGAAGATGTTTGGCCTGAATTCGGCAGCGGACGTGAAGCTGCTCTTTAAGGGAGCGGTGGCGCTGATTCTGTTTACCTCTTCTGTCATAGCGGAAATCGTGCGCGGCGGTCTGAATTCCGTGGCACAGGGGCAGTTTGAGGCGGGATATTCCCAGGGCTTTAATACCGTGCAGGTCATGATTTATATCATTCTTCCGCAGGCCTACCGGAATATAATTCCGACCCTGCTGTCGCAGGTCATCACCACGATCAAGGACTCCTCGTATCTGGCAAACGTGGCGGTCATTGAGCTGATGGCCCGTACCAAGCAGATCATGAGCTCCGCGAACCGCTACAATGGCACAGGAGTAATTAATGTTTCTGACGTATTTGTGTTATTTGGGTTTGCCTGTTTGATCTATTTTGTGATAAACTTTACTCTGTCCTGTGTCGTCAGACATATGCAGAAACGCATGAAAGAGGGCGCGAAGCGCCCGGCGGATGTCGTGGCGGCGAGATAAAAGCAGAAGCTGCACGGCAGCGAATTCAGGGTGTGGCTTGTAGCGATGGAACCAGGAAGGTATGGAACAGCTACGAGCTGAGAAACAGGAGGAAGGACGATGGAACAGTTTGTGATTACGATTTCACGGGAATTTGCTTCTCTTGGCCGCACGGTGGCGCAGACCCTGTCGGAAAAGCTGGGCGTGGAATTCTGGGACAGAGATATCGTGGAGGCTGCGGCAAAACGGACCGGGCATCCCATCTCGCTGGTCAGCGATGAGGAAGAGACGGCGAAAAGCTCCTTTTTCCTGCGAAAAAAAGACCGGATGAGTTTGACGACCTACAATATCAATGATGAAATATTTGAGACGGAAAAAAACATTATCCTGGATGCGGCCAACAAAGGTTCCTGTATCATTGTGGGGCGCTGCAGCGATTATATCCTGCGGGACTTTCCGCACCATCTGAGCGTATACATTTACGCGCCGTACGAAGCGCGTCTGAAAAACTGTGTGGATACGCTGATGATGGACGAGAAGACCGCGCGCCGCATGATACGGGAGGTCGACATGGCGCGCACCTATTATCAGCGGAAGTATTGTCCGGATATCCGTTCCCCGCGGGACTGCTGTGACCTGATGATAGACAGCTCCCGCTTCGGCGTGGAAGGTACAGCGGGGCTGATCGCGCAGGCGCTGAAGGCTCTGCCGGAGTAATATCGGCAGATTGATTACAAACCTCTGAAAAATCCGCAGGAAAAAGAACAGATTTACCCGAAAAAAAAGGAAATCAGAAGCAGCTTAGAAGAAAGATCCCTGGAAAAATACAGCCAGGGATCTTTTTGCAACACGGATTGTGACAAAATTGCACGAATTGAGAAAATTGATTGAATTTATGGGGAAAATAAGGTATGATGGCGTTATTGTTGAATGATCAAATGGATTATAAATGTTGGAGGAGAGATTATTGTGGTATGTAATGCAGGTTCAGACTGGCTCAGAAGAGAAAATACGAACACAGTGTGAAACACTGATCCCTAAGAGTGTGCTGCAGCAATGTTTTATCCCATACTATGAAGAGCAGAGAAAGCTTCACGGAAAATGGAATCTGCTGAAGAAGGTCTTGTTTCCAGGCTATATTTTTATGGTTACGGATGAACTCGATGAGCTGCGGTTTCGGCTGAAGCGGGTCCAGGGGATGACCAAAATTCTCGGAACAGGGGACGAGATTGTGCCGCTTACCGAAGAAGAAGTTCTTTTCATGCAGAAATTCGGCGGTGAGAAGCAGATCGTGGAGATTTCGAAGGGCATTCTCGAGGGAAATCAGGTAAGGATTCTGTCCGGTCCGCTGATTGGCAAAGAGGCATTGATTCAGAAGATTGATTATCACAAGCGGAGAGCCTATCTGGAGCTTGAGATGTTTGGGCGCATGCAGAGGATCTGCCTGGGACTTGAGGTAAAGATGGAAAAAGTGGAGAAAGAAGAAAAAACAGAACCACGTGAACATCCGGAAAAGAAAGCGAAAGAGAAAGCAGCAGAATAAGGGCATAAAAATCGAGCAGGAGATCGGAAAGCCGTCTCCTGCTCGATTTTTAACAGAGTCAGGCAAAGAACCTGCCGGTTCAGCCCTGACTCAGCTTTCGGTTCTGAATCCAGTATTCGATCAGGGAAAAGATCATGAAGCCGGCGCACACGACGATCAGAACGGTTGACAGCCATACGGGCATCTCCCGCCAGAGCACGTGCAGTATTACGGTGAAATCCAGCAGAAACGTGTTGATCTTTCCATGCCATTTGGCGCTGTAGGGTTCGCCGGTTTTTTTGAGAACCTTCAGACCGGTGATGGCCATGATAAATTCTTTTACAAACATAAGAACGACCAGAATGGTCACACGGCGCCGCTCCAGCATGATACAGATCAGCAGAGAGACCTGTGTCAGCTTGTCCGCGATCGGGTCCAGCACCTTTCCCAGCTTGCTGACCATATGAAATCCGCGGGCAACCCACCCGTCCAGAAGATCCGTCGCTCCGGACAGCAAAAGGCCCAGAAAAGCGTACAGATATTGCTGTTTTCCAACGTATAGCCAGACAATGACCGGAATCAGCAGAATGCGGAACATCGACATGGCATTAGGTATTGTGAAAATCCGGTCCTCCCCGGAGGCGGTTCTGTCATTGGTTTGGTTCATGAAAAAATCCTTCCTTTTCGTCTATTGCCCTCATGATTCTCTCCCTTATGCGCCGCGTGCAGCTCTTTGGTTTGCCGCAGGCGGCGCAAATGCTTTCCCTGCGTTTTTGGCTCAGACCACGCCGCAGGTGTGTGGCCGGGTGGTGAGCAGTAACACGCATATTACTTCGAGTCACACTATTATACCACTTTTTTTAAAAACCACAACCTTAATTGAACTCCACTGTAAAAATCATATCGACTTTTTGAAAAAATTATATTATACTGTCTAGCGGTTAATGCTGCGTGCTCTGCACGCAAATATAGTTAGAGGTAAACAGCTATGTCTATGAATTTTGTGAAAAAACTTCTGATTCCGGCTGAGGTGAAAAAAGAATACCCTCTTCCGGAGAAGGTGGTTGAAGTAAAGAAGCAGCGTGACGCTGAGATTCGGGATGTCATCACAGGAAAGTCAGATAAGTTTCTGGTCATCATCGGGCCGTGCTCTGCGGATGCCCCGGAGCCGGTGCTGGATTACGTCCATCGGCTGGCTAAGGTACAGGATCGGGTAGGTGACCGCCTGATCCTGATTCCGCGTATTTATACGAACAAACCCCGTACGACAGGAGAGGGGTACAAGGGGATGATTCACCAGCCGGATCCGGAGAAGCAGCCCGATGTATTTGCCGGACTGGTGGCGGTGCGTTCTCTCCACACCCGTGTGATCGAGGAGACCGGACTGACTTCCGCGGATGAGATGCTCTACCCGGAGAATTACCGCTATCTGGACGACCTGCTTTCTTATGTGGCGATCGGCGCCCGCTCCGTTGAGGATCAGCATCACCGGATGACAGTCAGCGGCATGGATGTGCCGGCCGGGATGAAGAACCCGACCAGCGGCGATCTTTCCGTCCTGCTGAACTCTGTGGTGGCGGCGCAGGCGAAGCACACATTTATTTACCGCGGCTGGGAGGTCAACACGACCGGGAATCCGCTGGCGCATGTGGTGCTGCGCGGCGCGACAAATAAGCACGGAGGCACGATCCCGAATTATCATTACGAAGACCTGAAGCTGCTGCATGAGATGTACGAGGAACGCGATCTGGCGAACCCGGCGGTAGTGGTGGACACGAACCACTCCAATTCCGGCAAAAAATACCTTGAACAGATCCGGATTGTCGAAGAGGTGCTTCACAGCCGCAGCTATTCGCCGGAGCTGCGTACGATGATCAAGGGCTTTATGATTGAGAGCTACATCGAGGACGGCGCGCAGAAAATCGGCTCTGAGCCGCACATATACGGAAAATCGATTACCGATCCCTGTCTTGGCTGGGAAAAATCAGAAAAGCTGATCTATGAGATTTACAAAAAATGTTGATCTGTAAAGTAGTGAATGCTGACGGGACGGGCAGGTGAATACATGGAAAAAAAGAGAAAAAAATACTTTCCGATCTTTGTGGATCTTTCGGAAGAGAAAATCGTGGTCGTGGGGGCCGGTACTATTGCCAAGCGGCGGATCCGTGCTCTGGCGGATTTTGCCGGCCGCCTGGTGGTGATCGCGCCGGAGGTAAACCCGGAGCTGCGGGATCTGGAGGCGGCCGGACGGATCGAGATCTGGCGCAAACGGTTTGAGAAGGAGGATATCCTGGGCGCGGCCCTTGTGATCGCGGCGACGAATGACCGCAGGCTGAACCAGGCCATCTATACCGCGTGTAAAGAAGCAGGGATTCCTGTGAATGTCTGTAATGATAAGACCAGATGTGATTTTTATTTTCCGGTGCTTGCCTATGATGAGACAGTTGTGGCCGGTGTGAGCTCCAGCGGACAGGATGCGGCCCGCGCCAGGCGTGTTGCGGCGCAGATTCGCGCGCTGCTCACCCAGGCGCCGCCGTCCGATGGAACGGACGACGAAACCGGGGCGCACCGGCTGGCGGAAGGCGAGGGCGATCAGTAATGTACGTAAAAATTTATACAGACGGCGCCGCGCGCGGAAATCCGGACGGGCCGGGCGGATACGGGGTGATCCTGCAGTATACGGACCCCAGCGGCAGGCTTCATGAGCGGGAGTATGCGCAGGGGTATCAGAAAACGACAAACAACCGCATGGAGCTGATGGCCGCGATCGTAGGGCTGGAGGCGCTGAACCGCCCCTGCGAGGTAGACCTGTATTCGGATTCCCAGTATCTGGTCAACGCGTTCAATCAGCACTGGCTCGATGCCTGGCTGCGGAACAACTGGCAGCGGAAGGACCGCAAAAGCGGCAAAAGCGAGCCGGTCAAAAATGTCGACCTCTGGAAACGGCTGCTGGCTGCGGCAAAGCCGCATCAGATCACCTGGAACTGGGTCAGAGGACACAATGGACACCCGGAAAATGAGCGCTGCGACCAGTTGGCGACGGGCGCCGCGGATGGGGAGGACCTGGCGGAGGATGTGATCAGCGAACTGTGAGTTTTTCAATGGTTTTTACGCAGCGGATGGCAGATTTCCTGTTGAAATGGCCAAAACACTGTGATATCATTGGTTCCGGAAAACGGATTGCTATCGGTTTTGGTACGATCAAAAGAAAAAGGAGTACTTGGTTGTGAAAAAATATGGAGTAAATGAATTAAGACAGATGTTCCTGGATTTCTTTAAGAGCAAGGATCATCTGGTGATGAACAGCTTTTCGCTGGTACCGCACAATGACAACAGTCTGCTGCTGATCAATGCGGGCATGGCGCCTTTGAAGCCTTATTTTACAGGCGCGGAGATTCCGCCGAGACGGAGGGTGGCGACCTGTCAGAAATGCATCCGCACGGGTGATATTGAGAATGTCGGAAAGACTGCACGCCACGGTACCTTTTTTGAAATGCTTGGCAATTTTTCCTTTGGCGATTATTTCAAAAAAGAGGCGATCGGCTGGTCGTGGGAATTTCTGACCGAGGTGGTAGGACTTGACCCGGAGCGCCTGTATCCGTCGGTCTATCTGGACGACGATGAGGCGTGGGACATCTGGCACGACCAGATCGGCATTCCGGCAGAGAAGATTTTCCGCTTCGGCAAGGAGGATAATTTCTGGGAGCACGGCGCAGGTCCCTGCGGCCCCTGCTCGGAGATTTACTATGACCGGGGGGAGAAGTACGGCTGCGGAAAACCGACCTGCACAGTCGGCTGCGATTGTGACCGCTACATCGAGGTCTGGAACAATGTCTTTACCCAGTTTGAAAATGATGGCAATGGCAATTACGAGACCCTGAAGCAGAAGAACATTGATACCGGCATGGGGCTGGAGCGTCTAGCGGTTGTGGTGCAGGAGGTGGACTCCATATTTGACGTGAATACCATCCAGGCACTGCGCGATAAGGTGTGCGAGGTCGCGAAGACAGTCTATAAGACCGATGAGAAGAAGGATATCTCGATCCGTCTGATTGTGGATCATATCCGTTCCTCTACATTTATGATTTCAGACGGTATCATGCCGTCCAATGAAGGCCGCGGCTACGTGCTGCGCCGTCTGATCCGCCGCGCGGCGCGCCATGGACGGATGCTTGGCATCGAGGGCAGCTTCCTCTCGAAGCTTTCCGAGACCGTGATCGAGGGCTCCAGAGCCGGTTATCCGGAGCTGGAGGAGAAAAAAGAATTTATCTTTAAGGTTCTCTCCCAGGAGGAGGAGAAGTTCAGCCGCACGATCGACCAGGGACTCTCCATTTTGAATGATATGGAAGGGAAGCTTTCGGCGGAGGGTAAGACGACGCTGGAAGGCAGAGACGCCTTCGTTCTTTACGACACCTATGGGTTCCCGCTGGATCTGACAAAGGAGATCCTGGAAGAAAAGGGCTATACGATTGACGAGGACGGCTTCGGAGCCTGCATGCAGGAGCAGCGTCAGAAGGCCCGCGCAGCCCGCGCGACGACCAATTATATGGGCGCGGACGCGACGGTGTATGACCAGATCCCGGCGACGGTGACCACAGAGTTCGTCGGCTATGACCGGCTGACCTGCGATTCGAAGATTACCATCCTTACGACCGATACCGAGCTGACTGAGGCACTGACCGAGGGCGTGCGTGGCACGGTGATTACGGAGCAGACGCCGTTCTACGGCACCATGGGCGGCCAGGAAGGCGACAAGGGTGAGATCACCTGCGCGGCCGGACGCTTTGTGGTCGAGGATACGATTCATCTGCTCGGCGGCAAATACGGCCATGTCGGCTATATGGCAGAGGGCATGATCAAGACGGGCGATCTCGTGACGCTTACGGTTGATGAGGCCGGAAGGACGAATACCTGCCGCAACCACAGCGCGACCCATCTTCTGCAGAAGGCGCTGAAGACGGTGCTCGGCTCCCATGTAGAGCAGAAGGGCTCCCTCGTGACGCCGGATCGCCTGCGCTTTGACTTTGCGCATTTCCAGGCGATGACAGCAGAGGAGATTGCGAAGACGGAAGAGCTGGTGAACCGTGAGATCGCGGCGGCACTCCCGGTGGTGACAGATATTATGAGCATCGAGGATGCGAAGAAGACCGGCGCGATGGCTCTCTTTGGTGAGAAATACGGCGATGAGGTGCGTGTGGTATCGATGGGCGATTTTTCCAAGGAGCTCTGCGGCGGTACACATGTAGCAAATACTTCCGTGATCACGACCTTCAAGATCGTTTCCGAGGCAGGTGTGGCGGCCGGCGTGCGCCGCATCGAGGCACTGACCGGCGAGGGCGTGTTCGCGTATTACAGAAAGCTGGAGCAGGAGCTGGCCGATGCGGCGAAGCTTCTGAAGACCACCCCGGCCGGTGTCCATGAGAAGATTGTATCTTTGCAGGCCGAGCTGAAGGCGGCAAACAGCGAGAACGAGTCCCTCAAAAGCAGGCTGGCAAAGGATGCGCTGGGCGACGTCTCTGACCAGGTATGTGATGTGAAGGGCGTGAAGCTGCTCGCGACAAGGCTGGAGGGTGTGGACATGAATGGCCTCCGCGAGTTGGGAGATTCGCTGCGGGAGAAGATCGGCGAGGGCGTGGTATTGCTGGCGTCCGTGACCGATGGGAAGGTCAGCCTGATGGCGATGGCGACCGATGGAGCGATGAAGAAGGGCGCCCACGCGGGCAACCTCATCAAAGGCATCGCGGCCCTGGTCGGCGGCGGCGGCGGCGGACGTCCGAATATGGCTCAGGCCGGCGGCAAGAATCCGGCCGGTGTGGAAGCTGCACTGGAGAAGGCAAAGGAAGTGCTGGCGGCGCAGGTGAAGGACTGAAAAAGGAAATATTCCGAACAACAGGCCGCAGACGGTTTGGAACTGTATAACAAAAAGTAGTTGACGAAAGCGGAAATTATGGTATACTTGCAGTAGTGCAATAAAAGTTATTGGTCACAGCCTGCCATATAGTTGTTTCGTGGCCAGGGTTGAAAATGGTGTGACAGTAACTAATAAAATTACCCGGACAGTTGTGTCTTGCACAATCTACAACTGGAGGGAGGTTAGGTGTGAGACAATGTCAAATGTGATCGTAAAAGAAAACGAATCACTGGACAGCGCTTTACGCCGTTTCAAGAGAAACTGCGCAAAGGCTGGTATCCAGCAGGAGATTCGCAAAAGAGAGCATTACGAGAAGCCGAGCGTTCGTCGTAAGAAAAAGTCAGAAGCTGCTCGCAAAAGAAAATACAATTAATGCTGTGTTTTCGTTTCAGTAAAAAGGATTGAGACAAATGTGAGATCCCCGGTCATTATATGCCGGGGATTTTTCATGCGCTGCGCGGGGCACGTTCCCCGGTTCGATCACAAAGAGAGCCGGCCAGCACCATCCGGTGAGAATGGCAGACATGTTTTTGAATTCTGCCGCATAAAATGTACCAAGGAAACGCAGGACGTGTATGTATGAAACGAGTTTTACGGTGGTTTCTTGCGGTGCTTTTGCTTTTCTCCTCTCTTCCGGCCGGGGCGGCATCCGCTGCTTCCGAGCCGGAGATCGAGACGCCGCATGCCCTGGTGATGGAGGTGTCGACGGGAACGGTTTTGTACGAGAAGGACGCCGACACCCGTGTCCATCCGGCGAGCGTGACCAAGATCATGACCATTCTGCTCATTTTTGAGGCGATCGAGCGGGGAGAAATCTGCCTGACAGACGAGGCCGTGACCAGTGCTTATGCCAAATCGATGGGCGGCTCACAGGTATTTCTGGAAACGGGAGAAACGCAGACGATTGAGACGCTTTTGAAGTGCATCATCATCGCGTCCGGCAATGACGCGGCGGTGACGATGGCGGAGAAAATCGCCGGTACAGAGGAGGCCTTTGTGGAGCGGATGAACGAGCGGGCGGCGGAGCTTGGCATGGAGAATACGCACTTCGTGGATTGCTGCGGACTCACGGATTCTGTGGAGCATTATACTTCCGCGCGCGATGTGGCGCTCATGTCCAGGGAGCTGCTTTCCCATTATCCGCAGGTCACGGAATATTCCAGTATCTGGATGGAGGACATCACACACGAGACGGCGCAGGGGAGCAGCGTCTTTACGCTGACGAATACCAATAAGCTCCTGCGCGCTTACGATGGCTGCGATGGCCTCAAGACCGGCAGCACGAGCTATGCGAAATACTGCCTGAGCGCGACGGCCAGGCGTGACGGCATCCGCCTCATCAGTGTAGTGCTGACGGCGCCGGATTCGAAAACCAGGTTTTCCGATGCGGCCACCCTCCTGGGCTATGGCTTTTCCCTCTGTTCTCTTTATTATGATGAAGAAGTGCCCACGCTTCCTCAGATCACCGTTCGGGGTACAATACAGGAGAAATTTGCCGTCTGCCTGGACGGGGAGTTTTCTTATCTGAGTACATCCGGAGAGGATTTTTCCCAGATCGCGAAATCTCTGGAGTGGAAGGAGACGATACAGGCTCCTCTGGAAAAAGGGGACCAGGTCGGTGCGTATGTGTACACGCTGAACGGCGTCCGGATCGGCAGCGTCCCGGTTGTGATGGCGGAAGATGCCCCCAAAGCGGGCTATACGGACTACCTGGGGCAGGCCTGGGGAAAATGGCTGCTGGGATGAAAGTGCCGTGTCAAAGAAAGAGGTTTTCTAATATTTGAAAGTGTGTTATAATCCTGTTAGCTGAAAAGAATGAGAAATATTGAAAGGATACGCGGGAGTATGTCAGATTTTAAAATCACACGATACCGCATTCGCGTGGACGACAGGCAGCGGGGACCGGATAAGCCGTTTACCGCTGTATTTCTGGCAGATCTGCATAATTGCTCCTACGGGGAGGGCAACAGCAGGCTGCTTCAGGAAATTCGCAATGAAAATCCGGCTGTGGTGCTGATGGCCGGAGACATGATTACGGCCTCAAAGGAGCCGCAGATGGACGCTGCGGTCGCCCTTCTGAATGAGCTGACAAAAAAATACCCGGTGTTTTACGTGAACGGCAACCACGAGGACCGGCTGAGGGATCATACGAAGGAATACGGAGATCAGTATGAAAAATACACCGAGACTATCCAGAGCAGCGGCGTACATCTTCTGACAAATGCCTCTGATGAGATCGAGATCCACCGGATGCGGCTCCATATCTGGGGACTGGACCTTCCGCAGGAATGTTACGGCCGCCTGCGTACCGGGAAGCTTACCAGAGAGCGGATCGAAGAATTGCTTGGCAGGCCGGCTGCGAGCGGATACCAGCTTTTGCTGGCGCATTCGCCCGCTTATTTCGACGCATACGCGGCATGGGGCGCGGACCTGACTCTGTCCGGACACCTGCACGGCGGTATGGTGCGCCTGCCCGGTCTGGGCGGCGTCGTCAGCCCGCAGCTGCGGCTGTTTCCGAAGTATGATAAGGGACTGTATACACTTGAGGATAAAAAGATGGTCGTGAGCGCGGGCCTCGGCAGCCATTCGATCTGCCTGCGCGTCAACAATCCGCCGGAGCTGGTCGTGCTTGACTTTCTCTGACGGAGGCGGTCTGCGGCCTGCTGTTCTGAATAATTACCGTATTTTTATTTTACGCAGAACCGAATGTGCTGGAAAACGTAGCTGCAATCATCGTACAAAACAAAGGACAAGCCTATGGGAATCCCGGTGAAGCTGGAGAAATTCGAGGGACCGCTCGATCTGCTTCTGCATTTGATTGAAAAAAATAAAGTCAGCATCTACGATATCCCGATCGTGGAGATCACGGACCAGTATATGGAATACATCAGTCATCTCTCCGGCGAGACCCTGGATGTGATGAGCGAATTTCTGGTGATGGCGGCGACGCTGCTGGACATCAAGTCGCGGATGCTTCTTCCCCCGGAGGTGACTGAGGAGGGCGAGGAGGTAGACCCGCGCGAGGAGCTGGTTCAGAAGCTTCTCGAATACAAACTGTACAAATTTATGTCTTATGAGCTGCGGGACCGCATGAATGACGCCAGCGGGCACTATTTTAAGGAAGCGTCGATTCCGGCGGAGGTGGCGTCCTACCGCGAGCCGGTGGATGTGGACGAGGTCCTCTCGGATGTGACGCTGGAGAAGCTTTACGCCGTGTTCTGTGATATTATGAAGCGCCAGGAGAACCGCATCGACCCGGTCCGCAGTCAATTTGGCCGTCTGGAAAAGGAAGAGGTAAACCTGGGCGAGACGATGCGGTTTGTCGGGCGGTATATCTTCGAAAAAAAGAATTGCAGCTTTTTTGAGGTTCTGTCTCTGCGGTCAGGGAAGCAGTATAAGATCGTCAGCTTTCTGACTCTTCTGGAGCTGATGAAGGAAGGCCGGGTAGAGGTCGTGCAGACAGAGACCTTCGCGGATATCAGTCTGTCCTGGGTCGGCGGCGACCCGGAAGAGGAAGAGATGGACGAGTTTATGGCGGATTATGAATGACCGGTTTTTGCGGCTGGTCTGATCAGGACCGGGAAAGGGTTAGTGATGATACAGATGGACAGACGAAAGGCGGAAGCCGCGATTGAAGCGATCCTGTTTGCCATGGGAGATGCGGTGGAGACGGAGAAGATCGCGGCAGCGATCGAGCAGGATGCAGAGACGACAGAAAAGCTGATCCGGGATTTGGGCGACCGCTACCGGCAGGAGGACCGCGGGATCGAGCTGACAGAGCTGGACGGTGCATGGCAGCTCTGTACAAAAAAAGAATTCTGTGAATGCCTGATCCGCCTGTCGAAGCAGCCCCGGAAGCTGGTGCTCACCGATGTCGTCATGGAGACGCTTTCTATTATTGCCTACAAGCAGCCGATCACGAAGCTGGAGATTGAAAAAATACGCGGAGTAAAGAGCGATCACGCGGTCAACCGGCTGGTGGAATTCAATCTGATCACAGAGATGGGGCGTCTGGATGCGCCCGGACGCCCGATTCTTTTCGGGACGACAGAGGAATTCCTGCGGCATTTTGGCCTGCACTCTCTGGAGGATCTGCCCGAGGTCAGTACCGTGCAGATGGAAGACTTCAAAGCCGAGGCAGAGGAAGAGATCGAGGCAAAGGTAGAGGTGTAATGAAAAAAGAATTTCCCGCATAGAATGAGGCAAAGCCGTGAGACGGGGATTTCTATGAGTCAGATGGACGGCCGGTACCGGACATGGCGCAGCCTGCTGCCGGTTTTCCTGTTTTTAGCGCTGGGACTTCTGACCGGCAGCGCTCTGCCGGGACTGCTGCAGATGGGCAGCGGCAATTACGCCGGGCTGGCCAGCAGCTACAGCTTCCGGGTTTACGGGAACCTTAGCGTAAACGTGTGGGAGCTTTTTTCTTATGTGGTATCGGTGCGGATGCCGGTACTGCTGCTTCTGTGGATGAGCAGCTTTACGACTCTGGGGATTTTTTTCCATCTGGGCTATGCCTGGTGGATTACCGCGTCGGGTGCGATGCTGCTGGCGCTTTTTTGCCGACGCAGCGGGTTCCGTGGGATTGCGCAGTTTTGCTGCTGCATTTTTCCCCAGTGGATGATTTACGCGGTTCTCTGGAAAAGAGAACTGTCCGCCTGGCTTCAGAGAAGGCGCAGGGCGCCGGAGCCGTTTCAGGGGCCGGTTGGGAAGCTGCAAAGACGGGATGCCCTCGAGCTGACCCGTCTGGCTGCATTCTGCCTTCTTGGATGTGCCTGCGAAGCCTTTCTGGGCACATGGGTACTGCGCCTGTATTTACGCCTGTGACTGTGGTCATCCGTATGCGGCGAAAGGGACAGCGATTGCTCAGACATATTCTGGGGGAAGCGCGGCGATACGTTCAGCTGCATTCTGAGAGAGACAGAGGGAAAACCATCCGCATGCTTCGAGAAACCGGGACAGGGGGAATACAGTATGTTTGGAAGAAAAAGAACACAGGATAACAAACAGCAGCTACGGCCGCAAAAGAGCTACGATCCGGCGGTCTATAAGCCGGTCTTAAGGTGCAGCATCTGCAATGGGGAGCAGGTGGCCGGATTTAAGAATCGTGAGACCGGAAAATTCGAGGAAGTCATGTTTATCCGCGATGCGCGTGAGCTGGCCGGATTCCTTGAGACTTATGGTCTGGAAACGATCGAAAAAGAGTATTAATGCAGCGTAAAATATACAGGCAGTGAGAGAGGACGGAATCATGGAGAGAAAGGAAATCCTGAAGATCTATGGGACAGACTACCGGGAGATGACGCGGGAGCTTTTAAAGCGGGCCGGTCTGCACGGGCTGCTTCCGGCGGATAAGGCCAGCCGGATTGGCATAAAGCCGAATCTGGTGTCCGCCTCTCCGGCTTCCTGCGGCGCGACTACGCATCCGGAGATTGTCGCCGGCATCATCGAATATTTGCAGGAGGATGGCTACCGGAATATCGTGATCGCCGAGGGCTCCTGGGTGGGAGAAAAGACCTCAGATGTGATGCGCGTCTGCGGCTATGACCGGCTGGCCGGGCAGTACGGTGTGGAATTGCTGGACGCGCAGCGGGATTCTGTCTTTGAAAAGGACTGCGCGGGAATGCAGCTGAACCTGTGCGGCTGCGTGCGGCAGTTTGATTTTCTGATCAATGTGCCGGTGCTCAAGGGGCACTGCCAGACCCGTATCACCTGTGCGCTGAAAAATATGAAGGGCCTGATTCCCAACAAAGAAAAACGCCGTTTTCACGCCATGGGGCTGCATAAGCCCATCGCTCACCTGAACGCGGGCATCCGCCAGGACTTCATCGTCGTCGATCACATCTGCGGAGATCTGGATTTTGAGGACGGCGGCAATCCCGTCGTGCGCAACTGTATCATGGCCGCGCGGGACCCGGTGCTGGTGGATGCGTATGTCTGTCAGCTGCTGCACTATACCGTCGATCAGGTGCCTTACGTGCGCATGGCGGAGCAGCTCGGCGTCGGCAGTGCGGATCTTTCGCAGGCGCGTATCACGACCTGCGGCTCACAGCCGGAACAGGAAGATCTCCCCAGAGAACACAAGATCGTGGAGCTGGAGGATGCAGTCTGTGAAGTGGAATCCTGCAGCGCCTGTTATGGCTACCTGATCCCGGCGCTGGAAATGCTGCGCCAGGATGGACTTCTGGAGCGGTTGGATGAAAAAATCTGCATCGGCCAGGGGTATCAGGGCAAGACAGGGAAGCTTGGCATCGGCCGCTGTACAGCCGGATTTACCCATCATCTGAACGGGTGTCCGCCGACCGAGGGGCAGATGTATGAATTTCTGAAGGATTATATAGAAAAAACAGCCCTTTGCAGATAAATCTGCACGGGCTTTTTTTCATTTTGATGCTGCTCTGAACGGTTTACTACATCTTGTGCCCCCTGAAATCCCTTTGGCGAAATCTTGAAAATGCAAGAAAAAGCAATGCGTTCGGACGGGTTTTGGGTCAAAAAATCGGTTGATTTTAGCGAAAAATGTGGGTATAATACGCCTACATCCGCTGAAAAATTACAATTCTGGTAACTATTCAGAACAGCAGGCCGCAGACCGCCTGCGATGCAGGCTATATGCCGCTAACGCGTCATATGTCTGTGGCTTGATGGGCGTCTCCGTTTCACTTCGGTCGGCGCTAAACGGACATCCGCTGGATGTCCAGCGCCCGCCCATCCCGAAATGAAAAAACAGCCTTTAGATAATATGAAGTGACCTCACATTTGCACCAACGTGGATTTACCTGTATAC
>JAJQCQ010000071.1 GCA_021202635.1 Lachnospiraceae bacterium | reverse complement strand
CGATCAGCACCACACCTGAGATGGTGTATCCGGCATAATTATTCTTTTTCAGATTCCCGATCACCTCTTCTGCGATGTCAGAGGAGGTGACAATCAGCAGGGAGCGATCACCTCCGGTCGCCCGGTGTTTGACCAATACGCTTTTCCACAGGAAACGAATCGTCCAGGTCAGTACTGCGTAGAAGACAAAAGTGAGAATCAGAGCCCGCCGCGAGTAGGCACCTCCCTGCTGCAAAAGAAACAGATACAGGAGCGCGACCGCCATCAGCACGGCCATGTGTCTGGAGGTGAAAAGAAATTCGGCGTGCTTGCCGCGCTTCAGGACGCCCTTTAGCGTGTCCATGGAAAAAATGACCAGCAAATCGGACAGCGTCAGGAAGATCGACATGTTCCGGTACAATGCGTTCTGGTAAGGATTCCATCCCTGACCGCTGGCCGCATAGGCCAGAACAAAGGCGATATGAAGGCAGATCAGATCGAGGAGGATAAAATCATAATGCTTGAGCCAGCCTTCTGTTTCTATTTGATACATAACCCACTCTCTTTCGTTTCAGGCAGCTTCCGACGCGAAAAGCCGACCTGTTTTTATTAGCCAAAGTATTTATCAGGCAGGGATTTTCTCTCTTTCACTGCTATAATCGCCTGCATGGAAAGTCAGTTCAACTACGCTTGGCATCGTCATAAAAAAACACGAAACTGTATAATCTTGTAATGATATGCTGTATTTTTCATACCATACTCATTCCTGCATTCTGCCGCTGCCAAATACATCTTGATTCATTTTTTCTCATTTGATACCGCCACCTGTTCTAACGGGAGTTCTGAAAGAAGCTGAGTTTGTTCCTCTGTAAGATTTCCGGCTTTCATCTGCTTTTTCTGCCTGATGATCCATGCCCCAATCCGAACTCCCTTAACGGAAGCCTCTTTTGGAATATTCAGGCTTCCTTTCTCCATGTACCATTCTTTTATCAAAGCATATCTTACACTCCAGCTATCCGCCCGCCAGTTTTCGCAGAGCTTATCCAGCCGCCGGGTGCGTTCCTCGGAAAGCCGCCCTTTTTTATACTGGTCACGCTGCCGCGTTATCCAGGTTCCCAGATGCAGGCCGTTTTTAGTAACATACTTTGTCGGAACCATCAGATTTCCGTATTCTTTCATATAATCAGTAGCTGCCTGGAACCCCTTTTCCCATTTGTTTTCAAACTGATTTTCCCAGTTCATACCGATCGCATCCAGCCTTTTCACCTGGTCTTCATCAGGCGGGGTTCCTTTTGCAGTTCCGGCACGCAGGGAACGGAGCCGGTAGATCCATGTACCAAGGCGGATCCCATCTTCGGTCACATATCCGGCCGGGACATCCAGGTTGCGGTTTTCCAGGTAATACCGGTAAGCAGCCGCATAGTTTCGTTCCCAGAAATAGTCCAAAGCATCCCAGACCATGCCCAGATCATTCAGTTTCTGGATCCGTTCGGGAGTCAGGTACTTCTGGCGTGCCCCGGCATTTTCACAGGCACGTATATCAGAGATCCATGCACCCAGGGCAACCCCTTCTTCATCCACATACTTTGCCGACGGATTCAGGTTCCCGTATTTATCATGGTACCGTTTTGCCGCAGCATAGTTCCTTTCCCAGGCCAGGTCATTTACAGCCTCCCAGCGCATGCCGATGGAATCAAGCCTGCGGATACGCTCTTCCGAAAGTGAACCGGAAATTTTTCCTTTCCGAAGTTTTCTCTGGTTAGAAATCCAGTTGCCGAGGGCGTAGCCATCCTCCGTAACATATCGGTAAGGGACTTCCAGGTTCCCGTTTTCCCTGTAAAAAGCTTCTGCCTGTTCAAACATCAAGTCCCAGGACGCAGACAGCGTGTCATTCAGCTTTTCAAACAGGACGCGGCAGTCATGCATCTCATCGATAATCCGGAAATGCTCGTTAACGATCATCCCACCCTCCCCAAGACTTCGGTAATAGGACGTGACCAGCTGCATCTCCTCTTCAATCTCACTGACGCTCCACAGGGAATTTAAATTTGCAACAATGTCGAAGATAACGGCATTTTTCTTCCTGCTTGCCGACAAAGCCCTGCCGATCTGCTGCTTGTAGACAATCGGGGAAACCGTCGGCCGCAAAAGGATGACCCCGCTGATATCTTCGATGTGGACTCCTTCGTTCAGTGCATCAATGCAGTAGAGGAGCCGCAGATGCGTGTCGTCATGGTCATTCCGGAAATCGTCAAACTCCCGGTCAGCCCCCGGGTCGCTGGAATAGAGGGAGTAGACATGTGGATGTGCATCTACCTTCGCAAACCAATCCACGTGTCGCATCATCTCATCCATATGCTCCTTGCTTGAGCAGAAGATAATATACTTCCCTGTCCGGTCTGCCATATGTTTATCAAAAATAACATCCAGCCCATCCGCCATATCCAGGGCACGGCGCAGCTCCTCCAGATACCGCTCACACTCATCCCGGACCAGCTTGTTCCTGCTCTGCCAGATGCGCTTCTCATACATTATCAAATCCTTCTGCCAGGAATAAACAGAAAGGACGTATTTGGGAGGATTCAGGATTCCCCTGACAATCGCCTCGCCAAGGCCCATTTCAGAAGCGATATTCCCGTCAAAAAGTTCATCGGCCATATCCCGCTGGTTGTCCAGATAACGGATATTAGTGGCAGACAGCCCGAGAACCGGGACTTCCGGAAATGCAGAAAGGAGCCGCAGCACCCCCTGCCCCCACATTTTTGCGCCGCAGCGGTGAAACTCATCCAGGATGATATAGGACGGAGCCATTTCCGTAATTTCCGCATCAGCCATCAGCATCAGCTTCGCATAAGTACAGAAGCAGATGTTCTCCGGGATTTCGCCGCCGGTTTCTGCCTGCAGGTTTTCCAGCTGTGTACGGAAGATGTATTCCGAAGGGGAAAGCCAGAGGATCTGTTTTTCCGGATAGTCTGCACAGAGCCGGAATCCGATGAATGATTTCCCAGTCCCTGTCGGATGGATGACAGCCGCCTTTCCGGTCTTTTCCATCATAGCCACGGCAGCGTCATATGCTGACTGGTTATGATCATACAGTTCAACTTCCAACATCCTCACCTCCGAAAAAACGCATAGCTTCGCCATCCTGTCCGTTTTTGGGCAGGCTGAAATAAGATGACATCCTTTACCAGTAACAGCGGCGAAGCGACATGTGGCCAGTGACAGGAATTTGTACCAGAGCTCTGACCCCTGGAAAATATATTCTGTACATCTGCGCGGTTTGGGTATAAAATTCACCCAAGAAGACCGGACCATATGCAGGCCGGATTGTTCCCGCGCATCAGGGCTGTCCCTTAGTAAAATACTAAGGGAGTAACCATCCCGAAGCCCTTTCTCCTGCGGCTTTTCTGCTTCAAAGGAGTTTTTCTGACCACGAAAACTGACCACTCTGAATGCTTCCAGGTTTCATTTTTCTGACGCATGCATCTTCGTCTGCTCTGGTTTTCCATATATCGGAAGAGCTTATTTATTCCTGCCTGCGGCTCATAAAAGTTGGCAGTTTGTTTATTTCCGCTTTTTTCGATTCCAGTGAGGGGTGTACATACCGCTGAAGGGTAATCTTTATATCAGAATGTCCAAGGATTTCGCTGAGAATTTTAATACTGATGCCGCGCTCCACGCAGGTCGTGGAAAATGTATGGCGCAGGACATGAAAATTGTGATGCTTCACTCTGGCGCGTCTTTCAAAACGCCGGAACCGGTCGCGGCATACCCTGGGTTCCATGAATTTTTCACTGCCTGTAACGACATATTCATCCCCTGTCAGAGCACGTTCTTTCAGATAAGGTATGATGTCAGAAGGGATCGGAATTGTCCGGATGGAACAATCGGTTTTGGGTTTTCCGACGACTACCCTGGTTCTGGGACCAGATTCCGTACCGACATTGGAAATGCGGGAGACCGTCCTGCTGATAGAAAGTGTCCCGCTCCCCCAGTCAAAATCCGTCCAACGCAGGCCGCAGAGTTCCCCTTCTCGTATGCCTGTATTCAGGCAGAGGAGTATACCCAGGGTAAAAGGAGTGTCTTCCTTTAAGGCATCCGCTTCCATTAATTCCTGTTCCTGCTTTGTCAGGACGACAATCGGCGCCTGTTTCACACTGACCGGTATGGACTCCGGTACAGCCTCAATGAGTTTCCGGTTTTTTGCAAAACGGAGGATCCGGTTCAGGATTCCCTTGATTTCAGAAACGGTCTTGTCAGAAAGACGGCCTCCGTTACGGATACGGCCGTGTTCTTTCTTATTTAGAAGCAGATTTCCGATCCTGTCTGAATTTACTTCATCGATGGGCAGGCTGCCAAATTCCGGAAGAATGTGCTTTTTAACCATAAGGGAATAGACCGCGTAAGAGGATTCTTTGACGGAAAGTTTTTTGCTCTCCAGCCATTCTTCAGCCACCATGCGGAAGAGAACAGGGGATTTTTCTTCCTTTGCTGACGGCCTGACATCAGCCGGAACAGGAGTGTCTGACATGCCTGCCAGGGAAGTGATTAAGGATGCTGATGCTGTATCCTGATCTGTACCCGGCTTTGTATCCAGATCAGCCAGGAAGCTTTTTTTAAGGTTCCTGGCTCCCTGATAAGTGCGGCTGTACAGATATTTGTAATTTGTCCGGCCATTTACAGGCCGGCCGCAGATTACCCGCGCTTCCCAGCGCCCGTCTTTCCTTTTGCGGATATTTTCTCCTCGTCTTCCCATTTCCCTTCCCTCTCTTCCTCGTTCAAAGCCACATCATGAAAAATATTTTTGCTGAACCATCTCTGGTATGTGACCGGGCCAGAATAATAATATGTTCCCTATGCCTGCAGGCATTGGTCTGAACAGGGTACTGCTGTCTGCTTCCGGCATTTATAAGAAAGTGGCCGAACTCTGACCACGAATTCGACCACTGGCAATAAAAGTGTTATTAATTCTTATACCCATATGCAACGTATATTCTAGCAAGAAGCAGGTAAAAAACAGGTAAGTTCCCGCTACATGTCTTGACAGCAGGAACGTTGTGATGTAAAATTCATGCGTACTGAAGGATTGTAACATATTTTTCAATACGAAAAAACTGCTCCCTTAGTATTTTACTAAGGGATATGGTGTCCAGGCGGCTGGCCATTACCTGTCCGGACGTTTATCTTTCCCCGCTTTTATGTGTACACTCGGCAGCTGGTTAACAGACAATTTTCCGTAAAACTGCCTGCATTCAGCAATACTCCATACAATGCCTGACCACGAATCAGTTAAATGAGCTACAATCTGTGTAAATCATCCGACCATTGGAATTCAAGTGTGTAAATTATATTATTTTAATAAAAAAGGAAGAATTAAAATGTAATTCTTCCTTTTTCGTCTCATAATAATTGTGTTCGTGTGCTGACGGCATGCTGTCAAGACATTTTTCAGGAGCCTGGAAAGGGCTTATTTACCACATTCTTCAAAGCCCCGCTGACATACTTATCCTCCCCTTTATATATTTTACTTTAAGCGTAGCACCTCAATCCTGCACCGATGCACTTTATCCTTACGGTAGTAACCAATCCCGACCAGAATAATCCTTCCGGTAGTTTTCGGAGCTTCTCCCATTTTTCCCTGGAATTTCAGAGCATAATTCTTGTCCTTGATCTGCTGCAGGGCGGTTTCAGGGGAATCATCTACTTTCAGTTCTATGATGATGCCATCATCTGAACGATTATGAGGATAAAAGATATAATCTACATAGCCGATACCAGCCTGATCTTCTCGTTCCATATTATATTTGTTTCTCGCAGCGATATAAGCAAGCTTCACACTACCTGAAAGTTCTGCTTCATCATTATACGCTTTTAGCGGAGATTCCGTCGTGTGTACAATTGACAGCACTTTTCCAACCGTGTCTTCGTCCCCGTCGTAAGTCGCCTGCAGAATGCGCGCAGATTCTTTTTCAAGCTCACGCATATAGCTGTATTTCGGCTCCTCCTGGATAATCCTGTTGAATTCTTCCCACAGTTCCCTGTTTGGAATCCGCACACACCCATCGCAATAATTCAGATATCCATACACTGTCATAGCTGACAGTATCTCGTTCCGTCTCCTGAGGACAGGTGCAGTCGTAGCATACTCTGATATATTCGCCTTCACCGGTTCACCAGCTACAAGCAGCATAATGGCTTCTCTCACACCGTCTATATCATTCAGAACATAGTCTTTCAACTCCTCATACTCACCGGCTTTTGGCCAGTAATCACTGACCATATTTTCTGTAAGAGCCAGTACGACAGAGTTCGGATTATAAATGCTTTCTCTTCTTCCTTGATGGATTTCATACAAATGCACAGTGTTTCTCTCAACAGGCTGCAAAGCCTGCCCCTGAGAGGAGCGAGGAGACAGCTCTGCACGGTAACCATCATACCAGTCTGCCAAATCCTCGCGGGACACAAAGGGGGTCGGAGTTATTCTCAGATAACGCCGATACAGCTCATCCACCTCAGCGTTTGTAAATCCAAAATATTCCCGAAACCGGATGCTGTTCGCCATATTGTACTCCACAAAATGGTTCATCGTATCGCTGGCAGAATATTTTTTTATCGGAAGGACACCGGTCAGGTATGCCATTTCAACATATGCCCTGCCTTTGGTCATATCCCCAAGAAAAGCAGCGTATTTTCCTCTGTCTGACTCCGTGAAATAATCCTTATGGAATATATAATCCCACTCATCAAATATCAGCAAAAACTTTTCATTGTTATACGCCAGTGAGACAGTTCGCAAAATAGCCCCCATCGAATCTTCTTCATCAATCTCAGCTTCCGGATATGCCCTTTTTAGATCACGTGTTAACCGTCTCTTTATAATCGCAATGTACTGGCTATAGGAAGCACAGTCTGCTACATCCCTGCTAAAATCAATATAAATCAGATTATGCTGGTTCAAATGCTTTTTGTATCCCTCAATCTCAGCTACCTTAAGATGGGCAAACACCTCGGTCCCGTCCACTCCCTTGCCCCAAAAAGAGCCAAGCATCGCGGCCACCACAGATTTTCCAAATCTTCGTGGCCTCGTGACAGAAATACAACTGCCCTGCTGCTCTACGAGAGGAATTAATTCATTGATCATTTCCGTTTTATCCACAAAATAGGGTTTTACGGTTTCTCTTCTGTAAATATCAAGAATGTCTTCCGGATTCAGATAATATCCCATGTCCTGCACCTCCTCATTTTCCTGCTTCATACGGCAGAACATTTCCACTGTCTTAGCCACACACTATTTCGAACTTACTGTAAAGTATAACACACTGTATCGATTCTTACCATACAAAAAAAAGCAATCTTTCTGATTGCTCACGCACTCGCCATGTATATAAACCATTTTCTCCTCTACACCACTTTCTACACCATTTTATCAAACCAACTTAAAACGGGATAAACTCGCCCGCAGACCAGTCTGAAATGGCCGATCTGCGGGTTTTCTCGCGGAAATGAATGACAATTCTTTTTCACGTCAGAACCGCAGGCTCAAACAGCTCAGTCCGCCATCGATTTTCCTGTATTCTGAGGTGTCGACAAGAATCACATCATACCCGGCATTCCTTACAATCTGTGCCGTCTTTGGGAAATTTGCCGGGACAATTACATGATCATTCACCCAGATACAGTTTGCCGCATAGGCTTCTTCCTCCGGAATGATATTTTTCTGTAGCAATCTGCTCTGCCGCCCGCTCCGCCAGAATCACCCGTTCCTTCGTAATACAGCTTTTGAGGACAACGAGCGCCGCTTCATGCTCTCTGATTCCGGATGTAGAAGCGCAGAGATCCTCAATCACGGAGCAGTCCACCAGATCATTGTAAAAATCAAACGCACTGTGCAGTACACAGCACCCGGTATTGACGCCGGTAAAATAGACCTTTTCGATGTCATTTTCGCGCACAAACTGTTTCATTTCCTCATTCCAGCAGCTGAATTTATCCTTTCTGAAAACTCGCTGCATCCGCGGCCGCAGCGAATCAAGAATCTCAGCCTCTTTTGTTCCGTCCATACAGGCTTTCCACCCCTCAAACCGATAGCAGGCGGTCTGTTCATGATTTACATAGCAGGTCCCGGCGATCCGGACGTTGGCGGCTTTCTTTTCCAGCTGATCCAGGAAGCACAGGATTTTCCGGTCCAGTCCCTCCGTGTTTGCGTTCTGAAATCCGTATTGCATATCAATGATCAGAATCAAAATTTTTCCCATATACTGTCCCCTTTCCATAACAAAAAGATAACGATTCAGAATAGCAGCATGTGCAAGATGTTATGTCTCACTTCCTACAACTACCTTTTTCATTCTATCTGGTGCATACTGGTGTTTGAACAATCATTTTGGTAAGCGTTCAGACCGGAGCAAAGCGCAGACTGCGGCCTGCTGTTCTGAATTGTTACCAGTTTTTGAACAGTAACTAAGCCACTCACTTACAGAAGAAGAAAGGATACCTGCTATGGAAGAGCAAAAATTCGGAACCATTAAAATTCACCTGAATGAGCTGATCAAAGAACGCAATATCAGCAAAAGCCGTCTTTCACACCGCGCTGAAATGCAGCGCACACAGATCAACCACTACTGCAACAACGATATTGCCAGATTGGATATCGCTGTTCTGGCCCGTCTCTGCACCGCCCTGGATTGTTCGATCGGAGACCTGCTGGAATTCATTCCGGCTGAAAAAGCCAATGATGCGGATAAAGCAGAGGAATGATCGTTGACAGAGCGAAAAGGCAGATTTATAATGAAGCTATTGCATCATCTGATAGATAGCAAATCTGCAGGAGACAGGAATACGATGGAGCAGCCTTATTTTACATTAAAAGGCCAGATTTCTCTGGCCTTTCTGAAAAAGAGAAATTTTACCGGAAGCTACCGGCAGATGCGGTATAATCTGTTTATCAAAGAAGACCGGCTGGTAGCTGCGACTTATCCGCAGCCTTACTGCTGGGAATGTACGCCGGAGGACCAGAAGACCTGTCAGTCCTTCGACGCCACCGCAGACGGCCTGGACGCCGCTGTAGCCTGGCTAAACGAAACTTATGAGCGTTGTTTTGCCACGGCTGCGCAGACAGCCTCTGAGCCTCATTTTTTAACGGAAAAGCGATAGCTGGTCTTTGTGTCGTATTTCTCTCCCGCTTTCAGCAGAGGAGATTTGAAAGCAGGCTCATTGATCGCGTTCGGACAGAACTGGGATTCCAGGCAGAATCCCTGGCGTTTCCGGTAAGTAACACCGCCCTTCCCGGTCTGTTCACTGATCCCGTTGCCCACATACAGCTGAATCGCGCAGCAATCCGTAAAAGCTTCCATGCAAATGCCGCTCTCTTCGCAGTAAGCCTCAGCAACCTTCTGCACCTCGCCTCCATTATCCGGAAGGACGTAGTTGTGATCGAATCCGCCGACAAATTTCAGCTGTTCAAAATCCGCGTCTACATCAAGGCCGATTGCCTTACCCGTGAGAAAATCCATCGGGGTGCCCGCTACCGGAGCGATCTCGCCGGTCGGAATCGCCTGGAAGTCAATGACCGGGGTGTAATGATCCGCTGTGAGGATCAGAGTATGATCTTCGATCGAGCCGGATGCGTGTCCGGCCAGGTTAAAATAAGTGTGGTTCGTCATATTCGCGATCGTATCAGCGTCAGAAACCGCCTCATAGTGAAGCGTCACCGCATTCTCTTCCGTCAGCGTATAGGTAACAGTCGTGTCGATGTTCCCGGGAAAGCCGTTGTTGCCGTCCGGAATACGTACCTGGAAGGAAATGCTGTTCGACTCCTCATCGATCTTCGCCACATTCCATACCCACTCGTCTACCCCGTGCGGTCCGCTGTGCAGGTTATTCTCATTGTCATTGACTGGCAGCTGGTATGTCTTATCTCCGATCGTAAAACGGGCCTTGTCAATACGGTTGCCGTTTGGAGCGATCACCGCACCAAAATAACAGCCGCCTGCAACATATTCCTGCGGGGTATCGTAGCCAAGCACCACATCCACCGGATTGCCATCGCGATCCGGAACCAGCAGGCTTACCAGCGTCGCACCCAGCTCTGTTACCGTCATAGTCACTCCATTTTTATTCGTGAAAGAATAAAGAGATACTTCCACTCCGTCATTTAAGGTACCAAAAGGCTTCTTTTCCATTCTAATCTTCTCCTTATACTTCGAAAGCGAACGCCGCGCACCAACCGCATCAGCGTTCGCTTTCTTTTTCATCTCATCTGTTCTTTTTCTGAAAATCCACCCTTACGCAAACGGATTCTCCGTGCGGTAAGGAACGCTCTTCGGATGATTGTATCCGATCTCATCCGGGCATACGCCGATGAGCTTAAATACTTCATAGAGAGCCTTTCCGTGATGGCCAAACGCCACTGCACCGTGATGCGGGTAGTTCCCTTCGATCAGAACGTGACGATAGAAGCGCCCCATCTCCTGGATTGCGAAAATACCTACGCCACCGAAAGAGCGTGTCGCTACCGGCAGTACCTCGCCCTGTGCCACATACGCACGGAGGATATTGTCCGCAGTACTCTGCAGACGGAAGAATGTGATGTCACCCGGAACGATTTCTCCCTCGATGGTACCGTTGGTCACCTCAGCCGGCAGGCTTCTCGCCATGATCTTCTGATTCTTCATCGTGCAGGATGTCAGCTTCTTGGAGCAGGTATTGCCGCAGTGGAAGCCCATGAAGGTATCCGAAAGCTTATAGTCGAATTTGCCCTTAATGTCCTCCTCATAAATATCGGACGGAACGGTATTGTTGATGTCAAGCAGAGTCACGATATCATCGCTCACGCAGGTTCCGATGAATTCGCTCAGTGCACCATAAATATCTACCTCACAGGATACCGGGATGTCTCTGCCGGTCAGGCGGCTGTTCACATAGCACGGAACAAACTTAAACTGTGTCTGGAACGCCGGCCAGCATTTCCCCGCGATCGCCACGTATTTGCGATAACCTCTGTGTGCCTCTACCCAGTCAAGCAGAGTCAGCTCATACTGTGCCAGTTTGGAAAGAATCTCCGGCTTCTGATTGCCCGCGCCAAGCTCTGCTTCCATATCCTTTACTACATCCGGAATACGCGCGTCGCCCTCATGATTATTGAACGCCTCAAACAGATCCAGCTCCGAGTTCTCCTCAATCTCCACGCCGATGTTGTAAAGCTGCTTGATCGGTGCGTTGCAGGCCAGGAAATTCAGCGGACGCGGACCGAAGGTGATAATCTTCAGATTCTGAAGTCCGATAACTGTACGCGCGATTGGCACAAATTCGTGAATCATATCCGCGCACTCTTCCGCGCTGCCAATCGGATACTCCGGTATGTAAGCGTGGATATTGCGAAGCTTCAGGTTGTAGCTGGCATTGAGCATCCCGCAATACGCGTCTCCACGTCCGTCAGCGAGATCCTTTCCGGACTCCTCCGCAGCTGCCACGAACATCGTCGGGCCGCCAAAATGCTTTGCGAGAAGCGTCTCAGAAATCTCAGGACCAAAGTTGCCAAGGTATACACAAAGCGCATCGCAGCCAGCCGCCTTAATGTCCTCAAGCGCCTGTACCATATGGATTTCACTCTCTACGATACAGACCGGACACTCATAGATGTCAGACGCGTCATATTTCGCCGTATAAGCGTCAACAAGAGCCTTTCTCCGGTTCACGGAAAGTGACTCCGGGAAGCAGTCACGGCTGACCGCGACGATACCGATTTTTACCTTTGGAATGTTCTGCATTTCAATTGTCCTCCTTCTTTATATATGACCCGGATTCCGGTAAACGGCGTCCGGGTAGATATTATTTACAGGGGCGCACCAATTTCGCACCCTTTGTTTCCGGGATCCGCCCCGCATCATCAGACTGCCGGAGAGAGTCCGTCACTGCCTTAAAGCAATGCCTCAAACAGAGGCTTACAGGTCGGATATACCTGCCGGAACTGCGCATACCGTGCTTCGTATTTCGCGACCAGCTCCGGATCGGGCTCAATCGTGTCAATCACACGGACAATCTTTGCCGCCGCCTCCGCTACAGATGCGTATTCCCCGCAGCCAACCGCCGCTAACATGGCGCCGCCCAGGCCAGGGCCTTCCTCGCTCTCGATCACATCTACCTTAAGGTTCAGAACATTAGCGATGATCTTCTTCCAGAGCGGACTCTTTGCACCGCCTCCGCAGATCTTCGTGCGCTCAATCCGGATCCCAAGGCTTTTTGCC
Source organism: Lachnospiraceae bacterium (assembly GCA_021202635.1). Classification (GTDB taxonomy): domain Bacteria; phylum Bacillota; class Clostridia; order Lachnospirales; family Lachnospiraceae; genus Choladousia. The sequence goes on along the minus strand of JAJQCQ010000071.1, from coordinate 40,832 downwards.
ACTTCAAGGGAATCGCGAAGGGCAAATGCCACACCCTCCAGCACTGCCTGCGTCATATCCGCACGAGTCGTATCCATCGTCATGCCGATAAAGGTCGCGCGCGCATTCGGATTATTGTGAGGGGAACGCTCTCCCATCAGGTATGGCAGAAAATAGACATGATTTTCACCAAGCTTTTCAATCTGTGCCTGTTCCGCCGCGTAATCCTTCGTCCCAATGATCTCGTCCATCCACCATTTATTGCAGGAAGCCGCACTGAGCATGCATCCCATCAGATGATAATGACCGTCTGCATGCGCAAACGCATGCAGCGCATTGTATTTGTCCACGCCAAATTTGTCCGAAGAAATAAAGATCGTACCACTCGTCCCAAGAGAAATATTGCAGGCTCCATCGCCAACGGTGCCGGTACCGACTGCTGCCGCCGCATTATCCCCCGCACCTGCGATCACCTTTACGGTCTGTGGGATCGAAAGCGCATCCGCAACCGAAGGAAGTACCGTGCCAACGACCTCGTAGCTTTCAAAGATCTGCGCCATCTGCTCCTCCCGGACACCGCAGAGATCCAGCATCTCCTTCGACCAGCAGCGATTCTTCACATCAAATGTAAGCATGCCCGACGCATCCGATACATCCGTACAATGCACCCCCGAAAGGCGATAGGCGATATAGTCTTTCGGAAGCATGATTTTCTCAATCCGTGAAAAATTCTCCGGCTCATTTTTCTTCACCCAGAGAAGCTTCGGAGCGGTAAATCCGGCAAAAGCAATGTTCGCCGTATATTCCGAAATCTTATCGCGGCCAATCTCATTATTCAGGTAATCACACTCTTCCTGTGTGCGGCCATCATTCCACAGAATCGCCGGACGAATCACACGATCCTCCTTATCCAGGATCACGAGGCCATGCATCTGTCCGCCAAAGCTGATACCCGCCACCTGGCTGTGATCGCAGTCAGCCAGAAGTTCCTTCAGTCCCGCCATGGTCTGCTCATACCAGTCCTCCGGATTCTGTTCTGACCAGCCCGGATGCGGGAAATACAGCGGGTATTCTTTCGAAACAATATTCTGAATTTTTCCATCTTCATCCATCAGCAGAAGCTTCACTGCCGATGTTCCCAGATCTACACCTATATACAACATGAAACACTTACCGCCACATAAAAAGAAAGCTTTTTCGGCCCGAACCAGCCAGCCTTTCCCTTTAGTGGGTTCTCCTTTCTCAATGATACCTTACCTGCACAGCAGATGACAGCCCGGGACCCGCAGTCTCTGAAGCACCGCCAGGAACACCGATTTCAGCCAGTAAATTCGTCCTTCAGGTCTCTGCTCCCGGTTCAAACAGCGTCCGCAGATATTCCACAAGAGACGCAAGCTCCGGCTCTACGCGAAGAGACTCCTGTGACTCTGCTTCCGTAGCTTTCTCTTCCTCAGCCTCTGTGGTCTGTGTATCAGCAGCCGCAGGTGCCTCCCCTGTCATAATGTCCAGCGTCCTTGGAAGATTTTCCAGTTCTACTGCCAGATGCTCTCCGCCATCTTCTCCGTCGCGTGTCCAGGCCAGCGGCTCCTCCGAGCGAACCACCAGTCGGCGGGTCTTGAAGCGGATCACATTATCGTTGCTCTCTTCGCTGGTAAGAAGCGCACTGAGCATTTTCTGCCAGTCCAGCAGATCCGTCGGTGTGCGCACCAGCATAACCTCGAACAGCCCGTCATCCAGCTCTATATCTGTACCCGGAAGGCCCTTGAAACCACCCACAGAATGGGAATTTGCCACCATACCATAGATGAAATCACCGCTGCCGGACATTTCCTCGCTTTCAAACTGAATCGTATACGAACGCCAGCTGCCCAGCCGCTTTACACCCTCGATGATATAGGCGGCGTGTCCCAGCACATTCTTCAGCTCCTGCTTTGTCTGATAGGATACGTCTGTCAGCAGACCGAAAGCTGCCACATAGACAAAATAATCGCTGCCGTTGAATCTGCCGATATCAGACTGGAAGATTCTGCCTTCTACCACAGTGTCCGCTGCCCGCTCCATCTGCCGTGGAATCCCGACGCTGCTGGCAAAATCATTCGTACTGCCGGCCGGAATGTAGCCGATCGGACGGCGGACACCGCTCTCCATCAGACCAGTCACCACTTCATCGAGTGTCCCATCCCCGCCGCTGCAGACAATCATATCATAATCCGCTGCACGCGTACGTATAATATTCGTGGCGTCCATGGCCGCTTTCGTCGGATAAACAGTCACCTCATAATCCGCCGTAGAAAACCGCTCGACGATCTTCGAGAGGCTGAATCGTATCTGTCCCTTGCCCGATTTCGGATTGTAAACCAGCAACATTTTTTTCATTTCATCATCACCTTTATTTTACTACGCAAGAAATAGATTCACAAGCAAATTATTGCTAACTTTATGAAATTTTACAGAAAACGAAGCTTCTCCCTTGTTACTATCGCGCATTTATCCCGAAAAGGGCGCTTCTTTCTCGTTCACAATGCCGACCTCTGCTTCCGTTACCTTGCAGACCTTTCTGTCCCAGGTATACAGTCCGTTTGTTTCTTCTTCTATATCAGACAGCTGCGTATAAACCGCCCCTGATAACCCCCTGCTGCTCAGTTCGCGAATGTTTTTCTGCAATTTTTTCAACGCTTCTGTAAATTCTTCTTTCGTAGAATACGATCGGTAGCCGTAAGGGACGTCACTGTATACGTGTCCTGGCACAGAGTACGTATATCCCCCATATTCCGAGATCACAAACGGTCTCCGATCATTTTTTACCTTCAGTGGGCGAAAATAATTGTGAACACTCTTGATATCTCCTCCGCCCTGATCAAACCAGCCGCTCGCATGATCGATCAGCCGGGTCGGGTCCTGCTCTCGCACCCGCTCCTCCAGGCGCAGCGCATCAAACTGCCCCCATCCCTCGTTAAAAAGCGTCCAAAGTGCAATGCAGGGGCAGTTATAGAGCACCTCGATCGTCCTTTTACATTCCTTCTCCCACCTCATGCGATCATCAGCATTTGCTCTCCCATGCAGGGAATGCGTCCAGGCCCGGTCATCCCGGATATGTTCCGCCACAGCAGGAAATGCAGTCGGTAAATAGGTTGTCAGAAGCGGGTGATATTTTCCTCCCCCATTTACCATATCCTGCCATACCAGCATTCCATAACGGTCGCAGTGATAATACCAGCGCAGAGGTTCGATTTTCAGATGCTTACGAATTGTATTAAATCCCAGTGCCTTCATATTCTGAATATCCGCACGCATCGCGTCATCCGAGGGCGGCGTATACAGACTCTCCGGCCAGTATCCCTGATCCAGTACCCCGTGAAAGAAATAAGGTTCATTATTCAGAAAAAGCCTGGGATGACGGTTTTCATCCATTCCAACCGAAAATTTGCGCATTGCAAAATAGCTTTCAACAAAATCATCGCCCGCCTGGATACGCATTGGATACAGAAAAGGCTGTTCCGGGGTCCACGGCCGGAATCCCGGAAGCGGAAGCTCTGCCTCAAGCTGATTGCTGCCCTGGATAAAATCACGTGCACGTACACAATGCGTATAAACGTCCTTCTCCCAGCTCAGACTGATTTGAAGATCCGCCGGACGGGTCAGAGTCAATTCCAATCGTACCTTTCTGTCGTCAAAAAGCGGTGTGATTTTCAGATTTTTCAGGTAATTGTCCGGCACCCACTCCATCCACACAGTCTGCCAGATTCCACTCTGTGCAGTATAAAACATTCCGCCCGGATGCAAAGACTGTTTCCCTCTGCTGCGCCGGTTCTCATCCGTATCATCACGCACACGTACACGCAGGACATTTTTCCCCTGCTTAAGGAATCCGGTCACTTCAATGGAAAAAGGCAGGTACCCATTCTCATTTCTGCCAGCCAGATGTCCGTTCCACCACACAGAGCAGCTCTGATCCACCGCACCAAAATGCAATATAAGGCGCTTTCCTTCCGGCAGCTCTGGCAATTCCACACTGCGCTGATACCAGAAATATTCGCCTGGTTTCAGCTTACGGTTCACTCCGGACAGCCTGCTCTCCGGAGAAAACGGCACCACAATTTCCCCCTCTGTGTGTCCCGGACGTTTGCCGGTCTTCGAGATCGCGTACTGCCAGGTGCCATTCAGGCAAATCCAGTCACTCCGGCGAAGCTGGGGACGGGGATATTCACACAGCACATGCTCCGGATCCAGGGATTCGCCCCATCGGGTTGTCAGTCTGTTATGAACATTCTGTCTGGCCTTCCCCGGCCCAATCGCCGCAAGTGCATCAAACACTCGCATACTTCACCGTCCTTTCCCTTCAACACATTGTATACTGAAAAGGCCGCCGCCTTCTGCGCCAGCCTTCTATCCGGAAAAACCCCAAATCGCAGCTGTTCCATACCCGCACAGCTACCAGGTATTTTTCTATTTCAAAAATCAGCTCTGCATCGCCTGTAAATAAGCATTCAATCTGGTCAGCAGCAAATCCAGATCGATTCCATGTACCATAGCCGCTTCTTCCAGAGACTCCATCTGAGAAGCCGGGCATCCGATGCAGTGCATTCCTCCGGCCATCAGTACCGGTGCAAACCCGGAGTTAATTTCAAGAATCTCCCCAATCGTCATGTCCTTCGTAATTGTATCCGGCATATTTCGTTTCCTCCTTCATTGTTTCGTGTGGGCAAACCGGCTGCTTTCCTTTTCTCTCAGCTCCCTGCCCACGCCATCAGAACTGTCTTTTCTGACAGCGCCATTATAATATGAAACAGGGAATAATGCAAGGCGTTCTTCTTTGTTTTCATGTCCCTGTAAAAAAACATGTCAATTTTCAGATTAGGCTTGTCTATTTTGCTATTCTGTATTAAAATAGAGCAAAGATTCCAAGCAGGATCTTGATTCTTTTAAATTATTTCTATAAGGAGGAAAAAAACATGGCATACGTAATTTCTGATGAGTGTGTAGCTTGCGGAACCTGCGCAGGTGAGTGCCCGGCTGAGGCTATTTCTGAGGGAGACGGCAAGTATGTAATCGATCCGGATGCTTGTCTTGAATGCGGTACCTGCGAGTCCGTCTGTCCGACTGGAGCGATCTCCGCTGAGTAAGATTTCTGAGAGAGCAGCCGTATTTCCGGGTAATCCGGGTGCATGGGCTGTTACCGGAATACATAAGAAATCAAAAAGAGCTTCCGATCTGATCTTTCAGACAGGAAGCTCTTCAATCTGCTGCATCATCCTCTTAACAGTCTTCGGATATGTTGTAAAATTCCGTTTTTCCTCGAGGCGCATTCCATTCGCTCCAACGCCGCAGCCGCCTCCCGCTGCGTCTCCTTCCGCCGCAGCTGCAGGTACAGTTCTTCCATCTCCTCATGAAATTTCTCTGCCAGCGACTGCTCCAGCCTTTCATTTTCCTCCGCCACTACCTCGCCAATCAGAGCGCGAAGCATCTCCTCAAACCGCCGGTACTGATCCGCCTCAGTCACCGGAATTATTTCATAAGAAGGCTCGTCCGGCTTCCCATCCGGTTCCATAATTGTCTCTCCCAAAAGCCTCCCCAGCCCATGCTCCCCGTCCGGCTCGTCCAGCAGGAGTCGAATCGCCTTTAACTGAATTCCCCTCTCCTTCCATTCCTTCACCTTTGCAAAAAGCGCCAGATCCTTCTCACTGTAAACACGGTGCCCCTGCGCCGTCCGCTCAATCGGTATCCCCAGTTCATCCTCCCAGTACCGCAGCACATGCGAAGGCACTCCGCACCGCGTCACCGCCTCCGAAACTGTATAATATCTCTGTTCCGTACCTTCATATTCACTCATACCAAACACACTCCCCTGCACACTCCGACCTGTCAACGATTCCAGCCATCATTATATTCATTATATGCAAAAGAACGTATCATTAGAACGGGGAAAAGAAAAAGAACGCTACAGATTTTCATACAATTTATAAATATCGTAGCTGAGGCCAGCGAAAACCAGCCGTGCCCCGCACAGGGCGGCCGAGGACTGTTAAAACAGCGTCGGTCCTTAGCGAAGTCAAGCCGACAGGCGCAGACTGAGCTTAGTACCGCTACGCTGTTTTTCAAGCGGGAGCGTGTCCGAAGACGTCCTGTGCGGGGCACGGCGTCCCCCAGGCACCCTACCCCTCTACTTCTTCATATTCGCAAACTTCGTAAACCGCGGCAGCCACGCCAGCTCAACCGTTCCAATCGGGCCGTTTCTCTGCTTGGCAATAATGATTTCCGCGACATCTTTTTTCTGTGTATCGTGATTGTAATAGTCATCACGATAAATAAACATTACCACGTCCGCATCCTGCTCGATCGCTCCAGATTCCCTCAGATCCGAAAGCATCGGCCGATGGTCTGGTCTTTGCTCCACCGCACGGGATAGCTGGGAAAGTGCCACAACCGGCACCTGCAGTTCTCTGGCGATCTCCTTCAGGGAGCGGGAAATATCTGAAATTTCCTGCTGTCTGGAATCCGCGCGCCTGTTCGCAGTCATCAACTGAAGATAGTCAATCATTACAATGTCAAGATTATGCTCCAGTTTGTACTTACGGCACTTGCTTCTCAGCTCAGTCACAGAGATACCAGGCGTATCATCGATAATCAGATTGGAGCGGCCAATCGTCCCGGCCGCTTCGATCAGGTTTGCCCACTCACTGTCGTTCAGGTTACCCGTTCGCAGTGTCTGAGATTCCACCCTCGACTCCATCGCAAAGAGACGATTCACCAGCTGTTCTTTTGACATCTCCAGACTGAAAACAGCTACCGTCAGATTATTATGGAATGCCATGTACTCCGCAATATTCAGAGCAAATGCCGTCTTTCCCATAGAAGGTCTGGCCGCGATCAGCAGAAGATCCGATGGCTGAAATCCGGATGTCTTATAATCCAGATCAATAAACCCCGTCGCCAGCCCTGTAACGCTTCCTTTGGTGCGGCTCGCAGCCTCAATCTTATCGAGCGCGTTCAGAACGACTTCTTTGATCGGTGTAAAGTCATCGCCGGATTTGCGCTGCAGGACCTGAAAAATCTTCTTTTCTGTGTCCTCCATAATGACTTCGCTGCTTTCTTTCCCGGCATAGCAGGTGGCTGCAATCTCCTCACATGTCCGAATCAGGCGGCGCATCTGCGCCTTTTCTGCTACGATCTGGGCATACCCTCCGACATTCGCGGAAGTATAAGCCAGATTCAGCAGCCCCTGCACGAACTCCATACTGCTAATCTCGGGCGGCACATCTTTTTCCCTGAGACGGTTCTGCAGGGTAATGAGATCTATGGGCTGGTTTTCTTCATACATCTCCACCATCGCGCCAAACAGAATCCCATATTGCTTCTGATAGAAATCATCAGCAGTCAGCATCTCGGAAGCTGTAGTCACAGCGTCACGATTCATCAGCATAGCACCGATCACGGACTGCTCCGCCTCCGTGCTGTGCGGCATTACTCTTTTTAATAAAGCCTCGGTCTCTTCCACAGAATCCCCTTCCCCGGTGTCATCCTGATCCCTGCACAATCCATTGCAGGATACCCCTGATCAGATTTACGTATTTCGCGACGGTTCAATACTTTCACAGCTGCAGGCGGTCTGCGGCGTGCTGTTCTGAACAATTACTTTTTTTCAACCACATGTACCAGTATCTCAGTCGTCACCTTCGAGTGCAGACGAATTGGCACCTGCGTCACACCCAGCGCTTTAATCGGCGCATCCAGAATGATTTTCTTTTTGTCAACCTCATACCCCAGCTGTTTCTGTACTTCCTCAGCGATTTCCTTAGAGGAAACGGACCCGAATACGCGGCCGCCCTCTCCTGCCTTGACAGCAACGCGGATTTCCCTGCCTTTGATCTTCTCTCCAATCTGCTGTGCCGTTTCCAGGGCTTCCTTCGCCAGCTTCTCCTCGTTCGCTTTCTGAAGCTTCAGATCATTCAGATTTCCGCCCGTCGCCTCCTTGGCAAGGCCCTTTTTCAGGAGTACATTTCTCGCGTAGCTCTCATTTGCCTCTACCACCTGTCCCTTTTTACCAAGAGATTTTACATCCTGCAGCAATATAACCTTCATCTTTTTATCCTCCTGTCCTGAATCGTTACGTTGCATCTGCGTTTTCGCCTCCGGCCACGCGGCAAGTGCGCGGTCTGGATGCGGACAACAACAAATCGTTTCTTCTAACCACGGATGCTTCTCCGCTAAATCGCGCCCTCTTTGGTCATCTGCGTCAGCACTTCTTTGAGCATCACACGCGCCTGATCCACATCCACACCCGTCAGCTGCGCACCGGCAATATTCATATGCCCGCCTCCGCCCAGACGTTCCATAATAATCTGTACATTCACCTCATCAATTGCGCGGGCGCTGATAAAGATTTTATCTTTGTAATCCGTCAGCACAAATGACGCCTTGACACCAATGATATTCAACAGCTCATTTGCCGCCTGCGCGCCTACAACGGTCGGACTTTCGATGCCCTGACTCGGGCAGACACTGATTGCATAGCTGTCCATAAAGAGCTCCGCATGACGCACTGCCTCTGCACGGGCCTTATAGGTATCCATGTCATTGCGGAACACCTTCCGCACCCGTGTCACATCGGCCCCGAAACGGCGAAGATAGGCAGCCGCCTCAAAGGTACGCATACCGGTCTTTGCCATAAAGTTATTCGTATCAATGATAATACCGGCATAGATACAGTCCGCCTCATAAGGCTTCGGCCGAATCCCGTTCTCATAATACTGCATGATCTCTGTAATCATCTCACAGGCAGAGGAAACTGCGGGATCAATGTAAGAGAGCGCCGCATTTTCAATTTTATCTGTCCCCTGGCGGTGATGATCCAGAACAACAATATTCCTGGTCAGATACAGCACTTCCTCGCATTCTACCATGCTGGGACGGTTCGTATCCACAACAACGACTACTGTATTTTCATTGGTCAGCTGAATCGCCTGCTCATGATTTATGAAAACGCCCTCTGAATACTCAATATTATCTTTCAGAGAGTTCACCCAGGGGCGGATGCTTGCCGTAACATCTCCAAGTACGATGTGAACCGGCTTATCCGAATGCATTGCCGCACAGCAGACCCCAACGCAGGCTCCCAGCGAGTCTATGTCCGTATTCTTATGTCCCATAACAATAACACGTTCACGCGCGCCGATCAGCTCGCGCAAGGCCTGCGCCTTAACCCTGGCGCGCACTCTTGTATTGCTCTCCGAGCGCTGTGTCTTGCCGCCGTAGTACGAAATTTTATCCTGATCCTTGACTACAGCCTGATCCCCGCCGCGGGCCAGCGCCATCTCAATTGCCACATGCGCCGCTTCATAATTCCCCGTATAATTGCCATTGTCTGTCCCGATACCAATGCTGACGGTCACATTCATGGAATTGCCCAGGTTGACCGTCTTGACATCCTCCAGGAGCGAAAAGCGATCCTCCATCAGGGACTGCAGACTCACCCAGTTCATCACCAGGAGATACTTGTCCTTTTCCAGGTTCTTGATCAGACCGCCTGCGGAAATGACATATTTTGTAATTCGCCGCTCCACCAGTGCGCCTAGCATAGACCGCCGCACATCCTCCACGCTGTCCATCGCTTCATCGTAATTATCCACATACAAAAGGCCGACTGCCGCTTTTTGCTCATAATTCTCCTGCTGCAGGCGAGCCAGCTCCGTGATATCCAGAAAATGCAGACCGATCACGCTGCAGTTCTTCTCCTCCAGCTCGGCAATATCCATCCCATCCAGCACATCATGCAGCAGAATTCGCTTCATCACCACGCGGTATTTCCGGCTTTCATAGTCAATCTCTTTCTCCGCCTCTTCCCCTTCTCCGGGGAATTCCGATGCCGTCAATGCCGGAAAGACGGAGGAAATATTCTTATGGCAGTCACTGCCGCGCTTTGTCATCTCACAGAGCCTGTCATTCATCCAGGCAATCCGCCCGTCCGGCAGTACAAATCCGTACGGAATCATCATCCCGTCCAGAATATCTTTTTCCACACCGCCAAAGCGCTGGGAAAAGTCCAGCAGCTCCAGAAGAACCTTCGGTCTGTAGTAAATATCCAGCAGCACAATCGACAGATAAAGCACAATCGAAAAAATCCCGACAATGCACCCGGCCATTGTGTCCACATACAGAACTCCCGCTGTCAGGAACAGCAAAAGCAGGCAAAGCAATACGCACCAGTACCAGTGTCGCAAAAGCTTACCGCTGTATCGCAGCTGAACCTTGCTGCGCGCTTTCTCATCTTTCATATCATCCGTCCCTTCCTGTCTGTTCCTTCCTGACCAGCCCTCTGCATGAACAGAAAATCTGGATTTGTCACCTGTTTTCACAGCTAATAAAGAATATCTGCCGCGAATTTACAGTTCTATGAAGGAAATTTCCATCGGATCTATCGAGTGACATATGGACAGTTTACCACAAAGTCACGCACAGTGGAAGAAAAAAGTGAAAAACCCGCATATCTTCTCAGATATGCGGGTCTCATTCTCTTGTCATGCCTGGCGATTCAATCAGTCCTGAACATACGGCATCAGAGCTACGTGACGTGCACGCTTGATCGCTACCGTCAGAGCACGCTGATGCTTCGCGCAGTTGCCTGTGATTCTTCTCGGAAGGATCTTGCCTCTCTCGGATACATATCTCTTCAGCTTATTGACATCTTTATAATCGATCTCATTGTCTTTTCCACAGAAAACGCAAACCTTTTTCCTTCTGCGAACCGCACCGCCGCGTCTCTTCATCGGCGCATCGCTTCTCTCTTTATTATAAGCCATTGCTTTGTCCTCCTTCTTGTGCCTGCAGCTGCCTCATTCACGCACAGCCGCATCGGCTCATCAGCTGAACGGGAGCTCCTCATCAATCCCGTCCGGAATATTCATGAATCCGTCGCCAGCAGACGCTTCAGAAGGCATCGGAGCCGCAGCCTGCGCGGCCGGTCTCTGGTATCCGTCTGCGGACGCACCGGAAGCTGCCGCCTTACTCTCGGCAAACTCCTGCTCTTCCACAACAACGTCTGTGGTATAGACTTTCTGGCCATCTCTGTTCGTATAACTGCCCGTCTGAATCCGACCGGTCACCACAATCTTTGTGCCCTGGCGCAGGTATTTTTCCGCAAACTCAGCACCTCTGCCAAACACAACACAGGGAATAAAATCTGCAGTCTGCTGGTCATTGTTTCCCTCGCGGCGAAATCTGCGATCCACAGCGAGCGTGTATCTTGCGTATGCGGAGGAATTCTCCCCTGCGGAATAACGTACTTCCGGATCCCGGGTCAAACGTCCCATTAAGATGACTTTATTCATAATATATACCTCTCTTTTATCTATGCATCCTGTCTAACGCATAAATATCTGATGACATCTTCCATAATGTGGACACGTTTCTCAACTTCCGCCGGACATGTTGCATCAGCTTCAAAGCGAACGAAGTAGTAAAATCCTTCACGCATCTTTCTGATTTCGTAAGCGAGCTTTCTCTTTCCCCACTCTTCTACTTCCGTCACTGTCCCGCCGAAACGAGTGATTACCTCTTTCACCTTCTCGATGGTGGCAGCTCTGTCTTCGTCTTCAAGTTTTGCGCTGACAACTACTGCTAATTCATACTTGTTCATGCTTTTCGCACCTCCTTATGGTCTTTTGGCCCCCTGACCGCGGCGGAAATGAAAAATTCCTGCCTGCTTTGCAAGGAGCAAGGAAATATATCACAGCTGCTGATTTTACCACAGTTTTCGGACAAGTTCAAGCTTTTTTTACAGCTCTTACATTTTTTTCCACTAGCTTCCTGGGAACCATAATCTGATGGCCGCAGCCGGCACATTTCAGCCGGAAATCCGCGCCCACACGCAAAATCTCCCATTCCTGGCTGCCACAGGGGTGCTTCTTTTTTAATTTCACAATATCGCCTACTTCGAAATCCATATTCTGCTCCCTCAGCCCAAACGCCTTTTCTTCCCATTCTGTCACTTGGCCCGACAGGCCGAAATCAGAATCACGCACTCTGCCTCAGACGTGAAGCGCGCCAAGCACAGCTCCGATTTTTTCCTGAATCAGCAGGTCTGCCTGCCGGTCGCGTGGAGTCGGCGCCATATTGATTACAACCAGATGACTGCCGCGGAAATAGTCAATCAGCCCTGCCGCCGGATAAACCGCCAGCGAGGTGCCGCCGATGATCAGCACATCCGCCTCCGAAATGCAGGAAATGGACTCCCGCATCGTCCGCGAGTCGAGACCCTCCTCATAAAGCACAACATCCGGCTTGATCACGCCCCCACAGGTACAGCGCGGCTCCTCCGCTCCCTCGTCAAACAGCTTCTGCAAATCCTCCCCGCTGTAGCTTTTGTGGCAGCGCTGGCAGTAATTGCGATGGATACTGCCGTGCAGCTCCAGCACCTTTTTGCTTCCTGCCTTCTGATGCAGACCGTCAATGTTCTGTGTCACCACTGCTTTCAGTTTGCCGCATGCCTCAAGCTCGGCCAGCTTTCTGTGCGCCGCATTTGGCTCGGCGTCCAGAACCAGCATTTTATCGCGGTAAAACCGGTAGAATTCTTTCGTCTGACGTACAAAAAAGGTATGGCTCAGAATGGTTTCCGGCGGATAGTCATATTTTTGGTGGTAAAGCCCGTCCACACTCCGGAAGTCCGGAATCCCGCTCTCCGTGGAGACACCCGCGCCCCCGAAAAATACAATGTTATCCGTCTGGTCAATGATTTGCTGCAGCTGTTCGATACCAGTCATATGATCCCTTCTTTCTTTTTCTTACACTGCAATCTTTATAGTCTCCGCGGCAAAAAGGTCTGCGGCCTGCAGTTCTGAAGCATTACAAATGCGCAAGTCTGCCGCAGCAGCCTGCTTACTTTGACGCATACATCTGTACCAGCTTCCCCTGTACGACAAAGCGAGTCGAGGAATCCCCGGTGCAGGTAGACAGAGTCACGACCTTATCCTCCGTCGATACAGACACAGTACTATTATCGACCTCCGAATTTTCCATCGCTGTCGTCAGAAATTCTTCAAATTCCTCCTCAGAAAAAACAATCTGATAGGTCTGCCCCACGCTGTTCACGACTCTCGCCGAGAAAATACGGTACTGGTAGATGATATCCTCCGTAAAGATCCAGAAATATTTGCTTTTCGAAAAGACATCCTCATCCCGGAGCTTTTTCAGGGAACCAAACATGGAGCCATTTTTCATATTATGTCCGTAGATGATCGTATTTTGATCACTGAAATCACTCTCATTCTCGTAATTCACAAACAGACAGCCTGCAAACAGGTATTCCTGCTCGAATGACTGGTGAAGATAATAGTCGTTGTCTTCTCCCTGCACCACCGGATAACTCAGGTCAATCGCGCGGATTTTCAGCCAGCCGACAATATCCGAATTGACTTCCTTCAGTGACGCAAAGTCAATCGGGTTTACCATGACCGGAAGCGTCACTTCCTCTTCTCCCACTTCTACCGTTTTAACTTCGCGCCCGCTGATACTCTGGATATTGCCAACCGTAGATGCTCCGCTTAGCAGCGCCTCCTCGACTTCTGACTCCAGTTCATCTAAATTCTCGGTTTCTGTCTCATCCACCGTATAGGTCGCAAGGTTTGCATATTCGTCGTCTGCCTTTTTATATTCTTTATAATAACCATAAAGCTTATAACCGGCAAAGACAAATACACAAAAAGCGATCACCATCACAACGATGCTGATTACATCGCCCGCATGGCTTTTCTTTTTTGATCTGCTACTGTTTCCGCCTCTTCCATCCTTTCGTGCCATTGTTTTCCCCCTCCGCAGCCCTCATCTCTGCGGGCATATTCACTATAAAACGTGTGTTTTTGCTGTCGCTGACTGCCGAAATCACCCCGCCGTGCAGCTCTACAATCTGTTTTGCAATCGCAAGTCCCAATCCGGCACCTCCGGTCTTGCTGGAGCGTCCATCGTCTACACGATAGAATTTTTCAAAAATCATCTCCAGTTTTTTCTGTGGAATCTGCGGGCCCTCATTCGTAAAGACAATGGTAATCCCGTCCCTGCCGCCGCGGGCCTGAATCAGGATCTGCGATCCCGCATTTCCGTAAGCCGCCGCATTTTTCAGAAGATTATCGAAAACGCGCGCCAGCTGTTCCGGGTCTCCCCGCATAAGCAGCCCTTCCTGCACATCTACGACGCAGGTCATATTCTTTTTATTCAGAAGACCGACATTTTCATCCTCCAGCTGCTCCAGCATGATGGAAAGATTGATCTCCCGCTTCTCCAGCACAATATCCTGCGCGTTAAACCTGGTAATCTCAAAAAACTCGTTGAGCAATTCTTCCAGGCGGATCGCTTTTTCCAGTGTAACCCGCGTGTACTTCGCGCGTTCCTCTGCTGACATCTCCGGATGTTCATTCAGCATGGTCAGGTACGCGGTCACCGAAGTAAGCGGCGTCTTCAGGTCATGTGCCAGGCAAACCACCAGCTCGTTCTTGCGCTGTTCGCTCTGGGCCGCCTGCTGTGTCCGGTACAAAAGCTTATGCTGCAGCGCGTTCAGCTGCTCCGCCATCGGCTCCAGCTCCGATGGAAGCACAATCGGCTCGGGCGAGTCCGCAAGGATGCCTTCCAGTGCATCGTCGATCCGGCTGAGGTAGCGGTTTATTTTCCGAACGGTCAGAAGAAAGAACAGCAGGAACAGAACAAAGAAGCCCGCAAAGACAAACAGCAGCTTTCCTTCTACAAACAGCCGGTTATACCCCGCCGCTGCGCGCTCCGCTGAAAACCCAAGGCTCTGCAGAATGTGGACAATCCCTTTCTGAAAAATCTCCTGCAAAGCGCCATCCGTCAGGAACGTCAGAAAACCATAGCCAGCCGCGACGATCAATATACTGATCAAAATCGCAAAAAGAATGATTTTTCGTGTTAATTTTCCATATTTATTTTTCAATCTTGTAACCCACTCCCCAGACCGTCTTTATGAAATCACTTTTTCGGGTGCCGTCGCCCATCTTCTCGCGCAGATGGCGAATATGTACCATCACCGTATTGTTGCTGTTTTTAAAGTATTTTTCCTTCCAGATCTGCTCAAACAGCTGCTCCGAGCTGATCACCTTCCCGCGATTCTCACACAAAAGCCAGAGAATGTCGAACTCAATCGGCGTCAGCGTAAGCGCGCGCTCATTGAAAAAGCACTCATGCGTATCCCGGTTCAGCAGCAGGCCGGAAAAATCAATGACATTGTCCGACGCCTGCTCCCCGCCGCCATTATACTTTGTATAGCGGCGAAGCTGCGCCTTCACGCGTGCCACCATCTCCAGCGGGTTAAACGGCTTCGGAATATAATCATCCGCCCCCAGCGTAAGACCCGTGATCTTATCCGTGTATTCCGTCTTTGTTGTCAGCATAATCACCGGGAATTTATAATTCTCCCGAATCTTCTGCAGGACACGAAATCCGTCAATATCCGGGAGCATCACATCCAGCAGCGCCAGATCAGGCGGGGACTGCTCCACTTTACGCAGCGCCTCCCGCCCGGAATAAGCCAGCTCTACCTCGTAGCCCTCGTTGCGCAGGTAGAGGCCGATTACATCCGCGATCTCTTTTTCATTGTCTAAAACCAGAATCTTGCTCATGCCATCCTCTTACTTGTTATTCCATTGACGACGCTTACGCTTTTACGCCAGGTTTCCGACGGTCCGCGGGTAGGGGAGAACGTCGCGGATGTTGGACATTCCTGTCAGGTACATCACACAGCGCTCAAAACCAAGTCCAAATCCGGAGTGGCGGGTTGAGCCATATTTACGCAGGTCTACGTAATACGCATAATCCTCCGGCTTCATACCAAGCTCCGCGATCCGGGAGGTCAGAATCTCCAGGTTGTCCTCTCTCTGGCTGCCGCCGATAATCTCACCGATGCCCGGTACCAGGCAATCCATCGCACGGACGGTCCTGCCATCCTCGTTCAGCTTCATATAAAACGCCTTAATCTCCTTCGGGTAATCCGTGACAAAGAGCGGACGCTTATAAATCTGCTCGGTCAGGTAGCGCTCATGCTCGGTCTGCAGGTCGCAGCCCCAGGATACCTTATACTCAAATTTGTCATTGTGCTTCTCGAGAATCTCCACCGCCTCCGTGTAGGTGACATGCCCGAACTCGGAATTCAATACATGATTCAGGCGGTCCAGCAGACCCTTATCGACAAAGGAATTGAAGAACTTCATCTCTTCCGGTGCGTTCTCCAGGACATAGCGGATGATGAATTTAATCATGGATTCCGCGAGTGCCATATTGTCATCCAGATCGGCAAAGGCGATCTCCGGCTCAATCATCCAGAACTCCGCCGCGTGGCGCGCCGTATTTGAATTCTCCGCGCGGAACGTCGGACCGAAGGTATAAACATTCCGGAACGCCTGTGCGAATGCCTCTACATCCAGTTGGCCGCTGACGGTAAGATTCGTCGTTGTTCCGAAGAAATCCTTCGTATAATCAATGGCGCCCTGGTCGTCCCGCGGAAGATTATTCAGGTCAAGCGTCGTCACCTGGAACATCTCGCCCGCTCCCTCACAGTCGCTCGCCGTAATCAGCGGTGTGTGTACGTAAACAAAACCGCGCTCCTGAAAAAAGGTATGAATCGCGTACGCAATCAGCGAGCGTACACGGAACACCGCCTGGAAGGTATTGGTCCGCGGACGCAGATGCGGTACCGTCCGCAGATACTCCATCGAATGACGCTTCTTCTGCATCGGATAATCCGGCGTCGAAGTGCCCTCCACTTCAAGGGCGGAAGCCTGAATCTCAAACGGCTGCTTCGCATTCGGCGTCGCCACCAGTGTACCGGTGACAATCACGGCCGCGCCGACATTCAGCTTCGAAATCTCCGCAAAATTCGGCAGCTGATCGGAATATACAATCTGCAGTGTCTCAAAAAAGGTACCGTCATGCAGTACAATAAATCCAAATGTCTTCGAATCCCGGATGCTGCGCACCCATCCGCCAACAGTAATCTCTTTGTTCATATAGCTGTCACGGTCGCGGTACAGCTCTTTTACGGTCGTAAAATGATAGTCCATAGTTCTCGGTCTCCTTGTTTTTAATAATCAGTATAAATCCCCACTTTGTTCGATTATACCCATTTTACGCGAAGTCCGCAAGGGTTAACCGCTTCGTGTTTTCTTAAGTTTTGGTTAAACGTTCATTGCTTCCCGGGAATAACAAACGCGGGGTGGCAAGCCCCGCATTTCATTATTTCTGCTCTGCATCCTTCGGTTTGTATTTTTCATCTCCAGTTTCAATCCACAGCATAAAATCGTTAATTTTCTTTTCATCCCATCCATCAGCCCTCAGGCCCAAAATAATTCTTGCAACTTCGGTCATATTCATACGATACTCTCCTTTCTTCTATGTATGTTCAGTCAACTTTTCAGAATTTATTATAAAGTACGTGCATTTGATTGTCAAGAAACCCTTAGAATCCAAGTGGTTCTAAATTCAGCGCCAAATCTGAAATCATCATGTGCGCCCCAGTCCCCGGATTCGGGTAAGGTAGCTGGTCACCAGTATGACGTCCGCCCCTGCCCAGGCCAGCACCTCGGCATAGAAGATCCCGCTCTCTCCAATCGCCATCGGCAGCAGAATCGCAGTCCCGGTCCGCATCACGAATTCCGCAATTCCGGAAACCATCGGCCGCACCGTATCTCCCATCCCCTGCAGCGCCGAACGCGTAACATGCAAAACATAAAGAATCGGCAGGCATACGCTCATGATGGACAGATAATGATAGGCAACCGCAAGCGCCGTGGATACCTCCTCGGCTGTGCCGGAAATAAAAAGCCGTAAGATTGGTTTCCCAAACAGCAGCATGGCTGCCCCAATCACCACAGAGACACCGATCGCCGCAGCCAGCGCCGCGCGCATTCCCGTGCGAATCCGCTGCACCTTTCCTGCTCCCAGATTCTGTCCGACATAAGTCACCATCGCGTACCCAAAAGAGGTCGCCGCGATCTCCAGCACACCATAAAGCTTATTCGTCGCGGTGAACCCCGCAATAAACAAGACGCCAAACCCATTCACCACGGACTGGACGATCATGCCGCCCACCGCGATCACACAATTCTGAAAGGCCATCGGCAGCCCCAGCTTCATCAGATTCCGGCAAAGAGCACCATCCGGGCGAAAATCCTCCCTTTTGAAAGCCAGAAAATCCATGCGGTGAACCGCCCGCAGGCAAAACAGCCCGGAACAGGCCTGCGCGATAATCGTCGCGGCGGCGGCTCCGCCGATTCCCCATCCAAAGACAAGCACAAAAAGGAGGTCCAGCGCCACATTGATACATGACGCCAGCACCATCGCGTAAAGAGGCGTCCGCCCATCCCCGAAAGCCCGCAGAATCGATGCCAGGACATTATAGGCCATTACGACCGGGAGCCCCGCAAAAATAATCCGCAGATAGAACACAGACATGCCGATCACCTCATCCGGCGTCTGCAAAAGAATCATTACCGGCTTTGCCAGAAGCTCACTGCCTAAAAGCAATCCCAGCGCGGATATCGCTGCCAGTAAAACAGAATTTGCCACGGTTCGCCTCAGAGCGGTATATTCTCTGGCGCCAAACTGCTGCGCCATTTTAATCGAAAAGCCCTGGGCAAACCCCTGCACCATTCCCAGCAGCATCCAGTTCAGCCAGTCCGCCGCTCCCAGCGCTGCCAGCGCGTTCACTCCCAGCGCCTGTCCCACCACCATGGTGTCCACAAGCGTATAAAGCTGCTGAAATACATTTCCTGCCATCAGCGGCAGCGCAAAAAGAATAATCAGTTTCAGAGGTCTGCCCTCCGTCATATCCTGTACGCGCGATGTCATTTCTGATTGTCCTCCCCTAAATCAATTGCGTTCCAAATCCTGGCTACAATACGTTTTCAGCATCCAGATCAGGTATAAGGGCAAGCTAACGGTATCCGTCTGCCCGACTTTATTATCCCCCACATTTTTCATAGATATTTTAAAACCAAGCGGCGGTGTATATTTTTTACAATATTCCTGATAGCTCTTCGCTCTCGTCTGAATCTGTGCTTTCGCCTCCACAGGGATAATCTTCTCTTCGTACTCAAACAGGAAATCCAACTCAGCCGTATTTCCCGAGCGCCAGAAATATGGCTGAATCCCCTGAGATAATAATTCCGTCAGAACATAGTTTTCCGTGAACGCGCCCTTAAAATTCCGGTACAAATCCGAATCCTCTAAAACAGTGCGGTAAGAAACCCCAGACTTTTTTCTAAGTAACCCCACATCTGACATATAAACCTTGAAATACATTGCGTCCGCCTGAAAAGACAAGGGCAATTCCGGATTTGACACCAATTCCAGTCGAAAAACAAGTCCCGCATCCGTCAACCATTCCAAAGCGTCTTCCAATTCAGCCGATCTTTTACCAGCCTTTACATGAGAAAAAACAAATTTATTATTTTCTTTTGCCAGCTGTTTGGGAATAGAGTCCCATATCCATCCGAGCTTTGGCACATCCGTAATCGGAGCGTATTTCGCGAAATCACTGGCGTAGTCCTCCAGAATGTCTCCCTGAATTTTATCAACCGCTTCAAAATTATGTGTCTCAATCCATTTCTGTACAGCCTCTGGCATCCCGCCGACAATATAATAATACTGTAACTTCTTCTCCAGATTCTGTGTATACAATTCCGGCAACTCACAGCGCAAATCATATTTCTGAACACCATCGTAAAACGCCTGTCCGCCATCCGCCCGCAGAAATTCTGAAAAATTTAAAGGATACATATGCAGGCGTTCCACCTTGCCAACCGGAAAGGATATACCGTCACGTTTAATCGAGACCCCAAGAAGGGAACCTGCACACACAATATGAAGTTCTCTTTTGTTTTCACAAAAATATTTTAAAGAAGTAATCGCTCTGGGGCATGCCTGAATCTCATCAAAAATAATCAGCGTTTTTCCTGGCACGATTGGTTTCTGACGGATCACATTCCCTAACTCATCCAAAATTCTATCAATATTGAAATCGTAGTCAAATATAGACGACAACCCCTTATTTCCCTCAAAATAATAGTAAGCCACGTCATCAAAATACTGTTCGCCAAATTGCTTGCATACATAGGTTTTCCCACACTGCCGAACACCAGTCAGCAACAATGGTTTGCGGTCAGGTGAGTCTTTCCATTCGACCAGGCGCTTCATAATCTCTCTTTCCATATATTTTTGACTCCTTTCCTGTCTCTGTCTGTAATCTAACATATCTATCCCGAAAAAGCAAGCGGACGTCTTCTTTTTTCATATGTATTATTGCATATATTTTGCGTTTTTCATACTTATTTTTACAATTATTCTGCGTTTTTCATACCATAAAAGATCCCAGGAGCCAACACCCCTGGGATCTCTATCATCGCATCTTTATCTGATTTTCTGTTTTATTCCGCATGAGCTCAGCCGTACAGCTGCCCATTTACTACCGTAAAGGTAGCACCATCGTACTCGATTGTTCCGTTGCAGCTGGTATCCAGAATACCGTCCTTCACGACGAACCACGCTCCATCATACATTACAACCTGTGATACCGCCGTCACCTTGCCGACTGCGATGAAATACCACTGATCATCTCCGCCAATGGTCACGGATTCTAAAAAAAGTCCATTGACCGGTGGCGAAAGACTTTCATATGTGCTATACTGCCTTTCATCGGTCGCTATTTAAAAAAGGAAAACTCTTTATAAGGGGGAAGATACGCATGAATAGAACTGTGTGGGGCTCGCTCGGTGTCGCAGCCGCGTATGTCTGCTGGGGCGTACTGACAATTTTCTGGAATCTGCTGGGCGAGGTAAATTCGGTTTATGTGCTTTCACAGCGGATCATCTGGTCGATGGTATTTATGGGGATTTTTATGGCGTGTACCGGAAAATGGCATGAGATCGCACCGATTTTCCGAAATCGAAAGCAGCTTATCACCTGCTTTGTCTGCGGCGTTCTGATTACAATCAACTGGGGCGTGTATATTTTCGCGGTCAGCAGTGGGCATGTGCTGGACGCAAGCCTGGGCTATTTTATTGAGCCGGTTCTGGTCGGAGCGATCGGACTGCTTGTGTTCCGGGAGAGGCCGAGCAAAATGGAGCTGACGACATATTTGTTTGCGGTCATCGGCCTGGTGTATCTGATCGCGCGCACGGGGACGATCCCGGCGCTTGCGCTTCTGATCTCCGGATCGTTTGCCATTTATGGGGCTGTGAAAAAGAACCTGGAGCTTTCTCCGCATGCCTCGCTTTTTATGGAGACGCTGTGCATAACACCGTTCGCGCTGCTCTTCGCCTTCTGGGCGGATTCGACCGGAATGGGAAGCATCGGCGTCCTCTCCGGAGCCGAATTTTTGCTGCTGCCGGCCTGCGGAATTGTCACCTCCATCCCGCTGCTTCTGTTTAACATTGGCGTCAAGGAAATTCCTTATTACATATCAGGCATTCTGATGTATATCAATCCGACCCTGCAGTTTCTGATGGGGCTGTTCTATTTCCACGAAGACCTGGATATGAATAAGCTGACCGCGTTCTGCTTCATCTGGTTCGGGATTGTATTCACAGTCGCGGAGCATCTGCGACAGATACGCAAAAAGACCGTTCTGTGACGGTCTTTTTTGCATCCTGATTATTTCTGCTTTTTCTCCATAAACTTCACGTTTTCGGCACCGAAGACCGCGCGCAGTCCTTCCACCAGCTCTTCGTTCGCGTCGATTGCCCAGTTTGCGCCAAGCCTGCGCACAGCGCGCTCGCTGCGCACATAAATCACGACATAGTCCTCTCCTTCGCTCTCTCTGAGTACCCCGAAAAGCTGTCCTTCTTTCTGCGCATACTCCTGTTTGTCGGCAAACTGCACCCAGAGTTCCCGGCCATTTCCTTTTGGTTTTTCCGCATTGTTCCATCTTTTCTGACCACTGGAACGATTTTCATAGCTGCCCGAAAGCGGTGTATGGTTTCCTCCGGAGAAAGTACCAGGCGCCTCTCCCATATTTGGGGATTGTCCCGAATTCTGTCCCTGCTCAAACGGCCACACACGCTCGCAGATCAGCTTGCTCGGCCGGTCGTCCTCGCAGCTGACGCGGCCGCGCACAAAAATCTTGTTTTCCGGCGTCAGGTATTGATGATAGGTCTCATAATCGCGTGGAAATACGACCACCTCCACGGTGCCGACCAGGTCCTCCAGAGTCAGAAAGGCCATTGTCTTGTTGGTCTTTGTATATTTAACCGTTTTATTCGAAATCATGCCGCCGATGACCGCACGGCTGTTGTCCTGTACAACCGACTGGCTGGTCTCCTCGTCCAGCTGGAAATCGGTGGAAACATTGGTAATCGTAGCGCGCCATTTGTCCTCATAGCGTTCCAGCGGATGACCGCTGACATAGATGCCAAGCACTTCCTTTTCAAACGCCAGAAGCTGCTCCTTGTCAAACTCCCCTACGTCCGGAAGCCGAATCTCGAATTCCCTTTTGTCCTCCTCGCCCAGCAAATCAAACAGTGACATCTGCCCCGATACCGAGTCCTTTTTCTGCGCCGCCGCATAATCCATGATCCGCGCGTAGCCCATCAGCATCTGTTTGCGCGTATTGCCAAAGCAGTCCAGCGCACCGGCTTTGATCAGGCTCTCGATCGTCCGCTTATTAACGTCCTTGTTCCCGCTGACCCGCTCGATAAAATCCTGTAAGCTTCGAAAAGCACCGCCGTTTTCCCGCTCCGCCACGATACCATCAATCACTGGACGGCCGATGCTTTTGAGCGCACTGAGCGCGTAGCGAATCTTATATTTTCCGGCGGACTTTTCCCCAGAAGCCGACGACTCTTTCGAAGCCCCCAAATCATCAAACACGCCAACGGAAAAACCGGTTTCCCCGGTGTTAATATCCGGCGGCAGAATCTCAATCCCCATCTGTCGACAGGTAATGGTATATTCCGCAACCTTGCCGGGATTATCAATGACAGAGGTCATCAGTGCAGCCATGAATTCGACCGGATAGTAGTATTTCAGCCAGGCGGTCTGGTAGGCCACGACCGCATACGCCGCTGCATGAGACTTATTAAACGCATAGCGCGCGAAATCCGTCATCTCATCGAAAATAGCGTTCGCTGTTTTCTCGTCAATTCCATTCGCCATGCAGCCCGGTACGCCCTCTTCTTCGTTGCCATAGACGAAGTTCTGCCGTTCCTTCGCCATCACAGATGCTTTTTTCTTTGACATCGCACGGCGGACAAGGTCACTGCGTCCTAGGGTATAGCCGCCCAGGTCGCGCACAATCTGCATGACCTGCTCCTGATAAACGATACAGCCGTAGGTCGGCTCCAGAATCGGCTCCAGCTGCGGACAGTCATATTTGATATCTCCGGGATGATTTTTCCCGTAAATGTATTTGGGTATGAAATCCATCGGGCCCGGACGGTAAAGCGAAATACCGGCAATCACATCCTCCAGACTCTGCGGCTTCAGCTCCTTCATGAAGTTTTTCATGCCCGTGCTTTCCAGCTGGAACACACCGTCCGTTTTTCCCGTGGCCAGCGAATCGTAAACTGCCTTATCGTTAAAATCAATCGCGTCAATATCAATCGAGCGGCCGCTGCTCTTTTCGGCAAGCTTCACCGCGTTCTGAATCACGGTCAGCGTGCGCAGCCCCAGAAAATCCATTTTCAAAAGACCCAGCTCTTCGATCGTCGTCATCGTAAACTGCGTCGTAATCGTACCGTCCGAAGCCCTGGAAAGAGGGACATATTCGTCCATGCGTTTCTGACTGATCACCACACCGGCTGCATGCATGGAGGTATGCCGCGGCAACCCTTCCAGGCGCTTTGACATATCGATCAGCGCATGCACCTGCTCATCCGTCTCATAGGCATTGCGCAGCTCCTGGCTCATCTCCAGTGCCTTATCCAGCGTAATATCCTGTTCTTTGGGCACCATCTTGGAAATAGAATCACAAAGTGCGTAGGGCAGATCCATCACACGTCCCACATCGCGGATCACGCCGCGCGCGGCCATCGTACCAAAGGTTACAATCTGCACCACACGGTCTTTGCCATATTTGCGCATCACATAATCAATCACTTCCTGCCGCCGCTCGAAGCAGAAATCCACGTCGATATCCGGCATAGACACACGCTCCGGATTCAGGAAACGCTCAAAGAGCAGATTGTAACGAATCGGGTCCAGCTGCGTGATTTCAAGCGTATACGACACGACGCTGCCGGCGGCTGAGCCGCGGCCCGGCCCTACCATAATATCCTGTTCCCGCGCATAATGGATGAAATCCCACACAATCAGGAAATAATCCACATACCCCATCTTCTGAATGACAGAAAGCTCATAGTCCAGGCGCGGACGAATCTCCTCCGCCCGGTCGCCATACCGTTTCACCAGGCCTTCCGAGCAAAGCTTATTTAAATATTCCCAGGAGGTATACGGTGAGGGCACGTCAAATTTCGGCAGCTTTGTCACACCAAACTCAATCTCGACCTGACAGCGCTCCGCGATCTTATGCGTATTTTCCAGTGCTTCCGGCGCGTATGGAAAAAGCTCCGCCATCTGTTTCGGCGATTTCACAAAGTACTGCCCGCCCTCATAACGCATCCGGTTTTCATCCGAAAGCTTTTTTCCCGTCTGCAAACAGAGCAAGATATCATGCGCCGAGGCGTCTTCCTCGTACGTATAATGCACATCGTTGGTCGCCACCAGCGGAATCCCCAGCTCCCGGCTCATCCGCACCAGCTGCTGATTCACTAATTTCTGCGCCGGAATGCCATGATCCTGCAGCTCCAGGAAATAATTGCCCTCCCCGAAAATCTCCAGATGCTTCCGCGCCTCTGCCTTTGCTTCCTCATACATTCCCCGCTGCAAAAGCCGCGGCACCGCCCCCGCCAGGCAGGCACTGAGTGCAATGATCCCTTCATGATACTCACGCAATACATCCAGGTCGATACGCGGCTTATAATAAAAGCCTTCGACAAACCCTTTCGACACGATCTTCGTCAGGTTCTGATAGCCGGTATTATTCTCCGCGAGCAGCACCAGGTGGTGATAGCGCTCCTCTGACTGCCCCAGCTCCCTGTCAAATCTGGAGCCAGGCGCCACATACACCTCACAGCCCAGAATGGGACGAATGCCCTCCGCCTTCGCAGCACGATAAAAATCGATCACGCCGTACATCACGCCGTGATCGGTAATCGCGGCGCTGTCCATTCCCAGAGCCTTCACCTGCCGCACATATTCGGTTATCTTATTCGAACCGTCCAAAAGGCTGTATTCCGTATGAACATGTAAATGCGTGAAATTCATGGCAGGCTCCTTTCTCAGCATCGTTTACTTTACCGCGACAGCCTCCACTTCCAGCAGCACATCCTTCGGCAGTCTCGCCACTTCCACACAGGAGCGCGCCGGGAAAACTCCAGTGAAATAGTTTGCGTAAATCTCATTGATTTTCCCAAAATCGTTCATTTCCTTAATAAAGACCGTCGTCTTAATCACCTGCTCCACGTTCGTTCCGGATGCCTCAAGTAAGGCCGCAAGGTTCGAAAACGCCTGCTCTGCCTGTGCTTCCACGCCCTCCGGAATCTCGCCGGTCGCCGGGTTCACCGGAATCACACCGGAGGTAAAGACGAATCCGTCGGTCTCAATTGCCTGAGAATATGGTCCGATCGCTGCCGGTGCCTTGTCTGTACTGATTGCTTTTTTCATGATGTTTTTCCTCCTCTTTTTGTCAAATTCCATTTTCTGTAAATGATTCTGTGACTCTTTGTCCTGCCTCCATCAATGCCTGGAGCCCGATGCTATTGTTTCACCTTATAAATCCTGCGGTCCCGAATCTCAACCCTGCCCTCTTTCATCAGATGTCCGACGGCACGCTTAAAGGCATTTTTGCTTAATCCAAACTCCCTCCGAATAATCTCCGGATCTACCCGGTCGTCAAATGGAAGCACGCCCGCATACTCATCGATGACATCCATGACCATTTCCGCATCCTCATTGATCTGCAGATAAGCCTTTTCGCGGATGCTCAGATCCAGCTTGCCGTCTTCCTTTACCCCGGTCACCCGCGCGTGGATGCGGTCACCGGGTTTCAGCCCGGTCACACCCTCCCGACGCGGAATC
Source organism: Lachnospiraceae bacterium (assembly GCA_021202635.1). Lineage (GTDB taxonomy): Bacteria > Bacillota > Clostridia > Lachnospirales > Lachnospiraceae > Choladousia. Next base: position 14,726 of record JAJQCQ010000071.1, on the reverse strand, counting down.
AGGCCGGAATATTTATCATCCACCGCCACAAAGGTACCGAAATTCTCACTCAGCTCATAGACGCGGCCATCCACCTCATCGTTAAGCACATACGGCGAATTGCGGTACAGGTATGGATAAACGCGCATCGTCGCACAGAGCCGCCCGCTCTTGTCCACATACATGGCCACCAGGCATTCCTCACCCGCAAAAACCTTCGCCGTCTGCTCGTGAAATGGCAGAAGCAAATCCTTTTCCAGACCCCAGTCCAGAAACGCGCCGATCTTCGAGACCTCCTTCACCTTCAGAACCGCAAATTTCCCAACCGTCAGCTTCGGCTCTCTGCGTGTGGCGATCAGGCGGTCTTTGGAGTCGCGATAAAGAAAGACCTCCAGCCGGTCTCCCACCGCAGTTTCTGCCGGCACCTCTTTCTTCGGGAGAAGCACCTTGTCCTCCTCCCGCTCTCCTGACGGTTCTTCCGGCGCATCCGCCAGGTATACGCCAAAGTCCATCTTTTTCACAACCGTCAGTTCCTGTTTTTCTCCTGTTCGTAACATATCATTCCTCATTTCCGGGCGCGCTTACTACCCTTCTCACCCGCATCACTCTTTTTTCTCATTTTTCACAATCGCATACGGCGCCCCGGCTTCATCGCAAAGGCTCACTGTCACCGCATGCGCTTCCCGATATACATAAGGCACAATCACATCGTGCAGCCGGGCCTGCTTCCGATACTCCACGCAGAGCCGCCCGGTCTCAAACCCCTCCGGCAGATATTCCTCCGCCATATAAATATACTGCCCGTTATTCACATGGTGGTTGGTATCCAGATGCTGCCTTCCGACTCGAAAGGCTTCCTTCCGTTCGCCCTCACCGGAGAGCTTCATCTTGCGCGGCAGATACTCCATATCCAGACGCGGCTCCAGCCCATACCCATTGGCTACCTCCGGCAGCACCCGCATCGGCCGCTCCGTCTTCCGGTCAATCAGCGCCCAGACGCTGTTCGCCTTCGCCAGATACTGTTCCCGCTCATCCAGCAGGGCAAAATTCCGATACCCATAAAACGCCTGAAAATCATAAGGCCAGGTTCTCGTGATCACATGCTCCCCCAGCAGTGGCAGCCGCTGAATATCAATTTGCCAGAATAAAATCATCCAGACACAGCCGTGCGCGTCCAGACAGTCAATGCCAATCCCGCATTCCTCCGAGTGAAACGTCGAACAGTCCTGAAAATAATCCACCAGAGAAACCTTCGTCAGCCTCCGATCCTGCCCCACCTCGCTGAAACGAATCCTGCTCTCAAACTGATATGCCATATTTGCCTCCATTTTCATCAAAAGTGCCTGTCCTTCTCCTACAGACACCTGAAATGAGATAATGATAACACATCCAAATCCATTTTACAAGATTATTGGAATCTTTTTCATATATTTTGAGGATAATTTAGCAATTATTTTACTACTATTTCTATTAAATGTATATTATAATCGTTTTTGCAACCTTTAGCTGCGCATATGGAAGGGAGGTGATCAGTCATGCAGTATATACTGAAGTTGCTCACCGGGATCACTGGCGGAGTGTTCACACACATCATCTGCAAGCGGATTGACCGCAATGACCAACTGGAGCAAGGTGCCTGACGGCCATCTTTTCACCGATTTTTATGTATTTAGAGCCTGCTCCTCCGGACCACTTTTGCCTTTTATGATCAATGCCTGTCCTTATGACGGGTACGACACGAAAAGGCTCATTTAGTATTCAGGCATAAGAATAGCCGGGATGGTTTTTCCACCTCGGCTCTCTTAAGATGCTTCACTTTTTCTTATAATCTGGCAATCAACTCAGATGGAGTAAATGCCACTACCTTACTCTTTGTAAAATCCTTCACGTTCCTCAGATATCGCCTCCTTTATTAGCTAATTTTATTGTACCTCAGATTAGCTAATAAAGCAAGGCTAATTGTCACTGCTGGCTATGATCGGGATTCCGGCGATACAGCGGTTGTGAACACTCCTGTCCGCAGTCGTTTTTGCTGCCGCCGCTTCCCGGTAAGCGGACGTTTCTTCGCCATTCCGCCGGCATCTTCCCGCGAATCGGTACGCTCTATGACATCTGCTGCGTTTATGTACGGCGAAGCAATAACAAAACGCAGTCAGAATTTTTCTGCATCCCCGATGCCTCTTTAATCGGATTCGGGCGCTTCTTCCTCCTCATTGTCCAATACATCCTGCTCCTCGTCATCATTTTCCAGCACGTCCGCCAGGGACTTCAGTGCTTCCGTTTCTATATCATCATCGGAGGCCTGGTATTCTTCCTCCTCCTGAATCATGGTCGCTCTGCGTTCCTGGTAAGCGCTGCTCTGCTGCCGGGATAGATAATAAAAGTAGCCGATACAGGCGACCAGAAGTACCACCACCACTACATACAGTGCAATAAGGATGGGACTTTGTTTCTTTGAATAGGTTTTGTGCGATCTGCCCATATGGCTCCTTTCTCCTTTGTATCTGGCACCGGACCCCTGCAGCCTGCCGTTCGCCTGCTGCGCCGGATCATTGCCAATCACTTGCCTTTAACGGAAAATGTGTTCCGCAGTCCAGTCAGCCCTTGTGCGGAACACACGATGTTCCTTAAATACAGAATATTATCTGCTGCTCTTGTGGTAGCTGTTGGTGCCCTCTTCTGGCATAAAGATCGCGAACGGTCCCATATCCTCAAATTCACCCTGGATTGCCAGTACGGGTGTCTCCTCGTCAGTCACCTTATCCTCGTCTTCCACGGTCCAGTAAAGCAGAGAGTTATCTTCGAACGCTTCTGTCTCCGCCTCGGTCTCCTCTTCCGTAACAGCTTCTGTCACAGCTTCTGTCAGTGCCTCTGTCTCCGCCTCTGTCTCGACCTCAGTCTCCTCTTCCATCAGCTCACTTAAGGTTGTGAAGTAGACCACCGGTTCGTAGATAAAGTTGATCTCGCCGGTTACAGAATTGATCTGCATCACGAAGCAGTCTTCCAGGACGAATGGATCGAGTTCGGTCAGCAGAGAGAGATCATTTTCCGCTGCTTCTGTGTCATAGTCCTCATACCCGTAGGTCACGATGCGTGCCCAGTCAATGTATTCGATGTCACGGTAAGCGTCAACAATCAGGCTGCCGTCCATGTTGTAGGAGTACGTGTCGTTTCCATCTTCGTCCTTGCCGTATTTGATCGCCATATCCGCGAAACCCATCGCACTGGTATAGTCTGCGACATCAATCACGACATTCTCTGCGACCTCGATCTGCTCGGTCAGAATGCGCTCCAGTTCTTCGGTCAGCTCAATGAAGTCGATATCATAGGCATCGGTCTTATCGGTCAGGCTCTTCAGGACGTCATAAAGTGTGATATCCTGGCTCTCCTCCTGGAACTCCGTGATCACCTCTGCGGTCACTTCATCATCATAAAGCTCCGGTGAGGTATTTTTCACGACAATCGGCACCTTCTCTGCGAGGGCAATCGCGCCGAGGGTCGGGAACGTCGCAGTGACTTCTCCTGTCTCGGAATTCAGCTCATCGATCGTGACAAAATAGGTCTTGCCGGTATTCGGGTCGATCTGGATAATCAGCAGGTTGCTCGCCTCACGGTCCTTGGCCGCCTCGATTGTGACGGTTGCGGTAATCGAACCGTTGCTGTTGTAATGAACCGTACCGTCCGATTCTTTAATCGCGAGATCAACAAACGCAGTGATCGCTTCGTAGAGCGTCGCATTTACGGCCTTACCGGATTCCGTCGTCTGATTTGTCGTGGTATCGACGCCGAGAGCCTCTATGACTTCCTTAATGGTCGTTGTCGTATTGTCGTCGTTAAAGTTTTCAACCACTTCCGCCACGGTCTGATCCGCATAGGCAGACGTGTCAGCGTTCTGTACAATCAGCTCCTGGCCTTCCGCCAGGCTTTCATCCTGTACGACCGGGTTTTCCGGAATGATCTCCGAGATGCTCGGAGCCGCATTCACCGGAAGAGCAGAACCGGCTGCTACAGCAGCAGCAAGCACCAGTGCGGTAGCTCTTTTCTTCATGGATTTGCTTAACATAACCTTTCTCCTCCATTCTTTATAGGCAGGTTTCTTGGGTGGTGGGAAACGGCTTCACGCGCTTCCCGTTTGGTGTGTAGGTGTGGTATAGCTTTTGTAATATCTATTTCTTCCCATGCGTCAGCCGCATCGGATGGAATACAGGATCAATGTAAGACATCTGCGGAAGGCATCATCCGCTTCCGGTTTGTCTTCGGTTTGTCTTTTCAGTCCTTAATATAAAACAGCTCAAGGATCAGCTCCTGCAGTGCTTCCTCGTCGACATAAAACTCATCGTGCAGCTCGCCTGCCTCATCCTCTCCGGACAGCTGAATGTAGTCGCTCTCGGAGAAGTCCAGGCTCTGCACCAGCTCGGCCAGCTCGAGGTACTGACTTTTCGTAATGCTGGTCTGGAGATAATCCTCCATCTCCGTAAGGGACTCCCAGGCAGATTCGATCTCAGAAGACGACATCTGGCGAACCGTCTCAATGTAAGCGGTGATATACGCCTGCTGGCGCTCCATGCGCCCCTCGTTGCTGAAATCCTCCGAGGTATCGCGGTACTGCAGGAACGCGCGGACATTCGACGCATCCAGCGTGACGACCGCTCCCTCGGTCAGCTCCGGATATTCCTCCGCCAGCTCCGAGTTTGGCACCGTGACCGTGATCCCGCCGACCAGATCGTTGACGTAAACCATCGAGTCCTGATTCATCACCACATAGTCGAGAATCGGGATGCCGTCAAAGAGCAGCGAGACTGCCTCGGTCAGGCTCTCACAGCTGACTGTCCCTCCATTGCCCCAGGTGTAAGCGTATCCCAGATGGGAGGTATACAGGCCGTCGTCGTTCCCGATGGAGGAATAGCGGCGGATCTGGGTCATGGTATCGCGGCTGATGGCGACGATCGTCAGGCGGCTGTTGTATTTGTCCATGACGATCAGCTCAATGCTGTCGGCGCGTGCCGCGCTGCCATACCGGGCGCTCGTCTCCATCTTTCCGGTGGAATCGATGCCGGCGAACAGGACCGTGGTGACCAGGTTGTTATAACGCCAGGTCTCTCCGTCCACGGTGATCTCCCGGTACCCTTCCTCACTCATGTCATAGGTATTCTCAGCCGTGACCTGCAGGCTCTGCTGGCGAACCCACGCCTGGCGGATCATCACGCCGGCGATCCCGCCGACGAGCAGGACAATGAGGGCGCTCGAGAGCAGGAAGTTCCGCCTTTTCACGCGGCGGCTGCGACTGGAATGATGGTGCCGGTGATGGTGGTGGTGATGCCCATGGTGGTGTTCATGGTGATGCTCCTGCGTATTATCGTCAGGCTGCTGTGTGCCATGCTCCTCATCCCCGGGCGCCCCGGCGCTCATCTTCGTCCGCCGTGTGTATCCGGCTCTTTGTCTTCGTATTTGCTGTAATATTTATTATAGTAGCCATAGCCGTAACCATAGCCATACCCATAACCGTAGCCATTTTTCTGTGCGCCGACCTTGTTCGCTACGACGCCCAGGATGCGGACATTCGCGTATTCCAGCTGCCGCTTTGCCTTCAGAGCCTGATTCCGCTCCGTCTGGCCGCTCACAACGACCAGTACTGTACCGTCGCACTGCTTCGAGACGAGGGTACCGTCGATCACCGTATTGACCGGGGGTGTGTCCATGATGACATAGTCATACTTCTGTCTGCACCACTGGCAAAGCATCCGAAAGCGCTCTCCGGAAATCAGCTCGCTCGGATTCGGCGACTGTGCGCCAGTCATAACAAGGTCCAGATTCTCGTCATTCGTCTTCGATACGATCTCCGGGATCTTGCACCTTCCGATAAGGAACTCCGTCAGTCCGTCATGTCTTCCCGAAATCCCATACCGCTCCCGGATCACGGATTTGCGGATATCACAGTCCAGGAAAAGAGTCTTTTTCCCCAGACCGGCAAAACTGTTCGCCAGATGGAAGGAAACGGAAGATTTCCCTTCGTCCGGCACCGCGCTCGTAACGGAGATCAGCTTCAGATCATATCCGCTGAGCTGAATGTTACCGCGCAGAATATTAATGGCTTCCTTTACCCGGAAAGGCAGCGGCTCGAACTTGGGAGTGATGATCTTTTTCTCCTCCTGGTCCGGCTTCTGTCCAGGCATCGTCCAGCTCACAAGTGGTTCGTACTCAGCCATGGCACCGACTCCTTTCTCTTATAGCTCCTGATAATAAGGAATACTCGAAAGTACCGGCAATCCCAGATACTTTTCAATATCCTCTTCTGTCTTCAAAGATGTATCCATCAGCGAGCGCAATACGAGAATCCCGCAGACCAGGACCGCGCCCAGAAGGCCGCCCTTCACCAGCCAGGAAAGCAGGCTCTCTGCGATCTCCTCCACGGACTCCGCCGCGGAATAGTCAATCACCGTCGGCATACTGCTGCCTACCACCTGATAAATCTGATCTACACCGATCTCCACCAGAGCATTCGCGATGTCGCGGGCCAGCTCCGGGTCACTGCAGGTAACCGTGATCTCCACAATGTGTGTCGAATCCGGATTGCTCACCGAGACCAGCTTGCCGAGGGCTTTGTAGTCCAGGTCGAGTCCCATCTCGTCGATGACTTCATTCAGCACGGTCCGGCTCTTGATAATCATGGCATAGTCTTCGGTCAGTGTGGCCGACAGCTGCAGGTCCGAAATGCTGATCACGGAATCCGTGCTTGTAATATAGATCGAAGCCGTCGTCTCGTAAGACGGCGAAAGGAAGAAGGTACAGTACGCACCCAGCAAAGCCGCCCCCGCAAGAGTCGCCAGCAAAATCATCTTCCAGTGAGCCAGCAGCATGAAAAACAGCTCTTTCAGATCAATCTGCTCCGGCTGCTGGCGCTGACGCGCAGCAGCCTGCGGCACATTTCCCGTCTGCCTGGTTATTTTCTCCGTATTTCCCGCACCGGTTGTCTTCCCGGTATTTACCGTTCCGGTCATCCTCCCGGTATCTGTCTGTCCGGTTGTCTCCATAGTATTCTCCAATATATATGTAGTATGAATCATGATTACAAATGAATTCTCTCTCCCGTCCGCATCACATATGACGTTCGGCGAGAACCCACTGAATCATATAAACCGTTCTGCAAAAGTTTTCAACCTTAACTTTACTTTTTCGTTCCTTCAATCCCCACAAAAATCTTGCACCATCCGCGCGGCAGGCTTGGCAGATTATCCAAAAATGTATATGTGACCTGGAAATAATTCCCATTTACTCAAGCAGCGTATCCAGAAATCCGGACGGCTCCTGTTTTTTTCCATACCGCTCTTTTGTATAGAAGATATGCAGCCGATCCTTTGCCCGGGTCATGCCAACGTAGAACAGGCGGCGCTCTTCTTCGAAATCAGCCTCCAGGGAGGCGCGGTGGTGCGGCAGGATCCCTTCATTCACATCCGGGAGAAATACCTCCGGAAATTCCAGACCCTTTGAGGCGTGAAGCGTGGCGATCGTGACCGCCTCCGTCTCCCCTTTTTTGACCTTCCTGCGGTTTTCTTCGAGAGCGGCCCGGTATTCTTCAATGTGTGCCTTCCACTCGGAAACACTCTCATAGGGCTTTGCGCCCTCCTGGAGCTCATCGAGAATCTCCAGCAGCTCCTCCGGCTTCATCCGCCGGTGCGCTGCGTATTCGCGCAGATACTTCTCATATTGCATCCCGTACCGGATGTAGTTGACCGCGGCGTAGGGCTTCAGGTTCGGCAGAAGCTTCAGGTCTGCCTCAAAATTTACCAGATGTTCCTCCATCCACTCTTTATCCCGGTAGTATTCATGGAGAGCCGCAAAAGAAAGCTGCCGCCGGGCATCCCTGTTTTGCGGCGCATGCTCTGCATTTTGCGCGATGGATGCCCCCGTCCGCGGAGTGCCCCTGCAGGCCGCGCTCACCGCGTCGCGGCTGATGTAGCGCGTCGGATGGTTCATGACCTGCAGAAATTCGGCGCGGTCCAGCCCCTCATAGGCGAGGTGAAAGTAGGCGAAAAGGTCCTTCGCGATCCAGTGGTCGTAGACGCTCGGCAGAGCCTCGCGCATCAGGAACGGAATATTGAACTCGGTCAGGCGCTCGGCAATCGGACCCGCTCCCTGGTTGGTCCGCACCAGAATCGCCATATCCTGGTAAGGAACCTGCTCCTCTTCGGCCCGTTTGCGGATCTGCTGCACCAGGTACAGACTCTCATGATCCGGATCCTGAAATTCACGGATGTCGATGGGAAGTCCCTCTGGGCGGACAAAACGGATATCCTTTGAAAAGCGGTGTTTATTCTCCTCTATCACCCTCCGCGCTGCACAGACCACCTTTCCGGCCGAACGGAAATTCTGATCCAGCAAAATGGTCTCCGCCTCCGGATAGTCTTTGGGAAAGTTCAGCATGATCTCCGGCTTCGCGCCGCGGAAGCGGTAAATGGACTGGTCATCGTCCCCGACGATGAAAAGATTGTTCCGCGGTGCAGCCAGAAGCCGCAGAATCTCATACTGCAGCAGATTGATGTCCTGAAATTCATCCACCAGGATATAATGCCAGCGTTCCTGCCAGGCGTGCAGAATATCCTGCCGCTGGGTCAGAAGCTCCCAGGTATAGGTGAGCATATCGTCAAAATCCAGCAGCCGCTGCTGCCGGTGCGTTTCCTCATAGCGGCGGTAGACCTCGCGGAAGACCTCCTCTGCACAGGAGCGTGCGTAATAATGCTCCAGCGAAATATGCTCATTTTTGACCGCACTGATCTCTGCGGCGATCCCGGAGATCGTATCTGCCTCCATCTCAGCAGCCGCGCCGCCCGCAGTCCCGGACACAGCTGCTCCCGCAGCGGCCCGTCTGGCGCCGCACTGCGCACAGATGTCCCGGATCAGCCGTACTCTGGTCTCTTCGCTCATCACATTGGCGGCGGTGTAATGGTAGGCGTGCTTAAGGATGCCAAAAAAGACCGCGTGAAAGGTTCCGAAGGTCACACCCCCGCGGCCGCAGATTGCCCCAAAACGCCCCTGCATTTCCTGTGCGGCAGCTTTCGTGAAGGTGATGACCAGGATTTCCCGCGGATTGACCTGGTAAGTATCAATCAGATATTTTGTTCTCTGTGTAATAACGAGGGTTTTTCCGGAACCCGGCCCGGCCAGTACCATGGCCGGACCGTCTTTGTGAGCGATCGCCCTTTCCTGAGCCTCACTGAATGCCATGTGAGTCCTCCAGCTTTCTGATTGCCGCGCGGATCCGCGCAAGCGACTCTTCTTTTCCCAGGACGTCCATGATCTCGGTCGCGCCGGCCGGCGTCATGGCTTTCCCGGAGACTGCGATGCGGACAGGCCACATCACGAAATTCACCTTGCAGCCCTTCTCATCCACATATGCCTTGAGCAGAGCAAAGAGCGCATCATTGCCAAAATCCTCCTGCGCCTCCAGGCGGGGAAGCAGCTCCTTCAGTACCTCCAGGCTGATGGCTTCGGTCGATTTTGATTTTTTGTTCGTATAAAGCGAAACCTCATAATCCGGCAGCTTTTCGAAGAAATCGACCATCTCCGGGATATCCGGATAAACCTCTATCCTGGTCTTGACCATAGCCGCGATCTTGCGCAGGTCGAGGTCCTTTGTGAGCGCCTGCTTCAGATAAGGAAGCGCAGCCTCATAGAAGACATCCGCGTCCATCGCTTTCAAATATTCCCCATTCATCCAGCGGAGCTTCTGCATGTCAAAGACCGCCGGAGACTTGCTCATATGATGATAATCAAACGCTTCCACCAGCTCCGGCAGGGAAAAGATCTCCCGGTTATCCTCCGGGCACCAGCCGAGCAGCGCCACGTAGTTGATAATTGCCTCGGAGACAAAACCCTGGTCCAGCAGGTCCTCAAAGGAGGAATGGCCGGAACGTTTGCTCAGCTTCTTGTGCTCTGCGTCCGTGATCAGCGGACAGTGTACATACACCGGCACCTCCCAGCCGAAGGCCGCGTAGAGACGATTGTACTTCGGCGCGGAGGAAAGGTATTCATTGCCGCGCACGACATGGGTGATGCCCATCAGGTGATCGTCTACCACATTGGCGAAATTGTAGGTCGGGAAGCCGTCCGACTTGATCAGAATCATGTCGTCGAGCTCTTCATTCGGCACCTCAATTGTACCGTAAATCTCATCCTCAAACGTCGTCGTCCCCTCCCGCGGCACATTCTGACGAATGACCCAGGGAATGCCGGAAGCGAGCTTTTCCTCAACTTCCTCTTTGGAAAGATGGAGGCAGTGCTTGTCATAAACGGAAATCTCCTTGCCCGCAACCTCCTGCTTCAGGGACTCCAGGCGCTCCTTCGTGCAGAAGCAGTAGTACGCCTCTCCCTTTTCCACCAGCTCTTTGGCGTATTTCATATAAATGCCGGCCTTCTGCCGCTCACTCTGGACATACGGTCCGACGCCGCCGTCCTTATCCGGGCCCTCATCATGAACCAGGCCGGTCTTTTCCAGTGTGCGGTTGATAATATCCACCGCGCCCTCCACCAGGCGCTCCTGGTCTGTGTCCTCAATGCGCAGCATAAAGGTGCCATTCTCATGCTTCGCAATCAGGTACGCGTAAAGCGCAGTTCTTAAATTGCCTACATGCATCCGCCCGGTCGGACTGGGTGCAAAACGTGTTTTTACCTTTTCCATAATATTCTCCTCTTTCCTGTCTCCGGATTCTCCGGTATCCTTCCCTCTTTCAAAAGGATTCCCGCAATACCGGATTTATTCTCCCTTAAATTTGATCTGCCGCGATACACCAAGAGCCAGTCCCATCTCCGCCATGAGGAAGAGAATGGACGTACCTCCGTAGCTGATGAACGGCAGGGTGATGCCCGTGGTCGGGATCAGATTGGTCACCACCGCGATATTCAGGATGACCTGCAATGCGATATGTACAAAAATCCCGCAGACGATCAGCGAACCGAGCAGGTCCGGTGCGTTCTGTGCGATTACCGCCAGGCGGTATAGCAGAAAGACAAACAGCAGCATCACCAGCGCCGCGCCGAACAGGCCCAGCTCCTCGCAGATGATCGAAAAGATCATATCATTCTGTGCCTCAGGAAGCGAACCGAGCTTCTGCGTACTGTTTCCCAGTCCCTTTCCAAAAAAGCCGCCGCTGCCGATCGCGTAGAGCGCCTGCAGGATCTGGTAGCCGCTGCCGCTCGCGTAATCCTCCGGGTGCAGCCAGACCTGAATACGCGTGATGCGAAAGCCGCCGCTGACACCCCCTGAGATAATCCATACCACCAGCACCGCAATCGCTGCGACACCGACAAGTGCGGTTATTACAAACGGAAGCGTCTTCGGATGCGCAATAAAAATCAATGCGACTGTGATACCCAAAATGATGATCGCTGTGCTCAGGTTTTCTGTAAAATAATAGGTGAAGCCGGCTGACAAAAAGCCCCAGATGCCTGCGCCTATCACAGCCTTCAAACCGCGGAAGCCATAACTGGCCTTCGCGATAATCGTCGGCAGCAGCAGAATGATCGCCAGCTTGGCAATCTCGGCCGGCTGAAAGGAAAAGGAGCTTGTACCCAGCCAGCGCTTCGCGCCATTCACCTCAATCCCGAAAAACTTTGTGAGAACCAGCAGCCCCATCGAGATTCCATAAAGAATATCTGAGAAATCCGCCAGCCGATGGTAATCGATCTGAGAACCAATCAGCGCACAGACGAGCGCAATCGCGCTGATAATCGCCTGCTTGCGGAAATAAACCATGTCATCGTTGTTCTCCACAATCGCCTCATAGGCGCTGGAGCTGTACAGCATAATCAGCCCGAAGCAGGTCAGCAGAATCACCACCGCGAGAAGGTTGTAATCAAAATAATCCCGCTCAGCGTCTGCCGACCTGCTCACAAAGAAGCGCTTCCTCTGCCTGGGAACCGCTTTTTTCTTTTTTTGTACCGGGCGCAGGTTTCCCGTATTTACTGCCATAGAAAGTCCCCTTAATTCCCCTGAAAACAAAGCAGCCATTCAGAACAGCAGACCGCAGGCCTGCGCTCCGCTTCCGTTCTGAATTGTCACTAAATAAATTCGCAATGTGGTTATCATAACATATCCCGCTGTGATTTTCCAGTGCTAAGAGAATATTTTTCGGGAATAATAGAAAATGTGAGTGGCAACACAATTACAGCAGCCATTTCATATTCTAAAGAGAACCTGTTTTCAGAAAGGAGCTATTATGTCGGATATTCAAAGCCAGAGCTGTGGATGTATGGGCAGGGAGAATGCCCTGGTCGACAGCGTTTATGATCACCTGACAGCAGCGGACGCACCGCTGGCGATGAGCTATGTACCCTGTCAGCAGTGGGAAATTCCCTATGACCCCTGTACCGCGCTGAAGGTCGGTACCGTTTTTGAGAGTCTTTGCAAACCATTCTGCGGGAAAGGGGGAAAATGCTGGTGAACAGAGAAGGAGCCATGTATGGAAATGGAAGAAATATGCGCAGTATGATGGGCAGCCGTCCGGGCATGGGTGTTCCGGATGGACGCACACGCACGGCAAACGGGAGTGCTCACACGCCGGAAGGCTGCGTATGCAGCACAGATGGATATTCCGAAGCAATGGAGGTCTCCGATATCCCGACCGGCAGCCGGCAGCAGCTTCTCCGGTATCTGGATGAAGTAAGCTTCTGTGCCTATGACCTGATGCTGTATCTGGATACGCATCCGAACGATGAGCGCGCGCGGGAACATTTTCACAAATATAATCACCGGCGAAACCGGGCGCTGCACCTTTATGAGGAAAAATATGGACCGATGCGCTACGGCATGGGCGGACCGGGAGCGCCCTACAGTGTGAAATGGGTCACCCAGGCATGGCCGTGGGAAGGAGGCGAGCTTTAATGTGGTATTATGAGAAACGACTGGAATATCCAGTGAAAATCAAGACACCGAACGCAAAGCTGGCGCAGGTCATTCTGAGCCAGTACGGAGGCCCGGACGGTGAAATGGGCGCCTCCATGCGTTATCTCTCACAGCGCTACACCTCGCCGAACGGAACCGTATCGGCCATTCTCACCGATGTAGGCACCGAAGAGCTGGCCCACCTGGAAATCGTGGCGACCATCATCCACCAGCTGACCCGCGGGCTCTCCCCGGAAGAAATAGAAAAAGAAGGCTTTGCCCCCCTATTATGCGGATCACACGGTCGGCGTATGGCCGCAGGCCGCGGGCGGAGCACCCTTCTGCGCGACGGAGTTCCAGTCTACCGGCGACCCGCTCACAGACCTGTCGGAGGATCTGGCCGCGGAAATGAAGGCCCGCACCACGTACGACAACATTCTCCGCCTGGTAAAAGACCCGGACGTCGTTGACCCGATCCGCTTCCTGCGCGCCCGCGAGGTGGTACACTTCCAGCGCTTCGGCGAAGCCATGCGCAGCGTTCAGGATGGACTGGACGCCAGGAACTTCTACGCCTTCAACCCGGGCTTTGACGCACCCGTTACGTGTCTCGCCCCGGAAAACCAGGCATAAGTAAGCGCGGTTAGCAGAAATATTCCTTGCGCGGTCGTGCGCAATCGGATAGGGGTGCTATCACCCCTATCCGTTTTCTCTTTATCCTCTGGGGTGGGAAGCATGGTATACACGCTGTACCCGGTCAACGCCCAGGTCCCTGTATGCGGCCTGTGTCGTCGATAAATCTGCATGGCCGAGCATCGCCTGGACGGAATCCAGCGGCGCTCCATTCTGAATCAGATGCACGGCGAACGAATGCCGCAGGGTCTGCGGCGTGATGTCCGAGGTGATCCCCGCCTTCGCCGCGTAAGATTTCACGATCTTCCAGAAGCCCTGACGGCTCATGGCATGTCCGGAGCAATTGACAAAGAGCAGCTCGCTCTCATTTCCCTTCAGGAGCCGGTCTCTGCCCTCCTTCAGATAGCGCTCAACCGCGTGCTTCGCTGTATCGCCGAACGGAATCACGCGCTCTTTGCCGCCTTCGCTGCAGAGAACGTAATTCATCCCGAGGTGTACATCCTCCAGCCCAACCAGAATCAGCTCGGTGACGCGCATACCGGTCGCGTACATCAGCTCCAGCATCGCCCGGTCCCGCAGCTCCTTCGGCGTATCGCCGGACGGCTGCTCCAACAGACGGGCCGTCTCCTCCTGACTCAGAATCCCGGGCATCTTTTTCTCGATATGCGGTGCCCGGATCGCCTCGGTCGGATCATCTGAAATCTCATGCCTGCGGTATACATAGTGAAAGAAAGCCTTCATCGAGGACACATTCCGCGAAACGGTAGCGGTAGACATCCCCTGTTTCTCCAGATATAATATGTAAGAATTCAGTGCCGTCGTGGTCACATTCGCGACCTGGTCCACACCCAGGTCAGCCAGATAGCTGTCCAGCTTTTTTAAATCCCTCTGATAGGAATCAACAGTGCTTTCTGACGCGTTCTTCTGTTCTTTCAGATAATTGATAAACTGTGGTAACTCCAGACACATGAACCAGATCCTCAACCTTCCATGAATTTCCCTTTCCGCAAATCGGACAGCGCCATGCACGGCCCGGCATGCAGGACGAACGCAGGCAGACACTATTGCCTCCCTCTGGTCCTGTGCATAAGAGCAACCCCGGTCTTTTCCCATCTGGCCTTATCAGAATTGGTAATAGTTCAGAACAGCATCGAAATGAAAAGACAGACTGTGCAGGTTTACCTGCTGTTATGAAGTGACCTTTGTCAAGAGTGAATTTTGCACAAATTCATACTCATGA
>JAJQCQ010000011.1 GCA_021202635.1 Lachnospiraceae bacterium | reverse complement strand
GTCTCACCATATGGATCAAAAGCTTAACTAAATGACATTGGGTCACACCCTGACCAATTTACATTATCTTTGCCACTACAGGTGTGACCTATAACGGCATCCGGCCAATTAAATCGCTACGCGATGGAGCCGGATGCTTGCTGTCACTACGTTTTCAACCCGACCACGCAGCAGGTGCGTGGTCGGGTTGTGACCAGTAACCTTTTTTCTTTTTCATACTTCTGCAAATAGGATATGTATGTCTCGTCTATTCGATAAAAATCCATCGTTTCTCCTTATAGCAATTGTAGAGAAGGCTAAAGTAGACCTTCTCTACAATTAATGGTTCGCTCTTGAAGTGGCGAAGCACTTAAATTAACGGTTCACACTCAGAGTAGTGAAGCACTCCAATTAACGGTTCGCTCTCAAAGCGGCGAAGCGCTTAAATTAATGATTCGCTCTCAAAGTGGCGATGCACTTAAATCGAACTTTTCCAAGTTCACTTGTATTATATGCAATTTTCGCTGAAAAATCAACCTGAACTTAGCCTCATCACAAATTTTTTCGTCCCGCACTTTTCGTTCCATCCACTACAATCCGATAGCAGTTATACAAAAAATCAAAAAGTCCAATCGAGCAGCCGTTAGTGAGCTGGTTGCCATCCACTCCGTCAAGTCCTTCCACCAAAGCGCTCATTAAATCTGCGCTCTCGTCTCTGGCCGGTGCTGCCTCGTTTTTCTCCATCAGGTCGTCTTTCATCAACCCGGATGCAAAATCGACGAAGGTCGCGAGATCCTTGCGGTTGACGCTCACCTCGGTTTTTGGCAGAAGCAGGAAAGAAACGCCGCTGCCTTCGCGCGTAACGCTGACTGTCTCGTGCTGAATCTGCATGGTGGTCTTCGGTTTCATCAGCCAGGACATCACCCGCCTTGCAGGTTCCCCTGGGCAGACCATCAGGTACCACTTTACAAGTGATGCCACCATGGTATCTTTCGTATTCAAGCCGTAATCGATTGGCCACAGGTCATCTAATTTCTCCAAATACTCCTTCACCGCTCTTGTCCTCCCGTCTCCGTGCCGCACGGAATTCTTTGCTGTCTGTTACTTGTTACCTCGTTACCCCCAAATTTAGAGAGACACGTATATACGCGCACACGCATACGCGTATGTAAGAAATAAATTATTTTCCGCGAGTCTCTCTAACATATAGAGGTAACAGAAGTAACAAGTAACGCTTATTGCTGCGTAGGAAAAAAGTTAACTCTGATATCGCCGCTTTGCAAGCAGAAATTTATCGCCCAGCATATTTTGGTGAAAAGCGCACAAAGAAGTTTACCGGGGTCAGGTACTTGTGTAGGCCTACTGAATAAAACCATCAAATCTCCCTGCCAGGTTCAACATAAAAAATAGCCAGAGACAATCGTACATCTCTGGTTATTTTCATTCAATGAATCCTGAAAATGTGTATCAAGCAGGCATTTCTTTCTTATTCATGTAAGCCTTTGCCATTTCCTCCGTCAGTTCAAAACGATTCATAATATCTGCGAGAATCGTTTCATCCGCTATATTATAGATTCTTGCCGTTTCTATCGCCGATCGAATCGCCGCCTTTTTCTGTGCATCTTCCCATGCTTTACACACATTTACCACCTCCCGGTTATCAAACTCTACTTCTACATTTGCGCAATTCTGAATCACCATTGCTGCCTTCCTATCCAAATTCTTAAATACATCATCCTCCGCCAACAGTGCATCCATCTTTTCATCATCCGCAGACCGCTGCATGAACTTCAGAACCTTTCCAAGATTCGTTGAAAACTTATTGAAATCATCGTCTGTCATCTTCGCTGGCTCGATCAGAAATACTTTGTAGTCCTGAATAAATGGCAATGCACGCTCGTCTGGTATGTCAAGCAGTTCCATCAGACTCAATGCGCCGTCCCAAGGCTTTGAACCGAAATAAATAACCAACGTGATCACTGGTAAGAGCCGATCTCCGCGATAGAATCCTGATAAAAATTCATCCGTAATGCTCTGGTCTCCGGAAAGCTTATGCTTGTTTCGGAGCTGTTCGACCTGCGCTGCGTACTGCAATCCATCATATAAAAGATTCCGAACAGGCATCGCATAATGGATATGGGTCTGGGCTTCAATTCCCAGAATAACATAGGCAAAATGGTCGTCATACTTCACCGCTGCGGTCCTAACCGCGTCACGGTATCTCTGCACCGCTTCGTTCGGCTGCTTCTTCTTCCTTTTCCTCTTGCCGGACGATGTTGCTTCCTCTTCTGCGTTCTCTTCCTTGTCCGGATCTTCACTGCCGAAAATACTGAGCAGAAGAGATGTGTCCAGCGGTTGAAGCGCCTTAGCGTCCACCACCTGTTCTCCATTATAAATCAGGTAATTAAACGCATCAGCAAAAATATCCGCTTCATTTACATAGTCTCTTGTAGCTGTATCCTGTGCGCCCATCGGTACTCACCTCTATTCTTTCCACCTCACATATGCTCTGTGAAAATGTCTGCCAGTTCTTAAATTCCTTACATTTCATCTTTGTTTTCTTAGCTTACCACAAAATCAATTTGGATTCAAGCATAACCAAAGCAGGTAAAAAAACGCGGTACCCCACCACTCCGTCCAACGCCAAAGGCCAGACAGTTTCCCGCCTGGCCCATGCCTGCAGCTTTGATTACACCTTTGATTACACCGCGCACTGACGATGTGCGAATTCCTCCATTTCGCGGCTGTTTCGTTCATGTCCAGGGTTCGAGCCCCTGTATGCTTCTCAGAGTAAATATATTGAAGAAAATGCTTGCATTTCTGGCATCAATTATAAGGTATAAATTATTTCAGACGTTTCCTTGACCTTGCGGGAATTGAACATAAAGGGGGGTGGTTTTGGGCCGCGGCTTCATGACCTGCGTGTGACATTTGCTGTACACGCACTCCAACAGTTAGACAGCAGAACCATTGATATAAACGCATACCTGTATTATCTTTGCACAAAGATCATACGGGTGCCATGTACTAAAGAAAATCTGTTTCGGCTGCAATTTGCCTCGAATGGCATCCTTAAAAAACTGTTCAGCAGAGCAATGTGAGTCTACACCTGTCAGATGCATAAAATCCTTTGTTCTATAAACAACCTCTATTGAACGTCCCTCAAACACATATAAAAAAGAACGACCGACCATATTTGCCTTATATTCCGTCGCTGCCTGAATAATCGCCTGTACTATGGCTTCCGGAATATCGTATCGCCAAGCTCCTGCTTGACTCTGCACACGATGGCGACGCTGTGTACCGGTACTGTGGTGAAAATGGCATCCAGCCTTTCATCGACCTGAATCCGGGCAGTGTCGCTCGTACATAAGTTTCAAAGACATAGTTTCATCTATGTCTGGTTGGTATGCAAAAAATATCCATTTTTTCATTCTCCATTATTGTGCTGGTTCTTCATGTTGCATTTTTCATCTTTTGTGACTTTATGGCCTCACTCTATGGTTTGTCTCTTCTAATTCCGAAAAGGTATAAAAATTGGACATTATTCGCAATGCTACAGTAACATCCTATCGATAAATGTTCTTCTAACTGGTTATAGCAATGGATATTTAGGATTCTTTTCTATATTTTAGCGGCATTCAACAGTGAGTTTATCCGTTGCATGTAACCAAGGACAGTTTCGGGGATAATCCAATATATAGTGGCTTAACGTATTATAGGCTACAATATGTAGTATTTTTCAGAAAATTATCACTACAAGAAATTATCGAAAAAAACATTTTCGCTACAAAATTATCGCAGCAAACAAAAAGTCCCCGGAGAGGAACTTCAAATCATTCGAATCAGTACATTTTCGAGATATGCCGCAAAAAGAAAAAACCTGCGGAAATCTCCACAGGTCAAATCTTTTCGTATTTTGTTTTTCGCCGAAAAACTGCTGTCTTCTATTTCTTACTTTGATGTCACGCGCCTGCCATTACAATCCGATAGCAGTCATACAAAAAATCAAAAAGCCCGATCGAGCAGCCGTTGGTGAGTTGGTTGCCATCCGCTCCTTCAAGCCCTTCCATCAAAGCGCTCATTAAGTCCGCGCCCTCGTCTCTGGCCGGTGCCGCCTCGTTCTTCTCCATCAGGTCGTCTCGCATCAAGCCAGAAGCGAAATCGACGAAAGTCGCGAGATCCTTGCGGTTGACGCTCACCTCGGTTTTTGGCAAAAGCAGAAAAGAAACGCCGCTGCCCTCGCGTGTCACGCTGACTGTCTCGTGCTGAATCTGCATGGTGGTCTTTGGTTTCATCAGCCAGGACATCACCCGCCTTGCTGGTTCCCCTGGGCAAACCATCAGGTACCACTTCACAAGCGATGCCACCATGGTTTCTTTCGTATTCAGGCCGTAATCGATTGGCCACAGGTCATCTAATTTCTCCAAATACTCCTTCACCGCTCTTGCCTCCCGTCTCCGTAGTGCACGGAATTCTTCGCTGTCTGTTACTTGTTACCTCGTTACCCCCAAATTTAGAAAGACACGTATATACGCGCACACGCACACGCATATGTAAGAAATAAATTATTTTCCGCGAGTCTCTCTAGATGTAGAAGTAACAGAAGTAACAAGTAACGCTTTATGCTGCGTAGGAAAAAAGTTAACTCTGAAATCGCCGCTTTGCAAGCAGAAATTTATCGCCCAGCATAATTTGGTGAAAAGCGCACAAAGAATACGGCGTGGATTTGGTGGAAAGTTATAACCTGTGGCCAAACAGATGCTTCTGGTCGTTTCGAATATCGGCTCGAAATTCAGCCTGTACGCTATGCTGTGTCCCGGTCAATCCCTGCCTGTATGTTCGATTACCACCTGTGAGCTTCTCT
Source organism: Lachnospiraceae bacterium (assembly GCA_021202635.1). Lineage (GTDB taxonomy): Bacteria > Bacillota > Clostridia > Lachnospirales > Lachnospiraceae > Choladousia. The sequence goes on along the minus strand of JAJQCQ010000011.1, from coordinate 6,562 downwards.
GCGCCTGTATCCGATGATGCGCCGCTCCGAGAATTAGGCTCCTATCAAAACTCACCGGCGCTCATTTCCACATCCGCTATTCGCTCTGCCGTATTCAGGTCAAACTCAACGAGACTGTATTCCGGGTGCAGAGTGCCGTTTACGCGGTAGGTGAAATTATCCTCCCAGCCGCAGCGCGTCCAAAGCATCCGCTGCATGGCATCGCTGTAAATCCGAAACGTCCAGTCTTTCGGATCATAGGTTGGCACTTTAAAGCAGTCTACAGTTTTTCTCTCACAAGCCTGCACGGCCAAACAGCCCTTTTCCATATTCATCAGGAACCTGATATACACCGGCTCCGAGAGTGCCTGTATTGTGGATCGGAATACCATAATCTCCCCGCGCTTTTTCGAGAAAGAGATTCCCGGTATCGGTGTTTCCTTTTTATTCTCTTGCATCCGTACCACCTTCCCCTGCCTCTGTGTTCTTCTCCGGGAACGTATCAAAACGGGCATAGCCCTCCCTGATGTCGACCTGCAGAGCTTTGCTGTGTTCTTCGACCGGGAGACCGTAAGAATTCTCCCACTGCTCCGGCATATAGCCTGTGCGCGAGAGTTTTCTGGTCTCGGCGGCAAGCTGCTCGAGTGCCTCCGCCTGTTCTTCCGGCATGGAAAGCACAGCACCTTCAGCGCCGGTTTCCGCATCGCCTTTAGTCTTAGAAGATTTCCTCTTCGATTTCACGTCAAGGAATATCTCCGTTTCTGCAAGGTCAAAAATATAGATGGTTTCTCCCTCGAAAGTAATCCGGTAGCCAAGAACCTTATACCGACAGCTGGCATTCCAGTCCATGTCCTTATAAAGCTTTGCCGTGAATACCTTGCCGCTGATTTTCCGGCTTTTTCTTTTATCCGGCTTAGCGACACACCAGCGGATCGCGTCCTTGTCATTTTCTCCGCACTTTCGGATCACCATTTTCTGCTTCGCGGAATTAACCAGAATATGTATGTACACCACATCTTCCAGACCATCGATACAGGCTGTGTTGAAAGTCACGCTGTCGCGCCGGATGACCACAGCCGGGTCGCGCAGATGCGCAAACAGCTCTTTGCGGACCACCTGGTAGCCTTCGAAGCTAAAATCCTTCGCAAGCTCCTGCGCCCGCTGATCCAGAAGTTCTTTCCTTCCGAGTGTTGATTCGTTTACAGTTTCGTTCATACCGCTTCCCTCATCTTATCAATCAGTTCCTGTGCCTTATCCATCAGGGCATCAACTTTCTCCCTGGTAAAATCCTGCACGTTTTCCACGGTCTTCGCCGGCCGCAGCACATCCCAGTCTCCGGAATATTTCACGCGTTCCAGCAAGTGTATCTTATCTGCCTCCTCTCCGAAGCTGTCGGTCCAGCTAAGAGGATAGAGTGTGATAATCTTCGTCGGAGTCCTTCTTGGACGCTTTGCCGTTTTTTCTTCATCTGAAGAATCCGCAGCCAAATCATCCGTTGCATCTTCCACCTCGGTTTGAGAGCCTGCATCGGCCATCGCGTCGGTATCAGCCGCCGTGTTTAAAGTAGCCGCAGCATTGCTGAAATCCAGAATGTCCTCTTCATCTGTGTCTGTTTCAACTTCCTCACGCACAGTGATTTCCGGCTCATTCAAATCGAACAGCATAATCTTTTCGCCGTCCCGTTCCAAAAACTGCCCACGCATACGGTAGCCGCAGGATGCATTCCATCCCATCAGGCTGTATAACGGCTGTGCAAATCCTCTGCAGCTCTTGGACAGCACCGCCCATCTGCCATCTTCGCGCAGCGTCCCCCAGCGGATAGCATTCGGATTATCCTTCCTGCACGGACGGATGGCGATGCAGTTCTCCACAGTATTCAGAAGCATTTCCACATACTCGACATCTTCAAATTTCCGCAGACAGGCAGTGTTAAACCGAATCTTGTCATCGGAAATCGTCATCGCAGGGTCAAGCTTCGTAGAAAAGAACTGTGCGCGGACAATCTGGTAGCCGCTCAAATCGAAATGAGAAGTGTTGGCTTCCGGGATAAACTGCTCCACCTCGTCCGATTCGTTGTAAACGCTGCGGGAAGCATTCGAGTAGTCCTCTTCCGAAAATCCAGTCCAGGAGCGGTTGACCGGCACAAAGCCACGAAGCGCACCAGCATCTACCACCTCAAGTACTGGCAGCGGACACCCGCGCGAGCCATATTTATGTGCCTCGATCATCCTTTGGGCGGCATTCCACTCCTCATGGGTCACAATACCCTCGTGGTGATCCGCCTGTTTCTTCCTCGGCCTTTTCCCTCGGTTCTTTCTGGACTTGTGTTCCAGATAATCGTAAGTGTATGTTTTCCAGCTGATAACATCGCCGCAATGGCGCTCGTTCTGAAGAATAGCAAGGATGCTGGCCGGAGACCACACCGTGTTACCGATCTTCGTCTCCCGCCCAATGTCGGTCAGAATTTCCGCGATGTCGGTCGTTGAAAACCCGCCAAGGAACAGATAGAAAATCAGCCGGACGGTGTCTGCCTCGTCTTCGTTAATCACAAGGTTGCCGTCTTCGTCACGATCATAGCCGAGTAGCTCCGGAGTGAGGAAGATTCCCTTCTCAAACCTGTGCTTTAAAGACGAAACCATGATTTCACTCTTTACATGTGATTCCTCCTGCGCCGTTGCCGACAGCACCGTCATAATGATGTCATTCCCGGAATCCATCGAGTTGAGGTTTTCTGTTTCAAAGTACACTGCGACCGGCGGCTTCATGTTGGCAAGCTTCCGCTGCATCAGAAGGCTGTCCACTGTGTTCCTCGCGAAACGGGAGATGCTCTTCGTAATAATCAGATCGATTTTTCCCGCTTCACAGTCTGCAATCAGACGATTGAACTGTATTCTATGCTGCAGGGAGGTGCCGGATATACCTTCATCTGCATATATCCCGACAAGTTCCCAGCCATCGTGTGCCTCGACCATGTCCCGGTAAGAGTTAATCTGAAGCTCATAGGAAGATGTCTGGTTTTCATCATCCGTTGACACACGCACATAAACGGCAACGCGAAGAGACTCCCGCTGGATGCTCGGAACATCATCCACGAATTCCGCGTCCGGAGGAAGTGTTTCAAGCAACTCCGGATCAACGCCTTTATATCTCTCACGTATTCTGTTTTTCCGCTCTTCTTTACTGAGCTGGCGTTTTTCCTTTTGGCTCACGATTCTCCCTCCTTCGGTTTCAAGCTCCAATACCATGCCCGCATCTTACGGTAACATCGGACGCCGATTTCTTTTTTGGTATCCTCCGCTACCCGATGGCCGATGCCCTCCGCACTCAGCCGTTCATATATCTCTTTCGACGCCATATCCCCATCTGCCAGAAATTCCCGGATGAGGAAAGCTGCCTTCTCCATTTTTGTCTTAAACACAGGCTGCTCCGCCACATCCTGCTTTAAAGAACCAATCTCACTGTCCAACCATCGGAAACCTTCCTGCGGCCGGATTTCAAACCGGATACAGCCATCCGACGGCGCAAGGCTGTTTTTAATCTGGTGGACGATACGGATATCTCTGTCGTCCTCGTCTCGTTCGATTTGCAGAACACTCCGTGCTGCGGCCACCACGTCAATGCTCCCAAGGCTGCGATATAAATCCTTTGAGCCTTCTTTCTTGTTCAGGTGACCAATCAGAACGATAGCGCAGTCATACGTGGATGCCCACATCCCCAGCCGATGCATCAGCTTCCGCGCTCTTCCAGCTTTCTGCAAATCGGAATCACTCCCGATATATGCCTGGATCGGGTCAATCACCACAAGCTTTGGGCGGAATTCGATGATTGCCTCCCGTATCCGTTCATCATCCAATGTCAGGCCACCGCAGACTTCCTCGTTGATAAAAGCCACATTGCTGCAGTCCGCTCCATATCTTTCCAGCCGGGGTTTTATCGTATCTCCCACGCCGTCTTCTGAACACTGGTAAATGACTTTCTGCGGCCTTCCAAGCGGCTTGCCATCTGGAGTAGCCCCTCCGGTAGACAATTCAGAAATCAGATTCATCATCATGGTGGATTTTCCGTCCCCTGGGTCGCCCTGCAGGAGTGTGATTTTTCCATATGCAATAAACGGATACCACAGCCAGCGCACCGGCACAGACCGGACAGTGCTGTATAAAGTAATCAGACTGGAATTGTCATTTTCCTGCATGGTCGCCTCCCCTTTCCCGGACGATATGCCAACAGATGGCACACGCGATTTTATACGAATATTATACATTTTGTGTGCGGGTTTGACTGTAAACAGGTAGTTCACATGAAAGAAATTTTGTAAACAAGCAGTTCACAAAAAGCCTTTAGACCACAGAAATAGTGAGACGTGTCTGAATTGTCGTCTTAGAGAAAATTTTTCCTGAATCAAGTTGCTATATTCCCCTTTCAGAGCTAATAATGGCATGACTTATGCGGGCCAGAAAGAAAGCGAGGTACGCTATGGCCGTTGATTTTGATAAGTTGGGAAAGCGCATCAGTTATCTGCGCAACCGGCGTGGAATTTCACAGGAAGAGCTCGGAGATAAGCTGCACATGACACGGGAATACATCTCCATGATTGAGACAAACAAAAGAACCCTCAGTCTGACCGTTCTCGTTGACATCGCAAACATCCTCGAAATTTCCGCCGATGACCTGCTGGTAGACAGTCTGGAGCATCCGGCATCTACCGCCGACAGTGAGGTCCACCGCCTCCTGTTGGACTGTAACCCGCTCGAGGAGGAGATTCTTACACGGACTTTAAAGGAACTGAAGGAAATCCTCTACGGGCTTGGAGTCTGATTTTTGATTTGAAATTGTAACCGTTAACCGCCCGCATAAGCCGCAGCTGCACCCTGGATTGAAACTCCGGGTGCTGTCTGTGGTTTATGCGGAACGAAAGAAAGCCCGGCCGATTACCATCTCCCTATGTTACGTGAACATACATAGATGGCAATCGGCCGGGCTGGTTTTCAACTATTTACTCCTGATAAATGTTCTTGTACCCGTACTTTGTGACCTGCTTAGTCGCAAGATCCATTACGTTGTAAATGTAGCTGTGTGAGCTGCGATGCAGGCGCATGAACACATCCAATGCGTATTCGTAATCATCTGTGTGGGTGCTGTTGATCACGCGCTCATGATCGCCGTCGATTAAAATTGCCTGAACCACATACTTCTTACCTTCCATGTCTTTGCTCCTTCCTGCCCCTATGGGGCTGCCCTCCGAAGAGGGCTGTGTTTGTTTAATACCTGTAGTAGTAGAATCCCTTCTTGCTTGTCCTCTTCGTGGCGCTGACCTTCTTGAAAAAGCTGTTTCCCTCGGCCTTGCCGGTGAATTCGATGGTCTTCTTCGTTTCGAAGTAAAAGCAGTATCCGTCGCATTTCCTCTGGCTGAAAATCGCCATCCGGCTTTCGCCCTTCTGGATCAGGCTCACCGCGTGGAATTCGCCGCCGTGCATCACTGTCTGGAAGGTGTGCAGCTCTGTGTATCCAGGGTACTTCCGTGCTATCATGTCCTCTATCAAACCGGTGTTCGTCCAGGATTTGTGGTATGCCATCTGTGTCGCCTCCTCTTCGGGGCTTTGTTTTCCTTGTTTGCCCCTTGCAGTGTGTACATTAACTCTGAACGGAACATATATCCACTCAATTCGGCGAAGTATCGCGGCATAAAGTACACAAAGATTCGAAGATGAAATTGTGAGATATACACACTCGCATCCGTCAAAAGAATACAGCCCTCCGAAGATGGCTGTGTGCCTATATCCGTCACAATGCCATGATCCTGTGTATTTCAAAGCCATTCTTGCAGATGACCAGCCGGTTATTCTCATTAATGTATGCCGAATAATTGTCGCCGCCGATGTTGTAAACACCGTTCAGAATCATCTCCGCTTCCTTCTCGCTGCAGCCAATCCAGTGGCTGATGCTTGCGATTGCACGTTCTGTGTTCATACGCCTTCCCCTCCTTCCTCTGTGATACTCAAATTCGTCTTGGTCTGCTCTTCCTGTCTGTGCAGTTCCTCACAGAACTCTTCGTAGCTCATGTGTCCTGCCGCCTTCATGGCTGCGCTTGCTGTCTGCAATTCTTCCTGCGTCCAATCCCTGCTCATGTTGCCCTCGCCTTTCTGCCATCGTAACCTCCGTGGCGGTTTCTAATCGGCTGTGGTCGCTCCAACATCGCCGGTTTTTATAAAATCGTCATGCTGTCGATGCTGGTCTTGCAGTCCTCCCAGACTTTCATCAACTGGCTGTATTTTTCGTCTGTAAGGACTCCGATTCTCTTGTCGACCTCGATGCCACGCCGGTCATTCTCCAAAAGTTTGCGGTACATGGTCTGCGCCTTCTTACTCATCCGCTCAATGTGGTAGCAGAATTGGGTTCCGTCCCAGTTGTGTCTGCGGTTCCAGGCGCGTAACTCGGTTTTCATTTCTTCATATTCCTGTCGGATTGTCATCGCTGTGTTCCTCCATTTTGCTAACCCGTTGTTTTCATTGTCTGTACATTAACTCTAAACGTAAGTGTAAAATCACTCGCCTAGCTTTATGATGGACTTTGTGGCATACTTGAG
>JAJQCQ010000053.1 GCA_021202635.1 Lachnospiraceae bacterium | reverse complement strand
GAACTGGCCTCAAAATTTTTTTAAATCACCCCTTGACATTTCTTAGCTGGACTTTACCATCGAGGCGGGAGAGAGTGTCGGTATCGTCGGGCGCACCGGTGCGGGAAAGACAACACTGGTAGATCTGATTTTGCGTACATATAATGTAAAAGACGGCACCTTATTCGTAGATGGACATGATGTAAATTCCATTTCCATCCATTCGCTGCGGGACGGCTGTGCGTATGTGCCGCAGGACAACTTCTTATTCTCCGATACAATCGCGAATAATATTTCATTTGCTGTGGGCAAGGAGGAAGCGACCTACATAGCGAATGGTATGAATGCGGGAGCCAAAGGAAGACGGGCGGAAGCTGACCAGGCAGATTGCGAAATGCGAACCAGAACTAACGCGGAAAAAGCTGATACAGGCAGTCTGGCTGCAAGAATCCGCTCCGCGGCAATTGCGGCAGATGTCGCTGAGGATATTTCCGGGTTTACGGACGGTTATGAGACCATCCTTGGCGAGCGCGGCGTGACAGTTTCCGGCGGACAGAAGCAGCGCATTTCCATTGCCCGCGCCCTGATGAAGGACGCACCCATCCTGATTCTGGACGATTCAGTGTCCGCAGTCGATACAGGGACAGAACGCGTGATTCTTGACCACTTAAAGGAACGGACTGGAAAGACAACCATTTTAATCGCGCACCGTATTTCAACAGTAGAAACGATGGATAAAATCATCTTCCTGGAGGATGGCTGTCTGGACGCGGTTGGGACTCATGAGGAATTATATAAGACCTGTGAAGCGTATCGGAAGATGGTAGACTTGCAGAGACTGGAAGCAGAAATGTCTGGCAAGGCGTCTGAGAATCCGTCCGGGTCTGAGAGGAGGAGCAGCCATGCGTGAATATTTTCCCCTTTTGCTGGTGGGCGCGATCATCGGCACAATCAGCGCGGTGCTCATCCTGGCTTACGTGCTGGTAAAAGATAAAAAAGAATCCATGGGATTTGAGCGCCATATGAAAGACAGCGTGATATTAAAGCGTCTGCTTCTGTACGCAAAGCCGTACTGGAAACAGTTTTTGCTGGTATTGTTCCTGATGCTGTTTTCCATCGCTTATGATATTCTCTCTCCGCTGATTGTAGGAAGAATCGAGAACCTGGTAGCGGGTGATTTTACCTTACAGCCGCTGTTCCGCTATGTAGTGGTCTATGCGATGATTCTCGTGGTTTCCATGGTTTGTTCGTATTTTCAAGCGATTATTTTGCAGAAGGTCGGGCAGCGGATTATTTCACGTATGAGGGAAGAACTGTTTACACACATCGAAGCGTTCTCGCATGCGCAGCTGACCGAAATTCCGGTTGGCAAGCTTGTGACCCGTGTGACAAATGACACGAACGCGATTTCGCTGATGTTCACCAGCCTTCTGGCACGGCTTTTGAAAAACTGTTTCGTGATTGCAGGTGTGCTTGCCGCCATGCTGGTTCTGAATTATGAGCTGACCCTGATGGTTCTCTGTTTCGTACCATTTATCGTGTTGTTCACGGTCATCTTTCAGAAATTTTCGCGGCGCGCGTACCGTAAAGTAAAGGACTGTACCACCGATATCAATACCTGGCTTTCCGAAAATTTATCCGGCATTAAGGTCACACAGATTTTCAACCGGGAAGAGACGAAAAACAAAGAATTTTCCGCAAAAAGCAAGGCTCTCGGGCGCGCCAGAGGAGAGCAGGTATTCGTATTCGGAATTTTCCGGCCTCTGATTTATATGCTTTATATCAGCTCGGTACTCTGCCTGCTGTATCTGGGCGGAAAAGGATATCTTGGGGAGACCACGTTTCTCGGCCAGACATTGACCAGCGGAACGATTGTTTCCTTTTATATGTACATTTCCAAGTTTTTCGACCCGATCCAGAATCTGGCGGAACAGTTCAACTGGCTGCAGTCGGCGTTCGCGTCCGCGGAGAAGGTGTTTTCACTTCTGGATCTGCCGCTGGAAATGACCGATGCCGAGGATGCGATTGAGGTTCCCAGGCTTCGCGGGGAGATTGAATTCAAAGACGTATGGTTCGCCTACATTCCCGGTGAATGGATACTAAAGGGTGTTTCTTTCCACGTAAATGCAGGAGAAACCGCTGCCTTTGTCGGTGCGACTGGTTCAGGAAAGACCACGATTCTTGCACTGCTCACACGAAACTATGAATTCCAGAAGGGTGAGATTCTCATCGACGGAATTGACATCCGGAAAATCAAAACGGATTGCCTGCGCCGTCAGATCGGACAGATGCTGCAGGATGTGTTTCTATTTTCGGGTACCATTCGCAGCAATATCGTGCTGGGCGATACCGCGTCTGCTTTGTCGAGTGAAAAAAACAAAGCAGACGGCTCAGCGGATAAGGAGCGTATGAAAGCTGCGGCGATTTCTGATGATAGAAATATATCGGATGAAGAGATCATGGATGTCTGCCGCTATGTAAACGCGGATGGCTTTATCAGCCGTCTGGAGCATGGTCTGGATGAAGAAGTGCGTGAGCGGGGAAGCAATTTCTCTGCCGGGCAGCGCCAGCTTTTATCCTTTGCACGCACCATCCTCCATCATCCGTCGGTTATGATCCTGGATGAGGCGACCGCAAACATCGACACAGAGACAGAAATTCTGATACAGGATTCCTTAGAGCGCATGCGCTCCATCGGGACCATGCTCATCGTGGCACACCGTCTCTCAACGATTCGACACGCTGACCAGATTTTTGTGCTCTCTCACGGGGAAATCATCGAGAGGGGAACGCACCAGGAGCTGATTGACGCGCAGGGGCGTTATTACGAGTTATATATGCTCCAGTCGCATATGGAAAAGCTTGACGGCAGATGACAGGAACCATTCGAGTATAAACGATTCACTAAAAAAGATAGCAACGGATGGGAATGAATCGTGTTCCTTATCCGCTTAAATGGGAGGTTATATATAATGGAAGAGAAAACACAAATACACCAGAAATTCCTGACAGGAGAAAGAGCACTTTTCCAGGGGCACGATCTGAAAATCACTGATACGATTTTTGACGATGGAGAATCCCCACTGAAGGAAAGCCGAAATATCGAGCTGGACGGTTGCATGTTCAAATGGAAGTATCCGCTCTGGTATGCCAAAAATATATCAGTCAAGAACAGCACCTGGTTTGAGATGGGACGCGCCGGTGTGTGGTATACGGAGCACATCACAGTAGAGGATTCCTCGATCGAGGCTCCAAAAAATTTCCGCCGCTGTGACGACCTCACTCTGCGGAAGGTCTCTTTCCCGAATGCGGCAGAGACACTCTGGAGCTGCCGGAATGTACGAATGGAGAACGTCATGGCAAAGGGCGATTATTTCGCCATGAACTGCGAAAATATGGATATTGAAGCATTCACGCTCTATGGGAATTATTCGTTCGACGGCGCGAAAAACGTGAAAATCCGCAATTCACGTCTGCTCTCAAAGGATTCATTCTGGAACAGTGAAAACATCACCGTGTACGATACCTTCATTTCCGGAGAATACCTGGGGTGGAATGCAAAGAATCTGACCCTGATCAACTGTACCATCGAGAGCCTGCAGGGCATGTGCTATATTGACAACCTTGTGATGAAAAACTGTAAACTGATCAATACCACGCTGGCCTTTGAATATTCAACCGTGGACGCCGAGATCGACAGCCATATCGACAGCGTACTCAATCCATCCGGCGGCGTGATCCGCGCCCAGTCCATTGGGGAACTGATTATGGAGCGGGATAAGATTGATCCGGAGAAGACGACAATTCTCTGTAAACGGTAGAACAATTCAAAGCGAAAGAACTGTTTTTCTGCCTGTCTGCACAGCGAAGCAATTTTATTAAAAAAGAAAATGTTTTGCCGGATGCAAGCGTGAGAATAAGCAAAATAAATATTTACACGAAAAGAGACCAAATGGAGAAGATCGACATGATTTATGATTTTGACACTCCGATTAACCGGAAAAATACTTATTCTGAAAAATGGGATGTAAAAGAGTTTGAACTGCCCATGTGGGTGGCGGATATGGATTTCGCGGCGGCGCCGGAGATCCGTGCCGCGATTGAAGCGCGGGCAGCGCACGGTGTGTTTGGATATACATGTATTCCGGATGCCTGGTATCAGGCTTACGGGGACTGGTGGGAGAGCCGTCATTCCTTCCGGATGCAAAAAGACTGGCTGGTCTTTTGTACCGGTATCGTCCCCGCCATCTCCAGTATGGTGCGAAAACTGACTACACCGGCAGAAAAGGTGGTGCTGCAGACACCAACTTATAATATTTTCTTCAATTCCATCCTTAACAACGGTCGTCAGGTGCTGGAAAATCCGCTGAAATATGATGGAAATACATACAGTATGGATTTTACTGACCTGGAAGAAAAGCTTGCCGATCCCCAGACAACTCTGATGATTCTGTGTAACCCGCAGAACCCCACTGGCAACATCTGGGATAGAGAGACGCTCGCAAAAATCGGTGAGCTTTGCCGGAAATATCATGTAATTGTCATTTCCGATGAGATTCATTGTGATATCACAGCGCCGGGATATGATTATATTCCCTTTGCTTCCGTATCGGAAGCCTGCCGGGAGAACAGTGTAACCTGCATTGCGCCGACAAAAACCTTCAATCTGGCCGGTCTGCAAACCGCGGCTGTCGCGGTCCCGAATGAGACACTGCGGCACAAGGTCTGGAGAGGACTGAACACAGATGAAGTGGGAGAGCCGAACGCGTTCGCTGTGGATGCTGCCATCGCTGCTTTCACAAAAGGAGGCCCTTGGCTTGATGAGCTGCGAGTGTATATCGATCAGAATAAAAGAACAGTCGCGGAATACGTAGAGAAGCATATCCCTCAGCTGACGGTGATACCGTCGCAGGCAACGTATCTGGTATGGATGGACGGCCGTGCGATACCAGGCATCCCAGGGGAATATCCGGATCTGGCACATCGAATCCGGAAGAAATCAGGATTATATCTCTGTTCCGGCAGTCAGTATGGAAAAAATGGGGAAGGATTTCTGCGCATGAATGTAGCCTGCCCGAACGTTGTGGTGCGAGAGGGACTGGCACGATTGAATCTAAGCCTCAAAAACTGAAATTCAAAAATACCCACGGACCAAAAGGTCCGTGGGTTTCTCACACATAATGCGATACCGTTCTGAATTGTGTCAGATACTCAGTCGAGATAATCCCCAACCGGGCTGTTGTTGTACTGTTTGATCACCTTGAGCATAATCGATCCGTCCGGCTGTTCGTTTTCCTCGATGATCTTATACTTTGTCTGATTCCGATCAAGACCTCTCTTATACTGTGCGACTTCTTCCTGCACCATCTTTACTGCGTAACTGTGCTCCAGATCTTCTTTCAGCATAAAATGCAGTGTCTGGCAAATGCAGGCTGCCTTTACTCTTTTCATCACTATCCACCTCCTTGTCTGACTGAAACGCCAAAATGCCTGTTGCGGCACGAGCCTGAACAGAGATATACAGGCACCAGATCTATGGGTATTCATGAAATCACAGTACCTTATATAGTAATATTATACCATTTTTAGCTAAAAATTGTCAAAGCAGAAAATTTTAAAAATTGTGCCGGAAAGGATTTTATTTTCGTTGACATGTATAGCCTTAAAAGTATAATATGGTAGAGTTATCTGATTATGCTATAGAGATTTTTAACGAGAGGATGATGAAAAATGTCTTTTGAAAATGTCCAGCAATATTTTTTCTCTGCAGATTTGGCGGATCGTATCATTGTTCCTGAAAAATCCAGCGCCACTGTGGAAGAGGCTGCAAACGCAATCGGCTGTGAGCCGAAGCAGATCGCAAAAACCATGTCGTTGTTTCTGGAGGAAAAGCCAATACTGATCGTAACAGCCGGGGATGCCAAAATTGACAACAGGAAATATAAAAATGCCTTTCACCAGAAGTCAAAAATGATACCGGCAGAGCAGGTGGAGGCAGTGGTTGGTCATGCTCCGGGTGGCGTCTGTCCATTTGCGGTCAATCCGGATGTGACAGTTTTTCTTGATGTTTCACTGAAGCGATTTGCGTTTGTCTACCCTGCGGCTGGAAGCGGACACAGTGCGGTAAAGCTTACCATTGGAGAGTTAGAAGAGCATTCCAGGTATACAGAGTGGGTAGATGTCTGCAAGGGATGGGACGATGATGGAGGCAGAAAACTGTCAGATTGATGTATTGGAATAAACTGTGCCTGAAAATCTGGTCAAAACTCCTCAAATAGCAGCATTTTCTCAAAATATTTTATGAGATATTCAGCCTTGACGAATCACGTATAGAAGATTATAATACCCGTAGATTGATAAAAATTTAACGTTAATTTTTTATCAGTTTCTTAGTAAGAATATAACCGATGTGAAACTGAATTTCGAATATCTCAAAGGAGGATTTCCAATGGCGAACACAGACGTAACCATTCCTGACATCATTGACACAGCGGAAGCCCTGGAAGCGAAGATGGCTGCCATGAAAGAGGCACAGAAGGTTTTTGCAACTTATACGCAGGCGCAGGTCGACCGAATCTTTAAGGCCGCCGCTACCGCCGCAGACAAAGCCCGCATCCCTCTCGCTAAAATGGCGGTAGAAGAGACCGGCATGGGTGTTGTGGAAGATAAGGTAATCAAAAATCATTATGCTTCTGAATATATCTATAACGCATATAAAAACACAAAGACCTGCGGCGTAATCGAAGAGGATAAAACCTATGGCATCAAAAAGATTGCGGAACCGATTGGCCTGATTGCGGCTGTGATTCCAACCACAAACCCGACCTCGACTGCGATTTTCAAAACGCTGATTTCGCTGAAGACGAGAAATGCAATCATCATCAGTCCGCATCCGCGCGCGAAGAAAAGTACCATTGAGGCAGCGAAGGTGGTTCTGGAGGCTGCGGTAAAGGCCGGCGCTCCGGAAGGCATCATCGGATGGATTGATATCCCCAGCCTGGAGCTGACCAATATGGTTATGAGGGACGCAGATATCATTCTGGCGACCGGCGGCCCCGGGATGGTAAAGGCTGCTTATTCTTCCGGCAAACCAGCTCTCGGCGTAGGCGCAGGAAATACGCCTGTCATTATCGATGATACGGCAGATATCCGTCTGGCTGTAAACTCGATTATTCATTCTAAGACTTTTGACAATGGTATGATCTGTGCGTCTGAACAGTCGGTTACTGTCCTTGCAGACATTTATCAGCAGGTCAAGGACGAATTTCAGTACAGGGGCTGCTATTTTCTGAAAGAGGATGAGCTGGAGAAGGTGCGCAAGACGATCATTATCAACGGCGCTCTGAATGCGAAGATCGTAGGGCAGTCTGCCTATACCATCGCGCAGATGGCTGGCGTAGAAGTCCCGACCTGGACAAAGATTCTGATCGGCGAGGTAGAATCTGTAGACATCAGTGAAGAATTCGCACATGAAAAGCTTTCTCCGGTTCTGGCCATGTATAAAGCGGAGACATTCGATGAAGCCATCGCAAAGGCGGAGCGTCTGGTAGCGGATGGCGGCTTTGGCCACACCTCTTCTCTCTATATTAACGTAAATGAAACCGAGAAAATGGCAAAGCACGCGGCGGCGATGAAGACCTGCCGGATTCTGATCAACACCCCTTCCTCTCAGGGCGGAATCGGCGATCTGTACAACTTTAAGCTTGCCCCGTCTCTGACGCTTGGCTGCGGTTCCTGGGGCGGCAATTCCGTATCCGAGAACGTAGGCGTGAAGCATTTGATCAATATCAAGACCGTGGCCGAAAGGAGAGAGAATATGCTGTGGATGAGGACGCCGGAAAAGGTTTACTTTAAGAGAGGCTGCATGCCGGTTGCGCTTGATGAGCTCGGCACCGTAATGGGGAAAAAACGCGCGTTTATCGTAACGGATTCCTTCCTTTATAAAAATGGAAACACCAGGCCGATTGAGAAAAAACTGGATGAAATGGGCATCGTTCACACCTGCTTCTCCGATGTAGAACCGGATCCTTCCCTTGCTTCCGCAAAGGCAGGTGCGGCGGCGATGACTGCCTTTGAGCCGGATGTGATTATCGCTCTGGGCGGCGGCTCTGCGATGGACGCCGGCAAGATCATGTGGGTACTGTATGAAAATCCGGACGCGAATTTCGAAGATATGTCGATGGATTTCATGGATATCCGCAAGAGAATCTACAACTTCCCGAAGATGGGAAAGAAAGCGTATTTTGTAGCCATCCCGACCTCTTCCGGTACCGGCTCTGAAGTGACACCGTTCGCAATCATTACCGACAAAGAGACCGGCATCAAATGGCCGCTGGCCGATTATGAGCTTCTTCCGGATATGGCGATAGTTGACACGGATAACATGATCAGCGCACCGAAGGGACTTACCTGTGCGTCCGGCATCGATGTCATGACCCATGCGATCGAGGCTTATGTGTCTGTCATGGCTTCGGATTTCACAGACAGCCTGGCACTGCAGGCGATCAGACTCGTATTCGAGTATCTGCCGCGCGCGTACAAAGACGGAAACGACATCGAAGCACGAGACCATATGGCAAACGCTTCCTGCCTGGCCGGTATGGCTTTTGCCAATGCTTTTCTCGGCATAAATCATTCTCTGGCACACAAGCTGGGAGCATTCCACCACATTCCGCACGGCATCGCCAATGCACTGGTGCTCACCGAGGTAATGCGCTACAACAGCGCGGAGGTTCCGACGAAGATGGGCACCTTTCCACAGTACCAGTATCCGCATGCACTTGCACGGTATGCCGAGATTGGCCGCTCTGTAGGACTGACCGGAGAAAATGACCAGGAGATACTGGATAAGCTGATTGAAAAACTGGAAGAGCTGATGCGAACCATCGAGATTAAGCCGACGATCCGCGATTACGGCGTAGACGAAAAATACTTCCTGGATACGCTGGATGAGATGACGGAACAGGCATTTAACGACCAGTGTACCGGCGCAAATCCAAGATATCCTCTGATGTCTGAGCTGAAAGAGATCTATCTGAAAGCATACTACGGAAAGGATCGTCAGTAACCAGTGACATACTTCTATTACCGCTTTTGCTGCAGGAGCATTCATTGGTCTGCAAAAAAAGCGGAAATTAAATTTAAAAAAGAGCAGGTGGGAGGAGACGAACCATGAATTTAAAGGATAAAAAATTATTAGCCACTCGTCCGTACAAGGTCGTTTATCAGGACGGGGACCGTATTATCAAGGTATTTACGAAAGAACACGGCAAAGCCAATGTATTTAATGAAGCACTCTGTACGGCCCGGGTAGAAGAGAGCGGACTGAATATTCCGCCGGTTCTTGAGGTGACCGAGATTGACGGAGAATGGGCGCTCGCCATTCAGTACGTGGCCGGAGAAACACTGGAAGAAAAGATGGAAAATGATCCGCTCCACATCGAAACTTATATGGAGCAATTCGTGGACGCACAGCTTTCCATGCACGCGAAAAAAGCGCCGCGGCTGACCTTACAGAAAGATAAATTTGCGCGGAAGATCGCCAGCCTGAAGGATAAGATTGACGCGACCACACGCTATGAACTGAATACCCGGCTGCAGTCCATGCCAAACCACACAAAGCTTTGCCATGGCGACTTCAACCCAAGCAATGTCATTGTCCGTGAGGATGGCTCCATGACAATCGTAGACTGGGCACACGCGACACAGGGAAATGCCAGCGGAGACGCAGCTATTACCTATCTTGAATTTGCTCTCAGAAATCAGAAAAAAGCAGACCTGTATCTGGAGCTTTTCTGTAAAAAAAGTGACACTGCAAAGCAGTATGTACAAAAATGGCTGCCCATCGCCGCAGCAGCACAGATGACCAAGGGAATTCCCGAGGAAGAAGCATTTTTACGCAGATGGACGGAAATCATAGATTTTCAGTAAAAAGTTTAAAAAGTTCCGAACAGCAGGCCGCAGAACTGTGAAAAAAATTAATATATCTGGTGGTGTACTTTGCCGGATTTTTGTGTTAGAATAACTCAGTGATTCCACTTTGTGGCATTGCTGAGTTTTTTCTCTTGCTCCGTCCGGAAGGGTTTCTCTGATGCCTCGCTGCGGGATCACTGGGGAAGATTCATATCAGAGATATGACGAATACAGAAAAGAATGAATGTAAAAGCACTGTGTCAGCAGGACATACCATGAAGAGTATGCCTATCGATGAACGTCCGTATGAAAAATGTCTGGAAAAGGGAGCCGAGTGTCTTTCAGATGCGGAGCTTTTGTCTGTCATTTTGCGGACAGGCTCCTGTGGGGAGTCTGCGCTGGAATTATCAAGAAGGATCCTGACGCTGAATGGGGAGAAGAGCGGCCTGCTTGGTATTTATCACATGTCGATTGCTGACCTTATGAAGGTGCGCGGTCTTGGAAGTGTCAAGGCGGCGCAGTTAAAGTGCATAGTGGAATTATCGAGACGCATTTCACGAAGCCGTTTTTCGGAAGGCATATCCTTCCAGGACCCGGTTGCCGTAGCGGAATATTATATGGAAGATCTCCGCCATCTGGAGCAGGAAGTCGTGATTCTCGTAATGCTGAACAGCAAGGGCCGCCTGATACGGGATGTAATATTATCGAAAGGGACCGTCCGGGCTTCCATGATTTCGCCACGTGAGATTTTTATCGAAGCGGTGCGGAATCAGGCGGTAGGTATCATTCTGCTGCACAATCATCCCAGCGGCATTCCGGATCCGAGTGAGGAAGACATCCGTCTCACGGAACGAGTGCGGCTATGCGGCGCAATGCTGGGCATTGAGCTGCTGGATCATATTATCATTGGAGACTGCCAGGCCGTCAGCATGAGGGAGCAGGGAATCTGGCAGGATAGTTAACGAGGGGTACAGGCATGTTGTTACAACGGGCATGTGGGCTTGATCTGGGGACAGATACCATTAAAATAAGGGACAAACATGGAAAAAATTTCCTCTACAACAGAAATGTAATCGCATTACGTGAAAACGGCAGCGTCCTCGCCTATGGGGATGCCGCCTATACTGTATATGAAAAGCAGCCGGAAAATATTCAGGTCGTCTGGCCTATGGCGAATGGTGTGATCGCAAATCTTTCCGAAATGGATCTTTTGCTTGACTACCAGATCAAGCGCTTCGGGGGAGCATCCTCGCTATTGATCGCAGTTCCCACACAGATTACGCAGGTGGAGAAACGCGCCTTTTTTCAGGTGCTGAAAGGACAGTTCGGAGCCGGACGAATCCGTCTTGTGGAAAAAGGGCTGGCTGACGCTGTCAGCGCTTCTCTGCCGGTACTTTCCGGCCGCGGCCATATGGTTGTGAATATTGGGGCGGATACGACCGAGATTTCCGTTATTTCTTCCGGAAAGATTATCCTTGGACAGACACTTAAAATCGGCGGACGAAAGATGGACGCGGATATCGCAACGATGGTGCGCCGCAAATTTAGCCTCGGTATTGGTCAGAAAACCGCTGAATCTCTGAAAAACAATCTGGCGTTTATGATCAATGGTCCCAGACTGGAGCAAAAGGTAATTGGAATTCATACGCTTTCCGGCCTTCCCAAGGCGGAGGTGATTCCTTCTCTGGCTGTCAGCGTCGCAATCATTGATACCGTCGACGCAATTGTAGAGTGCATCAGCTCGATCTACAACCGCATACCGCCTCAGCTGATGAAAGACATTGCCCGCGAGGGAATTTACTTAAGCGGCGGAGTTTCCATGATTCTGAACCTGCCGGAATATATCCGCAAAGAGATTGGCATCCCGCTTCATCACATCCAGGATCCGAAGTACAGCACGATCCGCGGACTGGTAGAGATTATGAACAACAAAGAAATGAAACCAATTACGTACACCCTGAATGATCTTGCCGCCATGCGATGAGAGGACAGAATAACTGTAATGAAAAAGAACGCAAATGAAAATCTGAAAAATAAATATCTGCTGATCGGACTTTCCGTTTTCTGTGTGCTGCTGATCGGCATATCCTTTGTAAACAGCGACATTGTCTCGCCTGTCAAACAGATCACCGGCTATCTGGTTACCCCGGTGCAAAAGGGAATTAACAGCTTTGGTTCCTGGCTGTCCGGCCTTACAGATAACTTCGAAGACGCGCAGAGCCTGCGCGAAGAAAACGAGTCTCTGAAAGAGCAGGTGGCGACTCTGACCGAAGAAAACAGTCTTCTGGTGCAGGAGCATGAGGAGCTGGAGCGTCTGCGGGAGCTTTATGATCTGGATGAGCAGTATTCTTCTTATGAAAAAGTCGGAGCGAATATCATCGCCAAGGAATCCGGCAACTGGTTCAACATCTTCACGATCGACAAGGGGTCTGATGACGGCATTGAGGTGGATATGAATGTCATCGCTGACGGAGGACTGGTTGGGATTGTCACGGAAGTGGGGGCAAACTGGGCGACCGTCCGCTCGATTATTGATGACGAAAGCAATGTCAGCGCAATGGTTTCCACAACTTCCGACCAGTGTATCATTGCCGGGAATCTGACACTGATTGACGAAGGATCTCTGGAACTGTTCCGGCTGACTGATACAGAAAACGCTGTCCATGTTGGCGATAAAATCGTCACATCTTACATCAGCGAGAAGTATCTGCCTGGTATTCTGATCGGCTATATCAGTGAGCTGAACAATGACTCAAACAATCTGACCAAGTCCGGTTATGTCACACCGGTCGTGGATTTCCGGCACCTGCAGGAGGTTCTGGTTATTTTGGAACTGAAGGATTACACACCATCTTCCTCCGCTGTCAGTGATGAGACTGCGGAAGAGGAATCCCAGACGGAGACAACAGAAACGGAAGCGGAGACGGAGACAGAATCTGGCTCCGATTCAGAATGAGAAAAAGCCTGGCTGTTGTGTGAGGAGATTTTTATGAAACGAAAGCTTATCATTGCTCTGCTGATTGTGATTTGTGTTCTTCTGCAGGCTTCTGTCTGTCCAATGATCGCGATTGGTGAAATCAAGCCGAACCTGCTGATTATTCTGACTGTGTCATTTGGCCTGATGCGCGGGCGCAGAGAAGGGATGCTGATCGGTTTTTTCTGCGGTCTGCTCACTGACCTCTTTTTCGAAAGCACAATTGGCTTTAATGCGCTCATCTATCTCTGGGTGGGATATTTTGGCGGGTATTTTTATCGGATTTTTTACGATGATGACATCAAAACCCCCCTCCTGCTGATTTCTGTCTGCGATCTGGCATACGGAATTGTTCAGTATATATTTCGTTTTCTCATGAGGGGGCGTCTTCATTTTTTCTTTTACCTCGGCAGAATCATCCTGCCTGAAGTAATTTATACATTGATACTGACGATTGTCTGCTATCAGATCTTCTACCGGATTAATCGCAGGCTTGACCTCTCTGTCGGTTGAAAATGACAGCCGCAGCAGAGGCTTCCTGAGCCTTATAACTGTGAATACATATAAACCTTTTTTTGCATAACAGGAGGTATGGAGCATTTTGTTTCAGACGTTCAGAAAAAAGTTTCCAAAAGCATCCATAAATACGCGTGTGGTCATTCTTACTGTCATTGCTGTTCTGCTGGCGGCAACGGTGATCCAACGGCTTTTTTACCTGCAGATTGTGATGGGAGAATCTTATCAGGAAAACTTTTCCCTGTCCATTCTGAAGACAAAAACGATCAATGCGGCCCGTGGAAACATCTACGACCGCAATGGCGTCGCGATTGCCTACAATGAAATATCAAACTGTGTGACCTTTGAGGATAGTCTTACTTACGACTCTACCAAAGAAAAAAATCTTTCGATTAACAGTACCCTTTACCATATCATTAAGCTGATTGAGGAGGAAGGGGACTCTGTGGATTCTGTGGTGGAGGATTTCGACATTGCCATCGCGGATGACGGCAGCTGGTATTATTCATCCAGCGGATACACGCTGAACCGCTTTAAGGCAGATATTTTTGGCGAGTCAAACATCAGTGATCTGGAAGCAAATCAGCTGAATATTGAAGCGGAAGATCTGATGGAAGTTCTGTGCGGCGGATACAATTCAGAATACGGAATTACCGGCTATGGAGTACTGGATGACTCGATCACAGAAGAAGAGCGGGAAGAATATGACTTACCGGAATCCTATACCCAGCAGGAAATTCTGCAGCTCGTAGCTCTGCGGGCGAGTATTGCGGCTTACAGCTATCAGCGTTATCAGGCGGTTACGATTGCCGAAGAGGTCAGTGACCAGACGGTCGCGCGTATTCTGGAAAATATCTCGGATTATCCGGGCATTGATATTTCAGAAGAATACATCCGCATCTATGACTATGCCGAATGTATGGCTGGCCTGATCGGTTATACAGGGCAGATTTCCTCGGAAGAGCTGGAAGAATTACAGGAAGTCAGCAGCGATTATTCCGCGACTGATATTGTCGGCAAATCCGGACTGGAAAGTGTTTACGAGACGACTCTTCAGGGAACAAAGGGGTATCAGACACTCTACGTGAACTATGTCGGGCAGACACAGGAAATCGTTGAGGAGGTCGATGCCCAGGCCGGTAATGACCTTTATCTGACGATTGATGTAGAGCTGCAGCAGGCGGCATACCAGATGCTGGAACAGGAAATTGCCGGGATTCTTTATTCCAAAGTCATTCCGGTCGAAGAGTATAATACGGAAAACCTGACTTCCGCAGATGAGGTCTATATCGCGTATTATGACTTATACTACGCATTTTTTGAGAATAACATTCTGAGCGTCAGCCATTTAAAATCCTCTGACGCCTCTGAAAATGAGCAGACGGTTTACCAGGCATTTCTCACAAAGGCATCTGAGATTTTTGAAGTCATCCGGCAGGAGCTTCTTTCAGACGATCCGACCGTTTATAAGGATCTGGACGAGGAATATCAGGTATACGTTTCCTATATTGTGAACGATATGCTCATGGAAGACACCGGGATTCTGAACGAAGACGCCATTGATAAGACAGACGCCACTTATATCGCATGGACAGAAGACTCAAGCATCAGTCTGAAGGAATATCTGACCTATGCGATCTCACAGAACTGGATTGATGTCTCTAAGCTGAATGTAGAGGAGGAATATCTGGATTCCGACGAGATGTATTCCGTGATTGCAGATTATATCGCAGATTATCTGTATGAGGATGATGATTTCTGCCGGCAGGTATACCGCTACATGCTGAAGGATCAGCGTATCTCCGGTGAGCAGATTTGTATGCTGCTCTTTGACCAGGGAGTCCTGGAGATGAATGAAAGCCAGTACGAACGGCTCGAAAGCGGCTCTTTAAGCGGTTATACATTCCTGATGGACAAAATTTACAATCTGGAGATCACGCCATCCCAGCTTGGTCTGACTCCGTGTTCCGGCACAGTCGTGATTACGGATGTGAATTCCGGGAAAGTGCTTGCCTGTGTCAGCTACCCGGGCTACGATAACAATCGCCTGGCCAATGATATGGATGATGACTATTATTATTCTCTGCTGAACAACAGCTCCTCTCCGTTTTACAGCCGCGCGACACAGGAAGCAATCGCTCCCGGATCGACATTTAAGATTGTCTCCGCGACAGCCGGAGTTTCAGAGGGAGTCGTATCGATCGGTGAGAGTATTTACTGTACAGGAACCTTTGACCTGGTCTCCCCGGAAATTAATTGCTGGAATACAAGCGGACATGGCGCACTCACATTGTCAGAGGCGATTACCAAATCCTGCAACTATTATTTCAACACCGTCGGGTATCGTCTCAGCGCGATGACCGGCACCTACAGCGACGATGCCGGCATAGAAATATTGAAAAAATATGCCGCCATGTTCGGACTGACAGAGAAATCCGGCGTAGAAGTCTCTGAGACTTCCCCACACTTTGCAACATCTGCTTCACCGCAGGCAGCGATGGGACAGTCCGACCACACCTATACGGCGACTCAGCTGGCACGCTATGTCAGCACCATCGCCAATGGGGGCACCAGCTATTACCTGACCCTCGTAGAATATACCGCAGATTCTTCCGGCGCGATTCTTGAGGAAAATGAGCCGGAGGTGGGAAGTACCGTAGAAATCAGTGATGAACTCTGGGACGCAATCCACTCCGGTATGCGCGGCATGGTGCAAAACAGCAGTGCGTTTTCCGGTTTTACCGGCGTTGCCGTAGCCGGCAAAACCGGTACCACGCAGATCACAACCAGCATACCGAATCACGCGACCTTTATCGGCTACGCACCCTATGACAATCCGGAAATCGGCATTGTCGTCCGCATCGCAAACGGATATACCTCTGCAAACGCTGCCGCGCTTGCCAGAAATGTCATTTCATATTATTATGGAATAGAAGAGGAAGACACCCTGATTACCGGTAAAGCGTATGACGTCGATACCGGAATTGAAGTAAACGACTGATAAAATGGTATTCATGAGTGATCTGCCTGCCGAAAGCGGACAGAGGCAGGGGGACAGGAAACAAATCTGCAGCATAAACAGACAGATGAAAGGGAGAAAATGGTATGGAGCCGCAACACAGTGCAGTGATTTTAAAAAGCAATCCCCATGGACTGATCATCAGTCTTTCGCCAGAGCTTCCCTTTGACGAGCTTGTTGCCGCGGTGGAAGAGAAATTCCGAACCTCTGCGGATTTTTTCAGAAACGCCCGTCTGGCCCTGACATTCCGGGGAAGGATTCTGACCAGAGAAGAAGAAAACCGTCTGGTAGACGCAATTGTGGAGAACGCTAAGATACAGGTTGTGTGTATCGTGGATGAAGACAAAGAATCTGCTGAATATTACAAAAAAGCTGTGATAAACGCTCAGAGAAAAAAAGAAGAAGGAGATGGCTTTTTTCATCGTGGTACGCTTCGCTCCGGACAAACGCTCGACAGTGAGACAAGCATTGTCATATTAGGAGATGTCAATCCGGGTGCGCAGGTAACTTCCAGGGGAAATATTGTCGTTCTTGGCTGCTGCATGGGAACCATCTATGCCGGAGCGGGCGGAGATGACAGATGCTTCGCTGCCGCGCTCACCATGAAACCGGCTTTGATTAAGATTGCCGGCTTTGCTGCGCGCAGTGCGATCATTAAAAAGAAAGACACCGGGGATTATCCGGTTGACCCCAAAATCGTATACGTGAAAGAGGACCATCTTCAAATAAAATCCATTACAAATGAAACGCTGTGTGAGTATCTGGCGTAAACATTTCGTTTGCGAACCGCGCAAATCTGTGATTGGAGGATCTGTTATGAGTGAAGTGATTGTGATTACGTCAGGAAAGGGCGGTGTAGGGAAGACTACCTCTACCGCAAATATTGGAGCCGGTCTGGCGCGTCTGAACAAAAAAGTGGTTCTGGTTGACACCGATATTGGTCTGAGAAACCTGGACGTCGTGATGGGATTGGAGAATCGGATCATCTACAATCTCGTTGATGTCATTGAGGGAAATTGCCGCGTAAAGCAGGCTTTGATTCGTGATCGCCATTATGCGGGGCTTTATCTGCTGCCTTCCGCGCAGACACGCGATAAGAGCGCAGTGACACCGGAACAGATGATCAAGCTTGCAGAGACGCTAAAGCAGACCTTTGACTACATTATCATGGACTGTCCGGCAGGAATTGAACAGGGCTTCCGCAATGCCGTTGCCCCGGCAGACCGCGCGATCGTTGTCACGACACCGGAGGTTTCCGCGATCCGTGACGCAGACCGGATCATTGGCCTTCTCGAATCTTCCGGACTCAGGAAAATTGACCTGATTATTAACCGGATTCGCATGGATATGGTAAAGCGAGGCGAAATGATGTCGGTAGAAGATGTCCTGGACATCCTCACGGTAAATCTGATCGGCGCAGTGCCGGATGAGGAAAGTGTCGTTATTGCCGCGAATCACGGGGAACCGGTACTGGGCAGCGATTCACAGGCTGGTGAAGCATATCTGAATATTGCCAGAAGGATTATGGGGGAGACGGTTCCTCTGCTGCACTTGCAGGAACGTACTTCTCTGTTCCACCGAATTGCGGATCTGCTGGGAAGAAAATAGTCAATGGGAGGCGTCAATGCATCGATATGGGAAAAAACTTTTCTTACGTCGAGAGAAATTGCGAAGGCACGGACAGAGCTGACCGTTTCCGCCGATCGTCTGGACAGCAATCCGGATCTGCTTGTGCAGATGCGGCATGATGTCGCGGAAGTTCTGTCAAAGTATATCAATACAGAGGAAGAGAATCTGGAGATACGCATCAGTTTTCTTTGCAGATGGAAACGGGGAATTTCGGATGTTAAGACAATACAAATTAAGTAACTACAATTTTCGCCTGATCCTGTGGGTAACGCTTCTGTCCATACTGGGTATTCTGGTTGTAGGCAGCGCGGACTCTGACTATATGACGAAACAAATCCTGGGATTTATCCTGGGTATCATTCTCATGGTTGTAGTTTCACTTATGGACTACACCTGGCTTTTGAATTTTAACTGGATCATCTATCTCGGAGCAAACCTCCTGCTGTTGCTGGTTATCGTCAGCAGCCTGGGTTCCTCCGGGGGAGGGGCAACACGCTGGCTGACGATCGGAGGGTTTCGTTTTCAACCCTCTGATATAGCAAAAATCATGCTAATTCTGTTTTTTGCCCGTTTTTTTGAAGACCGGGAGGAAAAACTCAACACCTTTCGCACAATCTTTACATCGGTGGTTCTGATTGCGGTTCCTCTTTTTCTAATCGTAGAAGAACCTGATCTCTCGACGACGATTGTGGTCGCACTTTTATTCTGTGCGATGATATTTACGGCTGGTCTGAGCTATAAAGTCATCTTTGGAATTATTGTGGTCTGTATTCCGGTTGGTGTTATTTTTATCAGTCTGATCACACAGCCGGATCAGACCCTGATTCAGGATTACCAGCTGACCCGCGTTTATGCCTGGCTCTATCCGGACGAATATCCGTCTGACTCCATGCAGCAGCAGAATTCCATAAAAGCGATTGCTTCCGGGCAGCTTTATGGCAAGGGACTGGACAATGATGACGTGGAGTCAGTCAAAAACGGCGGTTTTATTTCCCAGGATCAGACTGACTTCATATTTGCGGTTGCAGGAGAGGAGCTCGGCTTTATCGGATGCTGTATCATCGTGCTGCTGGAATTTCTGATTGCCTTTGAATGCTTTATGACAGGCCGGAGGGCAAACACACTGTCGGGGACTCTGATTGCGTGTGGAGTTGGCATTCTGATCACGTTTCAAAGCTTTATCAATATAGCCGTAGCAACCGGGCTTTTGCCCAACACCGGACTGACGCTGCCTTTTGTCAGCTATGGACTGACTTCTCTGGTAAGCTTCTGTATCGGAATTGGGTTTGTTCTGAATGTAGGCCTGCATCAAAAGAATTATTAGCTGTATGGAAGCGTAACGGCAGATGCCGTTTCCTATAACTACTAAAAAGGGGGTACTATCAATATGAATGTAGCATTTATCGCACACGACGCCAAAAAGAAACTTATGCAGAATCTGTGTATCGCCTATCGCAGCATTCTTGTAAAGAATCAGCTTTACGCGACCGGCACCACCGGGCGGCTGATCGAAGAGGCGACGGGATTGAATGTCCATAAGCTGCTCGCCGGCCATGTTGGCGGGGAGGAACAGCTTGGAGCCATGATTGAACAGGGGCAGATTGATCTGATGATTTTTTTCCGGGACCCGCTTGGGGCCAGGCCGAACGAACCGGACATTAATAAAGTCATACGGCTTTGCGATGTTCACAATGTTCCTCTTGCTACCAATATTGCATCCGCGGAAATGCTGTTGAAATCACTCGAAAAAGGAGATCTTGAGTGGCGTGAAATGTACAGATGAAGAAGCCCGTATTCGTCTCGGATACTCCGAGCGGGAATGGGCTAGGCTCCTGGAACAGGAGAAACAGGAAAAAAAGAGAAACCGAAGGCTGGCTTTGCTTCTTGCCGGTCTGCTTCTTCTGGCTGTCTTTATGGGGTTCCTGGTTTATTATCTGGTGTTTCGCTCCCATGATTACACGCTGTCCTATCCCTACGAGAGTACAGACACGGTATTTGGCATAGGAACCATCCTGGACGATCCTGATGTGGAAGACGGGTTTGCCTCAAGTCTCTGCGTGGCCACAGGAGACGTCAACAGCTCCGCGCTCTCGCTGGATTCTTATTCGGCTGCCCTGTTTGACATCAATGGCCAGGAAGTGCTATATGCAAAAGATATGTTCACGGAACGTTCGCCTGCCAGTATCACAAAAATCATGACCGCACTTGTGACACTGAAATATGGCAATCTGGATGATCAGGTGACGGTTACATCCACCATACTAAACATAGAAGAAGGCTCTTCGGTCTGTGACCTCAAGGTGGGGGATGTTCTGTCTCTGAAGCAGATGCTCTATGGAATGATGATCGCCTCCGGCAATGACGCGGCGATGATGATTGCAGAGCATGTAGCCGGAAGCGTGGATGCTTTTGTGGAACTCATGAATGAGGAAGCGGAAGCCATCGGCGCAACCAGCACACATTTTACGAACCCGCATGGACTGACAGATTCCGATCATTATACAAGCGTATATGACATTTATCTTATTTTCAATGCGGCAATGCAGTACGATACCTTCCTGGACATCATCAACCGGGAAAACTACTACGCAGAATATACAGACGCGGACGGCAATGCTGTAGCAGTCACGTGGGACTCTACAAACCATTACTTTACCGGGACCGCCACCGCTCCGGATGGAGTCGTGATCTATGGCGGAAAGACCGGAACGACCAGTGACGCAGGATATTGTCTTTCCCTCATGACGAAGGATCTGTATGGCAATCCTTATATCGCCATCATTCTGCACGCAGATTCTTCAGACTCTCTCTATACAGAGATGAATTCGCTGCTGTCATTGATTACAGAGTAAATTTTATCTTGATACGGTTCTAAGCTGGTGGTTTAAAAAGGTGTTGTAATTTTTTACGGAATAGTCTATAATGCATCTATAAAATGACGACTGACGTCGTTACTATAATTATCCGCTACTAAAGGAGGAGAAGCCCATGATACAGTTAATTTTAGGCAACAAGGGGAAAGGCAAAACAAAGATATTACTGGACAAGGCGAATACGGAGATTAAAACAGCACACGGCAGTATCGTGTATCTTGACAAAAGCGCAAAGCATATGTATGAGTTGAACAATAAGGTAAGGCTCATTGATATTTCAAGCTTTGATTTAAACTCCAGTGAAGAATTTATTGGTTTTATTTACGGCATCCTGTCACAGGACCATGATCTGGAGCAGATGTATCTGGATAGTTTTCTTACCATCGCCAAAGCAGAAGACGCCGCAACGACAAATGCCGTTCTTGAAACGCTTGGCAAGATCGGTGAAAAATTCGATGTTTCTTTCATTATCAGCATTTCCATGCAGTCCGGAGATATCGATCCTAAATTTAAAGAGAATATTATCGCTGAATTATAATTACATAATGATGGCTATTTCTGGCCGAAGCGGAACCAGGGCATGACAGCCTGCCGGTTTTCGCTTCGGTCAGTGCTTTTTATTCCCGCTCACCCATAGACAATACCCGGCCATACAGACTCAGCAGGTATAGTCCGGCCAGACCAACAAGAGCATATATAATTCTGGAAATCCAGGTCAGATTTCCAAATATCAGATTTACGAGATCGAATTGAAAGAATCCGATCAATCCCCAGTTCACAGCACCAATGATGACCAGCGTGAGCGCCGTATAATCCAATCCTTTGCTCATAGCAGTTACTCCTTTCCATTTTTATCATCAGATAAACGAATCACCGGATTCGTTTGTTCTAGGATAACCATTCCCTGTATTTTTTATTCAAAATAGCTTGTATCCGCCTTCGGAACATGGTAAAATATGACTTATGCTTTAAGAATGCCATGTACGTTGGACTACATCGCAGGAATGGTTACATCGTTTACTATTACAGGAGGCCTACTTGAATATACGCGGGAACAGTAAAAAAATCACAAAATACAGACGATATTCCTTTTTTAATATCGGAACCTTGTTGTTTACCCTTGTATTTATATATATGGTCATTATGATGGTGATGTATCTGACCCAGACGCACATTACTGCGTATGAGGTTGTAAAGGGTACATTGACCGGGAATTATCGCTATGAAGCACTTGCGCTGCGTGAGGAGACGATCGTCACAGCCACACAGTCCGGCAGTGTCCGATATTTTGAGCGTGAGGGTGCGAAAACCTCCGCGGGCAGTACGGTCTGTGCACTTGATGAATCTGGCAGCACGGTTGTACAGTCCGTCAGTGATTTTTCCCTGTCTTCAGACGATGAAGACCGCTTACGCGATCTTCTCTCCAGCTTTACGATTAATTTTGCTGCGGACAGTTTTCAAAAGACCTACGATTTGAAATCCAGTGTAGAGGGACTGATTTCAGAGGTGCTTCAGGAAAACTCAAGCGATACTCTGACGACGCGGAATGCCTGCTATGCGCCGGTTTCTGGCTTTGTCCTTTATAAAATCGACGGTTTTGAGGATACACAGGAGTCAGATCTGACTTCTTCCATGTTTTCGCAGAGTAATTATTCCGTTACCAATCTTCGCAGCCAGAGTACGGTAAAAGCCGGAGATACGCTGTTTAAGCTTGTGACAAGCGAAGACTGGGCAATTTATTTTCCTCTGGACGATAGTCTCGCCACAGAACTGGCGGATTCCAGCACCATCAAATTCCGCTTTTTAAAAGATAATGTTACGTTTACTGCTTCTTTTTCGATTGTGACGAACGGCGAGGAATCCTTCGGCAAAATCACGCTGACTAATTCTCTCGTTCGCTATGTGACAGAACGTTACCTGGAAATCGAGCTGGTCATGGACAAAAAATCCGGACTGAAGGTGCCGATCTCCGCTATTTCCTCCCGCTCCTTTTATATGATTCCGGAGGAGTACGCGATTGTAAATGGCAGTACGGACGATGAGATTACCCTTAAAGTAGAAAGCTTTGCCGAAGACGGTTCTTCCAATATCAATTACGTAACAGCTACCGTATACAGCTATTCGGACGGATACTATCTGGTAGACCAGGAGTTGCTGACAGAAGGGGACTATCTGCTGACTGAGAATTCGTCTACCAGAAAACGTCTTTCCGAAAGCGATGTGGAAACCCTTTACGGCGTTTATAACATCAACAAGGGATACGCAGTTTTCCGCGAAGTCACGATTATCGATCAAAATGAGGAATACTGTATTGTAGAGAGTAATAATACCTATGGATTAGCCGCTTACGATTATATCGCTCTGGATGCTTCTCAGGTAACAGACGACCAGATTGTATATTGATAATCAAAAAATGTAACTATTCAGAACCGCATCAACTGAAAAAGCAGAAATAGGCACTATTTCATTTTACAGTGACAGGTTAGGAGAGAGGAAATGCTAAGAGACAATTTACAGGAAGTGGAAGAACGGATTGCGCATGCCTGTGCGCGAGCTGGAAGAGACCGCGACGAAATTCTTCTGATCGCGGTCAGCAAAACAAAACCGGTCGAGATGATCGAAGAGATATACCAGGAAGGAGTGCGGGCATTCGGTGAAAACCATCCGCAGGAAATTCGCGAGAAATTTCCCCTGCTTCCCGCAGACATCCAATGGCATATGATCGGACATCTTCAGACTAACAAGATCAAATATGTCATTGACCGCGCGTGTATGATTCACTCGGTTGATTCCCTTCATCTGGCTGAGGCGATCAGTAAGGCCGCTGTCAAAAGCAGCCTTGTCATGCCGATCCTGATTGAGGTCAATATGGCCCGGGAAGCATCGAAATTCGGAGTCTTACCAGAAGAGACGGAATCCCTGATCCGGCAGATTGCACCGCTGCCAGGTATTCACATTGAAGGTTTAATGACAATCGCTCCTTATACGGACCAACCGGAGGAGAATCGGATATATTTTCGCGAGATGAAGAAATTAAATGTTGACATTGGAGCCAAAAACATTGATAATGTGTGTATGCGCCATTTGAGTATGGGGATGACCGGCGACTATGAAGTAGCCATCGAAGAAGGCGCCACGATGATTCGCGTAGGCACCGGAATTTTTGGCGCGAGATCCTATGCGCGATAAACGTCAGTGCGAAAGAACAAGTATTTACATTGCCAAACAGGAGTGGGAGATTAGAATATGAGTGTTATTGACAAGTTTCTGGATGCGATCAAAATGAATGATGATGTTCTGGAGGACGATTATCTCGATGATGAATATGACGAGGGCTACGAGGAATCAGAAGTAGAGCGCCCCAAAAAGCGAATTCTTCGCAGAAACGAGGAGGAAGAGATCGGGCGGCGCCGTGCCGCGGTAAAGGAGGAGGAGGATTCTGCTCCCGAGGAACCCCGTTATCAGTCACAGGCGGTGCAAAAACAGACTCGTTCTCGTACAGCCACCACACGCACAAGCAGCAAGATATCCCCTATGCGCACACCAGCCAGTAAGCGTTCCGGCGGGATGGAGGTCTGTGTGATTAAACCAAAGAGTATCGAGGATTCCCGTGAGGTGACGAATACTCTGTTAGATGAATGTACGGTCATTTTAAATATGGAAGGCATTGATTTCGAACTCGCTCAGCGCATCATAGATTTTGCCTGTGGCTCCTGTTACGCGATCCATGGCAAGCTTCAGAAGGTGAGTAATTATATCTTTATCATTACGCCTCCGAATGTTGATATCTCCGGCGACTTCCAGGAGATGGTTGGCGGCTCCTATGATATGCCGTCTTTCGGTACTTCTTTCTAGCAGAAGAAGTAAAGCGAACAGTGAAACAATATGGAGAAAGAAGAATTACTGATAAAACGGATTCAGGATCTTGCCGCTCAGGCTGACCGCAGGGGATGTATTACTTTTACGGATTTTCTGAATCTGAATGAACAGAATATTTTACATCAGACCATACAAAAGTTTTCCTGGATCCATGGGGAAACTTTTGGCGGTTATGAGGGAGCAGAACGCTGTATTGCCGCCTTTGGGGCCGATGATTCTCATTGGAACAGCAGTGAAAAAGAAGAATCCTGTCTGGTCTCTCATTTTGGCGTTGCCTATCCGATACACTGCGTCCGCATCCACCCGCGTGCGGTGCGGTTTGCAGAGGATTTCAGCCACAGAGATATCCTGGGCGCGCTGATGCATTTGGGCATTGATCGGGCAAAGACAGGAGATATCGCTGTCTCTGAGAAAGAAGCGTATCTTTTCTGCTCCTCCTCTTTTTCGGAGCTGATCTGCCGCGAACTCACGCAGGTCCGCCACACAGCGGTGATCTGTGAACTTTGCAGTATGGAGCATTTTCACTACACGCCAGCCACACAGACGATTCGCGGCAGCATCGCTTCCGTGCGCTTAGACTCTGTCATGGCGCTCGGCTTTGGAGCATCCCGCAGCAGCCTGCTGTCATTGATTGAGAGCGGCAGTGTTTTCGTGAATGGAAAGCTGATCACGACCAATGCATACGCCCTGAAGGAAGGGGATATTGTTTCTGTCCGCGGTATGGGCCGTATTCGTTATACCGGCACGGGAGGTACCACCCGAAAAGGGCGGCTATACGCGGAAGTGCAAAAATACACATAAAAGGAGAAGCATAACCATGAAGACAGGAACATACAGGACAGGCATGGAGATTACCGTTCGGACAGAAGGAAATGCTCCTTACCGGATATGCATGCAGGATTCATTTCGAAAACTGAGTACTTATCTGAAAGATATTGGCTGCGTGGGACACCGCATTTGTGTTGTGACCGATTCCAATGTGGCACCGTTATATTTAGAAGAGGTAATGCAGGCTTCCAGTGCATGTTCGGACACGGTTCTTTCCTTTGAGCTGCCGGCTGGTGAGGCGAATAAGACTCTGGATCATGTCCGCGAACTGTACGAGGTATTGATTCAGGCCGGGTTTGATCGTCACGATTACCTTCTGGCACTGGGCGGCGGCGTTGTCGGGGACCTGACCGGATTTGCTGCCGCGACCTATCTGCGCGGCATCCGCTTCATTCAGGTACCAACGACCCTGCTTTCCCAGATTGACAGCAGCATTGGAGGCAAGACAGGCGTAGACTTTGACTGTTACAAGAATATGGTCGGTGCATTTCATCAGCCCGCCCTGGTTTACATTAATATCAAGACGCTTCAGACACTTCCGGATGAACAGTTCGCCAGCGGGATGGGGGAGCTTCTTAAGCATGGTCTGATCCTCGACGCGGATTATTATGAGTGGGTAATTGACCATATGAGTGACATTGAGGAACGCAAGTTTTCCATTCTTCTGATTATGGTAGCCAGAAGCTGTGAACTGAAACAGTCCATCGTCGAAAAAGACCCGAAAGAGACGACGGGAGAACGTGCACTGCTTAATTTCGGCCATACACTGGGGCACGCCATCGAAAAGCTGAAAAACTTTGAGCTCCTGCACGGACAGTGCGTAGCATTAGGTACCGTCGCCGCTGCTTATATTTCCTGGCAGCGCGGAATGATTGATGAAGAAGAATTCTACGAGATTCGCGATATGAATGTCGGTTTTGACCTTCCAATCTCCTTTGAAGGTCCGACCGCTGAAGAGATTGTCGCCGCCTCAAAGAAGGACAAAAAGATGGATTCCGGCAAAATCCGTTTTGTTCTGCTGGATCGAATCGGACATGCCGTCGTTGTCCCGGATGTAACCGACGAAGAGATGACAGAAGCGCTGAATTTTATCCGTTATGAATATGAGGCAGAGGCCTGATAAGGACTGGAAAGCAAAGTATGAAAACAAGAAAAGGAATATTAGCGGCAGGCGCTGCTTTCACGCTATTTTTGCTTGCTGTGGATCAGTTCACGAAATATCTTGCCAGCCGTTTTCTTGCAGGCACCTCCGGACTCATACTGATTCCGGGGGTATTTGAATTCTACTATCTTGAAAATCGCGGAGCTGCTTTCGGTATTCTGAACAATCGGCAGCTGGTGTTCGTTTTCATTGCGCTGCTGATCTCTGCATTCGCCGTTTACGTATATGTGCGACTCCCTTTCGAGAAAAGTTATCATCCGCTGCGTTTTGTCTGCTCCCTCATTACAGCCGGAGCCATCGGGAATATGATTGACCGCCTTGTACGCGGCTGCGTAATAGATTTCCTGTACTTTTCGCTGATTGATTTTCCGGTATTTAACATCGCGGACGGTTATGTATGCATCGGCGCGGGACTGGCAGTTCTTTTCCTGTTTACCATCTATCGTTCAGAGGAATTTTTGTTTCTGAAAATTCGAAAATAAACAGGAAACATCTGATTCGAATCTTTAGTCATAACAAAAAAGGGAACTATTCAGAACAGCAGAGGAAAACAAAAGTGATGCAGACAATTTGTAAAAATACAGCAGAAACCGAGGAGATCGAGGGCGAGCTTTTGCTCTCAGACGCGTCTGCGGGCGAATTCCGGGTCTTAAAGGAAGAAGAGGGACAACGGCTGGATGTTCTGCTTGCGTCCCGCTATGAGGCATATACGCGTTCCTATCTGCAAAGTCTGATCAAAAACGGTTCCGTGACAGTAAACGGAAAACCGGTAAAATCCGGGCAGAAGATGACAGAAGCCGATCAGGTTCGTATCGCGCTTCCTCCCGTACATGAGCTGGATGTGCAGCCGGAAAATATCCTTCTTGATATTTTATACGAGGATGATGACCTGATCATCGTGAACAAACCGAAGGGAATGGTTGTCCATCCGGCGGCAGGACATTCCAGCGGCACTCTGGTAAATGCTCTGCTCTTTCATTGTAAAGACAGTCTCTCCGGTATCAATGGCGTCCTGCGGCCAGGCATCGTCCATCGGATTGATCAGAATACGACAGGTTCTCTGATCGTATGTAAAAATGACCGGGCACATCAGGCTGTAGCAGCACAGTTAAAGGAACATTCCATTACCCGAAAATACCGGGCGATTGTACACGGAAGGCTCACAGAAGACGGAACGGTAAATGCCCCGATCGGCCGCCATCCGCAGCGGCGAAAAGAGATGGCTGTGAATGTTCCGGGTGGAAAAGAAGCGATCACACATTATCATGTTCTGGAGACCTTCTCACAATTTACCTACGTGGAATGCCAGCTCGAGACCGGGCGCACACATCAGATTCGCGTGCATATGAAAAGCATCGGCCATCCGGTCCTCGGCGATGATGTGTACGGTCCGGCGAAATGTCCATTCCCCGGTTTACAGGGACAGACCCTTCATGCAATGACGATCGGTCTCATTCATCCCGGAACAGGAGAATACCTGGAAGTCGAAGCGCCGCTGCCGGACTATTTTGAAAAATTGCTGACGAAACTGAGACTGCAAATGTAACGGTTCAGGAGGATTGAAACAATAAATGAAATTTGTCATTCAGAGAGTCACCGAAGCTTCCGTAGAGGTCGGAGGCAATACAGTCGGGAAAATTGAAAAGGGATATCTCGTCCTGATTGGCGTTGGCCAGACCGACACTCGTGCTGAGGCAGACAAGCTGATCAAAAAAATGATTGGCCTGCGCATTTTCCCGGACGAAAACGGAAAGACGAACCTGTCTTTAAAAGATGTAAACGGAGCCCTGCTTCTGGTCTCACAGTTCACGCTCTACGCAAACTGCGTAAAGGGAAACCGGCCTTCCTTTGTCGAAGCCGGCGATCCCAAAACAGCAGAAGAATTATATGAATATATCATCTCAGAATGTAAAAAGGTGGTTCCGGTTGTAGAAACAGGTGTTTTCGGAGCAAAAATGGAAGTCCGTCTCTGCAATGACGGGCCTTTTACCATCCTCCTGGAAAGCTGAATTTATGCCTCCCGCAGCTTCACAGCACTTGCAGCCTTGCGGCGGCGCTCGTCATCCATTGCCGCATAATGTTTTCTGGTCGTATTGACATCTTTGTGCCCCAGGACATCTGCCACGAGATAGATATCGCCGGTTTCCTTATACAGACTGGTACCATAGGTACTGCGCAGCTTATGCGGCGTAATTTTCTTTGTTGTCGTGACCTCACGCGCGTATTTCTTCACCATATTTTCAACAGCCTGCACGCCGATCCGGCGGCGCTGGGTAGAGTAGAAGAGCGCATTCTCATGCCCTGCGATCGGCGTAATCGCCTTACGCACTTCCAGATAATTTTTAAGCGCCTTCTCGACCTCGTCTCCAAAATAGACCATCATTTCTGAGCCGCCCTTGCGAACGACGCGAATGCCATTGTTTTTAAAATCAACATCAACAACATCGAGTCCGACACATTCAGACACACGGATACCAGTCCCCAAAAGCAGGGTGACGATTGCAAGATCACGAATTTTTGTTTTTTCATAGTAAACCTTTTTCTGGCCGGTCAGAGAATCTCCGCAGTGCTCGATATAATCCAGCAGCTGGGCGGTTTCATCCACGTCCAGCCGGATAATTTCTTTCTCATGCAGTTTCGGCATATCCACCAGCAGGGTTGGATTGGTATGAATCATTTCCCGTTTAAAATAATAAGCGTAAAAGCTGCGCAGGGCAGACATCTTGCGTTTCAGGCCGCGTTCCCCGTTCGTAACCGTTTTATGGTCAGCATCCTGATATACCTTCAGATATTCCTGGTATTCCTCGATATCCAATGCCTGCAGCTGGTCCAGCACATCCACAGTCAATGTGGTAATGTCTTTCTCCCGGAATAAGGGATTTTCAGAGACAAGAAACTGAAAAAAAATCCGGATATCATACGCATAGGAAATCCGCGTCCGCGTCGAAGTCGTCGGCTCAATTGCACGAAAATAATCCTTTGCAAACCCCGGCAGTGTCTTCAGAACCTCACGCAGCCGGATAACATTGTCCACATTTACCTGTTCATGGTAGGTCATAGTCTGATTACTCATTATGCAATAACACCTCCGCTAAGTATATTCACAGAACAGTCTAGATTTACATCGCAAAGTAAAACGACTGACGTCGTTTACTATAATAAATTGAGCGTTCAGAAATCACTGTCTGAAAACAATATCCATGCGAAATCTATTTGAAAAACATGTGTTTGTCGTATAGATTGTTTATAAGGATATCGTAACTCTTCTTTTATCATTTGTCAATAATGAACTTCTTCCGGTTTTTAAAAAAAGGCATGATTGATCTGAATTAGAACTTACTGAGTTGTGCATTGTGATTACAAAAAGATACCCTCTGGTCATATCACAGATTCACACCATCCTGGATAGCCTCCCGCAGATGAAATGAACCCGGGTATATGACCAGATAAGCAGTTTTATAAGAGCTCCGCACCTTCGCAGCTATGCATGTATTTTCAGCTATATATAAAGGTTAGAGTGCTGAATAAACTACAGAATATCAATATGTTCTCCATTCAGCGCCTTATTCATGCTGCGCACCGCACAGAATTTGCCGCACATGGAACAGCTATCGTCATGCTCCGGGGAACGGTCGGCGCGGATCGCTTTCGCGGTCTCCGGGTCAATCGCGCATTCCCACTGGGCTTCCCAATCCAGATTCCGACGGGCGTCCGCCATTTTATCATCGATGTCACGCGCACCCGGGATTCCCTTGGCGATATCCGCCGCATGCGCCGCGATTTTGCTCGCAATGATTCCCTGCTTTACATCCTCCACATTCGGCAAAGCCAGATGCTCCGCAGGCGTTACATAGCACAGAAAAGCCGCTCCATTCATCGCGGCAATCGCGCCGCCGATCGCGGAGGTGATGTGGTCGTATCCGGGGGCGATATCCGTCACCAGAGGGCCGAGCACATAGAACGGTGCTCCCAAGCAGATCGTCTGCTGCACCTTCATATTGGCTGCGATCTGATCCATCGGCACATGTCCGGGACCTTCCACCATGACCTGCACATCCTTTTCCCAGGCCCGCTTTGTCAGCTCGCCCAGGCGAACCAGCTCCTCGATCTGGCAGACATCGGTCGCGTCCGCCAGACAGCCCGGGCGGCAGGCGTCGCCAAGCGATATGGTCACATCGTATTCCCGGCAGATTTCCAGGATCTCGTCATAATACTCATAGAACGGGTTTTCGTTTCCGGTCATACACATCCAGGCAAATACCAGCGAACCGCCGCGTGACACAATGTTCATTTTGCGCTTGTGTTTCCGAATCTGATCGATGGTCTTGCGCGTAATCCCACAGTGCAGCGTAACAAAATCTACTCCCTCCTGCGCATGAAGACGTACTACCTCGATGAAATCCTGCGCAGTGAGGGTATCCAGATCCCTCTGATAATGAATCACACTGTCATAGACCGGTACCGTGCCGATCATCGCCGGACATTCCTTCGTCAGCTTACAGCGGAACGGACTCGTATTTCCATGGCTGGAAAGGTCCATAATCGCTTCCGCTCCCATCTCCACAGCAGACAGGACCTTCTGCATTTCAATATCATAATCCTTACAGTCGCGGCTGACACCCAGATTAACATTGATTTTCGTGCGCAGCATCGAACCGATGCCCTCCGGATTCAGGCATTTATGATTCTTATTTGCCGGAATCACAACCTTTCCGCAGGCCATCAGCTCTATCAGTTTTTCAGCAGGCATCTGCTCTTTTTTCGCCACCGTCTCGATTTCCGGCGTTACAATGCCGCGGCGGGCGGCATCCATCTGTGTGGTATAGTTTCGTTCCATGTGTATTCTATCTCCTTTTATGCTTATCCCCGGGAGGTCCTAAACGGACATCCGTCCATTCCTGACCACTTGTCCCCGGCATCATCATATGGTTCAGCGGTCCGGAGCCCCTGCCGAGATCCAGCATGGCCCGCAGCGCTGCGGTCAGATAACCCTTTGCCAGCCGAATGGCTTCTTCCAGCGGAATTCCCTTTGCCAGATTGGACGCGATCGCGCTTGACAGCGTACAGCCGGTGCCATGCGTATTGGGATTATCAATCCGTTCACCTCGAAACCAGGTAAACCTTCCTGTCTGAACCGCTACATCTGCCAAAACAGCCCCTTTAGCCATGCCAGCAGCTTTCCCTGTGTAAAGCAAATCGTTCGCATCCGAAACGCTGTGCCCGCCTTTACAGAGAACCGCAGTTCCACAGGTGTCCCCAAGATATTTCGCGGTCTGCTCCATGTCCGATTCTGTGTGGATGTGCATGCCGGACAAAGCTTCCGCTTCCGGAATATTCGGAGTAATAACGGCCGCCATTGGAAAAATTTCTTCCCGGATCCGCGCGATCGCAGAATTTTTGGAAAGCTGTGCGCCGCTCGTCGCTGCCATAACCGGATCAACGACAATGTTCTTCGCCTGGTATTCCCGCAGGCAGGAGGCAATGACCTCTGCCAGCTCCGGTGAAGAAACCATGCCGATCTTGACCGCATCCGGGCGGATATCCTGAAACACCGCATCCAGCTGCTGCCGCAAAAGCTCCGGCGTAACCTCCATGACCGCGGACACTCCTGTAGTATTCTGCGCAGTGAGTGCCGTAATCGCAGTCATCCCATAGACGCCATGCATGGTCATCGTCTTTAAATCCGCCTGAATTCCGGCTCCTCCGCTTGAGTCGCTCCCGGCAATTGATAATACTGTCTTCATCCTGTTGTTTCTCCTCGTACAAGGCTTTCCGGTACCGTCTGCCGGCGGCTATACAGGCATCTGTCCAGTCATTTTTCCAGACAATTCCAGAAGCTCCGCAGAAGCAGTCCGCACATCCTCCGCCGCAAAAATCGCGGATACCACCGCCACACCGCTGACTCCGCTTCCCGCCAATGCCATCAGATTCGACTTTGCAATCCCGCCGATCGCCACGACCGGGATCTGCACGGAAGCACAGATTGCCTGAAGAGTCTCATAGGAGAGAGCCACCGTATTGGATTTCGTCCCCGTCTGAAACACCGCCCCGGCTCCGAGATAGTCCGCGCCGCGTTTTTGGGCTTCTACCGCTTCCGCGACCGTATGTGCAGTCACACCAATGATCATTTTGTCCCCAGCGCGCCGCCGAACCTCATCCGGACACATATCGTCCTGTCCGACGTGGACACCGTCCGCACCGCATTTCTGAGCGATTTCAAGATTATCATTAATGATAAAAGGGACGCCGTATTTTCTGCAAAGCCGACAAATCGAAATCGCCTCGGCCAGAAACGCCTCTTCCGGCAGATTTTTCTCCCGAAGCTGGACACAGGTAACTCCGCCAAGCAAAGCTTCTTCTACCAGCTCGTACAGGGTGCGCCCACCAAGCCAGGAGCGGTCGGTGACCGCATACAATTTCATTGTGGAACTATCGCATCTCATACTTAGCCTCCGTCTCCAGTTCTTCCGGTGTCAGATGATAAACCGCATCAATGATATAATTACGGTAGGTGGCATTCCCATCCAATCCGGTCAGTCTTCTCTGCGCGCGCTCTCCGCACACGCCCATGGCGCAGATCGCCGCGGCGACTGGAAGCAGTGAACGCGAAGAAACCGGATGCAAGTGATCACACTTCTCTTCTGCTCCTGTCCGGGAAATCGGATTCGCAGCCAGAAACGCAGTCGTGAGTGCTGAAAGCTGACAGCCCGTCCCTGTGACACGGCTCATCATCGGATGCCCATTTCGGATCAGCAGCGCCCTATCTGCATCCGCCACGAGATCAATGGGACCGGTCAGCGCAATTACTGCTCCGGTTCTCCCCGCAAAATCCTTTACAAAAGAGAGCCAGCGATCCAGATTGTCCTCCGTCACCCGGTCGAGTGCACTCACATCGACGCCGCTGGCGCAGCTGTCTTCTGCCGTTCCGGGACGAATCTCCGAACGGCCTTCTGTCCTCTCCTTACGTTCCGATCGCGTACGCAGTTTCAAAGCATCCGCACTGGCAGCAGAAAGAGCACGCAGCTCAGAGGCATTCCCGCGAATCGCGGTAAAGCGAATTTCCTCCAGAAGCCGAACCGCACTCTCTGTCCGGAAATCAGAAGCCCCTGTCCCTACCGGGTCAAGGACAACCGGTATTCCCAGCTCATTCGCCCGCTTTCCCGACGCCAGCATGGCCGGAATCGTCGCTCTGCTTAAGGTACCGATATTAATCGTCAGACCGTCACAGATTGATGTGATCTGCGCAGTCTCCGCCTCATCCATCGCCATAATAGGGGAAGCCCCGCATGCCAGCAGTATATTCGCGCAGTCATTCATTGACACGTAATTCGAGATGCAGTGAATCCGCGGCGCGCGTTTTCGCACATTTTCCAGTAAATCCTTCCACATTGACCGCTCCTCTTCCAGCCACAGCTTATCGTTCTCTCAATCGCCCGAACCACGCATTACAGGTCACACGAAGCATATTTGAGCAAAAAATCCATGGTTCTATTTATTGATTCATCTGTGCCTGTACCTTAGCAAGGACACCGGAGCCCTGCATGGAATAGATCACAACAGCTGAAAGAATCGCACCGCCCGCAGTAGAAATCAGGAACGGAATGATATACGCGTAAAACGCCACAGCCCCCGCGTCTACTCCCATCAGGAGTACCGCAACCGGGTACGCGCAGAGACCTCCGAGCACAGCCGTCCCGAACACCTCAGCCAGAAGCGTCGGCAGAACCTTCCGCGTCTTCCAGTACATCAGGCCGCACAGCAGCGCGCCGATCATACTGCCTGGAAAGGCCATCAGGCTTCCAAGACCAAACAGGTTCCGCAAAAGGCTCACGCAGAACGCCACACATACGCCATAACCGGGTCCGAGTACCACGGCACAGATGATGTTAACCATATGCTGAATGGGTGCGCACTTGCTTCCCAGCACAGGGAAGGAAAACATGCTGCCGACGACTGCAACAGCGCAGAGCAAAGCAGCGGTTACCAGTTTCTGAATGTTGGTTGTCTTTTTCATGACTTTTCTCCTTTGAAATAAGTATAATAGAATCAATCTGGAGAAACGGCAGATCACAGCGTCGCTTCTCCGTGGCATCTGTGCGAAACAGCACAATGCCACAATCCGAAAAGGCGTACGACCTTTCGGGAAGTTCGGTCGGAACTTACTGGTTCCCTCTCACGCCGGAACACGGCTTCCCATCGCTGTGATACAAGGCACAGGGCGCTCCCCCTGGACCCGCACGGATTCCCGTGAATGCTTCTCCGCCTTATTTCGAAGGCGAAACAATTGCTTATTGCTCAAAACAGCAGGCCGCAGACCGCCCATCCCAAAATGAAAATACAGCCTTTAGCTGATAAATCAGCACAGTCTGTTTTTTCATTTTGATGTGTTTTGAACCTTAACACAAAAAGGAGATACCCTTGCGGGTATCTCCGAAAAAAGCAGCTTACGACTTCCTACGGCGGCATTATCCGCATCAGGTCAAGGGTCGAAGTTGAATGACTTCCTCTCAGCCTGCCACACAGGCTCCCCTGTCTCTCACCTGGAGATTATATTCCATTTTCTGAGAAAATGCAACTGGAAATTCTAATTTCACTGTTTTCCGGTTACCTGTCCGCAAGTTTGGGGACTGCAGTTTCATTCTTTTACCGTCACCGTATAGGACGCTTCATTTACCAGATTCATGGTCTCCGCAGAATCATAATAGGACACGTGGATCACCGCTTCCCCGCTCTGTCCGATGGTCAGCTCAAAAGTAGAGCTTTCCGTGAATGCAATCGCAGTTCCTTCCGCCAGCGTTTCGACACCGTCTACCGCAATGCTGTCCAATAGCGCATAAGTGGAGGTTTCCGCATCTACATAAAGTGTTCCGGTCACCGTACTGTTCACGGTCACTCCATCCACTGTCTCATCCAGACCGATGCCATAGCTGAGCGTATCAAACTGCCAGCTGATGATGTAGTCATCCAGCGCGGTCTGAATAGAAGCTGAGCCATCCGCTGTCGTGAGAGCATCATCACCAATGATAATATAATAAGACATATCCGCCGCCAGCGGGCTATCCAGATAAATCCGGAACTCCGTTCCTTCCGTCCACTCTCCCAGCTCATACAGCTTCTCCACATCGGTGATCGGCTCAGAGAGGACCTTTGTCGTATCGCTCATCTCTACCGTCTCAATCAGAGAGCCATCCGCCGCATCGTATACGGAAATCGTACCGGTGCCAGCAACCAGATCTGTGCGCTGCGTAGAAATCGTCAGATAATTCCGTCCTGCCTCAATCGCAGCGTTTTCTGTGGCATCCTCGTCTGTATTCGGATCCAGTACCAGCTCCGATATGGAAATCACGCCCTGCACCAAGCCTTCCGTCTCCGACTCCGTTTCTGTCTCTGTCTGAGCTGCCTCAGTTTCGTCTGCACTCTCCGCATCTGTCGTTTCAAAATCAACGACAATATCTGCGCCCTCCGTCTGTGAAACATCCTCTCCGGAAGAAGCGTCGTCTGAAGAACTGTCTGCATCTGTGGAACCATCGGCATCCGCGGAATCCGAAGCGTCCTCATTACCCGTTGTGTCCTCATAGCTGTCAGATACGGTAATATCAAATCCGAAATCATCCGAAGCTTCCGTCTCGGTTTCCGCAGAGGCCTCTGTCTCAGCAAGAGCCGACTCATCCGTGGCGTCAAAAATCACGTCGCTGCCAAGGGCGGATTCATCGGTGTTCAAAAGAATGCTGTCCTCCGCAAGAGCCGACGCTTCCGATTCCTCTGCAGTACTTTCCGAAGAGCCTTCCGCCTCTGAGGCCGCTTCCGTGACAACCTCCGTACTTTCCTCATCCGAATCATCTGCCGTATCATCGCTTTCCTCACTCAGAAGGGAGTCCAGGTTCTCCTCAACACGCTCCAGCGTCTCGCTCATCTCTTCGTAATTATAATCCTGCTCCGCGATCTTTTCCATCAGCTCTACCAGCAGGGCGCGGTCCTCATCGGAAAGCGTCACATTCTCCTCCTCCGCAACCGTATCAACAATCACCTCAATGTCGCCCGTGCTGACCACATCCCCCTGGATCACCTGAATCTTGGTCTCATTCACGATCTGTGTTGCCTCAACCGTTCCGATGCTGTCCGAAATCGTCGTTGTGGTGACAAGCTCCTGCGTCGCGGTCTCTTTCTTCGTCTC
Organism: Lachnospiraceae bacterium; assembly: GCA_021202635.1. Classification (GTDB taxonomy): domain Bacteria; phylum Bacillota; class Clostridia; order Lachnospirales; family Lachnospiraceae; genus Choladousia. Next base: position 16,785 of record JAJQCQ010000053.1, on the reverse strand, counting down.
ATCCAGAGTCTCTCCGGAAGCAGTCTCATAAGCCATCAGCACACCGGTGAGCGCTCCTGTACCGGATACCGCAAACGGAGCCGCTGCCAGCACTTCGCAGTTTACCACTCCCGCCGTAGAAAGTGTCGACGCGATCATATTGCTCGTCACATAGGTCAGGTTCGCCGTCTTTACCTGGATCCCGCCGGACGTCGTCGGACTCACCAGCGCACAGCTGTACGTTTTGGTACCGATCTGCTCCAGCGGAATGTACGAACCAAGGTGTTCTCTCTCATCCTCATTTGTAATCGTCAGCGTCTCAATATTCGACTCCCCGTATATGCCGAAATATTTGAGAATCATCGTCTGCTGTTCTTCTGTCAGATCCGCGCCGAGCGTCACGACCTTCTGGCTGTCCGCCATCGCGGGGATGGACGGCACCGCCGCCGCCAGCGTGCAGGCACTCAGCAAAACCGTAATCAGTTTCCTTGAAAATTTCATACGCTTACCTCTCCTTTTCTGTTCGAAACTTCCGTCTGCGTCAGACAGTTCTCTGACTGACACAGTTCTTTTTACACTGTCAGTACGAGTATAACATTCCTTTTCTGTGAATACAAGGAAGCTTTTTTAACGGAATTATTAAGGTTTCGTGAAAGATTGGCTTAGATGGCATAAAACCGCTATTCGTACATCGTCTTTCCGCTGCCCTGGGATTTTCGATCGTTCATTTTCAGATTGTCAGTTTCTTTTTTATATGATAAACTTACAAAAATATAAATTTTTTACAGCAGAAGGTTTTAAAATTCGCAATGACACAGTTTGCAGATCTGATATCCCTTTCATGACTTCGGATTCAGAACAGAAATTTAAAACGGAGGGCACTATGTATCATCTGATCATCGCCGACGACGAAGATAAAATCTGTGAAGGCATCGCCAACCTTTTCCCCTGGGAACAGATCGGTTTTCAGGTGATCGGGCAGTTTTACAACGGACAGGATGTGCTGAAGTTTCTGAAAGAAAGAGCTTCTCTCGTCGATGTCGTCCTCTGCGACATCCGCATGCCCGGCATGGACGGACTGGAGGTCTGCCGCCGGATCGCCGCCTGGCCCAATATCCGGATTGTACTTTTCAGCAGCCACAAGAATTACGAGTACTTCCGCAAAGCACTCCAGTATCGTATCACAGACTATCTGCTGAAACCGATCAACTACAAGGACCTGACGCAGTGCTTTGAAAAAATACGGGAAGAACTCGACAGGGAACGCGGAAACAGCCAGCCCTTCCCTGACGCATACGAATCCGCGCTCCTCCCGGGCGGCAGCAGCCGTCTGACCGATGAGGTAATCCAGTACCTGAACGAAAACTATCAGGACGCCTCTCTGGAGAAGGCGGCTTCCTACGTAGGCCTTTCCCCCAGCTACCTTTCCCGGCTGTTTAAAGAAAAAAGCGGCATCGGCTTTTCTGACCTGCTTCTGAAAACCCGCATGGAAAAAGCGGCAGCCATGCTCTCTGATATTCGCTACAAAAGCTATGAGATCGCGCACCGGGTCGGTTATGACAATCCGAAGAACTTTTCCCGCGCATTCAAAGCATATTACGGCGTATCCCCCAGCGAATACCGCCGGGAGAATACCAGGACAAATACAGCCGCCGCTGCCAGCGCAGCCACGGATGAAGGTGCGGATACCGATACCCGCACCAGCAGAGAACCAGGAGGGACAAAACCATGATGCGTCGCTTTTTCATCCGACGTACCGTTCAGTACGTCTGCTGGTTTCTGATCCCCATCATCTGCGCGTTCCTGTTTTTCGGCACTCTGGTCGTCCGCCAGCAGTCCGCCTCCCTGGCCCAGGAAGGCGAGAATTCTCTGGATGCGCTTTACAGCCAGCTCGATCTGGTCGTAAACAGTGTCCTGGAAGAACAAAACCAGGTCGCCAACAGCACAAATATGATGGTTGCTCTGAAAAAAATTCTCTCCAGTGAGGACTACATCTCCATCTACATCCGCAGTATCACGACCTTTTTATCCGGCATCGTACAGTCGCATGACTACATATCTTCTGTTTACCTGTATTTTGACGGATACGACGCCTATTTTTCTTCAACCTCGAAGAAGCTGCCCCTCTCAGAAGAGGACGACAGCTGGCTTAGCATATATCTTGACATGGAAGAAGGGACAGAAGGCCTCGCCCGTCTGCGGACACAGACAGAAAGCACCTATTCCGAGGATTCCGCCACACAGGTGCTTTCCATCTATCGCCGGATGCTGATTCAGGACGGCGTCATTGTCTTAAACCTGAATCTGCAAAAGCTCCAGGAGAGTCTCAACAGTATGTCCGCAAACGCGATGGAAAAGCTATATCTGTTTGACGATACCGGAGCCCTGCTGACAGCCGATGAGGACGAAATCGTCAGCGACATCTCTTCCGAAGACAGGAAACAGCAGCTTCTCACCCTTGCAGACTCGGATGAAAACGAAAAGTGGCAGAAGCTTGGCAGCGGCTATTATCTGATCCAGGTACAGTCTTACGAATTGTATCACCTGTATCTGATGTCCGTGATCCCACGCATCTCCCTGATCCGCAATATGCTGCCGCTGTTTGGCATTTTTGTCCTGTTTTTCCTGCTGGATGTGGGCATTGCGGTCTCGATTTCCTATGTGACGACAAAAGGGAACTTCCGCGAGATCGAATATACCCTACATTTATTTGAACAGGCAGAGCAGGGGAATTTTCCGGAGCAGGAGGATCAGCAGCCGCAGGACGAATACGGCGTGATCATGAACAACATCCTGCGTATGTTTCTGAACACCACCTACCTGAATACACAGCTGGCAGAAAAGCAATACCGACAGCAGGTCATGGAGCTTTCTACCCTGCAATACCAGATCAATCCGCATTTTCTCTTTAACACCCTGCAAACGGTGGAGCTGGAAATTCGCAAGCTTCCCGGAGATGCGGAAAACGCCACGGAAATACTGACCTGCCTCTCGGACATCCTGAAATATTCGCTCGGCGACCCGACCGCGACAGTCACTCTGGCAGAGGAGCTTCGTTATCTGAAGGAATATGTTTCCATCCAGCAATACCGCCTGAGAGAGGAATTTATCGTTTACTATGAGATTGAAGACGAATGGATGGACTTCCAGGTTCCCCGCCTGCTGCTGCAGCCGCTTCTGGAAAACAGTATCCTTCACGGGCTGCGGGAAAGTGGGCGAAAAGGCTATGTAAAAGTCCGTGTCTATCCGCGAAACGGGCAGATGCTGTTTGTTGTCATTGATAATGGCTCTGGCATGACAAAAGAGGAGCTTGCCCGGCTGCGGGAACGCATCTGTGATGAAAACAGCCGCAATATCGGCCTTACCAATGTCAACCGGCGGCTCATCCTGCGCTATGGTGAAAAAAGTGCACTGAAATTACAGGCGAAGGAAGGGCTTGGATGTTGCATTTCGTTCCATATTCCGCTGGTTCAGCCGGACGAGTTGTACAAAAATACGAACAATGACAAGAAATGATACCTTTTTATGGCGTTTTTCGCAAATTTTGAAACCAAATCGCAAGATGAGCGCATTGTTTTCAGTGAATCTCCTGTGATAAAGTATAAGTACAAAGACGGTACTGTTCAGGTACGGAACAGTACCCGCAGCTCAAATCTCGCGGACAAAGCGAATCATAAGGAGGAATACACAATGAAGACAATATCCAGAAGAGACTTTTTGCGCGGCTCGGCGGCCGGCATGGCAGGTATGGCACTGGCAGGGTTCACAGGCAGCTCTCTTGTTATGGCAGAGGAGTCCGACAGCACATGGGAGAAAGTGGAATACACCGGTGAGGATGCGACACTTCGCTTCAGCTGGTGGGGCGGCGATGAAAGACTGGCTGCTACACTGGCGGTAATCGAGGCGTTCGAGGCCGATTATCCGACCATCCAGATTGAAGCAGAATACGGCAGCAGCGATGGCTACAATGACAAGCTGGCGACACAGCTGGCCAGCGGGACAGCACCGGATATCGTCCAGATTGACCCGGAGTACATGCCGACCTACGTAGCGACCAACCCGGACTATTTCGTAAGCTATGACGAGTATGGATTTGATTTTTCGAACTATGATGAGTCCTTCCTGCGTCTGCAGATCAACGGTTATTATGACGGACAGCAGCTCGGCATCCCGACCGGTATCGCAGGACCGGCTCTGCTGGTCAACCAGGAGCTTGCTGACGCCATCGGCCTTGACTTTACCGGCGATTATACCTGGGAAGACCTGATCGAGTGGGGCAAGCTGGTGCGTGAATACGACGATTCCATGTATCTGATGTGCGCAAACAAGACTTATCTTTCGACCTTTATTTTCTTTAACTACGCAAAGCAGCTGACCGGTCAGACCGTCTTTGACGTTGACAACGGCGTCTTAAACCTCACAGCTGAGCAGGCGGAAACCTGTCTGGATTATATCCAGCGGCTTTATGATGAAGAGGTAATCGCTCCGGCTTCCTATACGGCAGCGTATGACGGAGACAACCTGCAGTCCGATCCAAACTGGATCAACAGCAAATATGTGTGCTCCTTCGCACATGTTTCTACCATGAGTGTCATGATGGCCGCAAACGAAAGCGCTACCTGGTCCGTTGGCAATCTTCCGATGTTGGACGGCGCACTGGATGCAGGCTGGACAGCGAACTGCCCGCAGGTAATCGCAGTGACTTCCACCAGCTCTAACATTGAGGCGGCTATGCTTTTCCTTGACTACTTCTTTAACAATCCGGAATCCATGTCCACACTGGCATGCACCCGTTCCGTACCGGCGACCGAGAAAGCCCGCGAGATTTGCACCGAAGACGGTACGCTTGACGAAATCCTGATGGAAGCGGCAAATATCTGCTCGGCTTACGGCGGACTGACACCGGACCGCTACGCCTCTTCTGAAGAAGGAAAGACCATCGTGACCGACGCCATCGAGACCGTTGGCTATGGCGCAAGCACACCGGCGGATGCTGCGGCCGATATGGTTGCTCAGCTGGAAATGCTGCTTTAATAACATCTACGTTTTTGCCCCTCGCCGGGTGGCATCCCACACTTCGTGCGGGATAGGCCCTCGCCGGGTGGCATTCCACACATTACGTGTGGGATAGGCTCTGACCACGCAGCAAGCGCATGGTCGGGGTGTGAACAGTAAACGAAAAACTCATATTCCCCTGACAGGCAAAAATCAGATAGACAGAAACGACAAGGCTGCCGCAAAACAGACGTGTGGCAGCCTTTCTTAAGTGCACCGCAAAATCTTCGCAGCTGCCCTTTTCGCTCTGCCCATCCGTACACCTTTCTGTCAGGTCAGTTAAATGCCCGCGCAAACGTGTCTGCCTGGCTCGTTTCTTCGCGGGAAACAAAAAATCACCGGAGGTACCCGTTATGAATGGAAAGAAAAAAATTCGCGCCTACCGGAGACGGGATTATCACGCGTTTATTTACCTCGCGCCGTGGCTGATTGGCCTGTGCGTGCTTCAGCTCTACCCGTTTCTGAGCTCTCTGTACTATTCCTTTACCGATTATCAGATCACATCCAGTCCTGTATGGGCCGGTTTGAAAAACTACATCACACTGTTTACCGCAGATAAAGAATTCATCACCTCTCTGTCCGCAACCATCCGCTTTACCCTGATGACCGTGCCGGGCAAACTGATTCTCGCCCTGGCGGTAGCGGTATTCTTAAATCGGGACATCAAGGGGATCAATCTGATCCGTACCTTTTACTACATTCCCTCCCTCTTCGGCGGCAGCATAGCCATTGCCATGCTCTGGAAGGTTATGTTCATGGATAATGGCGTCGTAAATGCCCTTTTAAATTCCATCGGCATCTCCAGCGTCAGCTGGCTGGGGAATCCAAATGTCGCCCTGAAAACCATCTGTATGCTGGAAATCTGGCAGTTTGGTTCCTCCATGGTCATGTTCCTGGCAGCGCTCAAGCAGGTTCCAAAGGAATTATACGAGGCGGCTTCCATTGACGGAGCAGGAAAAATCCGCAAATTCTTCAGCATTACGGTTCCGCAGATCACCTCTATTATCTTCTTTAATATGATCATGCAGACCATCAATGCACTGCAGGCCTATACCTCCGCTGCTGTCATTACCGATGGCGGCCCTCTGAAAGCGACCTATCTGCTGGGTCTGAAGCTGTATAAGGAAGGTTTCTCTTACTTTAAGATGGGGTATGCATCCGCCATTTCCTGGGTCATGTTCGCCATTATTCTCGTAGTCACACTGCTGTTATTCCGTTTTTCGAATACCTGGGTGTATTACGAAGACAGTGATGTATTTTGATAAGGAGGGAACAAGCAATGACAAAAGAGCAAAAGAAAAAACTCAATCTGGTCGGCTCCTATCTGGTGATCCTTGTGATCGGCGTGGTACTCCTGTATCCGATCATCTGGATGTTCTTTGCGACCTTTAAGACAAACGAAGAAATCTTTGGAACCACTGCCCTGCTGCCCTCCTCCTTCAGTCTGAAAAACTACATCGAGGGCTGGACAGGGACCGTCATACCGTATACCAAATATTTTATCAACACCGCGATTCTCGTAATCCCGACGACGCTGTTTACTATTATATCCAGCTCTCTGGTGGCTTACGGCTTCGCCAGATTCCGCTTTCCCGGCAAAAAAATCCTTTTTGCCATTCTGATCGCGGCCCTGATGCTTCCGAACTCCACCATCATCATTCCCCGGTATATGCTGTACAACAAGCTTCACTGGCTGGATTCCTACCTGCCATTTTATGTACCGGCGATCCTGGCCTGCAACCCGTTCTTCAGCTACATGTTAATCCAGTTCATGCGTGGACTGCCGCGCGAGCTGGACGAGTCGGCCTACATCGACGGCTGCGGCACCTTCCGGGTCTTTTACCAGATTCTGCTGCCGCTGATGAAACCGGCCATGTTCTCAGCTGCACTGTTCCAGTTTATGTGGACGTATAACGATTATTTCAATTCCCTGATTTACATTAACTCGGTGAAAAAATACACCGTCTCCCTGGCTCTACGGCTGTCGCTGGATGCGGAATCGGTCGTTGTATGGGGAAAAGTACTTGCCATGGCCTTTGTTGCTGTGGTACCATTGATTATCCTCTTCTTCTCCGCACAGAAATACTTCGTAGAAGGCATAGCTACCAGCGGACTGAAGGGATAAGCAGTCAGAGACTGATCAAAGATATCTGGAAAAAACAATCGTGAAAACACGAACAGCTACAGGGAGAATATCAAATGAAAAATTGGACATGGAATGCGGATAACGGGGACGGGACTTACCGGAATCCCATCCTGTATACGGATTACTCCGACCCGGATGTGGTTCGGGTCGGCGGGGATTACTATCTGGTGGCATCCAGCTTTTGCAATACGCCTGCCCTGCCGGTGCTTCACTCAAAGGACCTCGTTAATTGGGAAATGCTCTCCTATGTGCTGGAGCAGATCGACGAACCCGGTTACGAAAAACCGCAGCATGGACACGGCGTCTGGGCACCCGCGATCCGCTATCATGACGGATTTTTCTATGTTTACTACCCCATGCCCGATGAAGGAATTTTCATGTGCAAGGCGAAGGATGCGGCCGGTCCCTGGTCAAAGCCTGTCTGTGTAAAAGCAGCAAAGGGCTGGATCGATCCCTGTCCGCTCTGGGACGACGATGGCCGGGCGTGGCTGGTAAACGCATTTGCCAAAAGCCGCTCCGGCATCAAAAGCATCCTGCACGTCAGTCCCATGAGCCCTGACGGCGAGCGGCTTCTGGACGATGGCGTCGATGTCTTTGACGGACACAACACGCAGCCGACCATCGAGGGTCCGAAATTCTATAAAAGAAATGGCTATTACTATATACTGGCGCCGGCCGGAAGCGTCAAAACCGGCTGGCAGACCGCTCTCCGCTCCCGGAATGTTTACGGTCCCTATGAAGAAAAAATCGTCATGATGCAAGGTGATTCCGCCATCAACGGGCCTCACCAGGGCGGCTGGACCACCACCCTCTCCGGAGAAGACTGGTTCATCCATTTTCAGGATGTCGGAAACGCAGGGCGCATCGTCCACCTGCAGCCCATGCGCTGGGAAAACGACTGGCCGGTCATCGGCGCCGACACCGGAGAAGGCTACGGCGTACCCGTAAGCGTTTACCGGAAGCCGGACTGCGGGTGTAATAACGATGCCTCCGGTTCAGAAAACCCGATATCTGCAAATGCTGTTTCCCATTCGGAAAACCAGATTTCCAGATCAGAGGAAAACGCCATCTATTCTCCGGCCGACAGTGACGACTTCACCGGCACTCGCCTGTGTCTGCAATGGCAGTGGAACGCCAACCATCGGGACAGCTGGTATCGTCTGGAGCAGCCGGGTCTGCGCCTGTTCGCGCAGCACTGTGACGGACCGCTTTGTAACGCGGCGCATCTGCTTTTACAAAAATGGACCGCTCCGGCGTTTACCGTGCGCATACAGCTCGATCTCTCTGATTTAAAGGAAGGGGATACCGCCGGACTGATCTCCTTCGGGCGATTCTACACCGCCCTTGCTTTTGAAAAAGAGGGGGACGCCCTCTATCTGACCCAAATCTCCGGAACGATCGGCGGCGATGAGGCAGCCACGCGCTATGGAGCCGTATCCCAGGGACCTGCCTCCGTCGGCATGCAGGTATTCGCCGATGGCACCGGACAGTTTTACTTCCCGGATGTGACCGGCGTATGGCGCACTGTCGGTGAACGCTTCTCCTTCACGCCGGGCGTATGGGTTGGCGCGAAATACGGATTGTTTGCCTCACACCGGCAGATGGCAGGCAGCACGCCGGGCAGTCTGAAGGTATCGAAAGTAGAGGTGAGTATGGAGCAATTGATAGAATAAATACAGATCCGGTAACCGTTCGCTCCCCTGATCGGATTTACGTCCATTTTTCCCTTACAGGCGTGACCAGTAACCAGAGCCAATCACTGTTCTTTTTCTGGTTGGAAACGGGAACTGGCAGACCTGTGAATAAGAAAGGAGCCTGTACCTATGAGAATCGGAATCAATACCTCCTTCCCCCACTCTTCTCCGGAAGAATGGGCGGAAATTCTGGAAAAGAACGGCTGCCATGCCGTCTCGTTCCCGGTCGATTATACAGAACCGGTCTCTGTGATCGATGCCTACGTAAAAGCCGCCAGAGATCGGGACATCCGCATCGCGGAGGTCGGCATCTGGGATTCGCCCTTCCAGCCAGACGAGCAGAAGGCCGAGAGGGTAAAGCAGCGCAGCAAAGAGCAGCTTGCCCTGGCCGATTATATCCAGGCCGACTGCTGCGTCAATGTGTCGGGCGCCTTTGGGGAAATCTGGAGCGGCTGCTACAGAGAAAACTTTGACATCGCCAGCTATCAGAAAACCGTCGAACTGATCCAGTGGCTCTGCGACGAAGTCCGGCCGACCCATACCTTCTTCACCCTGGAACCCATGCAGTGGATGGTTCCGGACACGCCCGAACAATACCTGCAGCTGCTTGGCGATGTAAACCGCAAAGAATTTGCCGTACACATGGACGTTATCAATTTCATCAGGGACCCTTATACCTACACACATATGGATGAACTGATCCGCAAATCCTTTGCGCTCCTGGGGCCTTACATCAAAAGCTGCCATATCAAGGACTGCATCCTGCTGCCCGGCACGACCGTAGCGATCCGTGAAGTCCCCATCGGGGAAGGACAGATGGACCTGCCCCTCTACCTGGAAGAAATCCAGAAGCTCAGTTTCGATCTTCCCGTTCTCGTGGAGCATCTTCCGAAGCTGGAGGATTACATCAAAGGCGTAAACGAGGCCAAAAAGCTACTGGTCACAGCATGAACAAATATACTTTTTTAGCCACTGCTGGTGTAAACGGTAACGTCAGAGAACACGTAAAATCGTCAGCTCATCCTCGCTGACCGCCGCACCATACGCGTTCAGAGTGGCCAGGGCGATATTCTTGCGGGATCCATGGTAATCACTTCCGCCGCTGATCAGCAAATCATACTTCTTTGCCATATCCCGCAGGAACTGCACCTGTTCTCTCGTATAGCGCGAATAGTGGCATTCCAGTCCCCGAATGCCGCTTCCCATCAACGTCCGCAGCTGGTTCGCGAACTGCTCTCCGGAAAGCAGCCCCTCCCCTTCCCCGCCAAGCGGATGCGCCCACACCGGGATACCGCCCGCATGAAGGATGCCTGAGATCGCCGTTTGCGCCTCAATCCGGTCAGCTCCTTTTTTTGTCCCATGGATGTAATTACGGATCACATCATCCCGGTTCTTTCCAATTCCCTTTTTCAGCATCAGATCCGCAATATGCGGCTTTCCGGGACTTTTCATAGAATAGAGCCAGTCCAGCTCCTCCCGGGTAAATACAATCCGATACGTCTTCTGCACATACGCGAGCCGATCCCCCAGCTTCGCCATCCGCAGATCCGACCCTTCCTTCAGCGCCGCCTGCAGCTGTACATCCGAAGCGTCATACCCATACCCCAGAATATGACATTTGCCCGCAGGCGATATACAGGAAAACTCCACGCCCTTCACAAACCGGGCGCCCGGCCAGACAATCGTTTCCATCTCCAGCGCACCGTCAATCGTATCATGATCCGTCACGGCAAACGTATCAATCTCCCTTTCCCGAAGCTTCGCCGCCAGCTCCCGGATAGAATCCGAACCATCCGATGCCGTTGTGTGCATGTGTAAATCAATCATTCTCGTCATTACCTCCTGCTTTCTCGACTCGAGATATTCCTTTAATATGCCCTGCTCTACACAAATTCGGATCGTCTCCGAAATCGCCTCAGGCGTCCTTCCATACGTCCGCACCTGCTCGTCATACACTTTCTAAACTATTAATGATTATCTGATAACTTCTCCATAGTTTATCTTTGGTATAGTTTTCATTATAGAAGAAATAGCAAAATCATGCAAGTGCAAATTTGGCTCATGGTTAGCAGATGTTACAGGTCACACCACAGCCCAGCCAAATCTACCTTATTTCAACCACTACAAGTGTGACCTGTAACGTACCAACATAAAAAGTCAAAAAGCCTGTAACCATATTGTTTACATATGAATTCCCCTGGCATATAATGGATTGAAAAGAAGTAAAGCAAAGCCACAAAACCCAAAGATTACCTGTATGTACCAGGATAACAGAAAACCAACAGGCCGAATACGGAAGACAGACAAACAGGAGGCAGGGGAAAAAACAAATGAAAAAAAGGAAAAATGAACACGGTTTGTCCGAAGCAGATGGCAACGGAGAAATTGATAAAGCATCGGCAAACAAGTGGTTTAAATTATTAAACAAGTACAATATCAGCTATTTCTGCTGGAGTCTGAGCAACAAGGAGGAATCCTCATCCCTTCTGCAATCCGGCACAGCAAAGACCAGTGCATGGAAAACGAGTGACTTAAGCGCGGCGGGCAAATACATCCGGAAGAAATATCTGGCGCGGGTGGAAAAGCTGGGGAACAGCGCATAGACACGCAATCAGAGAATTGTGCGACCCGACTCCCGTTCAGAATGGCCGCAGAGGCACGGTATAACAGCCCCGGGCATTGCCTCCTGTTTCTCTGATACAGGCTTTTTTGCATCCTTCAGAAATTCCGCTCATAGTGCATGAAAATAGAAATAATAATGAAACCAATGCCCAGACCAGACAGCGAAGAACCGCAAGTCTTGTGTTGATAATTATCGCCCATTTAGGCTGCAATTTTCAATCGTCCTGGCTATTCCTCACCAGATATCATCTGTCTGAACATCTTTTCCCGCAATTCAGCTCTCTCCTTCACTCACATCAAAAAAGCGCGCTCCGAAGATTATGCGTAAAAATTTACGCCGTCTTGCCGCTCGGAAGTGTTGATTTACCAGCAAATTTATGTATAATGGTCATGGGAGGAGAAACGAAAAAGCTAAGCTGATAGAACAGAATATAGATACTGATACAGATTCAGGGGAATCTGAGTCTGATATAGAAGGAGCGTTTATCCATGGCAGATAATAATAGAAAGAAAAAGCTCCCGATTGGGATTGATGATTTTTGTAAGATCCGAACGGAAGGATTTTATTATGTCGATAAAACAGCAATGATTCGAGATTTATTGAATGCGTGGGGAGAGGTAAATCTTTTCACGCGTCCACGGCGCTTTGGAAAATCCTTAAATATGAGCATGCTGAAAGCATTTCTGGAAATAGAATGCGATAAATCATTATTTGAGGGGCTTGAGATTTCGAAAGAGACACAGCTTTGCGAAAAATACATGGGACAGTTTCCGGTGATTTTCATTAGCTTAAAGACCGTCCATGGAAGCAATTACGAATTTGCCAAAAACGAACTCTGTACCGTTATTGCAAATGAAGCGTTAAGATTTCGTTTTCTTCTTGACAGCGCTAAGCTTTATGAGGAAGATAAAAGCTTATACCGTCAGCTTATTCATGTTGATAAGTCTTTAAAAAGCACTTTTGCTATGTCTGATGCTACAATCACCAGCAGTTTGAATACACTGTCTCGACTTCTGGAAAAATACTACGAGCGTAAAGTGATTATCCTGATTGACGAGTACGATGTGCCTCTGGCAAAAGCAAATGAGCATAAATATTATGATGAAATGATTGTACTGATCCGGAATATGCTTGATGCTGCGTTAAAGTCAAACCAAAGCCTGTATTTTGCGGTCATGACCGGCTGCCTGAGAGTCTCAAAAGAAAGCATTTTTACCGGTTTGAACAATCCGAAGATGTATTCCCTTTTGGATGCAGAATGCGATGAATACTTTGGATTTACCGATGATGAAGTTCGCCGGATGTTGGATTATTATGAGCTTTCCGGGTATTACGATATCACGAAAGAATGGTATGATGGGTACAGAATTGCCAATGCTTATGTTTATAATCCCTGGGATGTCATCAACTGGTGCAATCAACTCAATACGAACCCGGATAAAAAGCCGAAGAGTTATTGGAAAAATTCGAGCGGCAATGAAGAAGTGAAAAAGTTCATCCGGCGGATGGGCAATGGCGTGACCAAAGCGCAGATTGAGCGCCTTGTTTCAGGAGAAACCGTTCAGAAAACAATAGAGGAACAGCTGACCTATCATACCATGTATGACAACGTTGAAAATATGTGGAACCTGCTGTTTGCAACCGGTTACCTGACTCCGAGTGAGATGCCGGATGGCAATCTGGTTCGCCTGAAAATCCCGAACAACGAAGTTCGCGATATTTTCAGCAATTTTATTCTGGAATTGTTTGAGGAAAAAGTCGCGGAAGATAGTGCTCTGGTGACAGAATTCTGCAACGCGCTGAAAAGTGGTGACACCGCTGATGTCGAGCGTGTATTTACGAAAGGAATGGGAAAGACAATCAGCATCCGCGATACAGCAGTAAGAAAAGAGTTTAAGGAAAACTTTTATCACGGTCTGATTCTTGGAATCACACTTTTTAAGAATGACTGGGGTATCACATCAAACAGGGAATCCGGCGATGGATACTATGATATCCAGATAGAAATCGAAGAGGAAGAAATCGGCATTGTCATTGAAGTGAAATATGCAGAAGGCGGGGATCTTGATGCAGCATGTGCGGAAGCCCTGGATCAGATCAATAAGAACAATTACACTGCCGAATTGAAAGAAGATGATATGCACAAAATCCTCAAATATGGGATCGCCTGCTACAAAAAGCAGTGCAAGGTCGTATTAGAGCGTGAATCTTTATAAGCAAAGTGGCTAAGTCTCTCACACGATTCTTTAGAGACAGGCAGGAACATTTTTCTGATCCTGCCTGTTGTAGACTACTACCTGTCACTCAATCAAATCCAATCAATTGGGGGCGCAAAACTCGCAACTGATTGGATTTGTCTGAAAATCAGTGCATTCTCAAAGTACTAATCGACCAGCTCCTCAATGTCACACACGAAAGTATATCCTCTGCGGCCTTTACGTCTCTGAAAGATATTCTTCCTTCTCACACACAACCTTGCATCTCTTCTTAAAGCAGGCGATACCGTATTTATAAATCGTATGGAATCCTTCATGCTTCAGTTCGCTTGTGTAATTCATCCTCTCGATCTGTGCCATCGCATCCTTACATTCCGCATCAAAGCTGGCATTTCGCGCATATTTAAACTCGATGATAATGCCGATATCTTCTTCTTCAATTTTTACCATGACATCACTATAACCATCACCGGCATCTGCATTGGTTTTCGAATCCCAACCTTCTATATTTACCAATATTCCGATCATCTCGCCATGGTAAAGGATTTCCTTTTTGTCATTCTGCACATAGGAATCCCTGACTGTAATCGAGTCATAAAGGTAGGATGTAAATAGTTTTTCTACTTTCGCGGCGTCTCCAGATTTTAAAGCCTCTCCAAATTCAGTGAGGCGGCTAGTATTTGCCTTGACCACTTTTTGAAACATATCTGTGATCTGGTCCGTGAAAATTTCACGTATCTCCCGGTTTGGAATTGCCAGCTCATATTTTTTTCCATCTGGTTTTCTCCGCTGCGTCAAATAACCGGTCATGAACAGTACGCTCCAAATGTTTTCTATCTCATCATACAAGTTATTATATGTCAGATTTTCCCGAATTATCTTCTCTACAGTTTCTCCGGCAACCAGCGCCTCAATCTCTCTCTTTGTGTTTGCCGTCTTATTCGATTTCTCAATAAAGTGCCGGACAGCATCATTGCCGCTCGTGTTTGACCAGTATGCCTTCGGCATTGCCTGCGAATCCAGACGCAGCTCCGCGCAATAGCTGATCACATCCCATGGGCAATACACGTCCGTGTTTCCAAAGCGGTATCCATCATACCAATCCCTGATCACATCATATCTATCTGTAAATCCATAATATTCCAATATTGTCGTTACTTCAAAATCTGTAAAACCAAAGTACTCATCAAACCCTACAGTGGAGATTGAAAAAATCTGTGGATTATTCAAACCTGTGAAAATACTTTCCTTCGCTACACGAAGACACCCTGTCAACACTGCAAAATATAGGTTTTCATTTGATTTCAACACCTGATCAAACATAATACGGATCATGTCCACCATTTTTTCGTAATATCCCCGCTCATTCGCCTGAGCCAGTGGGACATCATATTCATCAATAAGTATAATTACCTTTTTCCCAAAATGCTTCTGCAAAAGCATAGAAAGAGTCATAAGGCTGCTCTTCAGCGCATCTTCTGAAATAGAATACACCTTTTCGCTATCCGGTGTGGAAATAGTAAGCTGTCTATACCTGTTTTTCTCATTTTCAGTGAGCCTGTCACTGTTTGTCAAATACTCAAACCTTGAGGCTTCATTTCCAATCTCTTTACACAGCTGTGACAGAGCAATTTCATAGCTGTCTCCAATGACGCTTTTTAAACTGAGTGAAATAACCGGGAATTTTCCCATGTATTTATCACAAAGCTGTGTCTCTTTCGAAATTTCAAGCCCTTCAAAAAGCGTGCTGTCACATCCAATTTCCAAAAATGCTTTCAGCATACTCATATTCAGGGATTTCCCAAAGCGTCGTGGGCGCGTAAAAAGATTAACTTCTCCCCACGCATTCAGTAAATCACGGATCATTGCCGTTTTATCGACATAATAAAATCCTTCTGTCCGAATCTTACAAAAATCATCAATCCCAATCGGAAGCTTCTTTTTTATACCATTATCAGCCATGAGCTATACACTCCTTCCCTGAATCTAACTCAGTTCACCTGAATTTGCATCAACAGCTGCATCCTGTTTCATCATCAGCGCAGCCTTTTTCAGTTCTGCCTCCGCTTTCAGCTCTGTTATCCTCTTCCCGTCCACATAGTGGGTGGCGTATGTTCTCTCGATTTTCGGATTGCCGCTCTTGCTGAATCGCAACGGCTGCACGTTCCTCCTGCTGCGGTCTTTTTTCTTCTTCATGCCCCATCTGCCGTAAAAGCAGTAGGATGGACGATAGCCTGCTTCCTGCGCATAGCTCTGAATCTGCTTCATAATGAGCGAAAGTTTCCGGAGATTACACGTGCAGACAGATTCCAGATATGGAACTTTACCGATTCTCCATTCCTCATATTTCTTTTTATCTAAGACTCCAACATCCATCAAAACAACCACTGGCGCTACATATCCACATCTCTGGCACTGACGGTCAATGGACGACTGGACTTTTTCTGTCAGTTCACTGTCCCGCATAAACTCCCCTTTACAAACTTATCTATTCCGAAGCAGGCTGTATTGCTTCATCTTTTCCCTACGACCATTATACATAAATTTGCGGGTAAATCAACACTGCCAGCCAACAAAAAAAGGGAGACAACCGGCCAGTTCCACAAGCTCCTACCCTGTCAATTATAAGGGAGAATATCATTACCGCAGCGGCAGCACAAAGCAGCAGCTTCGGGGCGCGGCGCTTATTCAGTTTATCGGGGAAAAGACGGGCTTACTCTGGGATGCAATCCCTGTCGATAACATCAGCGTAGCTGACCTTCTATTCATAAAGAAAAGCCCGCCTGCCTACAACTTAATGCAGCAAACGGGCTATGAGTGCCACAATATTTTATTTTTTTACATAGCGCCTATACCTGGTTGCGCCAGTGGCAGTAATCAAATCTAACGACACTAATTCGTTGAGCAACTGCCCTGTCCGTGATTTTTTCATGCCTAAAGCATCAGCAATTTCCTGTCGGCTATAGGGTTTATCTCTTTCCATCAACTCAAGAATTTCTTTTTGTCTTGTTGAAAGTGAATCCATCATTGTCGAGGTTACAACTGCCGATTTTTCTGCCGATTTTTCTGCCG
>JAJQCQ010000001.1 GCA_021202635.1 Lachnospiraceae bacterium | reverse complement strand
AATTTAGTCCTTAAATCCGTTTCAGTGAGTCCTGGCTAGGGTGTGACTTGTAACACATCAATACCAACCACTAAAGTTTTTTCTGTAATAGCTGCAATTTTCGCGTTCTGTGTGTTATAATTCATTTCGGATACCTCTCAGTTCAATAAGATTTTTACTAACCGGCTAAGTCAGTAATCTTATTTTACTCTGAGGTACTTTTTTATCAACCACCTTTCTCGGAATTCCCTATATTTGTATTATACAGGAAGCTCGTATAAAATATCCATCATGGCATTCAATTCTTCTTTAGTGATGCCTAATGATTTTGCCGTCTGAATCATATCCTGCATTTTCTGCTCTACAAGCCGCCGTTTTGAATCTCGCAGGAGTTCAATATTGCTTGCTGACACAAATGTGCCAATGCCGACCTGGCATATAATAAACCCTTCCCTCTCCAGATCTTCATACACCCGCCGTATAGTCAGCACACTGACCTTTAAATCATTGGCAAAGGAGCGGATTGATGGGAGGGAATCACCTTCCTTCAATTCTTCCAGCAGTATTGCATCCTTTATCTGGTCTTCAATCTGTTGATAAAGAGGACTGTCCGAGGTGTTGGATATTATAATTTTCACTGTGTATTTCTCCTGATCCTATATAGTGTGCTTTCTCTATATACACAATATAATCTAATTGCACTTGCATGTCAATATCTGATAACAGGAAAATTTTACTGATTGAGTTTTCATCAAAAAATGGCTGTAAATATGGGGAATCTTCTGCTATAATATGAACTGAAGAGATTCTCGCTGCTTGCAGCAGATAATCTCAGGGCTTAATGAGTAGCTGTGTTGTGAGTATGAGGGATTACAAAGTGAAATGAATCAGCTATGCGTAACAAAGTCTGCAGAAAGACATTGGATTTGGAAAGGACAACTGTGAACGTATGAAATTTGAATGGGATGAGAATAAAAATCTCATTAATAAACAAAAACATAACGTATCTTTTGAAACTGCAAGCCATATTTTTGAAGATCCGTATTACATTGAAATGTATGATTTTGAGCATGGCACTGAGGAAGACAGATATATTGCAATCGGGAAGTTCAGAAATGTTTTGTTTGTGGTTTTCACGGAGAAAAAGGAAGCGATTCGATTAATATCAGCAAGAGCGGCGACCGCTGCGGAAAGGAGCCTCTATTATGATCAAGACATATTCTATTGAGCCGGGACAACTGCCTACAGAAGAAGAAATCAGGGAAGCGGAGGAAGTGGTGAAATATCCAATCGAGTTTGATGAAGATTGTCCTGAACTTTCTCCTGCGATGATGAAAGCTTTCAGAAGCGCAGTTGTACAGCGAAATCGAAGGAAAAAAGCATGAACAGGTAAACGTAGATGAATTTAGTGAAAAGAAGAATAGGAAACTACTCGGATATAAAATAAAAAAACAGAATAGAAACTATACACCGGAAGACGTTCAGAAAATGAGCGTCTTTTTTGTCTATGAGCAGGAGGAATCTTTTATGCTTACACACTTTATTGCTTTTTGTGCAGGTGGCTTTGTGGGGGTTCTGACAACGTGCATGTGTATTGCAGCAGGAGAGGCAGACCGCAGGAATAAGAATCCACAACTTCATCTCGGCACTGCCGCACGGGTATGATTCTGTTTTAAGCGACAATGCAGTGTGTCGTGAACGAGCGGTGTTTACAAGGGCATGAGATGAACGGCGGACTGGCTTTGCCAAACGACGATTTTCATGCGCTGAACGCGCTTCAGCGCATGAAAATCGTCCGGAATAATCATTTTGCCAGGATAAAACATCGGGTCATTCTGTAAATATTGCGGCGGCCATGTGCGGAAGCAGCAGGGAGCCTCCAGCATCCTGCTGGTAGTGTATGGGTTTATCTGAAAACTCATCCAGATTCACGGGATGAGGCGTGTGATTGACGATAATGATGGCATTTTCAAAATACGCTGTTTCAATACCTTTTCCGTGGAACGGGGGTTGTATAATTCTGCGTGCATTCAGGATCTGCTCCAGAATATTTGTTTTCATGAGCTGTACGGGATACAGCTCATTATTTTTTTCTGAGAACGGAACGTGTGGGATACCTTTGGCACAGTAGCTGTAACCATAGGCAAAACCAAAGGAATAGACCACCCCTTTGCCAATGGTATTTTTCACAATTGCGCCAGAGCCGTCACTGAGCCAGGTGGCGATGGTGTCATTTTCCGCTTTTGTTTCGTAAGAACAGAAAGACTGTGTTTGTCCAGTTCATCCTTTGTATAAAGGGAATCGTCCGGATATGCGCAGGAAAACCAGTAATCCTCTTTTTGCATATCTTCAAAGGAAGCATGACTGGTATGATAAGCAGCATTGAGTGCATCGATAGAGCCATATTGTCGTTCCAGCCATGCAAGATAGCGCATCCTGCTATCCTCATCGAAGCTTGGTGCAACGATCGGATCCCACATGGAGCAGAGCGGATAAAGCACGGAATGATAGGCGGCAGATGAGGGCAGCGGCGGCGCTGCCAGTCAGATTAAATAAAGGAGGAACTTGAAAAGAGGATGTCTGAGCAATGTCATACACAATACACGGAAGCAGATATTGTGTCGACAACCCAGCATATCCTTGATAATTATGATGGATTTACTCCCGCGGAGAAGATGAAATGTGGAAAAAAGGTTATGGAAAAAATAACAGTATATCGAGCTCCGAATGGTGAAACCAGTTTGCATATTTATCCGAAATTGCCGAAAAAGAATTAAAACAGCCATATAGTATTTTCGGAATAGCCTCTCGACGATGGCCTTCTCCTGTGATACAATGAAAACCGCGCATGCAGAATTGTGCTTCGCACAATGGCGCGGCCTGCGTCCATACTCGCTGTGCGAGTACGGACATGTGATAGAATAAAAGCAGTTTATTTTTTGCCGGAGGAGGCATTTTTATGGGCGAACAGGTGGAAAAAAGAAGGGTATGTGCTGGTCTTTTGGCTCATGTAGATGCCGGGAAAACGACCCTGGCGGAAGGAATCCTGTATTTAACTGGCAGGATTCGCAGCCTGGGACGCGTGGATCATAAGGATGCGTTTTTTGACAATTTCGAATTGGAGCGCGCCCGGGGAATTACAATTTTTTCGAAGCAGACGTGCGTGGAGCTGCCGGAGCTTACGATGACTCTGTTAGACACACCGGGCCATGTGGATTTTTCGGCAGAGATGGAGCGGACACTTCAGGTGCTGGATTACGCGGTATTGGTGATCAGCGGGGCGGACGGAGTGCAGAGTCATGTGGAGACGCTCTGGCGGCTGCTGACGCGTTATGAGGTTCCTGTTTTTTTGTTTGTGAATAAGATGGATCAGCCGGGAACGGATCGGGAGGCTTTGCTGGCGGAGCTGAAAAGCCGGCTGGATGAGCGGTGTGCAGATTTTACCGGAGCAGACGGAATGAAGCATATGGGGCTTGGCGGAGAGGCTGTGAATGCAGGAAACGATGCCGGTGCGGTGTGTTATACGGATACAGAAGAGTTTCAGGAAAATCTGGCGATGTGTGACGATGAGCTTTTGGAGCTGTATGCGGCGGGCGAGAGGATTGGAACAGAAAGGATTCGGCGCATGGTGGCAGAACGGAGGATTTTCCCGTGCTTTTTTGGTTCCGCGCTGCGGCTAAAAGGCGTGGAGGAGCTTCTGGAAGGGATTCAGACGTATTCCATGCCCGGAGAATATTCGGCTGAATTTGGTGCGCGGGTGTATAAAATCACGCGTGATGCGCAGGGAAACCGTCTGACACATATGAAGATTACCGGCGGGACGCTGCGGGTGAAGGATGTCCTGACGAATCAAAAGGCGGTGGCAGGAAAAGAACAGCCGTTACCGTCAACGGGGCTGGAAAAGGAAGCTGCGCCAGGGCGTGAAATCTGGACGGAAAAGGTCAATCAGATCCGTATTTTGTCGGGAGAGAGTTACGAGGCGGTGCCTGAGGCTTCGGCAGGGATGCTCTGCGCGGTCACGGGGCTGGAGCATACCTATGCGGGAGAAGGGCTCGGGATGGAACCGGAGGCGGAGCTGCCGCTTCTGGAGCCGGTGCTGTCGTATCGGATTTCGCTTCCGGAAGGGACGGATGTACACCGGGCGTTTCGGCAGTTAAAGCAGTTAGAAGAGGAAGAGCCGGAGCTGCATATCACATGGGCTGCGGGAGCATCCTCTCACCCCCTCACTGCAACGGACGGCGCTGCGGGCGAGATGGATACCGGTGAGATTCACGCACAGCTGATGGGTGAGGTGCAGACGGAGATTTTACAGAATGTGATCCGGGAACGCTTTGGCCTGGCGGTGACGTTTGGCGAGGGCAGTATTGTGTACCGCGAAACGATTGCGGAGCCGGTGGTCGGGATGGGGCATTTTGAGCCGCTTCGTCATTACGCGGAGGTGCATCTTTTACTGGAACCGGGCGAACGTGGCAGCGGTTTGCAGTTCGCGAGCAAGTGCAGTGTGGACGAGCTGGCGCTGAACTGGCAGCGGCTGATTCTGACGCATCTGGAAGAGAAGAGCCACCTGGGAGTGCTGACCGGCTCGGAAATTACGGATATGAAAATTACGCTGGTCGCGGGGCGGGCGCATCAGAAGCATACGGAGGGAGGCGACTTCCGGCAGGCAACCTACCGCGCGGTGCGGCAGGGTCTTTGCCGGGCACAATCCATCCTACTCGAACCGGTTTACCGCTTTCGGCTCGAGGTTCCGATGGAAACGGTCGGCCGGGCGCTCTCAGACATTCAGCGTATGTATGGGAACGCGGATGCGCCGGTTTTGATGGAGGCTGCCGGTACTATGGAAAAAGCTTCGGATATGGCTTTGATCACGGGTACGGCGCCGGTTGTGACCATGCGCGGCTATCAGAGCGAGGTCCTGGCCTATACAAAAGGGCGCGGCAGGCTGTTTTGCAGTCTGAAAGGGTATGAGGAATGCCACAATGCTCAGGAAGTCATTGAAGCGCGCGCTTATGACGCGCAGGCGGATCTGGAAAATCCATGCGGCTCGGTTTTCTGTGCACATGGAGCAGGTTTTGTTGTGAACTGGGAGGACGTGCCGAATTACATTCATATCGCGGAGACAGACGCTTACGCCGGGGAGGCACGGAAAGCTGCCGAAGGCCAGGGTGCGTCAGGCTTGGAAGGGGGAGGCACAGGAGCGGACCCTTTTGCGGCGGGAAACACGGCAGCGGGGCATTCCAGAGCGGAAAACGCGAATGCAGCGGGACGCGCGGAGAATCGCGCTGCGCTTAGCGGCGCTGAGGATGACGAGCTCCGGGCAATTTTTGAGCGTACCTATGGCACAGCGGACCGTGAGCGGAAACGGTTTGCGTATGGAAAGAATGGGCGCTCCCGGCAGGATTCCGGCTGGGCAGGATACGAAGTGACGCAGACTACGCGCAGGAAAAAAACAAATCAGGAGGAACTGGAGGAATGCCTGCTGGTGGATGGCTACAACGTTATTTTTGCGTGGGACGAGCTGAAGGAACTGGCAAAAATCAGCCTGGAGAGCGCCCGCGGGCGGTTGCTTGACCTGATGTGCAATTATCAGGGATATAAAAACAATCGCCTGATTGTGGTGTTTGACGCCTATCGGGTCGCAAATCATAATACGGAAGTGCTCAAATATCATAACATTTATGTTGTTTATACAAAAGAAGCAGAGACGGCGGACCAGTATATCGAGAAAACTGTGCGCACCATCAACTGCAAATACCATGTGACGGTAGCAACCTCAGATGCGCTGGAGCAGGTTATTATCTTTGGCGCGGGGGCATCGCGTCTTTCTTCGAAAGGACTGCAGGAGGAGCTGCGTCTGATGCAGAAGGATTTGCATGAGAATTATCTGAACGCACCGCAAAAGGGCGGGAAAGCTTACCTGCTTGAAGGACAGGAGGAAATACTGGGGCAGATAGAGGAAACATAGATGAGAGGATGATGTTTGAAACTGTTGTCTAAAATCTGCTTGCAATATGTCTTCGAATTTTGTATGATATCCGTAGCGATTTACAGCGATTCAGAACGATGACAGGGAGGAGCGTTTTGAATCGTCAGAAATTTTACATATGTTGCATACCCGTCGTGTGGGCATGCGGGTTTCATCAGAAAACAGGAGGAGATTTCAATGAGCTTTGACGCGGCAAAAGCAAAGAGTACGATCGAGAACGGAAAAGCCGTGCTCGGTATAGAATTCGGTTCTACCAGGATTAAAGCAGTGCTGGTGGATGAAGCAAACCAGCCGATTGCTTCCGGCAGCCATGAGTGGGAGAACCAGCTTGTAAACGGAGTCTGGACGTACAGTATGGACGCGATCTGGGGAGGTCTTCAGGATTGCTACAGTGATCTGGCGGCGGATGTAAGGAAAAAATACGGCATTGTAGTTGAGAACCTTGCAGCGATCGGTTTCAGCGCGATGATGCATGGTTATCTTGCATTTGATAAAAATGATGAGCTTCTGGTGCCGTTCCGCACCTGGAGAAATACAATCACAGAGCAGGCTTCGAAGGAATTGTTTGATCTGTTTCAGTTTAATATCCCGCAGAGATGGAGCATTTCTCATCTCTATCAGGCGATCCTGAATGGTGAGGAGCATGTGAAGGATGTGGCGTTCTTCACGACGCTGGCGGGCTATATTCACTGGCAGATGACCGGTCAGAAGGTGATCGGCATTGGCGATGCGTCCGGTATGTTCCCGATTGACAGTGAGATCCGAGATTATAATCAGAAGATGATTGATCAGTTTGACGCGCTGGTGGCGCCGAAGGGGTATCCGTGGAAGCTGCGGGACATTCTGCCGAAGGCACTTCTCGCGGGCGAGGATGCTGGCGTCCTGACGGAGGAGGGCGCGAAGAAGCTGGATGTGTCCGGTATGCTGAAAGCCGGCATTCCGATTGCTCCGCCGGAAGGTGACGCTGGCACCGGCATGGCGGCGACAAATAGCGTGGCGGTTCGCACGGGTAATGTATCGGCCGGTACGTCCGTATTTGCAATGATTGTCCTGGAAAAGGAGCTTTCTAAGGCCTATCCGGAGATTGATATGGTGACGACCCCGACCGGCGACGCGGTGGCGATGGTTCACTGCAACAACTGTACCTCTGACCTGAATGCCTGGGTGGGGCTGTTCCGTGAATTTTCAGAGGCATTTGGTGTAGAAGTCGATATGGACCGGCTGTTTGGAACGCTTTACAATAAGGCGCTCGAAGGGGATAAGGACTGCGGCGGCGTTGTTGCGTACAATTATTTTGCGGGTGAGCCGGTGACTGGTCTTAATGAGGGACGTCCGCTTATGGTTCGCACCCCGGACGCGAAGTTCACCCTGGCAAACTTTATGCGCGCGAACCTGTACGCATCACTGGCGACCCTGAAAATCGGCCTTGACCTTCTCCTTAAAAATGAGGATGTGCAGGTTGACCGCATCATGGGACACGGCGGCCTGTTTAAGACCAAGGGCGTAGGACAGAGCATCCTTGCGGCGGCGATGGACTCTCCGGTATCTGTCATGGAGACCGCAGGTGAGGGCGGCCCATGGGGGATGGCAATTCTGGCTTCCTACCTGGTGAACAAAAAAGAAGGCGAATCGCTGGATACCTTCCTGAATGAGAGTGTATTCGCGGGCAGCGAAGGCGTAGAGATTAAGCCGGACCCGGAGGATGTGGCAGGCTTTGACGCTTATATTGAGAGCTTTAAGGCCGGTATCGCGATCGAAAAGGCAGCGGTAGAGGCGATCTGAGTGTGATCTGCTGCAGCTATTTGGGATAGTACTTCGCACTTGCTGCGAAGTACGTATGAAAACGTATGATCTGTTTTTTTTGCCGGATAAAATGGCGGAAGCAGTAAAACGTGGTTTTACACCAGCGCGGCAATGGCAGAATACAGGACGTGAATTTATGGATAATCAGGGCATTTATGAATTATTGCGGCAGGTGAGCGACGGCACCCGGACGCCCGAGCAGGCGATGGAAGATATTCGGATGCAGCCGGATATGCTGGTGGGCAATTATGCGGATATTGACCTGCACCGAAGTGTCCGGCAGGGGATGCCGGAAGTGATTTACGGCGAAGGAAAGACTGCGGAGCAGATCGCGGGTATCCTGCGGGCCATGACAGAGCGCGGCGTAAAAAACATTATGGTCACGCGCCTGTCCGGGGAAAAAGAGGCGAAGGTGAGAGAGGCGCTGAACGCTCATGGAGAAACGTCCTCTCATCGTGAAAACGATGCCGCAGATCAGGTGTTTTCCCTGCGCTATGACCCAACCTCACGGATTGCGGTTGCAGCTCCAGAAGAAACGGAAAAAAACGGCAAGGTGGTCGTGGTCGCGGCGGGGACAAGTGATCTTCCGGTCGCGGAGGAGGCTGCGATTACGGCGGAGCTGTACGGCAGCTATGTGGAGCGCGTGTATGACGTCGGTGTAGCGGGACTACATCGTCTGCTGCACCGCCTTCCGGTGCTGGAGGACGCGAACGTGATCATTGCGGTCGCGGGGATGGAAGGCGCGCTGGTGAGCGTGATTGGCGGTCTGGTCGCCTGCCCGGTCATCGGAGTGCCGACGAGCGTCGGCTATGGCACGAATTTTGGCGGTCTGGCGGCGCTCTTATCCATGCTGAACTCCTGCGCAAGCGGCGTCAGTGTTGTCAACATTGACAACGGATTTGGCGCGGGTGTGCTGGCGGCGCGGATTAATCGGCAGTCGTGTGGAAAATAGGGCGAAAAAAGTGTTTTGACTATGGAAAAAATGCTTGACAGGACACATAATTCGCTTTACAATGCCAAAAGTATATAAAAGAAAGGAGGCAGTGCGATGTTGATGAAAGCTTATCTTAATAAATACGCAGATCGGAATAAGCAGTTTATGAATGCAGAGCTTTTTGCGGGCTACGCATTTATTGATAACGAGTATCATACCATTCGCAGATTGTTTGCCTCCGGAGAGATTACTGATAGAGAGTAGAAATTTCCCTGTTTTATGAGAGGAAGATTTTGCCTGTCGGTGATTGGAAAATAGTAGGCTGCAGTCTGTAGGGGCTGCAGCTTTTTTGGTTTTTTCAGATTGTATATCATATAAGCGGGAATTTCCCGGCTCATCTGATTTTCTGGACTCCTTAAAAGGCGCAGCTTTGTACCTGGAAGGGAGTATCTTTGTATGAAATCGATTTTGCACTACATGAAAAGTTATTTGCCAATGTATCTTTTGTGCCTGACTGCTATGCTGATCAGTACGGCTTTATCGATGCTTGCGCCGCAGCTGACGCAGAGCGTGATTGACGATGTGATTGTTGGCGGGCAGGAAGACCGGCTGATGTCGCTTCTTGGCGGTATTCTTATGATCGGTCTGGGGCGGGCCATCTTCCAGTATGTGAAGGAATTTGGCTTTGACAGTATCGGCTGCCGGCTCGGCTGTCGGATGCGAAAAGACCTGTACCATCATGTACAGGGGCTTTCGATTGATTTTTTTGACAGCCATAATACGGGAGAGCTGATGACCCGTATCAAGGATGATGTGGATAAGGTCTGGATGGTGGCCGGATTTATTGGTTCACTGGCGCTTGAAGCGGTGATCGTGACGGTCCTGTCTATCGTCTGCATGGTGCGTATTAATCCATGGCTGACGCTTGTGCCGATCTGTGTGGTTCCTCTGATTGGTTACTGTGCGCTGCATATGGAAAACGAGCTGGGCGGCGTTTACGATCAGATCAGCGAGGAAACTGCCGAGCTGAATACGGTCGCGCAGGAATGTATCGCCGGGGTGCGTACCGTGAAGGCTTTTGCGAAGGAAGAGTATGAGATTGAGAAATTCAGCGGGCATAATCAGCGCTTTTACGAGCTGAATATGAACCAGGCGAAGCTTCGCGCGAAATATGAACCGGCAGTCACCTTCCTGGGAAAGGTGATGCTGTTTGCGATCGTGGTGGTCGGCGGCCTGATGGTGATCGGAGGACGGCTGACGCTGGGCGGTCTGGGGGCGTTTCTGGAGTATGCGAATGAAATCATCTGGCCGATGGAGTGCGTTGGCTGGCTGAGCAATGATATTGCGGCAGCCGTGGCTTCCTGGAAAAAGATGCGGAAGGTAGCGGATGCGCAGGCCAGTCTGACCGAAGCGCCGGACGCGCGGCCGCTGCCGGAGGTAAAAGGGGAGATTACGTTTGAACATGTCAGTTTTTCCATGAGGGAAGCAGACCTGCGTTCCACAATCGAAGAGGGGGAAATATCCCGCGCGGAGCGTGGGATGCCACCCGGCGAGGGGCATAACCCGGCGGGGGCAGAACGCGCTGCTGCGAAGAATTCGTCCGTGACTGACGAAATTCTGCATGATATTAACCTGAACCTCAGACCGGGGCAGACGCTCGGTATTATGGGAATGACCGGCACCGGAAAAACGACAATGGTGAACCTGCTTCAGCGCTTTTATGACGTGACGGAAGGACGGATTCTTCTGGATGGTGTAGATATCCGAACACTTCCCCTCTCACAGCTGCGCGCTTCCATGGCGGTGGTTCCGCAGGAATTATTTCTGTTTTCCGATTCAGTGAAGGAAAATATCCGCATCGGGCGGCGGGAGGAGATTGAGGATAGTACCGTTGCATGGGCTCTGAAGCGTTCTGACGCGGCAGAGTTTGTGGATCAGCTGAGCCGGAAAGCAGATACTGTGATCGGAGAGCGCGGCGTCGGTCTTTCCGGCGGGCAGAAGCAGCGCATCAGCATTGCGCGGGCGCTCGCACGGAAGGCACCGGTGCTGGTGCTGGATGACGCGACCTCCGCGCTGGATATGGAGACGGAGCGGCTGGTGTGGCAGAATCTGAGAGAGAATCTGCCGTCTTCGAAAATTATCATCGCGCACCGGATATCCGCGGTTCGTCATGCGGATGAGATTATTGTACTGGAGAATGGGCAAATCGCGGAACGCGGGACACATGAAGAACTGATGCGGATGAAAGGGCGTTATTATGAAACGTGGAAGGTGCAGTATGATGCCGGATAATTGCTTTTTAACAGGAAGGTTCCGGAACCTTCCCGATCGGACAAAAATGGGATTCCATGCTTAAGGAAATTATCAGTCATTCGCGTTCCGTTATGGCGGAAGAAAGAAGGAGAATATGGCTATTAACACTGCGAGAGAGGACGAGACAGTCCGCGAGGGTTCAAAAAAGGATACCCTGCTGCGCCTGTACTGTTATCTTCTTTCCTATAAAAAAGAATTGATTGAAATTATGCTTTTGCTGCTGATCACGCTGGCGGTGACACTTGGTTCACCGCTGCTGATCGAGTACGCAGTAGACACCTGTGTGGCGAACTCGGATGTGTCAGGACTGCTGCGTCTGGCAGTTATTGCGCTTCTGGCGTATATCGTGTATCTGGTTTGTACGAGGCGGTGGATGGTCAAAATGGAGGACATCACGAACCGCATCCTTCTGACTATCCGGGGCAGTCTTTATGAGCATTTGCAGACGCTGAGCCTGCGCTTTTTCGACAGTCGCCCGACCGGGAAAATCCTGTCCAGGGTGGTCGGGGATGTGAACTCCCTCAAAGAGGTATTGAGCGACAGCGTTACAAAGCTTTTTCCGGATTTGCTGACTCTGATCGGTGTGGCGGTAATCATGCTGGTCAAAAACTGGATGCTGGCGATGGCGGCGCTGGTGATGCTGCCGGTGCTGTTCGGGTGTATGTTCGCGATCCAGACCGTTGAACACAAGCGCTGGCAGATTCATCGGAAGAAGAGTTCGAACCTCAATGCGCTGATCCATGAGAGCATCTCCGGCATCCGGCTGATCCAGAGCTTTGACGCAGAACGGGAAAAACAGGAGGAGTTTGACAGCAGCGCGACCGAGTTTTCAGACAGCTGGATTGCCGCGGTGCGGATTGGCGATCTGTTTGGACCATTTGTAGAGATTGCCTGGGGCGCGGGGAGTTTTCTGTTGTATTTTATCGGGTTGCGTGTGGTGGGCGGCGACCGTATCGGGGTCGGAACCTTCATCGCTTTTTCAACCTATCTTGGTATGTTCTGGAATCCAATCCGGAACCTTGCCAGCTTTTACAACAAAATCGTTACAAATATCTCCGCGGCGGAGAGGATTTTTGATATTCTGGATACGCCGGCTGACATTACTGATCATGATGGGGTGAAAGAACTGCCGCCGGTTCAGGGAGAGGTGTGCTTTGAAAATGTGAGCTTTGCCTATGTTGACGCGATGGAAAAGCCAGTACTCTCCAATGTCAGCTTTACGGTAAAACCGGGCGAACGCATTGCCCTCGTCGGACCGACGGGGGCTGGCAAGACGACGATTGTAAACCTGATTTGCCGCTTTTACGATGTGGTCTCCGGGTGCGTGAAAATTGACGGGCAGGATATCCGGGATGTGAAGCTGAAAAGCCTGCGCTCCCAGGTCGGCATGATGACACAGGACACATTCCTGTTCACGGGGACGATACGCGAAAATCTCTGCTATGGGCGGCAGAGTGATTTGCCAGGAGAAACAGGTTCTGCGAAAGAGGTATCGGATGAGGAAATGATCGCGGCGGCGAAGGCAGTCAACGCGCATGATTTTATCATGGCGCTGGAAAATGGCTACGATACTGTGATCAGTGAGCGCGGCGGTCAGCTCTCTGTCGGTCAGCGTCAGCTGCTGGCGTTTGCGCGCACGATGATCGCGAATCCGCGCATTCTGATCCTGGATGAAGCGACTTCCAGCATTGACACTCACACGGAAAGACTGGTACAATCAGGTATCGAGACCATGCTGAAAGGGCGGACATCCTTAACCATCGCGCACCGGCTTTCTACGATTCGCAATGCGGACCGTATCTTTTACGTGGATGGAAATCACATCCTGGAGGCGGGCAGCCACGAGGAACTGATGGCGAAGAAAGGATATTACTGGAGGCTGTATCAGAGCCAGTATGAGGGAGAAATCGCGTAGCAGGGTTGTTATTCAATTGCAAAAAAGTGATCTGTGTTGTGCAGAAATGCCGTGGTTGTGTGATGGCACGGTCTTTGGCGCGATTTTGCTGGTAAAGTAAAACGACTTACGTCGTTTACTATATATTATGTATGAGGGGGCAGACTATGCATCGGTTGGTGATAAATCAATTAGGACCGATTGAATATTGTGAATTGGAATGTTCAAAGTTTATGACATTTACGGGATTTCAGGCATCTGGAAAAAGTACAATTGCAAAGGCAATTTACTATTTTCACACCGTAAAAGACGATATTTTACTGCTTGCAAAAAAACGGGCTTTCAATACAAGCCAGGCAAACAGCTTTGCAAAAAAACAGCGTACATCACAGGGAATTGACTTAACAGACGAGGTGAAAAATTATTTAGGTGAAAAATTTCTTCGTACATTTGGCGTATCTTCTAATACGTGTGCAAAGACAGGTATGGAATATGCTTATACGGAAAAATGTTCGATAAAAGTTTTACTTCACAATAATGTAAGGGAAGAAAACCAGAATTATATAGAAGTAATCTTTAGCAATGAACTGGAAAAATTTTTGACAGATCATAATTCATGTTTTGCGGCTACTTCTTTAGGGATTCCTGAGAATGAGGAAAACCTATTTAGAGAAGAGATGGAGAACTTGTTTGATGATGTGTATTCAGTTGTATTTATTCCGGCGGGGCGGAGTATACTCACTCTGCTGTCTCAACAACTGAGTTATATCTACGCAACAATGGACGACAGCCAAAAACGTTCGCTTGACATTTGTACAAAAGATTTTATTGAGAGGATCCTGGTCCTGAAACCACTATTCTCGGATAAAATGCAAAGATTGAAAAGCTATAGTAATTTATTGCACCAAAGCCAGGCTAACGTCTGGAAAAAATATTCTATTGCCGGAAAAGATGCGCGGATATTAATGAAAAAAATATTGCGTGGTGATTATTCTTATGAGGATGGGGAAGAACATATTGTTCTGGAAAATGGTGAACGTGTAAAGCTTAGTTTTGCTTCTTCTGGACAGCAGGAAAGTGTATGGATTTTGAATTTGCTTTATTATTATTTGCTTGGGAATAAAAAGGTTTTGTTTATTATAGAGGAGCCGGAATCAAATCTGTTCCCAGAGTCACAAAAATATATTACAGAATTGATCGCGCTTGTAAGTAATTGCGGACATTCTGTAGTTATGACAACACATAGTCCGTACGTTTTGGGGACGCTTAATAATTTATTGTATGCGAATACATTAAAGGAGGGGTACGCGGAACAGACTGACAAAATCATCTCTCAAAATCTTTGGCTGGATGAGAAAGATTTCGATTCCTGGTTTGTAAAAGAAGGAAAGATAGAAAACTGTATGGATTCTGAGATACACATGATTCAAAATGAGCGGATTGATGGGATTTCCAGTGTTATTAATGATGATTTTGAAAAATTACTGGAAATACAAAACATGGATGAAGAGGGAGCGTGATTGGAATGCCCTTGAAGAATTATCAATCTCTGTGTGCTGAAAATGCGAGCCAAATTGTATCAAGAGACAAGGGAAAACCGCAATACCATAAAGCGATTAACAGAGATAAAAACTATGTTACTCAATACCAGATAGATGGAATTGTTATCAGAGATGGCGTCCGATGTGATTTTCTGTTGATCAATGAAGATAAGAAGAATGCTTACCTGATTGAACTAAAGGGTTCTGATTTGATTAAGGCGGCAGAGCAGTTAGACAGAACGGAAAGCGTCCTGCATAATGAACTGACTGTATATAACATATATTACAGAATTGTCGCGAACAAATGTGTAACGCATGATATCAAATCATCTGCTTATAGAAAATACCAGGTACGATGGAATAGAAGACTGGTGCAAAAGACAGGGTATATTGAGGAACAGATATAGATGAAAACAGTATTTTTGTCTGTAGGACCACAGCTTCATGATCGTTTAGGACAAGAGGATGAAGGAACAGCTGTATCGGCAGGGAGGCGTATATGAAATTTTTTCATTTATCGGATCTGCACATCGGCCTGAAGCTGATGAACCGGGATCTGCGGGAGGATCAGGAATATATTTTGCGGCAGATCACGGAAATCGCCGGACGGGAACAACCGGATGCGATTGTGATTGCCGGAGATATTTATGACAAGGCATTGCCTTCCGCGGAGGCAGTAGAAGTGTTTGACCGTTTTATCAGTGAACTGACGGTAGCGGTGCCTTCTGCGGTGATTATGATGATCAGCGGGAACCATGACAGCGCTCCGCGGGTCAACTGCTTCCGGAGCGTTCTCTCCCGGCAGAATCTCTATATGGTGGGACAGCCGCCGCGGACGGAGACAGAATATATAGAGAAGGTAACCTGTACGGATGTTTTCGGAAAAGTGAACTTTTATCTGCTTCCCTTTGTAAAGCCATCTATGGTAAAAGGGGTGGTCGGTGTCGATGAAAATGGAAATAACTTTTCTTACAATGAATCTCTGCATCGGCTGATCGCGCGGGAAACGATTGACCAGAGTGAGCGGAATGTACTGGTCAGCCATCAGTTCTACCTGCCGAAGGGCGTAGCCGCAGAGGATGTAGAACGCATGGATTCGGAGATTCCGACGGTTGGTAATATTGACGCGATTGCCGCGGATGTGCTGGAATGTTTTGATTACGCGGCTCTCGGCCATATTCATAAGCCGATGAAGATGGGAAGTGAGCGCTTCCGCTATTGTGGGACGCCCCTTGCCTGTTCTGTCAGCGAAGCCGAACAGACGAAAGGCATTGTGATGGTGGAACTGGGAGTGAAGTGTGATAGGAGCGAAAAGAAAAATGATGAAAACACCAACGCTGGCTGGAAAGAAAATGGGGAAAGAACGAGCGATTGTTGCAACGATATTAAGGAAAGTGCAGTGTGCGGGAAGAACCTCTCAGAGAGAAATCGAGAATGTGCGTTATCTGGCTGGCAGGGTGAAGCGTATGCAGAAAAAATGGAGAAGATGGCGGAGATTTGTACAGGGGATGGGAAGAACGGTGATAAAGTTGGCGCAAAATATAGAATAACAGTACTTCCTCTCACTCCGCTGCGGCAGGTTCGGCTCATCAAAGGGTCACTGGAGGAGGTGCTTCTCCAGGCAAGTTCTGACTATGTTACCGTGGTTCTGACAGATAAGACAGATCTGGAAGTGATCGATATGCAGGAGCGGCTGCGCCTGGCTTTCCCGAATCTGCTGGAGATTCGCCGGGAGCGTGTGCGTGCGGCGGACTATGGCGCGGAACGCTATGTGGAGGAAGATATGGATCCGTATGAGCTGTGCTGCGCGTTTTTAAAGGATGCTGATGAGGCGGAGAAAGAAATTCTGAAGGATGTGATTCGCACGGTGCAGGAAAGGCAGGTGGGATGAAATGCGTCCGATTAAGCTTACCATGCGGGCATTTGGTTCTTATGGCAATTTGACCACGATCCGTTTTGACGGTTTGAATCAGAACCTGTTTCTGATTACAGGGAATACCGGCGCGGGCAAGACAACGATATTTGACGCTATCGTATTTGCGCTTTACGGGGAGACTGGTTCATCTGCCAATAAAAAAGATGGAGTTGTGCTGCAAAGTCAGTTTACGCCTTTCAATCAGGAGCCGTTTGTGGAACTGACGTTTTCCGAAGGGGGAGCGATCGAGGAGGCTTCGAGTAATCCGGCGAGGGCAGAACGTGCCGTGTGGAAGAAGCGATCCGCAATTGACGGTGCCGGAGAAGCATATGGATATGAGACCCCGGTTTACACTGTGCGCCGGGTACCGCGGCATCTGCGTTTGCTGACCCGCGGTGCGGGGAAGGGCTCCGCGACCCGTGAGGTGACCGGAAGTGTGTCGCTGATCATGCCGGATGGGACGGAGTATCCGTCAAAGGAGACGGACAGAAAATTAGAAGAGATTGTCGGGCTTACGAAGGCACAGTTTATGCAGGTGGCCATGATCGCGCAGGGGGAATTTATGGAGCTGCTGCGCGCGAAATCAGATGAAAAAAAGATCATTTTCCGGAAGCTTTTTCATACGGATTTGTATCAGAGGATTGAGGAGGAACTGGCGAACCGCAAAAAAGAAAAGGAAAAAGAGATCGGTCAGATCCGTGTGATCTGCCAGATGGAGGCAAAACAGCTCCGGATTCCGGAATCCTGTGAAAATGCTGCGGAAATCGACCGCCTGAAAAAGCAGATCGTGCAGGGGGAAATGACGGTTCTGGAGCCATTCCTGACTCTTCTGGAGGAGCTTTGCAGATATTTGGAAAAGGAACTGGAAACTGCGCAGGCGGAATACGGCGAGGCACAGTCACGGCAGAATGGAAAGCGGGACGCTTACACAGGGGCGAAAAGCCTGGCGAAGCTTTATGGACAGCTGGAAACGGCGCAAAAGGACCTGGCGGAATGTGAGGCGCAGGAGAAGGAGATAGCCAGAGCGCGGATTCTGGCAGAGCAGCTGCGCGCTGCGTATGAGATTCGAAGTGAATATCAGAGATATTCGGATGCTGCGCGCACCGTTACTTTATCGAAGGAGAATCTGGGAAAGCTTCAGGAAGCGCTGCCTGCGCAGAAGACACATTTGCGGGAAATGGAGCAGCAGCAGGAACTGCAAAAGCAGAAACTGGAACAGCAGCAGGTGGAAACGGCGCGGATCGAAGAGCGCGTGAAACGGGCGTTAGAGATTTTTCGGAAAATTGCGGAGGCAGAGGCGGAAATCCAGGCGGGAGAAAAGGCGCTGGAAACAGGAAAGAAACGGGCGGAGGACAGTCAGAGAAAGCTGGAGAGGCTGGAGAAGCAGGAGCAGGCGTGGCGCGAGGAGGAGCGGGAGCTTGCCGACGCGCCGGAGCAGCTTGTCCGCTGTACGGGGCATGAGGCTGCTTTTATTCGTCTGGACGGCAGATTGAAAGAAGTCAGAGCTCTTCAGAAACGAGTACAGTCGCAGGAGAAACAATGCGCGGAATTAAGGGTGCAATATCAGAATGCGGACAAATCGTACCGGGTGGCCAGAGACTGGTATGAAGAAAACCGAAGTGTGTTTCTGGACGAACAGGCCGGAATCCTCGCGCAGGAGCTTCAGGAGGGGCAGCCCTGTCCGGTCTGCGGCTCACTGGATCATCCGGCGCCGTTTCGGAAGGCGTTTTACACAGCGGGTATTTCTCCCGAAGAACAGTCAGATCACAGCGGGAGAATTGTGACACAGGAGATTCTCAATAAGCTGGAGCGGGACGCAAAGGAGAAGGCTGATCGTCAGCAGGAGCTTGCGGCAGCGGCACAGTCTGCGAATGAGCTTCTGAAAGAAAAACAGGAATCTTTGCTGCGGGAGCTTTCG
Organism: Lachnospiraceae bacterium; assembly: GCA_021202635.1. Classification (GTDB taxonomy): domain Bacteria; phylum Bacillota; class Clostridia; order Lachnospirales; family Lachnospiraceae; genus Choladousia. The sequence continues at coordinate 35,466 of JAJQCQ010000001.1, read as the reverse complement.
AAGCTTCGACAGGAGCTGGAGCGTGCGATTGCTGATATGGGCGATATGCAGACGTTGCTTTCCATGCTTTCGGAGGATGCGTCAAAGAAGCAGGAAGCGTCTGTACTGTCAGAGGAATTTTCTGCTGATGAGGTATTACGGCTGGTTGCGTGGGCAGGAGAACAGATTATTTTCTGGCAGCAGAAGCTCAGTGGTGAAAAAGCCAGGCTGGAAAGGCGGACAGTTGTCCTTCAGGAGCTCCGCCGACAGCTATCCCAGACAGATGGAAAGAAGCGGCAGCTGCGGGAACTGGCAGAAGCGGCGACAGCTGCCGTGGCAGAAGCCCGGGCAGCGCTGGAGGGCAGTGTAAAGAAACGGGAAACGCTGGGCGAATCCGGCGCATTCCGCACAGAAGAGGAGGCAAAAAACGCGCTTCGCGCAGCGAAAACCGCGCAGAAGAAGCAGGAAGCTGTCAGCAGCTCTGCTTCTGATCTGGCAAAAAAGGCGCGGGAGGCGAGAGATCATACGGCAGCTCTGATCAAAAAATATACGGAAGAGCTTCCGGAGCAGGAGGCGTTGTGTGAAGAACGGCGGGAATCCTACGATGCCTGTATGAAGCGGAGAAAGCTGGATGAGATACAATGGCAGACACTGACTGTGGAACATACGTCGGAGGAAGAGATGACGCTGCGGGAGCAGATCGAGCAGCATACGCAGAGAAAGCTTTCAATAGCAGGCAGGATTGCGTCTGCGAAGGAGGCCATTGGCGACCGGCCAAAGCCGAACCCGGAGCTTTTGGAAAAAGAACTGCGGGAAGCAGAACGGCTTACAGCTGTGGCTGAAAAAAAGCTTGCCGGGATCCGGGAAGAGGCGCAGGCAGATGAACGCATCCGAGGGACACTTGCGTCGCAGCTGGGTGACCGCAGGCGGATTGTGGAAGATCATACGCGTCTGGATACCCTTTACCGTCTGGTATCCGGTAATGTTACGGACAGCCGGATGGACCTGGAAACATTTGTGCAGCGTTATTATATGGAAAGAATTCTTCACGCGGCAAACCGCCGTTTCCTGGAAATGTCCGGCGGCCAGTTTGAGCTGCGCATGGTGGACGCAGAAAAGGCGGGCAAGGGGAAAAACCGTGGCCTCGATTTGATGGTTTATTCCGCCGTCACCGGCAGGGAGCGTGAAATTCGCACGCTTTCCGGCGGCGAATCCTTCATGGCTGCGCTTTCTATGGCACTGGGAATGGCTGATCAGATTCAGCAAAGTACAGCAGCCACCCATCTGGATATGATGTTTATTGACGAAGGCTTTGGTTCTCTTGACGAGCATTCGAGAGGTCAGGCTGTCCGTGTTTTGCAGGAAATGGCAGGCGGCGACCGGTTAATTGGGATTATTTCTCACGTGACCGAGCTGAAGCAGGAGATAGACGACCAGCTGATTGTCACAAAAGACGAGAGCGGAAGTCACGTCAGGTGGCAGATCAGTTAAACAGGAATAAACAGAGAACCTTCCCGCATATATTTTGTATGCAACCGTTTCGAATAGCATTGAAATGAAAAGACAGGTGCTGAACGTCAGCCATGATTCACCAGAACAGGCTGACTGAAAATGGTGATTGCATAATAATAAATGGATGCGGGGAGGTTTTATATGCCGGAATACAGACGGTTTGTTGCATATTTTTATGAGTACATAGACGAAAAAAAGCAGGGGAACGCGGGATTCGCCAAAGTAGAGCTGCGAAATGGAATGTGGAGAGTCCTTTTTCGCCTGACTCTTCCGGTGGTGCCGGAGCCGCCTGTGCGGGTATACGGATTTGTGCGTGAGCAGGGGTATCAGCGGGAATTTCCGCTGGGAATCATGAGCGAGAACCCTCGTGGTCCGGAAGAATGGGCATGGCGCGCAGACGCGCCGGTCGGCTCCGGGAAATACTATTTTGATCAGATAACCGGCATCCGGATTCAGAGCGGAGATGGAAGAATGTTCCTGACGGTGTGGGATGATGAACCGGTAGAGATGGATTGCTTTGTTGCTGAGGACTCTGGAGAGCGGACAGAAGCGGAGAAGAACCCCGACACTGAGGCTGCGGGAGCGGACGTGGCTGAGACCTCCGAAGGGCGGACAGAAGCGGAAACACGCCGGGAGCCCTCAGGAGAACAATCGGAAGAGCTGCGCGGGACGGAAGCAGAGGCACCGGAGCAGCCGGTATCTGACACGCCGGAGATACCATCCGGGATGCCGGAGGAGACAGCGTCTGAGGTGTCGAATCGGCTTCTGCCAGAAAATCCAGGAAGTTCAGGGGCGGAAGTTTCTGTGCGGATACTTTCTGAGCTGATTGAGGAGTCTGAACCGGAAATGCCCACGCCGGAGTCCCCTGAGATCCAGGAAACAGCTTTGCCCGGGATGTCAACCCTGGGAATTCCCGCGTCGGATCCGGCACGATTTCGGAAAGAAAACCCGGCCGAATTTTTGCTGCAGAGACGGCAGGCATTTCATCCCTTTGAGGATGATGAGTTTTTTGCCTGTGTGCAGATTAAGCTCTGTGATCTGCTGCCGCTTCAGCAGGAAGGCTGGCAGGTGGGAAGAAGCAACTTTCTGCAGCATGGCTATTATCTGTACCGCCATCTTTTGCTGGGCAGGGCAAAGGACGGACTCTATGTAGTCGGCGTACCTGGACTGCGCAGCCAGCAGGAAGAGTATGTGGCCCATACGTTTGGTTATGACCGGTTTAAGCTGTCAGGATTACGCAGCTGTGGGCGAAAATTTGGTTACTGGTGCCGGGTTTTGGACGATTCAGGGCTCGTTCAGGCTGTTTCTGATGAAAAATTGTAACTGCTCCATATCCTTGAAAAGCGCATGTAAAATTGCGTCTGCGCTGTTAGCATATTAAATCTGCTGCGCAGCAAGCGTGTGGCCGGGGTGTGAAAAACAGCGAAAAGCTGCAGCTCAGAAAGGTAAAAGGCAGGAGGACTGGAAAATGGAAATGCTTCGCGGACAGAGAAAAGCAATCGGAAGAGCAGCAGGAGCGCTTGTCATTGCTTTTCTCACAACGATCCTTTTACTTCTTGGATTCGCATTTCTGCTTCTGAAATTACAGCTGGATGCGGGAAGGACGGAGATTGGCATTCTGGTGATTTATGTGCTGTCCTGTTTTATCGGCGGATGGTATTGCGGGAGAAAGGCAGGACAGCGTAAATTTTTGTGGGGACTGCTGACCGGGGTTTTGTATTTTCTCCTTCTGCTGGCGGTGTCGGCTTTGGGAGAGGAAGCCTTGCAGCCGGCATTGACGAAAACCGTTACGGCTCTGGTACTTTGTGCGGGTGGAGGAACCCTGGGCGGGATGCTGGCGTAATTGCAAGTATTCAAATTGTTTGACATTCCCCTGATTCTGCGTTATAGTTATCCCGCTGCAACGCAGCCTGCATCTCTGATCACAGGAGATGCGGGAATCAGGCAGGAGACGGCTTGCCGAATCCTGCTCGTCTGTGCTGGCCTCATCTGGCATTAGCCGGAACTATTCTTACGAGGCTGTGCGCATAGAAAGGGAGGAGTTTTTATGTCAATTGTAACTGCGGATGGTGGTCTGACTACCCTTGGATACGTCATTTGCGCCATAGCCGCGATCGCGCTGGTGCTGGTGGCGTCATTTCTTCACAGCAGAGCGGGATCGGCAAAAAAGATGTCGACGAAGCAGCTGGTGTACTGTGCGATGGCGATGGCACTGGCGTTCGTCACCTCGTATATTAAGGTGTTTCACCTGCCTTATGGCGGTTCGGTGACCCTGTTCAGCATGCTCTTCATCTGCCTGATCGGCAACTGGTACGGCGTGAAGGTTGGTATCATGACCGGTCTTGCCTACGGTATTCTGCAATTTCTTCAGGAGCCGTATGTGCTGAGCTTTTTCCAGGTGTGCTGCGATTACATACTTGCATTTGCGGGTCTCGGCCTGGCCGGTGTCTTCTGGAAATCGAAAAACGGGCTTCTCAAAGGCTACATCCTGGGCATCCTTGTGCGCGGCGCGTTCCACTCGCTGGGCGGCTATCTGTACTGGATGGACTATATGCCGGAGAATTTCCCGCAGGCACTCACGGCACTGTACCCGATCATTTACAATTATTCGTATATTCTGCTGGAAGGTGTGATTACGATTATTGTGATCTCATTGCCGCCGGTTGCAAAAGCACTGCAGGCGGTCAAGGAGAGCGCTGTAAAATAATGGAATCGTTATTGAAATGCTGTGCGGAAAGGAAAATCTGCATGGCATTTTTCCTTGCAATGGTTTTGAACCGCGTTCTGAACAGTTATTTTACTTTCTTATTTACAATTTGAAATGAGTTCGGTACAATAACAGTAACAATTCAGAACAGAAAAGATCGTATGATTCTGATATGGAAGACACCCGGTTTACGGATGATCCGTGCATAGACAGGAGGAACACAATGGCAGGAAAGCGGGAAAATTACATTACCTGGGACGAATATTTTATGGCAGTGGCAAAGCTGGCCGGAATGCGCTCTAAGGATCCAAATTCGCAGGTGGGTACCTGCATTGTCAGCGAAGATAACAAAATACTCTCGATGGGCTATAACGGTTTTCCGAAAGGCTGTTCGGACGATGAGTTTCCCTGGGAGCGGGAAGGCGATGAGACGGATACGAAATACCCGTATGTTGTGCACAGCGAACTGAACGCGATTCTTAATTACCGCGGCGGCAGTCTCGAGGGTGCAAAGCTGTATGTTTCTCTGTTTCCATGCAATGAGTGTGCCAAAGCCATTATTCAGGCCGGAATAAAAACGGTTGTCTATGATGATGACAAATATGAGGGAACATCCTCCGTCCTGACATCCAAGCGCATGATGGACGCTGCCGGTGTGCGTTATTACCGTTATCAGAGAAGCGGGCGGGAAATTCAGATTACCGTCTGAATGAGCGAGAAACAGTCGGCTGTGCTAAAAATGAGGCAGGAAGTGTGAAACCCTGCTATATGAGGAGGAAGTATGAAGTTTATCAATTCATTTCATGAGGGAGATAAAATTAACGAAATTTATCTGTGTAAATACAAACAGTCTGCGACCGCGAAGAACGGCAAGCTTTATGAAAATGTTGTTTTACAGGACAAAACGGGCACCATCGATGCAAAGATCTGGGATCCGAATTCGTCCGGAATCGAGGAGTTCGGTGTACTGGATTATGTCTTTGTAAGCGGGGATGTGACCAATTTCCAGGGCACACTCCAGATGAGCATCCGCCGTGCCCGCAAAGCAGAGGAATCCGAGTACGTTCCGGCGGATTATCTTCCGGTCAGTGAAAAAAACATAGACGAGATGTATGAGGATCTGATGGGCTATATGCGCCAGGTAGAGAATCCTTATCTGCAAAAGCTGATTCAGATGTATTTTGTGGACAATGAGGCCTTTATTGTTGCGTTTAAAAATCATTCCGCGGCCAAAACCGTTCATCACAGCTTTGTCGGTGGCCTGCTCGAACACACACTCAGTGTCGTAAAGCTCTGTGATTTTTATGTAAAACAGTATCCATATCTCCGGAAAGACCTGCTGTTCACCGCGGCAGTATTTCACGATGTCGGCAAATTAAAGGAAATCTCCAACTTCCCGGAGAACGACTACACTGACGACGGTCAGCTCCTCGGACATATTGTCATGGGCAGCGAGCTCGTCGGCTTCGGCTGCCGCCACATCAAGGGCTTCCCCAAAAAGCTGATGAGCGAGCTGCAGCACTGCATCCTGGCGCACCATGGTGAGCTCGAATACGGCTCTCCCAAAAAGCCGGCACTCGCGGAAGCGCTCGCGCTCAACTATGCCGACGATACGGATGCCAAGCTGGAAACCATGCGCGAAGTTCTGAAAAACGCAGGGGACAACAACGAATGGCTGGGGTATAATCGGCTCTTTGAGTCGAACTTGAGAAAGACATCTGAATTTTAAAGACGTGAAGGATACGATTTGCTCTGAAGCTCAAACAGAATATAGAGGTGCGTAAAAAACGGTACAGGAAAACATGTATGAAAAAAGATGATATTGTAACACTTATAATAGAAGATTTCAGCACAGAAGGCCTTGGCATCGGACACAGCGAAGGCCTTACTTTGTTTGTAAAGGACACTATAATCGGGGATGTGGCGGAGGTAAAGGTTATGAAAATGAAAAAGACCTACGGCTACGCCCGTCTGCTGCGCATTCTTACGCCCAGTCCGGACCGGGTCGAAGCACCCTGCCCGGTCGCCCGTCCCTGCGGCGGCTGTCAGCTTCAGGAAATGAAGTACGATGCGCAGCTCCGTTTCAAAGAACAGAAGGTGCGCAATAACCTGCAGCGCATCGGCGGCTTCATCGATCCCCCTATGGAACCGATCATTGGGATGAATCATCCATTTCGTTACCGCAACAAAGCGCAGTTTCCCATCAGCAGAGATAGGAACGGAAAATTGATCGCCGGATTTTACGCAGGACGCACGCACACCGTTATCGACTGCCGGGATTGTCTGCTCGGCGCAAAAGTCAACCAGACCATCCTCGACATCGTACTGAACCATATGGACAAATACCATATCCAGCCCTACGACGAGGCCACGGGCAAAGGACTGGTGCGGCATGTGATGATCCGCGTCTCCAGTGAAATGCTTTGTGAAGAGAACGCATCCGGACAGATCATGGTTTGCGTGGTCATTAACGGAACCTCCCTGCCGGAGAGCGAGCGCCTGGTCCAGGCACTTTGTGCCATTCCGGGTATGGCCAGCATTACTTTGAACATCAACCGCGAGCGGACAAACGTGATTATGGGGAAGCAGATAAAGCTTTTGTGGGGACAGGAATTCATCGAAGATACAATCGGGGGAATCCGATTCCGTATCTCCCCGCTTTCCTTCTACCAGGTAAATCCACGCCAGACGGAAAAGCTTTATGGCAAAGCATTAGAGTACGCTAATCTGACCGGCCAGGAAACCGTATGGGACCTCTATTGCGGAATCGGAACCATCTCCTTATTCCTCGCGCAGAAAGCTCGCGCCGTTTACGGCGTAGAAATCGTGCCCGATGCCATCCGCGACGCCAGGCAGAACGCTCAGCTGAATCACATCACGAACGCGGAATTTTTTGTTGGTAAAGCGGAAGAAGTCCTGCCCGAAAAATACGAGAAAGAAGGAATCCATGCCGACGTTATCGTCGTCGATCCGCCGCGCAAAGGCTGCGAGCAAAGCGTACTCGACACCATGCTTAAAATCCGGCCGGAGAGAATCGTTTACGTGAGCTGCGACTCCGCGACACTCGCGCGGGATTTGAAATATCTGTGCGCGGGCGGGTACGAGCTGAGAAAAGTCTGTCCGACGGAAATGTTTGCGAATTCGTGCCACGTCGAAAATGTCGCATTAATGTCATATGAAAGGTGAATACGCAATGCAGCTGCCCTATTCAGACGAACTGGAAATTCAACATTTAAGCCGTCTCTTTGACAACACCAGTGAATGTTATAAATTTTTTTGGCTTCAGGCGATTGTGACAAAGGTACTGGAGGGAAAGACTGTTCTCACGTATGAGGAACTGATTGATGAAATGATTGCGGATGCCTGGTATATGGTTACAGAATATCATTTAAATCTCGGACCGAGGGATACGCTGGAGCGAGTGGTTCATGATATTCAGAAAATAAGCGGAATGAAGTCGTCAGAAAAGAAATCTGTTCTTATTGAGTATCTGAATCATTGCCAGAATCCGGAGATTACCAGACAAAAACGGACATTGACCAGAAATGTTCCATATCGCCTGCAGGCACCATTTATGCATCAGTTGAAAGGAAAAGGCTGGGATGTGTCTGAATCGGAACTGGCAAGGAGAATCAATCAGGAACGACGGCTGATTTATTATTTTAATGCGTTGCATGGGATGCAGACAACGATTTGTATTCAGGAAGACTGGTGTCAGTATATTCATAAGAATCAGGAGATTGTAAAAGGCTGGCTTCAGTATAATATGATTTTGTATCTGCAAAAACGGAATCCAAGCGTACCAGGCATTGCGGACAAGCTATATCCACCGCAGGAGAGAAAACTGGAAAAAGTAAAGCATTACTGGAAACTGTTGTTGTCGCTACAGCCTATGCAGGAAATCTACGGGCACAATCTGTTAGATGTTGATAGTAAAGATATTTCTATCGATCATTTTGTGCCGTGGTCATTTGTGGCACATGATGAGCTGTGGAATTTGCATCCAACTACAAAGAGTATCAATAGCAGCAAGAGCAATCATCTCCCGGACTGGACTACTTATTTTCCTGAATTTGCACGAGTGGAGTATGGCGCGTATGAAATGGTCTGGGAAAATGAAAAGGTACATACGGAATTTGATAAATGTGCCAGGGATCATTTAAACAGTGTGGATATTAGATATCGATTATATCGGGAAGGACAGAATTTCTCGACGTTTTCTGAACAATTGGAGAGTGTGATTCGACCGGTATACCAATCGGCACAGAATTGTGGATTTGACAGTTGGATTTATCATGGAGAAAAAATGAACCAGACATTATCTTATTATAATGAGCATGGGGAAGAATACTGCGCGGCGACAGCAGGTGCAGATATGAGTTTATGCAGGGACAAGTTTATGACCTGCCTTCCGGAAGGAGCATATATTTTGGATGCGGGCTGCGGTAGCGGGAGAGACAGCAAAGTGTTTATGGACAACGGGTTTGCTGTGACAGCTATGGATGCGTCGGAGAAAATGTGTGAAGAAGCGGAAAAACTTTTAGGAAAGAATGTTTTGCAGCTTTCATTTGAGAAAATGAATTTTCATAATGAGTTTGATGGAATATGGGCGTGCGCTTCTCTGCTTCATGTGGTGAAGAGTGAAATAAATATGGTTATGAAGAATTTGAGAACTGCCTTAAAGCCAAATGGAATATTATACGCATCATTTAAATACGGAACTGAGGAGCGAATCGCACAGGGACGGTTATTTAATGATTATGATGAAGGTTCGTTGATAACACTTTTGGAGAGTAATGGGTTTACGGTATGCGATATTTTTATTACTGAGGATGTTAGAAAAATGAGGCAGGGAGAAAACTGGGTAAATGCAATTGCTGAGAAATGATTATATGAGAATCCAGACATTGAAACAATTGAGGCAGAGAAGACAATTTAGCTGACTTATACTGGAATAAGTAATTGCGATGCAAACTGAATATAAATTGATTTATTGGCCTATAGGTGTTCTTTCGAAACGCCTGTAGGCTTTTTTATTATTTTGCACTATGTCGGAGACAGGGCAAAATATAAGCTTCTGCTGACAGGGACGGTAATTACCAACCATGAGATGGATGTGTTCTCACAATATCGGTTTTTAAATCCGCAGATATTTGGAACGTCATTTTATTCCTTCCGCAGCAGGTATTTTGACATGGCGGGTTATGGGAATCATACACCAGTTTTTCGCAGATGGATGATGGACGATTTTTTACAGAAGATGGAGAGCCTGCGAAACTTCAGGAAGCAACCATAAGAAAAATTCTCTCCGCAGGAGGCACCGCTCTGATGGTGCGTTCGGTGGATGAGGTGCGCGGCGCAATCGAGACCGCTCTGCATTGATACATAGAACACTGCCGCAGCGCAACGATGCCACAATCAAAAACCACGAATGGAGGTATCGCTTATGTGCGACATCAGAAATTATGAACAGCTGGCAAACGCCATTATCCTTCAGGCGGTTCGTGACCTGCGGGACGCATTAAAAAAGTTGAAGCGTAATCCGAATAACAGGGATGCGCAGGCTGTGAGAGATGAAATTACAAGATTTTTCAAATCCGGATGGTTTTCTACTCTGACATCAGGTGATGGAAAATTTTTACTGCGAAAAATCTGCGAGGAGGTGCAGGGATGACGGCAAAGGAATATTTATCACAGGCGTACCGGTTGGATGACCGGATTAACAGTAAAATACAGCAGGTTGACTCTTTAAATCTGCTGGCGACCAAATGCACGAGTACAATCAGCGGGATGCCGAAGAATCCGGGCAGCCCTGTTTCAAGAATGGAAGATGTGATTGTAAAAATCATTTCGCTTTCAGGAAGAAATCAATCAGGACATCGATGAGCTGGTGAATTTGAAGGCCGAGATGGTTCAGGTGATAAAAGCGGTGGAGAATACAGAGTTTCAGACGATTCTTGAGAAACGTTACCTGTGCTTTATGTCATGGGAGCAGATTGCCGTGGATTTGGGTTATAACGTCCGCCACCTGTACAGGCTTCATGAGGAAGCACTGGAAAAAGTGGTTGTGCCTTAATCATGTCACCTGATGTCACTGGATGTCACCCGGTTCTTTGTGATATGATATACTCAGCAAAATTATAGTGAGAAGCTCTTGTGGGAGAAATCCCGCGAGGGCTTTTTTTCGTGAAGTGAAATTCAACCTGTGATCTTTGAGGAGGCGCAGCCGTGACAGGCGGCAGATAGATGGAGGTGGAGATTTTGCCAAGAAAACCAAAACATCCTTGTTCCCATCCGGGTTGTCCGGCGCTTGTGGAATACGGGGAGCGCTTCTGTGAGAAGCACCAGAAGGAAGAAAACAAACGCTACAAGAAGTACGACCGGGACCCGGCTGTACGCCGTAGGTATGGACGCGCCTGGAAGCGCATCCGTGATAGCTATGCTGCTGCTCACCCATTGTGTGAGCTCTGCCTTGCGAAGGGCATCTATACGAAGACTGAGGAGATACACCACAAGCTGCCGCTCTCCGAGGGAGGGACGCACGACCGCTCCAACCTCATCGCCTTGTGCAAGCCATGCCATGCGCGGATTCATGCGGAGCGTGGCGACAGGTGGCACAACCGAACATCAAAAAATAGTAATAAAAAGAAATCGGGAGCGTAAGCAACATACGTTGTACGCTCCCTTTAAGAACAGAGTTCTTTCAATCGTGGTCTCATTCTACCACTGAGCTCTGGAGATTGTCAATAACTTTTTTGACGAATTCATATGAGCTCGTAATCAGCGTGTTTTTTGAAAACCAGTCGGAATGGCGAAGCATCCTTCCTTCAAACAGTTCTTTTACCTGCTGATAGGCTTTTTTTCTGGATTCTGAACTGCTGACTATTTCATTATATGCATAAAGCATGCAGACGTAATCATAAATACAGCTGTTTTTTAATTTTTTGTCACGAGAGGACTCTGATATCCCCGGAACTAGCTTTACACGATTGACGACACTGCTGTGAGGCCTGTTACCATTGGGCTTCAATTTGTTAATTAAGCAGTTGCTGTGCGCACAGGCGTTTCGAATATCACGTACCGAGTTCAATAAAATTCGGTCACCGATGGTGGCTCCATATTGATCTGTGTAAAAACTGCACAAATGTACCAGATCACCAAACGAAATCAGTTCAACAAAAACCCAGACGGGGAAGTCGGGATCATACTTGTCAATTAACTCTCTGCAGTAGTCGCTTTTGTGCGAACGTATGGTAGTGAGAACCCGATTGTTAGAAGTATTTGCAATAAAGTTGCGAACTATGCAATATCCGTCTTCGTTAGGGTTGTTTTCAATGGCATTGAGAAGAGCGACCTTTAAAAAGTGTTCTATATCAAGACACATCTGTAAAATCTGGTAGCGTAAATGCCTGTCGATGGTAGACAGTTCTTGAAGGTATGCGAAATCCAGATTTATGTACTGTCCTGCGCGTTTACTAGAATTGGGATATTTTTGGTAATTCTCCCGATAAGCTGCGAGTTTCATGTAGTAATTATGTTTTTCGAGGAAATCTTTTGCGTCTGTTTCAGATATCAGTTCGAAAGAGATTCCTTTATTTTTCATATGTTCAATGAGTTGTTGTGATGTAAGCAACGGTTTCATTGTAGTTACGCTCCATTCCTTATTTGCAAAGATTATACATCAGGAAAGAATGAACGTAAATAGCATAAATCGACATGGAACGATTTAATTTGATAGTTCTTAATACACGAACCCCTGGGGCGGTGCAAATCTCTGTTCGGCCTTCCCCAGAGAACGGTGCGGGGGTCAAACGCACAAAATTTTGTATTCAAACAGGGTATTAACCCCTCGATCATGAAATGAGGTGAAGAGCATGGCAAAAGACGGCACTGCCAGAGGCGGCGCAAGACCGGGAACTGGTCCGAAACGCAAAGCCCTGACAGACAAAATCAATGACGGCGCATCCGCAATGGTCATCGACCTGCCAGAGCCGTCCTCTTTTGAAGGCGAGGATATGCCGCCGGTGAAAGATTATCTGAAAGCGAAGCAGAAAAACGGGAAAGACCTGTGCGCTGCCGAGGTTTATGAAGAGACTTGGCGGTGGCTTAAGGCACGTGGCTGTGACAGGCTGGTGAGCACCCAGTTGATTGAGCAGTACGCGATGTCGGTGAGCAGGTGGATACAGTGTGAGGAGTGCATTTCCGATTACGGTTTTCTTGCAAAGCACCCGACCACTGGAAATGCCATTGCTTCTCCGTATGTTTCCATGAGCCAGACATACATGAAGCAGGTCAACCAGATCTGGTATCAGATTTACCAGATTGTGCGCGAAAACTGCTCGGTTGAGTGGCAGGGAGCAACGCCGCAGGATGATGTGATGGAGAGACTGCTTCGCACACGGAAAGGAATGAACTGATTATGATTGAAAAAGTAAATCCGGGCCATCCGGATAAGGTGGCGGACAGGATTGCCGGAGCGATTGTCGACCTGGCATACGCTTCCGAGGAGAATCCGAAAATCGCTGTTGAGGTGTTGATTGGACATAGCATTTGCCACGTCATCATCGAGACCACGGCAGATTTAAATGATCTGGAGTTGCAGGAGGCAGTCCACAGGATTGCCGGTCCGGTGGTTCCTGACATCGTGATAGTGGCGCAGGATAAACTGCTTGCTGATAACCAGGCGGATGAAATCCGCTGTGGCGACAATGGCATTTTTAAGGGTGTACCTTTGAATGATGAGCAGAAGCAGCTCTCTGAAATAGCCCATGCCATTTATGAAAAGTACACTTCTGACGGAAAGTACATCTTAGACGGCGACCGTCTGATTATCTGCCAGAGCAACGCTCCAACGGACGAACTGCGAAGTGTGTATCCGGATGCGGAAATCAATCCGCTTGGCGACTGGAGTGGCGGAACGGATGTTGACACGGGTGCCACCAACAGGAAGCTCGGCTCTGATATGGCTGACTCCATTACTGGCGGCGGTCTGCATGGCAAGGACTTATCTAAGGCGGATGTGTCTGCAAATATTTATGCCTTCCTGAAGGCACAGGAAACTGGTGAGGAGCAACACTTCTGCTGTGCCATCGGCGATACAGAGATTGACGGAGTCCCCTACTCTGACATCGTTGCTGTGGCGAAAGAATATGTAAATTCCATCGGCGGCTTTGAAAAGCTGGCCGAGTGGGGATTGTTTTGAGGTGACGCTATGAAAACTACATCTGAAATGCAGCTGGTGCCGGTCGAGAAGCTGGTGCCATATGTGAATAACGCGAGGACGCACTCGCCGGAGCAGATTACAAAGCTCCGTTCTTCTCTCCGTGAGTTTGGTTTTATCAATCCGGTCATCGTTGACAGAGATTATGGTGTTATCGCAGGCCACGGGAGAATCGAGGCGGCAAAGGCCGAGGGGATCAGCGAGGTTCCCTGTGTGTTTGCCGACCATCTGACCGAGGCTCAGAAGAAAGCATATATCCTCGCCGACAACCGAATGGCGATGGACGCCGGTTGGGACGAAGAACTCCTGCGTATTGAGATTGAGTCCCTGCAAGGTGAGGACTTTGATATCGGTCTGACCGGTTTTGACGAGAAAGAACTGGCTGACCTGTTTTCCAATGGATCTGACAGTGAGGTCGAGGATGATGATTTCGATTTGTCAGAGGCGCTGGAGAAGGCAGCTTTTGTGGAAAAAGGCGATGTCTGGACGGTCGGGCGGCACAGGCTGATGTGTGGTGATGCCACTTCTTCCGAGGATGTGGCAAAGCTGATGGATGGCAAAAAGGCAAATCTGATTGTGACGGACCCGCCGTATACCGCCGTGTCTCGACCGACAGTGACAAGCAGCTTTTGAGTCTGGAAACGCAGAAATCCCACTATGAGGATACAATTGGTGCAAATCCAGAGTGGGAATTTGCAGGTCTGTATTACGATGAAGGAATCAGCGGGACCCGGAAAGAAACGCGACCGGCACTGATGCGGATGATAACGGACTGTGAAAATGGGAAGATTGATTACATTGTTACGAAATCGCTCAGTCGCTTCGCAAGAAATACGACAGATTGTTTGGAGCTTGTCAGAAAGCTGATCGGGCTTGGCATTCCGGTCTATTTTGAAAAGGAAAATCTGGACACCGGGTCGATGGAAAGCGAATTGCTTCTTTCCATCATGAGCAGCCTTGCGGAAAGTGAGTCTGTATCGATTTCAGAGAACAGTAAGTGGAGTGTCCGACACCGTTTTGAAAACGGTACGTTTAAGATTGGGTATGCGCCATTTGGTTATGATGTGAAAGACGGTGTCTTCTCCATCAATGAGGCCGAAGCGGAAACGGTACGGTTTATTTATGCCGAGGCGCTTTCAGGAAAAAGCAGTAGCATAATTGCCAGGGATTTAAATGAAAGAGGCGTACCTGCGCGAAAAGGAGCGCATTGGACGCCGACCGCAATTCGGAATGTTCTTACAAATGAAAAATATGTGGGCGATTGCCTGTTTCAGAAGACTTATTCGGATTTTACTTTCAAAAGACGGACAAATTATGGTGAAATGGACCAGTTTTACATGGAAAACCACCACGAGGCAATTGTGAGCCGGGAAGATTTTGAAACTGTAGGCCAGCTTATTCGCCAGCGGGCGAAGGAGAAGAACATTCAGAAAAGGGCAGAAAAATATCAGAACCGCTACGCTTTTTCTAGCCGGATTATCTGCGGAGAATGCGGCTCCGTCTTCAGACGCAGAATTAACATCACAGGCAAAATAAGATACCCGGCATGGGTCTGTAAGGAGCATATCGAACATATTGAAAATTGCTCTATGAGATTTATCCGGGAGGACGCCATCGAGTGGACCTTTGTTCTGATGATGAATAAGCTTATTTTTGTAAGGGAGGTTCTGCAGGACTTACAGAGGAATATCCGGAAAGAGACACATAAAGAAATATTCCGCAAGGTTGATGAGATTGATGCTGCGCTGGAGAAAAACCGCGAAAAGGGCGAGACGCTTACAACAATCATGACAAAGGGCTACATCGAACCGGCCATGTTTACACAGGAGATGAACGCCCTATCAGCGGAAGCTGATGCGCTGGCAGACGAGAGGGAACAGCTGATTTCATCGGTTGACGGAGATACAAAAAAGGCGGAGGCTTTAAACGAAATTATCAGGTTTACAGGAAGGACGGAGAAGCTTACGGAATATGACCCGGAAGTGTTTTCTGCATTTGTTGAACAGATTACGGTTCATTCCAGGGAGGAGCTTACCTTCCATTTAAAATGCGGGTTGAATCTCCGGGAAAGGATTGTAGAAGTATGAGACGAGGACACATTCCATATGGCTATAAAATTGAAAACGGCACAGCGGTGATTGATGAGGAGCAGGTTGAAAAAATAAAAGCGCTTTATGCTGCGTACCTTTCCGGTATGGGTTATGTGAATGCTGCGGAAAAAGCTGGGCTTAAGATTACCCACGCAATGGCAAAACGGCTCCTGCAGAATAAGCATTATCTCGGCGATGACTTTTATCCGGCAATCATCGACCGGGAGACGTATGATGCAGCCGAGAAAGAGCGCGTCAGACGGGCAGAGGCGCGTGGGAGAATTTTTGAGGAACAGGAAAGAAAGCCACCAAGCTTACCCACAGCATTTCAGCTGGGACAGGTGGAGCAGCACTTCTCTGATCCATATGCCCAGGCAGAATACATTTACACTTTAATAGGAAGCGAGGGATAACGATGGCAACGATTACGATGATTCCTGCAAGAAGGCAGACAGGACAGAGCAAAAAGGGAGAAGAACAACCGAAATTAAGGGTAGCGGCCTATTGCCGTGTCTCGACAGAGACGGACGAACAGGCGACGAGCTATGAAGCTCAGATTGAACACTACACGGAATATATTCAGAAGCATCCCGGCTGGGAGCTTGCTGGCATATTCGCAGATGACGGGATCTCCGGCACCAACACAAGGCACAGAGGGGAGTTCAACCGCATGATCGAGGAGTGTATGGATGGCAAAATCGACATGGTGGTAACGAAGTCTATCAGCAGATTCGCGAGAAACACCTTAGATTGTCTGAAGTACATCCGCCAGCTGAAGGAGAAGAACATTCCCGTATTTTTCGAGAAAGAAAACATAAACACAATGGACGCCAAAGGAGAGGTGCTGCTTACCATTATGGCATCGCTTGCGCAGCAGGAGAGCCAGTCGCTTTCGCAGAATGTGAAGCTTGGACTCCAGTACCGCTATCAGCAGGGCAAGGTTCAGGTCTGCGCAAACCGCTTCCTCGGTTACGATAAGGATGAGGACGGGAACCTCGTCATCAATCCGGAAGAAGCCGAGGTTGTAAAACGGATATACAGGGAATTCATGGAAGGGAAAAGCTATTACGATATTGGGAAGGGACTTACTGCAGACGGAATTAAGACGGCGGCAGGAAACGACTACTGGCTTGCCAGCACACTGCACAAAATTCTGACGAATGAAAAATACATCGGCGACGCCCTTTTGCAGAAAACAGTGACGACGGATTTTTTGACGAAGAAGCGGGTGGTAAACAAGGGTATCGTGCCGCAGTATTATGTGGAGAACAGCCATGAAGCCATCATTCCAAGAGACATTTTTATGCGGGTCAAGGAGGAGATGGTAAGACGCGCCAATATTACAACGGGGACTGGAAAGCGCAGGGTATACAGCGGCCACTATGCATTATCGAGTATCATCTTCTGCGCACACTGCGGAGATTTGTTTCGGAGAATCAGCTGGAATAACCGTGGGAAGAAATCCGTTGTGTGGAGGTGCGTCAGCCGCGTGACGAAGAAAACGAGCGGGATTGACTGCCCGGCCAGGACGATCCGGGAGGAGGACATTCAGGCGGCGGTGGTAAAAGCTATCAATGATGTGTTCTCCGGCAGGGATACCATCATCCCGATTTTGAAAGAAAACATCGAAAAAGTAATCGGCAGTAGCAATGCCAGCAAAGTTGAAGAGGTTGAGGCGGAACTTGCCGATTTGCAGAAGGAACTTCTGAAAAAGGCCAATGCGAGACAGGCCTACGATGACATTGCGGACAGAATCGAGGAGCTTCGCAGAAAAAAGCAGGAGCTTCTTTTAGAAGATGCCAACAACGAGGGAAGCCGCCAGCGGGTAGAGGAGATGGAGAAAATGCTCGATGAGATGGGGACGGCGGTTACGGAATATGACGAGAGCCTTGTCCGGAAGCTGATTGAGAAGATTACGGTTTATGACGACCATTTCGTGGTGGAGTTTAAATCGGGGCTGGAGACGGAAGTGGCGATGTGAGAGAAAATATAAAATATTGTAAGGCCCTTGAGTTTAATTATTGCTCAAGGGCTTTTTGAATAGCGTTGCGTCAAAAAAATAAAAAATTGACGCAACGCTTGCTTTTCCCTATGAAGTGTGCTAATATAAGCACAGCGTCAAAAAATAAAAAAATTGACAAAACGCTTGAAGGGAGGCGAGGCACATGTGGACTAATCAGGCGTTAAGAAATCTTTCAGATAAAAAAATATACTCTCGTGAAGAACTGTTTCAAATTTTTTTTGCCGAAAAAGAAGATTTGAGTGAGAGCGCGTTTCGATGGACACTGTACAATCTGCAAAAAGAACAGCAGCTCTTTCGCGTGGATTACGATGCATATGTAACGGTTCAGCAGGAGGAGCTTCCTGTGTACAGACCGGTTTATTCTGAGAGAGGTATGGAAGTCAGAGAAAAGCTGGAAGATAAATTCCCGGAGCTTACATTTGTCATTTTTGAAAGTGTTCTGCTAAACGAGTTTTTGAATCACCAGATAGCGCAGAACACAGTATACGTGCAGGTGGAAAAGGATGTGAGTTCCTACATCTTTGATGAATTACAACAGGAATATACCGGAAGTGTGCTTTACAAACCGGGGAAAAATGAATTTGAGAGATATTGGACGAGAGACTGTATTGTTGTCTTGGAGTTGGTCAGTCAGGCTCCGATGTCGGAGGAGAAGCCGCATGAAATGACCGCGGAGAAGCTGCTGGTTGATATTGTGGCAGAAAAAAGTATTGCGGCAACATTCAGCCCATCGGAGGTTCCCCTCATATATGCGAGCATGATAGAAAGCTATCAGGTGGAACGCAGAAGATTGAATCGGTATGCAGGACGCAGAGGGAAAACAGAGTTGGTAAAGAAATATGCGGGAGGAAGAACATAAGATGTTATCAAGAAATATGTACACATCAGAGTATATCAACGACCTGTACAAGAAAACAGGGAATGACCCCACACTGCTTGAAAGAGTGGTTTATGCGTTTGGCCTTTTGGAAGCAATTAAGAGGGTAGGACTTCCGTTTTGTTTTAAAGGTGGAACAGCTCTCATGTTGTTGCTTGACCGTCCAAGGAGATTGAGTACCGATATCGATATTATCGTGGAACCTGGAACCGATATTGATGAATATATCCGCAAGGCAGGAGAAATATTTCCATTCCTGGATGTGGAGGAACATGTCCGAGTTGGCAAGAATGATATTGAAAAGAGACATTTCAAATTTAAGTATCGCTCACCAAGGAGTGAGCGGGATGTCACCATTTTGCTGGATGTTCTTTTTGAAAAGATACAGTACAAAACGTGCATTTTGAAGCCGATAAAAAATGAGCTGCTTTTGACAGAAGGAGAAGAACTTTCCGTCAGCATTCCAAATGTCAATGGCATCCTTGGAGATAAGATGACGGCATTTGCACCGCATACAACGGGAATTCCGTTTGGAGTGGATAAGGAATTGGAGGTAATCAAGCAGCTTTATGATTGCACTTCTCTGTTTGATGCAATGACAGATTTTAGTGAAGTTTGCGAATCCTACCATCGGATTGTCTATTCGGAGATGGCCTACAGAGGGCTTTCCATTTCGGCAGAGGATGTGTTGAAGGATACAATTAACGGGTGTCTCTGTATCGCCAGCAGAGGAATTCCTAATGGGGAAGATTATACATATTTCAAGGATGGTATTTCCAGAATCAGAAACCACATTATTGGAGGCCGATTTGGCGGAGATGTTGCCGGGGCATATGCTGGAAGAGTAATGTATCTTGCGGCAGCGATGCTGACCGGGCAGGAAACTCTGATTAAAATTAATAATCCAGGGGAATATGCCGGACAGAAGCTTGAAATAGAAAAACCAAAGAGATTCTCTTATATGCGCATCGTGGACCCGGTTTCCTATGGGTATCTTATTGAGGCAGCTAAGCTCCTGCAGGGAACCGAATTCGTTTCATAAAATCTGTTAGGTGATAGTCGATATGTTCGCGCATACACCCATATGCGCCAAAATGCCCCAAAACGGGCAAAAAACGGCTTGATATGTTATGCCACACGGTCAAATGGCAAAAATTGCTCTTCGACATGTTTGCGCATACACCCGAGCTGCATGTGACATCAATATCGTTTTCTCGTGCCACGTCGAAAATGTTGCTTTAATATCATATGAATACGCAATGCAGCTGCCCTATTCAGACGAACTGGAAATTCAACATTTAAGCCGTCTCTTTGACAACACCAGTGAATGTTATAAATTTTTTTGGCTTCAGGCGATTGTGACAAAGGTACTGGAGGGAAAGACTGTTCTCACGTATGAGGAACTGATTGATGAAATGATTGCGGATGCCTGGTATATGGTTACAGAATATCATTTAAATCTCGGACCGAGGGATACGCTGGAGCGAGTGGTTCATGATATTCAGAAAATAAAAAGGAAAAGGCTGGGATGTGTCTGAATCGGAACTGGCAAGGAGAATCAATCAGGAACGACGGCTGATTTATTATTTTAATGCGTTGCATGGGATGCAGACAACGATTTGTATTCAGGAAGACTGGTGTCAGTATATTCATAAGAATCAGGAGATTGTAAAAGGCTGGCTTCAGTATAATATGATTTTGTATCTGCAAAAACGGAATCCAAGCGTACCAGGCATTGCGGACAAGCTATATCCACCGCAGGAGAGAAAACTGGAAAAAGTAAAGCATTACTGGAAACTGTTGTTGTCGCTACAGCCTATGCAGGAAATCTACGGGCACAATCTGTTAGATGTTGATAGTAAAGATATTTCTATCGATCATTTTGTGCCGTGGTCATTTGTGGCACATGATGAGCTGTGGAATTTGCATCCAACTACAAAGAGTATCAATAGCAGCAAGAGCAATCATCTCCCGGACTGGACTACTTATTTTCCTGAATTTGCACGAGTAGAGTATGGCGCGTATGAAATGGTCTGGGAAAATGAAAAGGTACATACGGACTTTGACATCCTGTCGATGTGCTGTAGAAAAGAAGAGGGGACTCTGTTGTCCTCCCTGGTTCTTTATGAGTGGATCGCGCGAAAATATCATATCAGGAGAAACGGAGAAGTCGGTGAAGACATTATTTTACAGGGGGTATTCCGGAATCTGCTGGATATGCTGGTTGTGCGCGGCGATTTGGCTGAAGGCAGGATGGATGGAGAGGGTATTGGGTATCGGACCATCCGAAAAGAGGAACAATTACGATCAGAAAATGCGGCATGATACGCAAAGAGATATTCTTACTAATATTTTAGCAGGATTTTGCTGTTGTATGACCTGCCTTTTACAATCGCATGATATGATTTCTGTTGCATTGTATTGCGGGGATAGATCTGATAAAAGCCTGAACACATTGGTGAGGTGAGGAGATCAATGTTAAATAATTCTCAAAAAATAGATGCTGTTGCATGGAAAGCAAAAAGATGGCATTTATGAAGAATATGAAATACTCTGGATAAATAAAATGGAAGCAGGAGGAGACGTCTTGAAAGAATTACGTGCTAAAAAAGGATATATCTGCGATATGGACGGTGTGATTTATCATGGGAACCGTCTGTTGCCGGGAGTGAAAGAGTTCCTGGAATGGCTGCGGGGAAATGATAAGCAGTTTTTATTTCTGACGAATTCAGGACAGTATACCCCAAAAGAATTGCAGCAGAAGCTGGCACGCATGGGTCTGGATGTGGATGAAACACATTTTTACACCAGTGCGCTTGCAACAGCTCATTTTCTGAAAAGTCAGGCACCTGGCTGCAGTGCTTATGTGATGGGGGAACATGGGATTCTGAATGCGTTGTATGATGTGGGCATTACATTTAATGATGTGAACCCGGATTATGTGGTGGTGGGAGAGCCGAGCGGCTATAGCCTGGAAATGATTACGAGGGCTATCCGCCTGGTGGAAAAGGGAGCGAAGCTGATCGGGACAAATTATGATATGACAGGTCCGACGGAATCCGGAATTGCGCCTGCCTGCCGTGCGCTTCTCGCTCCGATTGAAATGGCGACGGGAAAACAGGCGTATTATATGGGTAAGCCTAATCCCCTTATGATGCGGACAGGCTTGAAGCTCCTGGGCGTACATTCGGAGGAAGCAGCGATCATTGGAGATCGGATGGATACGGATATTGTTGCAGGTATCGAATCCGGGCTGGATACCGTGCTGGTGCTTTCCGGCGTTACATCACGGGAAGATTGCCTGAGATTCCCTTACCGCCCCAGGCTGATCCTGGATGGGGTGGGGGAAATACCAGCTGCACAATGACAGGCTCAAAACGGTATCCTTATATGTACGGTTAAGCAAGGCAGACTATGCTTACAATTCGATCGTTTCCAGGTCATCCGGTACGTAAAGATTGCCGGAATAGTATTGTCTGCCTTCTTCGAGGTACAGGGTTTTTCGGTTGCGGATATGCGTATCTTCTGTGTGGTAGAGCAGGAGGTTTTTGACACCAAGGCGTTCTGCCCTTTCACAGGCATCTTTTACAGTAGAATGATGCTTTTCATACGGAGAAAAAACTGCTGCCTCCGCATACAGGCAGAAGGCTTCGTGCAGGAGCCATTTGCTGTTTTTTACATATCTTTCACAGCAGGGATTGCATGGCTCATCCCCGCAGCAGGTGAGCTTTTCCCCATTGTTCAGTTCCATGCAAAAGCCAAACTGTTTCGTTTTTGATGACTGAATATTAAAAAAAGTGACCTTTCTGCCATTGATCTGGCGCTTTTCGCCGTCGCAGACAGGGATCAGATGAAGCCGGTTATCCAAAAATATGGTTTCTTTTTTCGAAAGCAGTTCTTTTGAAACATTCCGGATGATAGAGATTACCTCGTCGTGTCCGTAGATATTTGCATCACCTTTGTAGGTTCCATTTTTCATGGACTGGCAGATCATGCGAACCATCCAGAGAATACCAAACAGGTGGTCGGAATGCCGGTGTGTGATGAAGATTTCACGCATATCCATCCAGCGAAAGCCTGCGTGGTTCAGCTGTTTTATGATGGTATTTCCTCCGCCGCCGTCTACCATAAAATAATTGCCGTTATTATTTAATACGAAACAGGTATTGTAGCATTCGGTTGCCATCGCGTTGCCGGTTCCGAGCATTGTGATATTCATAATTCCTGGTCTCCATTATCTGGGCATTCATGCATTCTTTGCAGGCATCATCAATAATCAAAGTCAATTGCTTTGCTTTGGTGGCTTTTGAAATCGCTGACGGTCTCTGCATTCTGTAAAAGTATACCATCTCTTTTTTCAAAAATACAGTAGAATCAGTTTTATTCCAATATTTTACATGAATTTTCCCTGGATTTTATATGAATGGGATATTTCAAAATCGTATTAAATGATAAGGTTGGACCAGGTATTTTGAAGAGCGGTGGTGTTTGTTTAGAAATAGTTACGAGGGATAGCGAAAGGCGTTTTACATATATGAAAATCTGCTTGAAGGATATCGAAAAATCTTTTGCGGGGAAACAGGTCATCCGCCCGGTTTCCATTGAAATTGAAAGCGGGAGCTTTACCACACTGCTCGGGCCTTCCGGCTGTGGCAAAACTACCCTGCTGCGGATGATTGCGGGTTTGGAAACACCGGATGCAGGTGAAATCTGGTTCGATGATACCTGTGTGTTTTCGAAAAAGGAAGGGATTGATTTCCCGCCGGAGAAACGGGGGCTTGGCTTTGTATTTCAGGATTTTGCCCTCTGGCCGCATATGACAGTGTTTGAAAATGTTGCGTTTGGGCTGCGGGCAAGGCGACAGACCGGTCAGCTGAAGGAGCGTGTAGAGCGTGCCCTTGCGGCTGTACAGCTTAAGGAATTCGCGAGCCGTTACCCGCACCAGCTTTCCGGCGGACAGCAGCAGAGGGTGGCATTTGCGCGGGCAATTGTGATTGAGCCATCCTGTATTCTGTTTGACGAGCCGCTTTCGGCATTGGATGCGCTTTTAAGGGAAGAGATGCGTTATGAGCTGAAGAATCTCGTGTCGGAAAGAAATATCACATCGGTTTTTGTTACACATGACCAGACAGAGGCGATGAGCATGAGTGATAAAATTGCCGTTTTAAATGCCGGGGTAATTGACCAGTATGATACCCCGGAGGAAATCTATGCGCATCCAGATACGGAGTTTGTTGCCCGCTTTGTAGGGAAATCAAACTGGCTGAATGAAACACAGCTGTTTCGTCCGGAGAATATTTCTGAGGAAAAAAAACAGGGGTGGCAGGAATTTTATCTTCCTGTGGAAGGCGTACAGTACCTTGGGGATTCCTATGAAATTTTTCTCAGGTATGATTTTAATAAGGAAGATATTGAAAACCACACATGGATGGTACACAGTAGCCGGAAGGCAATACCGGGTGAATTGTATTCCATATACATCGACCCCGAAAAAATAGTAACAGTTATGAAACAACACTGAAAGGAAGGAAAAAGGAATGAAGACAATATCAAGAAGAGATTTTTTACGTGGTTCAGCAGCAGTGGTGGCAGCTGGCCTGGCAGCAGTACCGGTTCAGGCAGAGGGGAGTGGTAAGGTAACGGTTTATATGCCAAGCCCGTCCGGACTGGCGGATCAGCTGGCGGAGGCGTTTACCGAGGCAACTGGGATTGAAGTTGAGCAGTTCCAGGGAACGACCGGGGAAATTCTTGCCAGGCTGGAAGCGGAGGAGGCAAATCCGGTAGCGGATGTGGTGATCCTTGCTTCCTGGTCGGATGGTCTCAGCATGAAAGAAGAAGGACAGATCATGAGCTACACGCCGGAGAACGCGGATTTAATCGTAGACGGCTGGATCGACGAGGACAGTATGCTGTTTGGCTACAGCGCATCGGCAGTTGGTGTGATTTATAATACAACCATTTATTCGGAAGTGTCTGAGGACTGGGCAGGGCTTGCCAGGGAGGAATATGCAGATGACATCGCGATTCCGGATCCGGAAAAATCCGGCGCCTGCAAGGATTTTCTGGCAGGACTTGTGACAGGACTGGAAGATGGGGAGGACATCATCCAGGCATGGGCGGACAATGGACTGACGGTTCCGGGCGCGAACAAAGCGGCACTGGAAGCGGTAACGACAGGTGAAAAGGGCATTCTGATTGCGGGCGTAGATTACAACGCATATTCTTCGATTGATGACGGCGAGCCGCTGGCAATTTACTACCCAGAGAGCGGGACTGTGGTAAACCCGAGACCGGCGATGATCATGAACACGGCGCCGAACGTAGAGAACGCAAAGGCATTTATTGATTTTCTGTTCAGTGATGAGGCACAGCAGCTGGTAGTAGAAGCCTATCTGATTCCGGGACGCAGTGATGTAGAGTGCGCAGGCCGTACAACGCTGGATGAGATCCCGCAGCTTCCGACCGACTGGGACGCGATGATCGAAGTAGCGGATGAGACGGCAGCAAACCTGAACGAGATCTGCCAGTAAAAAATTGAAAGAGGATTGCGATCAAGTAGGAGACGGCTTGCCGGCTCCTGCTCGCCCGCGCGGGCTGCGTCCGGCGACAGCCGGAAATACCTCTCGCAGCCCTGCGCATCCAAAAAACGCCGCCTGCATCATTTGCAGGCGGATTCAGTATGGAAGCGAAAAACTGTTTTGAGAAAGAGTTCAGGGCGGCGTTTTGGTGGGCGTGTTTTTCAGAGTAAGCGGAACCGGGAGAAATGTATGAAAGAAGCAAAGAAAAAAATAATTGAGAATCTTGTCATTATTATAGCGGCGCAGGCGATTCTGAAAGCGTATGGTTATCTGAAAAATGGCGTTTTTGGCTGGGATCAGATAAAAGATGCTGTCTTTTTCATTGTTGTGTATATGATCGCATATGTGCTGATATCTCATTTTAGGGGTGAATGGCTGTGAAAATACATACCTGGATAAAAGAAAATATTGGTCTGACAGCCCTTCTGATTCTTCTGATCGGATTGATCGTCTGTCCCCTGGTCATGATTTTTGCGAGAGCAGTTTTTGAAGACGGCACTTTCCATCCGGAACTGGCATGGGCGGTGATTGTGGACGCGGATAATCTGGAGACAATCATGAATTCGCTCCTTTTGGGAGTCTGTGTTGTACTTTGCGCTACAGTGATCGCGGCTCCGACCGCATGGCTGCTTTCACGGACACAGCTTGCCTCCCATGGATGGCTCGATATTGTTTTTATGATTCCGTTTATGACGCCGCCTTACATAGCGTCGATGGGGTGGATTCTGTTTATGCAGAAGCGCGGACTGTTCCAGCAGCTGTTTCCTTTTACCGGCTCTCTTTCTGAAAACTTCTTTTGCTTTGGCGGGCTGGTGCTCGTGATGAGCCTCCATGTTTTTCCGTTTATGATGACGATGCTGAAGAACGCCATGACCAATATTCCGGCAAGCCTGGAAGAGAGCGGAGCGGTATTTGGAGCCGGATTCGGGCTGCGGATGCGGAAGATTTTTGCTCCGCTTCTGACCGGAAATTATGCGATTGCTGCACTTCTGGTGTTTGTAAAGACCCTGGCGGAATACGGTACACCTTATACATTTGGCCGCAGGATTGGGTTCTATGTGTTTACCACAGACATTCATCGTTACGCAACGACGGCACCCGTGGATTTTGGAAGTGCGGCGAGTCTGTCTTCGATCCTGGTGTGCGTTTGTATGCTTCTCTGGATGCAGCAAAACCATATCACGGAGCGCACAAGCTATCAGCTGGTCAGCGGAAAAGGCAGCCGCCCTTACCGCACGGAATTAAAAGGAATCCGGCATCTTGCAGCGTGGCTCTGGATTGTATTAGTGCTATTGATCGCTGTTGGTGTTCCATATTTTTCCGTGATTGCGACATCTTTGATCAGGCTGCGAGGGTATGGGCTTGCTGCCGGGAATTTCACACTGGAGCATTACAGGGAATTGTTCACGACGAAAAAGAGTATGGCTGCGATTCGAACCAGCCTGTTTCTGGCAGTATCCTCCGCAACCATCTGCTCTGTGATTGGAACGGCCGTTGTGCTGGCGGTCAGGAGAGGAAAAGGGAAACTGAAAAAAATTGTGGAGGCAGTCAGTCTTTTGCCGGAAATGCTGCCGGGTATCGTGCTCGTAATCGGGCTGATGCTTTTCTGGAATGCGATATATAAAATCATCCCGCTTTATAATACACTGGGCATTATGGTGCTGGCATATGTAGTTCTTTATCTGCCTTATACGGTGCAGTATGTCACATCTTCCTTTACACAGATCAATGACAGCCTGATACAGGCAGGGCGTACATTTGGCGGCAGTCCGGCTTATGTGTTTGGACGAATCACTTTTCCCATGATTTCAAAGGGAATTGCGACCGGCTGGATGATGATTTTCATTATTGCTTTCCGGGAACTGGTGACTGCAAGTCTGATCGCACCGCCGAATGTGCTCGTGGTTTCTACCTATATCAACCGTGAATTTGAGCAGGGCAGCGTTTCTCTTGGGATGGCGATGGCGGTTCTCTGTGTATTGATAACGACAACGGCACTTTTGATCATGAACGCACTGATAGGCAAGAAAAAACATGATTGAAAATGAGCAGAAAGTTAAGATATTTACCGATATTTTAACTTGAATACCGGTTATCTTCTGCCGTCTGTTCCGGTGGCGACTACGGTAGGCAACCACGATGCGGATGGGCAGAATCTGCTGGAGAACGTGACCGAAGAACAGCTGAAGAAACTGTTCACCGGAGAGATTACGGAGTGGGAAGAGCTGAATGATTAAATAATATATGCCCATGAGGTGTGCTGGAGAATTCAGATAGCAGGAAAGTGGTAAGGAAAAAATGATTTACAAATTGGGAAGCCAGCTTGTAGAGACGGATATGGATACTGTACTTCAGACGGGGGCATCTGCTGTGTTCGTTGTTAAAGAAAATCAGAGCCAGGGTGTTTTGAATGACCTGTCTGTAAACGTGGAACTGGACCGGTCGCTTTCGGATATTTGCTTCTGTAAGGTAGAAAGTCAGCAGGACTGCCTGTATGGAACGCTGGCAATCCCAAGGCTGTTGGACGTGCTGGGGAGCCGCTTTCGTGTTGCTTTTATTATTACAGGAAAGTATATTGTATTGATTGATGACAGTGGTTTTGTGCTGCGTCTGGTCAACCGGATTCGGATGAAGCGTGTACATCAGGGAGATACGCGTGAACGCTTTTTATACAATTTTATTACAGAGTTCATTTCACGGGACTCTGTACTTTTGGAACAGTACGAACGTGAGCTGATGGAGCTGGAGGATGAGACAGCAAAAGGAAACATTGATAATATTCAGAACCGGCTGCAGCCAATCCGGAAGCAGCTGCTGACACTGCGGAGCTATTACGACCAGCTCATGAATATGATCCGCGAGCTGGAAGAAAACGAGGATCGCTATTTTGCCCGAAAGCAGCTGAAGTATTTTGGCACGGCGGCTGATCGCGCCGAACGTCTGAAGGATCGGACCAGTTATCTGTTGGAATATGCCCAACAGGTGTGCGATGCATGGCAGTCACTTGCGGATGCACGTCAGAACGACAATATGCGGTTTCTGACTGTTATATCAACGATTTTCTTCCCTTTAACTCTGATTACCGGCTGGTATGGAATGAATTTTGAAAACATGCCGGAGCTTGCGAATGGGTATCCGGTCGTGATTCTGGTCAGCCTGGTTGTACTGGTCATTTGCCTGTTGATTTTCAAAAAACGAAATATTTTGTAGGAATAAGAAATTCCGTATTCGAATGAAGATAAACATTACCGTCCCCAGGAGAAACAGCATCTCTATTGCGCAACCATTTCGGCTGACAAGGTCATCGCATATATTGATGATTGCAACGAATTTGAGATTGTCCAGTATCGAAATGTAAAGAATGTGGAGGAACTTCCCATCCGCGGAGCCAGTCCGGAGTACATGGACATTTGTGAGCAGGAGCGGAATTTGCGTCAGGCTTATGAACCACATTGTAGTCCGAAGGAACTGTATTTTAATCGATGGTACTCAACTTCTCTCTAACTTGGGAGAATCATTATTAAAAAAAGGGCAAATTGTAAAATTCAAATCCAGATAATCAGCCAGTTCTCTCTGTGGAGGAAGTAAAGTGCCAGGCGCAAGCATGCCGGACCTGATATCTTTCTCCAGTTCATCTGCAAGTGATTGAAAGAGATATTGGTGCTATCAGGCTTCTTCTATAACGATATTAATTGAAGAACCAAATGTGGCAACAGTAGCAAGATACTGATCCTCGATATGGCCAATAATCATCATGCCTGGATAAGCGTCGGATTGTTCTTCACCCCCCATAAAGCAGTGCGAGCCAACCATCGGCCAGACTGATGTCTCCATTCTTCCAGCCGCTCTGTGTTTCCAGCGGATTATAAAACCCTATCGCAGTAGAGCCGTAATAATCCATATCCGATTTGTGACAAGTGATCTTAAACGGAATGCGCTTTTCAAAATCTCTGGCCGCAACCGTGTCGTTAAGCACAGCCGGAATGGAGACGCCATCGATTTGCAAAATAATATTTTTCAAACCACCACCCTCTATCCACTGTCCATGTGTTGATTTTTTCTTCTTTGTCTATTATTATAAGTGTGGATATTCCCAATACAATCTCCAGACTTTGAATTCTGGCGATTATGTCACACATTCTGAAAAGTGGATATTTACGTTTTGCGAGGAGGACTTTTCAATGGAGACAAGAGAAAGAAAAACTGACCTGCGCGTTGTCAAAACACGCGAGGCCATACAAAATACATTTAAGGAAATGGTGTGCGAGATGGATGCCCAGGATATTACCATCAGGGAACTGGCTGACCGAGCCAGAATCCATCGAAAGACCTTTTATCTGCACTATACCTCCATCGAAGCCCTTTACGCCGATGTGCTGAACGGCACCATTCAGGAACTCAAAGAGGAAATGAATCAGATACCGGTTCCCCTTGATCCCCATAAGGTCGTCCGCATTGCCATGGAATTTCTTGTAAAGCAGGACACATACTTTGAACGGCTGATCTGCAATTCCAGCTACAGGGATTTCGGTAACAAACTGTTTGCATGTACTTGTCATTTTAATACAATTCTTGAAATCTGGATTTAGAGAAACGGTGATAATATCACAGAAGTCACCTGGAAATTCTGATAGAATACAGCCATAGACAAATACAGGACAGGAGGAAAAAACATGAGTGCTATCAATATTAATCAAAATAATTTTCGTGAGGAAGTTTTGAATTCTAACAAGACTGTGCTTTTAGATTTTTGGGCAAGCTGGTGTGGTCCCTGCCGGATGGTCAGTCCGATTGTAGATGAGATCGCCGCTGAACGGCCCGACATCAAGGTGGGAAAGGTTAATGTGGATGAGCAGTCGGAACTGGCAGCTCAGTTTCGTGTTATGAGCATCCCCACGCTGGTGGTTATGAAGGATGGAAAAGTTGTCAACCAGACCGTAGGCGCACGACCGAAAAGTCAGATTCTTGCTTTGCTGTGAGGTTATAAATGCCTGATAGAAAATACAGGTGATTGTGGTATGGACAAGCGCTAAACAGACAACATTAAATCAAATACCCGCCGCATTCCGAACAGGAAACACAGCGGGTATTTTTATCTGTATTCTGTATACATTTATTTGCGTATTTGCGAAAACTGTGGATTCCACTGAATTGGCTCTTTTGTGCAAATCATTTGTTGCTCAGTCTTGCCAGCTTGTCTATGTCCGTCAATTCCACTGTCCCGCGGGAGAGCTTTACCATTCCTTCGCTCTGAAAATATCGCAGCATCCTGGTGACGACCTCACGTGCGGTTCCCAAATGATTCCCGATGATTTCATGGGTGATTTTTAACTTCGATGTGTTATCAAGGGAAGACTCCTCCATAAGAAATGCGGCCAGTCGACGGTCAAAGCTCTTCCACATGATCTGATCCATCAGCCACATGACATCTGAAAATCGGCTGGCCATGATCTCATTCGTATAGTTGGCCAGCGGCGCAGATTCTTCCATCATCTTTTTGTAGGCTTCTGCCGGTATTAGCCAGACCTTCGTGTCTTTCTCTGCTTCGATCACAATGTCAAACTGAATGCTCCGCATCATGCAGGAAGCAGAAAACAGACAAATATCCCGTTCAAACAGACGGTACATGGTGATTTCCCGTCCCTCATCCGAAATTGTATATGCCCTTAACTGGCCGGACTGTATCAAAAACAGACCCGTACAATCTATCAGGCCGTTGTGGACGATCTGTCCTTTTTTGTAGCTCCGCTGATCCGAGGCCGATAAAAGTCTGGACTGCTGCGCAGAGGTCAATTTCTCCCATATGGGGAAGTATTCTTTTAGTTCCATGGCACTTCATCTCCTGTTCGGAAGTATCGTATCATATTTTGCGGCATATATCAACAATAGTTCTTGACATATGCCATAAATAAGAGCATCATAGTTACTGGTCACAACCCGACCACGCACTTGCTGCGTGGTCAGGGTTGAAAACGTAGTGGCAGCAAGCATCCGGCTCCATCGCGCAGCGATTTAATTGGCCGGATGCCGTTATAGGTCACACCTGTAGTGTCTAAAATAACGTAAATTGGTCAGGGTGTGACCTGTAACGCATCATAAGGACAGATTCAGGCCAAAGGTGGAATTACAAGTGAGAATCGCAATTCCACTGGATGAAAATAAACAGGATGTATTTATTATTCTTCTATCTGCTTTCCTGCTCTGTTTCTTAATTTACAGATGGTTTGCGTCATCGTTCCCATCGGGCAGAAAGTACACCATGTCCTCGGCTTAAAGAAAACCATAACAATAAGGCCGATTAACAGCGATGTAAGCATCAGGCTGTAAAAACCGAAGCTGAACTGTGCCACCCAGTCCGGGAATATGCTTCCTGAATATGTCCATCCCCACGGAATCCGGAATGTCCAGAACAGCTTGATTGCTTCGCGCAGATTTCCTGCACCATTCGCCACAAGGATGGTTTGAAAAACCATATTTCCGAACATAGCAAAGAAAAATATCAAAAAACCGTACCGAAACCATTTGGAAGCCATCCATTTCGGCGTAGGTCTGTTTCTGGAACATTTAAGATCCCCGCCCAGCTTACAATATAATTGTCCTCGGCCACAAAGACGATTACAGAAAAACTTGTTACCGCCAAAGGCTGCCAGCATAATCGGAAGAAAGAAATCAATCATACCAAGCCAGGCAAAAAGGATATTAAAAAATCCCAGTGAAAAATACACGATTGACCATATCCACAAGTAATCATACCAATGTTTTTTCTTTGCCTTCATACATTCACCCTGCTTTCCATCTGAATGCTGTTTGCCGGACAGACCTTTTCACATTTTCCGCATCCTACACACCTGTCCTTTGCAACCTTTGCAAAACATCCTTTATATACTTTGATCGCCCCTACCGGACAGGCTTTCTCACAAGCCCCGCAGGCAACACAAATCGTTTCATCTACAGCAGCATATCGTTTTGACGCCATCCTAATCCCTCCGATTATAAAATAAGTCTATTTAATCTTTGGACACCCTGCACATACATCTGATATGATCCGTCATCTTCCCCTGCCAGCTGTTTTATATCGGTAACATACACGGCGATATAAAAGAGATGATTCCCTCTAAAAATGTAATGATATAGTCCATACATTGTATTCCTTTCGCTAATATATGGCGTTATTGTGTCATTTTACCTTACTGATGCCTCCTCACAATACGGATAACAGTCAGCCGATCATCCGCATATAAACTATCATAAGCAAAGGATAGAAGGGCAGCGGCATATCAGGCGCCTCCCGCAAGATATTCCTCCGCCATATGGACAGCCACTGCCCCATCTGCGGTTGCCGTGACTACCTGACGGAGCAGTTTTGTTCTCACATCCCCCACGGCGTAAACTCCGGGAATGGTAGTCTTCGTGGTTTCATCTGCAACAACATAACCACTGCGGTCAAGCTCCAACTGGCCTTTTACCAAATCGGTTGCAGGTTTTCTGCCTACGCTGATGAAAACTCCGTCACATTCGATGGTGTTCTCCTCACCGGTCAGGACATTTTTCAGCCTGACACCGGTTAGCTTGTCATCATGCAAAAGCTCTGTCACAGTGCTGTTCCAGCAAAATTCTATATTTTCCCTGCTCATCAGCGGCTGGTGATAGATCTTCGTGGCGCGCAGTGTATCTCTGCGATGTACAAGGATCACTTTTTTTGCAATACGGCTCAGTAGCAGCGCGTCTGCTGCGGCAGAATTGCCTCCGCCCACTACAACAACAGTCTTTCCCCTGTAAAACATACCGTCACACGCAGCACAATATGCTATGCCTCGTCCCACCAGCTCTGCTTCCTTCGCAACTCCTAATTCTCTGGGAGTCGCTCCCGCGGCAAACACCACGGTCTTTCCATAGAATATTCCCTCGCTGGTTTCCAGTACCTTCGGGTCCGCATTTAGGTCCAATCGGCTGACCTCGGCATATTCGCTTTTTGCACCGAAACGCTCTGCCTGCTTCTGCATTTTCTCTGCAAGGGAAAAGCCATCGACACCATCTTCAAATCCGGGATAATTGTCTATCTGATGTGTTTGCGCCATCTGTCCGCCAGCGGAGAGCTTTTCCAGCACAAGGGTATCTAAACCGGCCCGTGCGGCATAGAGCGCAGCAGTATATCCACCTGGGCCGCCGCCAACGATAACCATATCGTAAACATGTTTTTTGTCCATATATTTATCCTCCTTTCTTTTGTATAATCAAAGTATAGCCCATTTCTGCGGTTTTTTCTGTGATAACGTCACACAGTAAAAGCCGTGCAGCACAACTGACCTATCATTACATACGGCAAAATCGCCCTGGAAGTAATACAGCATCCAGGGCGGTTTTTTATGGGCGGTATAATTTCAATCCCAGCAAAAGACATCCGTCAATATAGGGGATTTGATGATCCCGAAGGTATTGAATCAATTCTTCGCTGGATGCACCCGGTTGTATAACTACACTCTTGAAAGGCTTTTCACAATTCCGAAGCAGTTCCAGCCCCTGGTCTGTCCTGATACACAGGTCAACAATATCAATTTCATCTATGACATTGTTGAGCGAAGGCAGCTCCTTTCCTGCGCACTGAACCTGATATCCATGTTCCAGCATAGCCTTTTTGATCTTGGCAGCATATTTCTCTTCATTCAAGGTATCTCCTACTATGACAAAGGACTTCTGCTCCATGACTTGAGTCAGTTCCATGCTGTTACCTCCATTTTGTCATCAGACTGTCAACATATCCAAAATCTGCTGCTTGGGTCTGGCTCCCGTAGCCTGATTAACGATTTTTCCGTTCTTCATAACCACAAGGGTAGGAATGATGTAGTATAGAATTTGTGTGTATTCATAGTATATATTTCACTGCGCATTTTTGGCTTTATAGTTTTCGCCAGGCCCCACGTGGCATCCTGCACCGGTTTCAGATTGTATTACGTATTGCCTGCAGAAATTTATCCGCTGCCTTTGTAAATACCTGATATTTTTTCCAGACAATATGCATATGCAGATCGAAGGAACCGGCCAATGGCCGAAAGCACAGGCCACTGTTGCCGGATACATTAATAATATGGTCAAAGCAGATGGCATAACCGATCCCTTCTTCTACCATAATGGAGCCGTTGAACAGCAGATTATAGGTTGCCGCAATATTCACTTTTTCCTGACTGCAGTGCAGAAGGTCAGGCAAATTGTTGTCGTGGACGGACTGGCGGGAGACAATCAGAGGTTTTTCCCACAAATCTTCCGGTTGAATAAGCTCGTTTGCTGCCAATGGGTCATCCCTGCGCATAAGGACTCCGAAACGATCCGCGGCCGGCACTTTTAAGCTGTCATATTTCGAATGATCTATCTCACCGAAAAGCAATCCGAAATCAAGCAGACCACGATCCAGATCTTCCGTCACAGTCACCTTATCCCCACTGATAATATGGAAATGGACGAGGGGATATTCTGCCCGTAAAGACTGCGCTGCTTTTGCAAGGAAACGAATCCCTTCTGTTTCACCGGCTCCGATATGGATATCTCCGGCAATGACCTGGTCCGACATGGCAATCTCGTCTTCTGTTTTTCGTACCAGCTCCATAATTTCCTCCGCCCGTTTGCGTAGGATCATCCCTTCTTCTGTCAGAGTGATTTTCCGATTGCTGCGGATGAACAGCTGCTTTCCCAGTTCTTCTTCCATGTCTTTGAGCTGTCGTGAGAGCGTCGGCTGGGAAAGATGCAGAGATTCTGCGGCACCGAGAATGCTTTGTTCTCGTGTAACTGCCAGAAAGTATTGCAAAACTCTTAATTCCACTTCAGGTCCTCCTTGTCCGATACCATCTATAATCTGCTGGTCTTCAGCAGGCTATCAATCCGCTTATCAGTATTAGCAGGTATCAGTATATAACAATCCTTTATAACTTTCAAGCATATCTGACAATTCAAACTAAGTATTTGCTATAAACAAAACGGAAAACTATAATGTGATCTGAAGAGATTTGCGCCGCTTGCGGCAGGAAATCTCGAGGGTCAACGAGCAGCGAGAGCAGTACGATATGCACAGTTCGATGGGAATGATGGTTCATTTTGCGATTGCGGACCGCAGTGGACGAAGCGTGGTCGTGGAATATGTAAATAATGAGATGGCCGTAACGGAAACGGCCACTGTTACGAATTTTTATCTTGCGGAAGGCGAGAAATATGGGATTGGAACAGAACAGTCACATACACGCTATGAAATTCTGGAAGAGACGCTGGCCGGGCAGGAAACCTTTACGATGGAGGATATGCGTGATGCACTAAGCAGTGTAAGTAAGCAGAATTTTGGCGGATATGAATCTACGGAATGGAGCATTGTATTTGATCTGACAAATGGGATTGCCCGATATTACCACAGGGAAAATTATGAAGACAGTTACACCTTTCAGATAGCTTCCTGTATAATACAAACATAGAGGGGGTTGACGAATGAAAATACCTC
>JAJQCQ010000065.1 GCA_021202635.1 Lachnospiraceae bacterium | reverse complement strand
TCATGAGTATGAATTTGTGCAAAATTCACTCTTGACAAAGGTCACTTCATAACAGTAGAAAGCTTTTTAACGAAAAATCCCTGTTATGCGGCGGGGAAGACTATTACGGTCAAGGGGCTGATGCTGCACTCTGTGGGGTGTTCGCAGCCATCAGCGGCTGTTTTTGTAAAGAACTGGAACAGCGAAGATTATTCGAGAGCCTGTGTCCATGCGTTTGTTGACGGCAATGACGGGACAGTCTATCAGACCCTGCCATGGAATCGGCGTGGCTGGCACTGCGGATCTGGCTCGAACGGGTCGGCAAACAATACACACATCGGCGTTGAAATGTGTGAGCCGGGGAGCATCACCTACACGACAGGGGCGAATTTCACTGTATCCGACAAGACGGACGCGAAAGCTGTAGCGAAGCGCACCTATGAGGCGGCAGTGGAGTTGTTCGCGTTTCTATGTGATAAGTACGGTTTGGACCCGACCGTTGACGGCGTGATCCTCAGCCACAAAGAGGGACACAGCAGGGGTGTGGCATCAAACCACGGAGACCCAGAGCATCTTTGGACAGGGCTTGGGTTGTCATATACGATGGACACTTTCCGCGCGGCGGTAAAGAAGGCAATGGGAACTACGGACGGTTCCGGGAACCCATCTGATGGCAGTTCGTCTGACGGTTCCGGTTCGTCCGGCAGTGCATCTTCTGGCAGTTCTGGCAGCGCATCCGGAAATTCTTCATCCGGCAGTTCCAGCACGATCTCGGAGTCGAGCCTTCCAGCTGTACCGTTTACGGTGCAGGTGCTTGTTTCTGACTTAAATTATCGTGACCAGCCGTCCATGAGCGGAAAGGTTGTGGGACAGACCGGCAAGGGGACGTTCACGATTACCGAGGTCAACGGAGGCTGGGGCAAGCTGAAATCCGGAGCCGGGTGGATTTATCTGCTCAATACGAGCTACTGCAAGGTCGGCTCGACTACGGGCAGTTCCTCCACCAGCGGTTCGTCTGTTTCCGCGTCCGTGCCATATCAGGTGAAAGTGTCGATTTCCAATCTGCAGATCCGTAAAGGCCCAGGTACCGGATACGCGAAGACCGGCAAGTACACGGGCAAGGGAACCTTTACCATCGTTGAAGAGAGCGAGGGCACTGGTTCCGACAAAGGCTGGGGTCTTCTGAAAGCATATCAGAGCGGAAAAGATGGTTGGGTGAGCCTGGACTACTGTGAAAGGGTCTGATTGGAAGACACGGCAGATGAAACAGTATCTATGAGACAGCAGCAAATATAAACGGCGTAAAACAATGCCCCTGTGGGAATTTCCTGCAGGGGCAGATTAAGTTTATGGAGGTTGAAAGTTTATGAAGAGTGATTATCCCGAAAGGCTGGCAAGCGGTTATTACAAAGTGAAGTATTCATGGGAAGGGACGCAGGTCGGGCAGTACCGG
The DNA here is from genome assembly GCA_021202635.1 of Lachnospiraceae bacterium. Lineage (GTDB taxonomy): Bacteria > Bacillota > Clostridia > Lachnospirales > Lachnospiraceae > Choladousia. Next base: position 10,369 of record JAJQCQ010000065.1, on the reverse strand, counting down.
AAGCTGTCATCCGCTATCGCGAAATGCGATGAGACGCCCGAAACCTATGTGTATGATCCGGAAGGAACGGCGATTTATCCGGAGGCAGGAGCTCCGAGCGGAGAAACGGAGGCAGAGGTGATGGAACCTAGAGCAGGTGTGGGAAACGATGCGGAGACAGACGGGAATGCTGCTGAATCCGCAGATGTATTCCAGAGTTCCACAGACACATCTCCCGATACCACAGAAGCGTTCTCTGACGCACCCACGGCTGCCGCAGGCGCGTCCGAAGAGGATGGGCAGACAAATACTAAGGCGCAGACCGAAAATGCGGCAGAAGCCAAATCACGAATTTCGGCTGATTATGAAACGGAAGACGCTGTGGCAAATAACACAGCAGACACGCCTGCAGCAGCGCCAGCAGTGGGTGCTTCCACAGAATCTGATGATCCAGAACTTACGGAAGAAGAAATTGCGTCTGCCAAGACAGAGGCCATCGGCGTGTACCCGAACAACGGAAACACGGAGCCGATTGCCTATGGCCTGATCAATACGCTCCTTAACATCCGCGAGGGCAATTCCCTGGACGCTGCCATCCTTGCGACGGTGAGGAAGAACACGATCGTCGAGATTCTGGAGGAATGTGGCAATGGCTGGTACCGCATTAAGTTTGATGCATCCGATACCGGCTATGCTTATGTGTGGAATAAGACGGGATCGTACCTGAACATCGGGAAGAGCCTGTACACAGTGGCTGCCGGTGACTCTATCTGGAAGATTGCGGAAAAGACGCTGGGGGATGGCAAGCGCTTTACGGATATCAAGACGCTGAACCGCCTGGCATCGAACGTCATCCGTGTGGGCATGGAGCTGCTGATTCCATAAACGCCCGAAAAGGCCATTGTATATAGGAAGAAACTCTTTTAAGCCTCGCTGGAAATGTTGTCCGGCGAGGCTTTTTTGGACGGCAGAAATCAGGATGAAGCCGCAGAAACTGCATGGCATCACGCTATCGGAAGCCATGGAAGTCTCGGCATAACCGACAAATTCTTCGCCGCGAAATCGTCACTATCTTACGAAGAACTTAGCTGGCACTGCCATAAATTGAACAAAAATCCAGCCGACTGTCCGCCGGTTATTCTCCGTTTTATGGGCGGCTATCCTCGATTATTAACTGGATATCCTCGCAGTTTAGAGCAATTATACGACTGCGAAAAACTGCGGCTTCGGTTTTGAAGCCAGAGAGGAGTCCAAACATGGGGATTATCAGAACAACGGCCTACCCTTCGAGGTATTATCAGCAGCCGGATTACCGGATTCTAGACCCGGAGACAGGGGAAGAGGAGCGGCTTGTACATGCCGAAGAACCGGAAGAGGAATATGTACAGGAAAATGACACCTTTTGGATCAGTACAGATGTCGGCGGAGGACGCGGCAGTGACGTGAAAAAGCAGAGGGAAATCAGCCAGCTTCTGTCGGAAGCACTGGGAGCGAAAGCTGTGTATGACAGAATCGAGCGGATTTACCGTGTTGGCGGCTGGGCAGTTATGGGAACGCACATAAGGACAGAAGATTTTTCAATCAGCGAGATTGGAAAAGTCACAGCCGCGCTTGAGTCTTTGAAAAGCGTGGGCTACTACCCGAAAGAAGGCATCAGCCTGCACTACCTGCCGGAGGTATTTGACGCAGAGGTATTATTCAAGATGATTTTACATTTCAACAACCGCAAGGCCTTAGTCGAGAAAGCATTCGGAGTTGGAGAGGATGGCTTCAGCCTGATCCTCCGCGAGCAGCTGGAATGCTGGATGGAGCTTACGGACTTTGATGCTGCGTCCCTCGAAGCAGGGGCGACGCTTGTGCGGCAGCTCTGCATCCACACGGCATCCATCCGCAATGTGCGGCTGAACGGAAAAGAGAGCGAAAACCAGAAATACCAGATGCGCACCTGGCTTTTGCGGCTGGGATTCATCGGGGATGAGTTCGCCGGTCCGAGGAAGACGCTGCTGGCCAATCTGGATGGAGACACAGCTTTCCGCACAGAGTCATCCAAACAGCAGGCAACCTACCGGCGCAGGGCAAGAAAAATGCAGGAGACGATGGAAAATTAGAAGGAGAAAGGCACATTCGGAAATCAGCAGAAAGGAGCGGATAGTTTTATGGAAGAGAAAAATCACACGCTGGGCAGTGTGGAAGTGACCTGTCGGGTGCGGAAGAGGAGAGGCACGGCAGAAAAGGCTGCAGCGGAGAAACGTAGGCTTCAGGCAAGCGGGAGTGTGGGAACTGCGGGGCAGGAAACTGCCGCAAAAGCATCAGAAACAGCTGCGGCGAAACCGGTCGTGCAGCGAAAAACGGTGCAGAACATCGTGACAGTTCCTTTGGAAGAGAACACTGCGGCAGAGGCTTCCGCCGCCTGTGATGGAAAAACAAGAGTCGCCGCTTACTGCCGTGTCAGCACGATGACGGATGAGCAGGAAGGCTCCATTGAGACACAGAAACAGGCCTATGAGAAGATGATCCGAGAAAATCCGGATTACGAACTTGCCGGAATCTATGCAGACCGGGGCATCTCCGGCGGCAGCACGAAGAAACGGGTACAGTTCCAGAAGATGATGCAGGATTGCCGTGATGGCAAGGTCGATCTGGTACTGACGAAGAGCATCAGCCGCTTCGCGAGGAACCTTGCCGATACGCTCGAGTGTATCCGGGAACTGAAGGAGTTAGGCATTCCGGTACACTTCGACCGCGAAGGCATTGATACGATGGACCCGTCCAGTGACATGCTGCTTGGGATGCTGGCGGCGGTCGCGCAGGAAGAAATCAACAACTTGAGCCAGAATGTCAAGTGGGCGAATGATAAGAGCTGTTCGAAAGGAAATCCAAAGAGCGCGGCGAGCTACGGATACCGGAAGTACATGGACGGCGATACCTGTGTGTGGGAAATCTGCGAGCCGGAGGCGAAACGCATCCGCCTGGCTTTTGATATGGCAGAGCGCGGCGAGGTCATCTGGAAAATTGTCAAGGCACTGCAGGAACTGGAGGATGCGGAAGGGACGGGGATGGTATGGGAGCGGGGCCGTCTGAAAGGTTATCTTCGAAATGAAGTTTATCTTGGCAATATCGTGACCGGGAAATATGTGACGGTGGACTGTCTCCACAAAAAACTTGTGAAGAATAAGGGCGACCATCCGATGTATCATCTGGAAGGACACCATGAGGCAATCGTGAGCAAGGAGCAGTTCGACCGTGTACAGGAGAATCTTAAGAACGGGGTAAACAATCCATCGCGGGATGAGGAGATTCCAGACCGCTACCGGTCGGAAGCGTGGAAAATGAAACACGGATGGAAAGGGATAAACCGCAACACGGAGATTTTCCAGAGGTTGTGGGGATGCTGTTCAAATAAAGGGAAGGGAGCGTTAAAAGATGGTGAGAAATGTGTTTATGGAAGATGCAGATGCTATAACTGCGGAAAGCAAAGCTGATGCGTCTGTCCAGCAGCAGGAGCAGGCAGCAGGCGCATCTGTTGTCAAAAGAAGACCACGAAAGAGCGTAAAGGTTCTAAAAAAGGAAAAGCCTGTAGATGTGGAAAACCAGGCATCGCCTCTTCCTGATACGAAGCGGGTGGCGGCTTATTGCCGTGTCAGCACGGATAAGGAAGAGCAGGAATCCAGCCTGCAGACGCAGATGGAGTCGTTCCGCACCCTGATTGCGGATCATCCGGGATGGGAACTTGCGGACGTGTATGCAGATGAAGGTATTTCCGGGACCCAGGTGCGGCACAGGGATTCCTTCATGAGAATGATTGTAGACTGTAAAGCTGGGAAAATCGATTATATTCTGACGAAGTCCATCAGCCGCTTTGCCCGTAATACCGTCGAGTGTCTCACGTATGTCCGGGAGCTTCGTGCCATGGGCGTGTACGTTTACTTCGAGAAAGAGCATCTGGATACAAAAAACGACGCGTCGGAGATGGTGCTTTCCATCCTGGCTTCTATTGCGCAGGAAGAGAGCCGCAACATTTCGGAGAACATTAAGTGGAACCAGCGTAAGCGCTATCAGGATGGGATCGCGAAATGGGCGGCAACCTTCGGGTTTAAAAAAGAGGGGAAAGAAGAATATCTGGTGGACGAGGAAACGGCTCCGATCGTGCGGCGTATTTTTGATGAATACATCCATGGAAAGAAGACGAAGGAGATTGCGGCGGAGCTGGAAGCGGAGGGGCTTCCGGCACCGAAAGACGGCCACTGGCAGTATTCCACCGTTGATTTCCTGCTTACGAATGAGAAGTACTGTGGGGATGCACAGTGCCAGAAAAGTTATGTGGAGAATCATCTCACACACAAGCGGCGCAGGAATGACCAGACATTGGTTCCGGGATATTACATCCATGAGCATCATGAGGCGATTGTAAGCCGCGAGGACTTTGAACTGGCACAGACCATCCGAAATCTGCGCTCCAGAAAAGGAAAACGCATCCAGTATCCTTACGGAGATAAAATCACATGCCCGGTCTGCGGAAAGAAGATGGAGCGGATCGTTCTTGCACGAAATAATTCGCCAGCCGTGTGGCACTGCCCTCCGGAGCGCGGGATCGTTGCCTGTGCCGGACGATATGTGGATGAGGTATATTTCGATGAAACATTGCGGACCGCTTACCGTGAACTCTCCATGGAGGAACTGGAGAAGCAGACAAAGCGGCGTGACAAAACAATTGTTCAGGCAGCCCAGACAGCGATTCAGATGAAGCATGAAATGCCGGAGCTTGACAGCATTGAATACTATTTCCTGAATGCCATGGTGCAGGAGATTACCTTTAAGAAATGGGATACGATGGTAATCAGCTGGAAATGCGGGTTAAAGAGCGCAATCCATGTAGATTACACGAAACCCTGCGATTTTCCGAACAGTGAAGCACAGCGGAAAACGCATATTTCAAGGAAATGGCTGGCCGAGGCAATGGCGGCAGCGGAGAAGAGAAAAGCGGAGGCGGCTGGCCGTTCTGCAGCAGGTGTGGATATGGAAGAAGCAGATGCAGAAGGTGAAACGCAGACATAGTTTCCGGAAGCAGCTGCCGAAACAGCATAGGAGAAGCAGTATTGTTGGGTGTGGTTTTTTATCCACACCCGGAGAGGAGAAACAAATGGAGCGTACATGGGATGATGTGTTAAACGCAATCGGAAAGATTGCGAAGTCCGGGATGAAACCAGGGTATGAAGAGTTTTGCATGGAGGTAGACCGGTTTGCCGCAGATAGAAAATCACGCGAACGGCTTTCCTGTTTGCCTGAAGTTTGCAGGAAGTGTGAATTCAGCAGCGCATTACAAAGTGAATAAGTTTGAGTGTGTGAACTCTACCGCAGCCGTAAATCTTGCGAATTTTTAAGCGTATCCGGCTGCGGAGGGCAGGAAAGGAGCCAAAATGAATAAAGGAAAACGAGTTACAAAGTTGATAAAGACTTCGCCTGAAGCCAGAGCAGAGGTTCCCAAAAAGCGTGTGGCTGCCTACTGCCGTGTCAGCACGGAGATGGAGATACAGGAGAGCAGCCTGACGGTTCAGATGGAATCCTTTCGTACACAGATTGATTCACGCGAAGATTGGAAGCTCGTGGATGTGTATGCAGACAAGGGGGCTTCCGGCACCTCCGCAGAGGGCAGAAGCGACTTTTTACGTATGCTGGCAGACTGCAGGGAAGGAAAAATTGATTACATAATAACCAAGTCAATCAGCCGCTTCGCCAGAAATACGGCGGAATGCCTTTCGATTGTGCGGGAATTAAAGATGTACGGAGTATTTGTGTATTTCGAGAAGGAGCGGCTTGATACCGCAAACAGCGCATCGGAAATGGTGCTCTCCATTCTGGCAGCTATCGCGCAGGAAGAAAGCCGCAGCATTTCAGAAAATTTCAAATGGAGTTACCGAAAACGGTCAGAAGCGGGGGAAGCACACTGGACTGCAATCTATGGGTATATGAAGAAAAACGGAGAAACTTTTGTGCCAGATCCGGAAACTGCTCCTGTTGTACGGCGGATTTTTGACGAGTATTACCATGGCCGGTCAACGACGCAGATTGCGGAGGGTCTTGTGAGGGATGGGATTCCGGCCAAACGAGGCGGCAAATGGACATCGGCGGTTTTGGATCGTCTCCTCGAAAACGAAAAATATGTAGGTGATGTGCTTTGCCAGAAGTATTATGTTACAGACCTTCTTTCCCATAAGATGGTGCGAAATAAGGGCGAGCTGCCGTTTTATTACATCAGCAACCATCATGAGCCGATTGTGGACAGGAGCGTCTTTGAGGCTGTGAAGGAGATTCGATCCTTGAAAAATCTTAAAAATGGCTCTGCACAGTATCCATATTTCGGACGGCTCTGCTGCCCTATCTGCGGGGAAAAACTTGTCAGAAGCAATGTTGTTGTAGGTGACCGGTTCCCGGCGTGGCATTGTCCTCCGGAAAAAGGAAATGCATTTTGCGCTGGCTATTACATCAAAGAAAAATATGTCGACCGTGTGCTCCGGCAGGCTTATGAGGAACTGGATATAGAAGCATTACAAAAGCTTGCATCCAAAGAGGAGACCGAAGGGGATGCTTTTGCGGCTCTGTGTATGAAAGAGAAAATGCCGGTGCTTGAAAAGGTGGAATACTTCTTTTTGCATGAGATGGTCGGGAGCATTGTGTTCAAGAAGTGGGATACTGCTGTTGTGAACTGGAAGTGCGGTTTAAAAAGCAGGGTAACGGTGAATTATGATAAGGAGAGCGATGTCCCATTCAGCCAAAAGCAGGTAAGCGTAGGCGTGACCAGAAGATGGGTGGAAGCTGCAAAGGAAGTTGCGGAGGCGGCTGCCAGAGAAAAAGATGCTGCAGAGATGGCAGTCAGAGAAAAAGATGCTGGCGTGATGAAAGAAATGCTCGTGGCGCAGGATGAGGAATCGGCATCCGGAACATCAGAAAAAGCAGGAGAGATGGCTCCTGCGGATGCGCTGCAATAAGCGTCCACACGGAAGAAATTACTGTGTATGGAAAGAATAGGAAATGTGCGGACAGCGGCAAATTGAGCCGGAAAAGCAGGGTGTGGGGATAGGCTCACACCCGGAAAGGAGAGGAGAAATACATGAAGATTACGAAGATTGGCGGGAACGCGAGGAATGTGCACCGGGTGGCAGCGTACTGCCGTGTCAGCACCGACAAGGACGAGCAGCTGGAGAGCTTCGAAACACAGCGGAATTATTACACGAATCTGATTGAGAATCACGAAGGCTGGGAATCCGCCGGAATCTACGCAGATCCGGGGCGCTCCGCGACCAGCGTAAAGCACAGGCCGCGCTTCCTCGAAATGATGGAAGACGCGAAAGCCGGGAAGATTGATATCATCCTGGTCAAGAGTATCAGCCGATTTGCCAGAAATGCGGCAGACTGCCAGAACTACTCCCGTGAGCTGAAGACCTACGGTGTGGAAGTCCGCTTCGAACGTGAGGGAATCAGCAACATGGACCCGCAGGCAGAATTTTTATTCTCGGTGATGTCCATCGTAGCGCAGGAGGAGAGCCACTCCATCAGTGACAATGTCCGCTGGACTTATCGGAAGAATTTTCAGAAGGGCATTTACCATATGGGAAACAACCGCATCCTTGGTTATGACATGAACGAAGAAGGAAAACTGGTTCCCAATCAGGATGCTTGGATTATCAAGCGGATTTTCGATGATTTCATGAGTGGCATGACTTATAAGAGCATCGCAGATGACCTGAATGCGGCGGGGGCAAAGCGGATGCGGAGCAAGAGGCCGTTCAATGGCGATACTGTCATCCGGATTCTCCACAATCCGGCCTATGTGGGCGACCTGCATCTGCAGAAGGAAGCGCCTACGGATTACCTGACCAAGCAGCCGATGAAGAATGTTGAGTACGAAACCTACTATGTGGAGGATGATCACGAGGGCATCATCAGCCGCGAGGTGTGGAATCAGGTCAAAGAAATTTTTGAAAAAGAAAAGCAGGAGCGGGAAGCCGGAATCCACCGGACGAAAGCGCCGACACATTTCCTCTACGGCATTGTGTTCTGCGCGGAGTGTGGGAGTCCGATGGTGCGCCGCACCTACACCAACCGGAACAAGACACGGTATAAAGCGTGGAACTGCCGGGAAAGATTTAGGAAAAAGAATGATTGTAAGAACGCGTCAATAAGGGAGGAAGATTTGCTTGGAGAAATTCTGACATCTATGCGTGAACATGGAATTGAGCTTACCGGGGATGACGAGAAGAATATCGTGGAGAATGTGCGGAGAGTGGAAGTCGGAATGGAGGAGATTAAGATTTTGTTTTGTGAGGATATGGGAGTGGAGGATAGAGTGGGTGCTACTGCCGAGGACTTTGACTGAGAGAAGATCTCAGCTTGTGCGGTATGGTTTTTTTGATGGCTTTCTGGATGGTTTTAAACCAGAAAGCCATTGACACTTTTGGGAGCATTGTTTATAATTCAAGCAATCGAACCCGCCGCGCCTCTGGTTATCCTGATGGAGCCTCTAAGCGCAATCTGGCGGAACTTCTTAAATCACAGGATTAGCGAGTTTCCTGATAAAAATCTGTTGCATTCTGTCTTGAAAAGATATATATTTATGCAATAAAAACAAGCCTAATAGATAGAGATAAATAAGTGTTGTGTAGCGATTGAATGATTACAGTAAGGCTTGCGTATAATGATGCTGATCATACTCCGGTGTCCTACGGGCCGGGGTTTTTCTATGGAGAAATAGAAGTGATGGGTAATAAGCTTATTCCGGAGAACAAAAATGTCCGACTTCTATAAGGTGATCGGACAAAATTTTTCAAAAAACTAGGGGCACCGTCGCAACGCCGCCCCATGCAAAAACCCGAAAGGTTTTTTAATACTGGGCTTAGTATATGCGTTTTGAAACTAAAAGTCAACCCCTTCAAGAAGTATAAAAGTAGTATAGTATAGGTATAGAGGCCTGATTTGAGGATAGATTTGTAGTAACAGTGTGATGAGAGATGTCGCCCATTCGATTGCTGGAAGCGGTGGGTGGGGTTGGTACGCATGACTGCGTCAGGACGGCGCTTTATAGAGTTTTCAGAAAATTCTCAGTTGAACACAGAGCGGTTTTGTGGTAATCTTAATGCATGGAAGGTGAGTATGGAAAGGTGGTGGTAGACATGGCCGATACAGATACATTGACAAAGCAATTCGTCAAAGACAAGGAAGTGTTTGCAGATGCATTCAACTATTTCCTTTACGATGGCAAGGAAGTGATTAAACCAGAACAATTGAAAGTTGTAGATACAACTGAGGTGGTTGTGCCATATGGAGAAGATGATACAGGGATAAGAATGCAGCCGGTTCAGAAAATCAGAGATGCATTTTATTCTGTTATGACTGAAGGAAACAAGGTATATATGCTGTGTGGAATTGAGAACCAGACAGAACCGCATAATGCAATGCCGGTCAGAAATGCGCTCTATGATTTTATGGAATACGCCGCTCAGATACAGGAAGCCACAAAGGCACATCGTGATGCGAAAAACAGAGGCAACGTGCACCAAGACTTTCTCTCAGACTTTCACCGGACGGATAAACTCGTACCTGTATATACGCTTGTTGTCTACTGGGGTTCCGGCGAATGGGATGCTCCGAGGAGCCTGTTTGAGATGTTAGATGTGAAGGATGAAAGAGATTATTATGGACTCAATGATTGGAAAATTAATCTGATTATTCCTGAAGAACTGACGGATGAGGATGCAGCACAGAAGTTCAATTCTGATTTGGGGAAGGCTCTGATTTATATCAAGAATATGGGAAAACCCGATAAGATTGAACAACTTTCAACAGACGAGCGTTTTAGATTATTGAAAACTGATACTGTGCTTATGTTAAACGAGATAATGAATGCAGATTTTCAGGTTCAAAGAAAGGACAAGGTGACTGATATGTGTTATGCTATAGAAAAAATTAGAGAAGATGCAGCAGTAAATGCTGTGATAAGTGCACTTAGAAAAATTAAAATGCCAGACGATACAATCATTGAAAATATTATGGATCAATTTAAGCTGACATTAACCGAGGCAAAAGCTTATATGGATAAAAAACAGCTTGATTAAAGCATTTATATCGGATTACCATGTATTCTTTTAAGTGTTAAGGATTGATTTTGTGGGATACATGCTGTGCTGTTGGATGTCTTGATGGGACTGTAGGTTGCGATGATTTTAACTTGGGAGAGGTTGTTAAGCACTGATGTGCACATATATCCAACCCTTTGGATATATGTGCACATTTTAAATATATAGCAGAGGCATTAGTCTCTTCTTATATTATCTAATGGTTGGACAAAACTTTCTAAAGATACATATAAGTAAACAAAATGAAAATGGTTTTAGAG
>JAJQCQ010000058.1:53264-54642 GCA_021202635.1 Lachnospiraceae bacterium | reverse complement strand
GCGAAAGCTGCGACCTGTACGGAGGACGGCTACAGCGGAGATGAGGTTTGCACGGTGTGCGGAGAAACCGTGAGCACTGGTGAAACTATTAAAGCGACCGGCCACAAAACGGAAATTCAGAATGTGAAGGCCGCGACCTGTACAGAGAATGGCTGCACCGGAGATGAGGTCTGCACGGTCTGCGGAGAAACAGTGACGGCTGGTGAAATAATTCCCGCAACTGGTCACACAATTGAGACCCAAAACGCGAAAGCGGCGACCTGTACGGAAGATGGGTATACTGGCGATGACGTATGTACAGTTTGCGGTGCAACGGTAACTGCCGGAGAAGCGATCCCGGCCACAGGACATACGACGGAAATTCAGAATGCGAAAGCGGCGACCTGTACGGAAGCCGGTTACACCGGCGATACCGTCTGCACGGTTTGCGGTGTGACAGTGACTGCCGGAAGCACGATTGCCGCGACTGGCCATAGCTTTAGTGAATGGGAGACTGTAGATTCGCCGACCTGTGAGGGCACAGGAAGCCAGCAGCGTACCTGTACGGTGTGCGGATTTACGGAAACGCAGGGTCTGGATGAGACCGGCCATGACTGGGAGTCGGATTACACGGTGGATGTGGCTGCGACCTGTACCACGGAGGGAAGTCAGTCCATTCACTGTAAGAATTGCAGCGCGACGAAAGACAGCGTGGTGATTGCGGCGACCGGCCACAGCTATGGAAGCTGGGTGACGACTACAGCAGCGGGCTGTGAGACGAAGGGAAGCGAGGAGCGCACCTGCTCTTTGTGCCAGGCAACAGAAACGCGTGAGGTGGCCGCGACCGGCCATGACTGGGAAACGGAATATACAGTAGATGTGGCGGCAACCTGCACGACGGACGGAAGCCAGTCCATCCATTGCAGGAATTGCAGCGAGACAAAGGACACTGCAGTGATCGCGGCGATCGGCCACAAATGGGGCGAACCGTCGTGGAGCTGGGGTGAGGATTACAGCTCGGCCACGGCAATCTTTACCTGCCAGAACGACAGCAGCCATACAGAGTCGATTGCGGCAGAGGCGGCGGATATCACTGGCAGCGTGACGGAAGAAGTCACCTGTACGAAGGATGGAACCAGAACCTGGACAGCGACAGTCACGTTCAATGGAGATACCTATACCGGAACGGCCACGGAAACGATTGCAGCCACCGGACATACCTGGGATAGTGGTACGGTGACGACAGCCGCGACCGATACAACAGAAGGAGTCATGACTTACACCTGTACCGTCTGCGGCACAACGAAAACGGAAGTGATTGCGGCGACCGGACAGACAGAAACAGACGCAAGCGGCAGCGAGACGGAAACGGACGCAAGCGGCAGCGAGACGGAAACGG
>JAJQCQ010000058.1:0-53164 GCA_021202635.1 Lachnospiraceae bacterium | reverse complement strand
GACGCAAGCGGCAGCGAGACGGAAACGGACGCAAGCGGCAGCGAGACGGAAACGGACGCAAGCGGGAGCGAGACCGAAACGGACGCAGGCAGCAGCGAGACAGAAACAGAAACAGAGACCGACGCGACAGAACCGACGGAAAAGGAAGGCCTGATTCTGGATGCGGATGGAGTGTTCCGCTATTATCAGAATAGTGAATTTGCGGAAAGCTACGTAGGGGTAGTTCCGTATGACGGAGGCCTGTTCTTTATCAAAAATGGCCTGATTGACTTTGGCGCAAATGAGCTTTGTCTGTATGAGAATGTGTGGTATTACGTATCCTTTGGACAGGTACAGCTGCAGTACACGGGTCTGGCGATTCATGACGGAGCCTGGTTCTATATCACAAACGGTCTTCTGGATACGACTGTGAACGGGCTGGTGTCATATAATGGAGAAACCTTTGTAATCGCAGTAGGACGTATTTGCATGGAATACAGCGGCCTGTGGCTGAACGCAGTGTCGATCGGCGGCAATAACCAGTGGTATTACATCGGAGCAGGTATGGTGCAGAAGGTTTCACAGGTTGTCATGTATGATGGAGCACTTTTCATTGTAAAAGAGGGCATCCTGGATACCGGCAATAATGGAACGATTACTTATGGCGGAATAAACTATATTGTTGTGAACGGCCAGCTTTACGTAGCTTAAGTGATAACGTAACTGTAAGGATGTACTGAATAATCACCTGGAAATGAACAGCATCCCCGGATCTCATAATGATCCGGGGATGCTGTCAGCTTATACAGGCAGGTGCGGAAATTGCGGCGAAACAGGCAAGCAGAAGGTACATGGAATTACGATACAGGCTTCCAGGTTTACGCTTCACTTCGGTCTTTCCACTTCAGGACCGGCGCCTGTCCGGACGGATGTTCTCCAATGAATTTTTCCATCCAGATCATATGATACCAGCGTCCGAATTTATAACCGCATTTACGGAATGTTCCGATGGCCCGAAATCCCAGGTGTGCGTGAAAATCCGCGCTGTTTCGCGTCAGATATTCATCCTCTTCTTCGGGATATCCGATACAGGCATACAGATTTAAAATGCCCATTTCCTTCAGGCGTTCCTCCAGTGCTTCGTAGAGTCGGCGGCCCAGCCCCTGCCTGCGCACGTCCTGGTCGAGGTAGATGGTCAGCTCACAGGACCAGTCATAGGCGGCCCGCTCCACAAGCGGGTGCGCATAGGCATATCCCAGGATACGGCCTTCCTTTTCAATGACAAGATAAGGGTAGCGCTTCATGATTCCTTTCATACGTGCTTCAAATTCCGGGAGGGACGGTGCAATATATTCAAAGCTGATGGCTGTATTTTCTACATAATATCGATAGATGTCCAAAAGGCGACGGGCGTCTGCCAGTTTTGCGTCTCGGATGATGGGTACGTTCATTTTCGCGGTCTCTCTTTCTTTCGGAGTGAGGCTGTTCGGTTACTGGTCACACCAGTAGTGCCTAAAATAACGTAAATTGGTCAAGGTGTGATCTGTAGCGCTGTTCGAAAAGCCCCGTCACGCAGCAATCTTTGCGGGTTGCCAGAACAACCGTATCTTGCAACAGGTAGATTTTACTGAATAGAAAAGGAAAAAGCAACAAAAAATTGGTTGACAAATTCGTTTGTATATGCCAAAATAACGGTATCTCGCAGCTTTGCAGAAGTCCTGTGGCTGCGTCTATTTGAATAAGGAAAACCGACGATGTGAAAGTCAAACAGGAGATGCGCTCACAGAGAGTGGGTGGTGCTGGGATACCCACAGTAAGCAGCCTGCAAATGAGTCACGGAGGGCGAGGTGAACGCCGCACGTTGAGGGATCGATATGGAGACCGTATCGAGGGTTTGCGGCCAGTAGTCAAGACGTATGCCTGCGTTAAGGGTCGGAAATGTGTCAGCATTTCGCAGAGTGGTTGTCTTTGGTTTGACCTGGATGGCGGACAGGGAATCGGCTGCAGCCCGTGGCTACGGGTAAAGGCGGCAGACGAGCTTTGACCAGCGATCCGGAAGGAGCAGAGACGGCAAATAAGGTGGTACCGCAGAATAGAATCTGTCCTTATGTTTTCATAAGGACTTTTTTATTGGAAAAATGCGAAGCACGGAGCAATCGGCTTTTATATAGCAGAGGGATATGAGAAAGCATGTAAAAGAGTTATCAATATCCAGATTTGTGCCAGCTGCGACACATTTTCCATTTCCCGTGTGTGCGGCGGGGATGGGCGGAATCTTACGCATGGAAAGGGAAATACTATGGCAGAGAAAAGACAGGTTAAGACGGACAACCAGACAGGTTTGAAGAACATTAACAATCTGATTCTGGTGGGGATCATGATGGCGGTTGGCGTGGTGCTGCGCCTGTGCGCAAGCTTTCTGGTGCTTGGAAATATGCACCCGAATTTTCTGATCGCGACCTACTGCCTTTCGATTCTGATCATTAAGCCGAATATCAGAGAAGCGGCGATCATCGGATTTATCTCCGGCTGCATCAGCCAGATCGGCACCTCGATGGCCTGGCTTGGCCTGATCAGTGAGACCGTCGGCGCGGTCGCGATGTGCCTGCTGCTTGCAAATCCGATGCCGAAGGTGCCGAGAGCGCTGGTGAATACATTTATCACGACGCTGATTTCCGGGTTTGCGTTCACCGGACTGGCGGCGCTGACCTATGCGAACCCGATGCCGATGGCGCAGTTTATGAGCATGGCGCTTGTCACGGTGGTGACGGCCTGCCTGAATTGTGTGATCGTTACGGTGCTGAGTATCCCGGTAGATAAAATTATCAACAAAGAATAAAAATTTGAAAGCTATTCAGAACAGCAGGCCGCAGGTTTACGCTTCGCTGCGGTCTGAACGGTACAAAAACCAGGCAGCGGAAAGGAAAAACAGATTCCATGATTGCGTGTAAGGATTTCAGCTTTTGCTATAAAGGACAGGAGCACAATGCCCTGAGTAATATCAATCTTGTCATTGAAGACGGGGACTTTGTCGGGATCACAGGGAACTCCGGCGCGGGAAAGTCGACGCTGACCTACGCGTTTTCCGGGATTGTACCGCATCATTTTCCAGGAGACTTTTACGGGGAAGTAAAGGTCAATGGCATAGATACCGTGGATGTGCAGACGGAAGAACTCGCCCGTTTTGTGGGGGAGGTCTTCCAGGACATTGACAGTCAGATGGTGTCCTCGGAAGTGGAGGATGAGCTCCTGTTCGGATTAGAGAATTTTGGCCTGCCACATGAGCAGATTGGCGAACGGCTGGATGAGGTGCTGGCGATGCTGCAGATTCAGGAGCTGCGGCATCGGGAGATCAGCTCTCTTTCTGGCGGACAGAAGCAGAAGGTGGCGATAGCGTCGATTCTGGCGATGCAGCCGGAGATTATCGTGCTGGATGAGCCGACCGGCGAGCTGGACCCGAAGAGCACGATCATGATTTATGAGATTCTGAAACGCCTGAATGAGGAATTCGGCAAAACCATTGTTGTCGTGGAGCAGAAAATTATGATGCTGAGCCAGTATGCGAAGCGGATTGTGGTGCTTGATGAGGGAAAGATTGTTTTTAACGGCAAAAGCGGTGAGATTGTGGAGCAGCAGCCGCTGTTTGACACTCTGGGCATCAGTGTGCCGCGGGTGGTCCGCCTGGGGAATCAGCTGAAGGAGGAAGGACTCTATGATGGGGCAGTGCCAACAGATGTCGACCACGCGGAGCGGATGGTGAAGGAGGTACTTGGATGGTGAGGATTGATTTTGTCCCATTTGCCTGTATGATGTGCAGGATGATTGCAAATTCCGATAAGAGAATCCCCAGATGCCGTGTGCCGG
This sequence comes from Lachnospiraceae bacterium, assembly GCA_021202635.1. Classification (GTDB taxonomy): domain Bacteria; phylum Bacillota; class Clostridia; order Lachnospirales; family Lachnospiraceae; genus Choladousia. The sequence continues at coordinate 49,321 of JAJQCQ010000058.1, read as the reverse complement.
ATTTACATCGTTCATCTGCGTCAGGCAGAGAAGGAAAGGAACGGACGAGGAGGTGCCCGGATGCTGAAGTTTGATCATGTATCGTATGCGTATCCGGGTGCAGCGTACACCGTAAACGACCTGTCCTTTGCGATTCATCCAGGTGAGATTGTGGCGCTGATTGGTTCCAACGGCGCCGGGAAATCCACAGTGAGCCGCCTGGCGAACGGGTTGCTGCGGCCGGATTCCGGACACGTCTATGTGGACGGCGAGGATACCGGGAAGGTGCGCACCAGTGCGATCGCGAAAAAAGTGGGATTTCTGTTTCAGAATCCGGATCGTCAGATCTGCCAGAATACGGTGCGCGAGGAAGTTGCCTTTGGCCCTCAGGTACAGGGGATGCCGGAGGAAGAAGTCCGGCAGCGGACAGAGGAAATGCTGGAGACCTTTGAACTGAATGGAGACTGGTTCCCATTTACCCGCTCAAGGGGTGAACGGCAGCGGATTGCACTGGCGAGTGTTCTCGCCTGTAAGCCGAAGCTGGTCATCTTAGATGAGCCGACGACCGGACTGGACTACCGGGAATGCATCCGGATCATGGATTATATCACGGGACTGAACCGGGAGACAGGCCTGACGGTGCTGATGGTGAGCCACGATATGGAGCTGGTGCAGGAGTACGCGAAGCGTGTGATGGTGCTGACGGACGGCCGGCTCGTGGGAGAGGGTCCGACCGGGCAGATCATGAAGGATATGTCGATTTTGGAGCAGGCGCACGTCCTGCCTGCGCAGATTCCAATGCTGGCGCTGCGGTTCGGAGAACAGTTTTCGGATGTGTATACGGTGGAAGAAATGGCGGAGGCGATTCGAAGGGAAAAGCGAATCTCTTCCGGAGCGCCTATTGAGAAGCGTGCGGGAACCAGAAACAGGAAGGCTTCAAAGGGAAAAGGGGGCGCACAGGCATGAACTTACTGGATTATGTACCCGGAGACTCCTTTTTACATCGGCTGAACCCGGTCATGAAGCTGCTCGCGGCGTTTCTTTATGGAATTGCCTGTATCCTCTGCGGCAGCGTGCTGATGGAGCTGTTTTATATCGTACTGATGATTTTGATATCCTCCTTCGCGGGACTGCAGAAACGGGCGCTGCGCCTGACCAGAAACCTGCTGGTGCTGGGACTGATTATGTTCCTTTTGCAGCTGCTGTTTGTGCGGACCGGCGATCCGCTGCTGGTGATTGGCGGGTTCTGTGTGTTTACGGTCGGCGGCCTCAAAAGCGCCCTGCTTCTCAGCCTGCGGATTGTAGCGACGATGCTTCCGCTGATGCTGCTGTTTGCGATAACACGGATGAACGACCTGTGCGGCGCACTGGTAAAACGGCTGCATGTGCCCTACCGCTACGCATTTATCGTTACGACCGCATTCCGGTTCGTGCCGCTGTTTACAACGGAATTTCACGACATCGAGGATGCGCAGAAGTCGCGCGGGGTAGAGTACGACACAGGAAATATTTTCCACCGGATCCGGCTGATCGTGCCGCTGTTTGTGCCGCTTCTGATTTCCAGTATGAAAAAGGTGGATGCCGGAGCGATGAGCGCACAGCTGAGAGGATTTAATTTGCGGACTGTGGACAGCGGATACCATGAGTACCCATTTCACAAAGAGGATGCGGTGTGTCTGGTATTTTTAGCGGCGGTACTTGCGGCGGCCGTGGTGAGTATGGTGCTTTGATGCTGATGCGCCGGGCAGCGGGAATAATTTTCTGGTTGGGTATAAAGTTTTATTGCTGATGCCGTATCTGGACTTGTGCATTTCGGTTCGGCTGGTGTGAAAGGAATGTCTGTGGGACATTCGGCATTGTGTGGACGGGCAGAGTGCCCTGAACGATTGTGGAGGGAATGCATATGGACGAAAAAATATCGCTTGGCTACGGCGAAGAAAAGGTAGAATTTACGGTCGCCGGAGCGGCTTCAGTTAAAACGATCCTGCCGAACCCGATGGAGGAGATTACAGACCTGAAAGCGGCCTTCCTGCACTCGATTGAGGACGGCGTAATCGGCGGCGCACCGCTGTGGGAGGTTATAAAAAAGGACGACGAGGTGACGATTGTGGTCAGCGACGTTACGCGCAGCTGGATGCATCAGGATCAGGTGATTCCGCTGTTGGTCGATTACCTCCATGATACAGTTGGCGTGGCGTACGCCCAGATGGTGATTCTGATTGCGGTTGGAACGCACCGCCCTTCCACAGAGCAGGAGCTGGTGAAGATCTGCTCACAGGGGGTTGTGGAGCGGGTGCGGGTGCTCGATCACGACTGTGACGCACCGGATCTGGTTTATGTGGGGACAACCTCCCGTGGAACCGATGTGCGCGTAAACCCGCTTGTAGTGGGGCGGAAGGTGATCGTCCTGGGCGGAACCGTGCATCACATGATGGCCGGCTTTGGCGGCGGGCGGAAGAATCTGCTTCCGGGCGTTTCCGGGCGCGATTCGATCCGGCAGAATCACCGGCGCGCACTGGATCCGGACAAGGCGATGACCGATGTCCGTGTGGGCTGCTGTAAGCTGAAGGATAACCCGATTCACGAGGATATGATGGAGGCCGCGCATCTGGTGCATGCGGACTTTGGGATTAATCTTGTCGTCGCGGCGAGCGGTGTTCATAGCGGAATCTTTTCCGGCGACATGGACGCGGCCTGGGAGGCAAGCTGCGACTTTCAGAAAAAATGTTATGAGGTCGAGGTAAAAGAGCCGGCGGATATCGTTCTCTGCTCCAGCGGCGGCGCTCCGAAGGATATGAATCTGTATCAGGGCTGCAAAGGGATGCTGAACGCCATGCGTGCGCTCAGGCCGGGCGGAATTATGCTCTGGACCTGCAAGTGCCCGGAGGGCGGTGGCGCTCCTGATTATTTCAGCTGGCTGAAGCCATTGCAGGAGGGCCATCTGGATCCTTCGCTGCGGGCAGACTTTACGATCGGCGGCTATATCTTCTATCTGACAGTAGAGCAGCTGAAAAAAGCCAGCCACGTCTACACACTGACGGAGCTGGAACCGGAAATGGTCCGCCCCATGGGAATCGAGGCAGGAACGGACCTGGAGGAATTAGTAAGCAGGATCGACTTCACCGGGAAAACGGTGTACGTGCTTCCGTACGCGGGCAGCGTGGTACCGGTGTAGATAAGTCCTTGACTTTTTAACATAAGGATATTATCATTAGTTCAAAAATAATGAAGAAATGAGTTGGGCTAAATGATTGTATTACATTTAAAATTAGACCGGATATATGGGTTTGAAGATTTTGAAATTGACTTTACGTATCCTAAAAAGGTAGTAAATTCTATTATTGAAGGAGAACATCTGGAAGGACGCGAACGCTTCCGCTACAAAAAGATAGTTATTCTTATGGGGGCGAATGCTACCGGAAAAACAAGTCTTGGAAGGGCTTTGCTGAGGATTTTTGAATACATCAACACGGGAAATCCGGCAGTGCTTTATGATATGGTATCGGAAAATACAGGCAAATTCTGTATTGATTTTGTAAACGAAGGATATGTACTGCAGCGCCTTACCGCAGACATTGATGTTTCTAAAATGGAAGTATCAGTAAAATACGCGAAGGCGGAAATTGAAAAAATGGACTCCTATGAAAAATGTGTGGAGAAGCTGGAAGATAATTCCCAGGAAGTGTCTCCGCTTTCGGAACCATTAAGGAAAAAGGTGGGGGTTCTGAATTGCCGATTTGCATATCCGGAAATTGAGTCTTCTTTAAAAACAACAGGCGTGGATAAAAATGAATTGTTAAAAACAATGAAAGCTGTAATCGGAACGCTGGATCCAACACTTGGAGATGTAATACTGTCGAGGGATTTGAAAGATACTTTTATTATAAGGAGAAAAGGCAGGGAAATCATTATCCAGGATGGAAAACTGTTAAATCACGAAGCGCTTTCGAGCGGAACCGCGGAAGGCATTGATGTAGCGGTTTTCCTTGCGTCAATGATGACAAAAAAGGGATATTTCTATTACTGTGACGAGCATTTTTCTTATATTCAAAGTGATATTGAAAAGCGAATTTTTGGTATTATGTTGGATCGAATCCAGATGAACGAGCAGCTGATTTTTACAACGCATAACACAGATATGCTGGACTTAAATCTGCCAAAGCATTCTTATATTTTTCTGCGAAGGCAGATGGAGGATGACAGAAGTAAAGTGACTGCAATTGCCGCGTCAGAAATTTTAAAAAGAAACACTGATTCCATCCGAAATGCGGTTGAAAACGATGTTTTTGCTTCCTTGCCGGATGATTCACTTTTGGATGAGCTGGAAGCGGGGTGGGCTGGTGGCTGACAGATGTATATATTTTGTTGAGGGACCATGTGAACAGCAGCTGATTCGCGTTTTGAAAGAGAATCCGGGTTTACTTATTCCCGGAAAAATAAAGGTATTCAATGTTGTGCAGAAACTTTTGCCTAAATCACAGTTGTTGTCAATTCAACCAGGGACAATGGTAGTGTTTGCTTTTGACACTGATGTTCCAGTTGTGGGTAATCTGAAAAAGAATATAGAGTTGCTCAAACGGTATTGCAGTAGGGTTGAGATTATTTATCTGGCTCAGGTATTGAATCTGGAAGATGAGCTTGTCAGATGTACGGATATAAAAAATGTGCAGGAGCTTACAAAAAGCAGCGGTGTTCATCAGTTTAAGTCGGACTTTTGTAAAATGAAGACAAATGAGTGCAGACATATGCTAGAGAGACATCATTTTGAGATTAATCGTATGTGGATGAGTGAAGTACCGCAGGCGTTCTGCTTTATTGAAAGAAATGGAAAATGTGTCAGAATTTAATATAGAAAAATGTATGCTTTGTTAAGCAAGATCGACTTCACCGGGAAAACGGTGTACGTGCTTCCGTATGCGGGCAGCGTGGTACCGGTGTAACGATAGAAGGCAAATGCCGCGCAAAGGAAGATATCTGCTGGCGCAGATGCGCGGCAGCGCAGGAATCCTGTAAGCAGGATCCTGTTTTACCAGTTCAGAGCAGCATCAGAATAAAAACACGGAAGCTGGTCTGAATAGATTTTCAACACGAAAGGAGATTAAAAATGAAACAGAAATTGGCAGTATGCGCACTTGCGGCGACAATGGCAGCTATGACGGTGTCCGGCACAGCGATGGCAGAGGAGTATAAGGTAGGAATCCTGAAGCTCATGGATCACGCGTCGCTGGATCAGATTGAAGACGCAATCCTTGCAGAGCTGGACGCGCTTTCTGAGGAAGGCGAAGACACCTATGTCTATGAGGGCTATGTTTACAGCGGCAATGCGGATTCTTCCACGATGATGCAGCAGGCGTCTCAGCTGGTGAATGACGATGATGTGGATATTGTTATCCCGATCGCCACGATGCCGGTGAGCATTTTGCAGGAAGAGATCGAGGATTCCGGCAAGGATATCCCGATTGTGTTTGCGGCAGTGTCCGATCCGGTAGGCTCTGAGCTGATCGATTCCATGGAAGAGCCGGGCGGAAACATTACCGGAACCAGTGATGCCCTGAATACCGAGGCGATTCTTGACCTGATGTTTATCGCAAATCCGGATCTTTCTAAGGTAGGCCTTCTGTACAGCCTGTCTGAGGATTCCTCCGAGCAGCCGATCGCAGACGCAAAGGCGTATCTGGAGGAGAAGGGCATTGAGTATTATGAAGCGACCGGAACCAGTACCGCGGAAATTCAGCAGGCAGTAGAGTCTCTGATCGCGGATGGCGTAGAGGCGATCTTTACCCCGACTGACAATACGGTAATGTCCGCGGAGCTTTCCATCTATGAAACACTGATCGAGGCGGGCATCCCGCATTACACCGGCGCAGATTCCTTCGCGGTAAACGGCGCGTTTGTCGGCTATGGCGTAGACTATGAGCTGCTTGGAAAAGAGACCGCTGACCTGGCTGTTTCCATCCTGCAGGGTGCGGATCCGGCAGAAACCGCGGTCGTTACGTTCGACAATGGTATTGTCACCGTCAACACGGAGACAGCGGAGGCGCTTGGCATTGACTACAGCGGATTCGAAGAGGTGGCGACACAGATCGTAGAGGTTGTGACGGCAGAGAGCATGGAGTAAAGCCTGTGAACTTCCGCTCTGCCTGATTGGAATGAAACGAAGACGCAGATGTGGAATATGTAAGTAATGGCTGACAATAGCTGAAAGAATAAAGAAAAAGGAACGATTCAGAAAGGGAGCCACAGACGAATGCGTCGCTTCTGAATTGTTACCAGAAAAAATGGAAGCTCGCCTGGAGCAGACATAAAATGCTCTGGCGGGCTACTGTCTTATGATGCGCAGGGTCAGGTAAGGCGTTTTGCGACTTGTGCCGCACTGAGTACTCTCCTCTGTTTGATTGAGAAAGGAAACGGAATTTTCATGAGTTCAATTATTACACTTTCGGTAGTGACGAATGCCCTGGAGCTGGGAATCATCTATGGGCTGATCGCGCTGGCTCTGTTTTTGAGCTACTCCATTTTAAATATCGCAGACCTCTCCACAGACGGTTGCTTCACGCTGGGCTGCGCCGTCGGTGCGCAGGTGGCCATCATGGGCCATCCGATTCTGGCACTGTTTGCGGCCATGGCGGCTGGTGTCTGCTCCGGCTTTATCATGGCGTCCCTGCAGACCAGACTGGGAGTGGAACCCATTCTTTCCGGAATCATCGTCAATACAGGGCTTTATACAATCAACCTGGGTGTGATGGGTTTTTCCTCGAATCTGTCGATTTTCAAAAAAGACACGATTTACAGTCTGTGTAAGGATTTTTTCGGGGCGACCTGGTACAAGCTGATCGTATCGGCGATCATTGTACTGATCATCTGTCTGATTCTCGGGTGGTTTCTGGGAACACGGCTTGGCCTTTCTATCCGTGCCACCGGCGACAATGAAGACATGGTGCGCGCTTCCAGCATCAACCCTGGCTTCACGGTGACAGTAGGCCTGTGCATCTCCGGCTCCCTGACAGCGCTTTCCGGCTGCCTGATCGGCCAGTATCAGAAATCCTGTGACATCAACATGGGCACCGGCATGGTGACCATCGCCCTCGCGAGCCTGATCATCGGCGAAACCCTGCTGGGGAAACGTTCCATCCCACGGCGCATTGTCGGCGTCATCGTCGGCAGCTGTGTTTACCGTTTTGTGATCGCGATCGCCCTGCGGCTCCACGTACCGGCGGAAGCGATGAAGCTGGTATCCGCCATCATTGTGGCCATCGCCATTGCCGCGCCGTATCTGAAAGAGCGGGTTGCGCTCCAGAAGCGGAAAATCGCGAATTCGGCGCCGGAGAAAGGAAGGTGAGCGGTCATGTTGAAAATAACAAACGTGAAAAAAGTCTTCAATCCTGGTACAGTCAATGAAAAAACTGCTCTGGCCGGCGTGACACTGACCGTCAACGACGGCGACTTCGCGACCATCATCGGCAGCAACGGCGCTGGAAAATCGACTCTCTTCAACTGCATCGGCGGAAGCTTTTTTCCGGACGAGGGGCATGTGTATCTGGACGACCGCGACATTACCTATGTGCCGGAATACAAGCGCGCGGTTGATATCGGCCGCCTGTTTCAGGACCCGATGAAAGGCACCGCCCCGCACATGACTATCGAGGAAAATCTGGCACTCGCCTACCTGCGGGTGGCGAAGAAGAAAGCCGTCTTTTCCAGAATCACCACGGCCGAGCGGAAAATGTTCCGGGAGCGGCTCGCCCTTCTCGATATGGGGCTTGAAGACCGCATGAAACAGCCCGTTGGTCTTCTCTCCGGCGGACAGCGGCAGGCGCTTACGCTCCTGATGGCCACCCTTGTGCCGCCCAAAATCCTGCTGCTCGACGAACACACAGCGGCGCTCGACCCGGCCACAGCGGATAAGGTCATCGCATTGACAAAGCGTGTTGTGGAGGAAAACCATCTGGCCTGTCTGATGATCACGCACAACATGCATTCCGCCCTCGATATGGGCAACCGGACGCTGATGATGGATGACGGTCGTATCGTACTTGATATCAGCGGCGAAGAGCGCGCCGGACTGACCGTAGACGGGCTGCTGGAGAAGTTCCGAACCGGAGCAGGCAAGGAGCTTGATAACGATCGGATCTTATTTTCGAAAGTAGAATAAAAAGCAGAAAAGGGCCGCCGGAAAAGGCGGCTCAATTTTTGTGATTTGAGATCTTTTTGGGCAATGCTTGACATAACACTTGGGGTTGAGTAAAATAAAATTGAAATTTAGAAATATCGGAACTTTATGATTGAAATGTCTATTGAAAGTTCTTTCCGTTTTCGAGGGAGGTCAGCTATGTATATAAAAAGACATTTAGAAGCCCAGATTCTGGAGGCATCAAAGTATTACCCGGTTGTCATGGTGTGCGGACAGCGGCAGGTCGGGAAATCAACGATGCTGAATCAACTGCGTGAGAATAGCCGAAGGTATGTTACTCTGGATGATATGAATGCACGCCGATTGGCAGAGCAGGATCCGGGATTGTTCCTTGAGACATATGGTGCACCACTTTTGATTGACGAATTTCAGCGCGTACCTTCCTTGCTGCTGGAAATGAAACGAATCGTGGATCAGGCGGCATTAAACGGAGAAGAAGCAAATGGAAGATACTGGCTGACTGGTTCGCAGAAGTTTTCGATGATGCGAGAGGTCTCGGAATCCCTTGCCGGACGTGTAGCAGTATTTGATCTGTCGAGTCTTTCCGTCTCGGAAATAGAAGGCCGCCCGGCAAGGCTGTTTCATCCATCACTGGAGGCTTTGCGGGAGCGCCTGGTGGAAACGCACCCTCCTTTGCAGATGGCGGCAGATCGCGGTTCTGATGAAGAAATCGCTTCGCAATTCAGAACCGCTGAAGACAGCAAACCGAAGGACATTCACCAGATTTTTCACCAGATTTTCCGCGGCGGTATGCCAAAGCTGGTCGCGACGAATATGGATCGGGAGCGCTACTATATGGATTATGTGAATACGTATCTGGAGCGCGATATAAAGGATCTGGCACAGGTTGGAAATCTCAGTACTTTCTATGATTTTCTGGTATTTGTCGCTGCACGTACCTCTGGCGAGCTGCGTTATGATGAGATCGCGAATGCGATCGGCGTATCCGCGCCGACGGCGAAAGCCTGGGTTTCCATTCTGGAACGTTCTGGCGTGGTTTACATTTTACGTCCCTATTATTCGAATGTGACCAGCCGCCTCGTGAAGACACCGAAGATTTATTTTATGGATACCGGGCTTGCGGCATATCTGTGCAGATGGCCAAGTGCGGAGACACTGGAATACGGCGCGATGGATGGCGCTTTTTTTGAAACCTGGGTGGTTTCTGAGATCGTGAAAAGCTATTATAACGCCGGAAAACGACCGGATTTATATTATTACAGGGATACCGATAAAAAAGAACTGGATCTTTTGATTGTAGAAGGCGATAAGCTTTATCCGATTGAGATCAAAAAAAGTAAGGCTCCGGCTCATCCGGATAAGAATTTTGGTGTGCTGGATAAATTTCATCTCGATGTGCAGCCGGGCATTGTTCTTTGCATGTGTGATGAAATCCTTCCATATAACCGAAATACCTGGCTGGTGCCGGTATCAGTATTGTAAAATAATTCTTCTGGAAAATATTTGGAATGACACATTCTGTCCTTCTGATGCGTTATACTGGGGAAAAATCGAAAGGAAGAGTCCTATGAACGAGATAGAATACGACAGAAGCAGTAAGGTAGAGCGGATTCTTGGAATTTATACAAAACTGATGAATGGGCACCTGATCAACAAGGCGGAGGAAGCACTGCATTATGGAGTGAATGAGCGCAGCATCCAGCGTGACATTGACGATATCAGAGATTATCTTGAAGTAAATACCGCCAGTCAGGGATATCCGACATCCGTAATATATGACCGTGTCCGCAAAGGCTACCGCCTGGAGCAGACCTATACCATGAAGCTGTCGAACAGTGAGATACTTGCCATCTGCAAAATCCTGCTCGACAGCCGGGCGTTTACCAAAAAAGAAATGGACTCCATGCTGGAGCGCCTGATCGAAGGCTGTGTGCCGCAAGAAAACCAGAAGCTTGTGGCCGAGCTGATCCGCAACGAAGCCTTCCACTACATTGAGCCGCGCCACAGGACAGTTTTTCTTGATAAAATGTGGGACCTTGGACAGGCCGTTCGTTCCTGCCAGTACATTGAAATGGAATATCGGCGCGGAAAGGACCAGCATGTCGTCACCCGCAAGCTGAAGCCGGTCGCGATCCTCTTTTCCGAATACTATTTTTATCTGACCGCTTTTCTGGATGATGAGGACGAATCCCGGGAACATTTTGATGTGCTGAACGATTCCTTTCCCACCATCTACCGCATCGACCGGATCCAGAAGCTGACCGTGCTGAATGAGCATTTTCATATCCCGTACAGCAGCCGCTTTGAGGAAGGCGAATTTCGCAAACGCATCCAGTTTATGTATGGCGGAAAGCTTCAGAAGCTGAAGTTCCAATACTCCGGCACCAATGTCGAGGCGATCCTCGACCGCCTGCCGACCGCCAAGATTCTGGCAGAAGAAGACGGGGTGTACACCCTGAGCGCAGAAGTGTTCGGAAAAGGAATCGATATGTGGCTGAGAAGCCAAGGCGACGCGGTGAAGGTGATCGAGAGAAAATGAAAGTCCTTTGCTGCGAACCTCTGATTGAGTCAGCAATTGTCTGTGACAGGGAGGGAGAATATGTTTGAGAAGAAAGATAAGATAGAAATCGTAAAAACGCAGCTGCAAAGCTGCCTGGCAACGGAATCCGCGGCGTATTTCACATATGGCAATATTCCGAGAAAACGCTTTCAGGGAGCCGCCAGAAAATACGCCGCCGGTGTGGCCTATGAATCCGTGATCGGCCTGGTGGATACGACGGTTATGGGAAATGGCGAACGGGGTATCGTATTTACTCTGGACGGTGTCTACTATCGGGAGCTTTTGCAGAGCCCCGGTTATTGCTCCTACAGGGACAGCAAAAAATTTCCGCAGCTGAATGAGATCTACTTTGACAACGCGAACCTTGGTAAAATGCTGACCGCCCTTTCTCATGCGGATTTCTGCGACACGAAAACGAAAGACCGCCTGAACACAGTATTAAACGTGGCCGGAACCGTGCTGGCAGGCGCAGTCAGCATACTGCTGGAGGAGCAGCGGAAGAAATACGCAGATGAGGAGACGGACGGGTATCAGGGAGAGAATATTATCGAAGGAGAAGCGGTATTTGTGGAAGAGTAGGAAAATCGGAAATTATGCCATATAGCCGGATTACATGGTGGGGACGGCGGCTGAAGGGTGTGGCACATGTTCTGGTGCAGGGTGACGGCAGCCTCAATCCGAAGCTGGCGGCAGCCTGTGAGGAGAAAAATGAGCGCTATGGGGCGATTGGGATTTATTATCCGAGCCGTGCGGTGGACCATAAGCGCTTCCTGTACCGCATGTATGAGGGTAGTTCGGATGATTTGATGGAAAAGGTGATACGAGATGTCATCGAATACTGCAACGCGCAGATGGTGGACCCGCTGTATACCTGGCAGGGCGTCAGCAATGCGCTGCTGCGGGAGAAACTGGAAAAACAGCAAAAGGAACGGGTGACGGCGGAGCTTGCCCGTGAACAGGCCAAAAATGAGACGGATGCGCTGATTGAGTCCGTGGATGAGGATTTGAACAGAATGAAACGGCAGGTGGAGGAGCTGACGAGGGTCAATGAGGCTCTTCTCTGCGAAAATCAGGGGCTGCGGGCAAAGCTGCGGGCGAAGGACGAGGTGCCGATTCTTTATCTGGGAGAGGAAGAGGAATTGTTTCAGGGCGAGATCCGGGAGATGATTCTGGATGCGCTGAGTGAAAGCCTGGAGCATACGGCGGAGAAGACGCGCAGGGCGGATGTCCTGAATGATATTTTGCAAAACAATCATTATGAGAAGATCCATGAGCAGCGGGAAAAGATGATTAAAAATCTGTTCCGGGATTATAAGACGATGTCCGGAACGCTGCGGCAGGAGCTCCAGAAGTTTGGATTTACGATTACGGAGGATGGAAAGCATTATCGGTTGACATATTATGGAGATGAGCGTTATCATACGACTGTATCAAAGACGGCGAGCGACAGGCGCGGCGGGATGAATACCGCAGCGGATATTGTGAGGGAGATGCTATGAAATTCGACGTGAAAAAAGACGTGAAAAAAGACGTGAAGCGAACGATCGTTATCTGTTTTGCGGCGCTGATTATGGCCGCGAATATCAAGACATTTGTCAGAACCGGCGGGCTTTATCCGGGCGGTGCGACGGGACTGACGATTCTGATTCAGAGGGTGGCGCTATTGTATTTTGAGGTGGAGGTGCCGTATACGCTGGTGAACCTGCTGCTGAATGCGATTCCTGTGTATATCGGTTTCCGCTTTATTGGCAAGAAGTTTACGCTTTTTTCGTGCCTGATGATTGTGCTGACGAGTACGCTGACAGATCTGCTTCCGGGGATTGTGATTACTTATGATATCCTGCTGATCAGCATTTTTGGCGGATTGATCAATGGACTGGCCATGAGTCTCTGTCTTCGCATGGGAGCCACGACGGGTGGGACGGATTTTATCTCGATTTTTCTTTCAGACAGGAGAGGAATGGATTCGTTTAATCTGATCCTGGGGTTTAATGCGGTGATTCTGGCAGTGGCCGGGGTGCTATTTGGCTGGGATAAGGCTTTGTACTCGATTATTTTTCAGTTTACTTCGACGCAGACGCTTCATATGCTGTACAGGAAGTATCAGCAGCAGACGTTGTTTATCGTGACGAATACGCCAGTTGAAGTCTGTGAGGCAATTAATGAGGTCAGCAATCATGGGGCAACGATTCTGGATGGACTTGGCGCACACGATCGGCAGGAGCGCAATGTAGTGTACTCTGTGGTGTCGGGGGCGGACAGTAAGCGGGTCATCGCGGCAGTAAAAAAGACGGATCCGGGTGCGTTTGTGAACGCGATCCGGACAGGGCAGCTGTATGGAAGGTTTTACCAGAGGCCGGAGGAATAGAAGTCTTGAGAATTTTGCCTGAATTTTTTTGAGAAAAAAAGAAATTGTCGAAATTATTTGATTGACTTTTGGAATTTTCCATGCTAGCATACGAGTAACTTGTAGCGGGTCAGAACAGCAGGAAGCCGATGCGGGTCTTTTGGCCAGATGATTTTCTTTCTATTCTGAGCGGTTACGTAATTTCATACATCGGGTGATGAGACTGGGAGAGATACGATGTGGTGCGCCGAAGGGGCTGAAGAACTCTCAGGCAAAAGGACCAGTTTCTGACGATACTCTGGAAAGCGGCAGGCAATGCCGCGCCGAAGAAGCAACCGGATGGTTTCCGGGAATCTTTCAGGTAGCATGACAGAGCGCGAGACATTTTATTTGTCTCGCGCTTTTTTTATCCAATAGGAAAGTTCTCCGAACTTCCCTATTGGACAAAAACCCTCCGGGGGATGCACATGCCGCGCTAGAGGAAACTGTCTGCTTACGCAGACGCGCGGCAGCGCGAGAATCCCGCAAGCGGGATTCTATTTTACTGTAAAAGCGTCGTCAATATCCAGGCTCGTGGCACGTTTGCGTGCCTGAGAGCCTGGATATTAGACGGGCAAACTGGTATGAGTAAGTAGCCATTGTTCGAAGAAAAATGTGCGGATTACGAATACCGGTGGTGATTGCGAAAGTGCGAAGCACGAAACAGTCTGCTTTTACAGGTAGTGGTATGTGTACCTGAGATATCAGCCCGAAGAAAGGAAGGGAGTATATGGAAAAAACCACGCCACTTTATGAAACCCACAAAAATTCCGGCGGTCGGATGGTGCCGTTTGCAGGGTATCTGATGCCGGTGCAGTATGAGACGGGGGTGATTGCGGAGCATATGGCCGTCCGCAAAGCCTGTGGACTCTTTGATGTGTCGCACATGGGGGAGATTACCTGTATCGGGCCGGATGCGCTGAAGCTTTTGAATCACCTGCTGACCAATGATTTTACCAACATGTATGACGGCCAGGCCCGTTACAGCGTCATGTGCTACGAGGATGGGGGCTGTGTGGACGACCTGATCGTCTACAAGGTGCGCAAGGAGCATTACTTCATTGTGGTGAATGCCGCGAATAAGGACAAGGATTTTTCCTGGATGAAGGCGCACGAGGAAGGGGACGCGGTGTTTACCGATATTTCGGATACAGTCGCACAGATCGCTGTGCAGGGGCCGAAGGCGAAGACGGTTCTGGGGCGGCTGCTGCCGGAAGAGCATTTTCCGGCACGGTATTACAGCGCGAATTTTGATGCCGTTATCGGTGGTATGAAATGCGTTATTTCCAAAAGCGGCTATACCGGTTCGGATGGCTACGAGCTTTATCTGGCAGCGGAGGACGCGCCGACCATGTGGAAGCTGCTGCTGAAGACCGGGAAAGAGGATGGGGTGATTCCCTGCGGGCTGGGAGCCCGGGATACGCTTCGTCTGGAGGCGGGGATGCCGCTGTACGGGCATGAGATGGACGAAACGATCACGCCTCTGGAAGCGGGGCTGAATTTTGCGGTGAAGATGTCCAAGGAGGATTTCATCGGGAAAGCGGCACTTGCCCAAAAAGAGCTTACCCGCACAAGAGTCGGCCTGAAGGTCACCGGACGCGGGATTGTGCGGGAGCATATGCCGGTTTATCAGGGGAATGTACAGGTGGGAATCACGACCTCCGGTACACAGGCGCCATATCTTGGTTATCCGGTTGCCATGGCACTGGTGGATGTGGCGGCCTCTCATCCCGGTACAAAGCTGACAGCAGATGTGCGCGGACGGAGCGTGGAGATGGAGGTTATTCCGCTGCCGTTTTATTCGGAGACCAGAAAGAAGGCGTGAGCGTCGCGAAATCTGGTGTGTGGCTGTCAGCGAGAGCCAGAAAAAGGCATAAACGTCAATAGCAGGAAATAGATAAGGATCATTAGAAAAAAAACGCAGCGGAGAACGCTGCCTGCAAAAAATTATTATGAGGAGGACAATTACTATGAATTTTCCAAAGGAACTGCGTTATTCCAAATCGCACGAGTGGGTCAGCGTGGAGGATGGCATTGCCACGATTGGACTGACGGACTATGCACAGCATGAGCTGGGTGATCTGGTCTTTGTGAACCTTCCGGAGGAAGGCGACGAGCTGACGGCCGGGGAGCCGCTTGGTGATGTGGAATCGGTAAAGGCTGTTTCGGATGTGTATTCTCCGGTGTCCGGGACAGTATGCGAGGTGAATGAGGAGCTGCTGGATCATCCGGAGGCGATCAATGAATCGCCCTATGACGCCTGGCTTGTGAAGGCGGAAGCGATCACAGATGAGGAAGAATTGCTGGATGCCGCTGCTTATGAGGCATTTTGTGAGGAGGAGAGCTGAGCTGGAGCTGCAGCCATGATTTCTTTGCAGAACAGAAAGAAGAGATTATGAGTGAATGCGGAAGGCGCAGTGCTGCGCAGACAGGCTGGAGACGAAGCGATCACTCAGCTTGATGAGGAGGTGTCAGAAATGGGGAGCTATATTCCCACTGCAAAATCAGAACGCATGGAAATGCTGGAAACGATGGGGATGCAGTCGTTTGATGATCTTTACGCGGATATCCCGGAAGAGCTGCGCTGCCGGGAAGGTCTGAAGCTTCCGGCGGGGCTTTCCGAGATGGAGGTCCTGCGGAAAATGACGGCGATTTCGGAGAAAAATACCCGGTATTCCCATATTTTCCGGGGCGCGGGGGCGTATTATCACTATATCCCGTCCATTGTAAAACAGGTGACGTCGAAGGAGGAGTTTGTCACGGCCTACACGCCTTACCAGGCGGAGATCAGCCAGGGGATTCTGCAGTCGATTTTTGAATACCAGACGATGATCTGTGAACTGACCGGGATGGAAGTGTCGAATGCGTCTGTCTACGACGGCGCGACTGCGGCGGCGGAGGCGGTGGCCATGTGCCGGGATCGCAGGCGCGGAACGGTTGTGGTCAGCGGTTCCGTCGATCCGAAGATTCTTTCCGTTGTAAAAACCTATTGCTTTGGAAACGGCGCGCCGCTGATTGTTTTGCCGGAAAAGGACGGGAAAACGGATTTGCGTGCGTGGGAGAAGATGGACAAAAAGGATATTGCCTGTCTGCTGATTCAGTCGCCGAATTATTTTGGCTTGATCGAGGACGGGGAAGCGATTGCGGAGGTGGTACACGCCGCGGGTGCGAAGCTGATTGCAAGCTGCAATCCGATTTCCCTGGCGTTGCTGGAGACACCGGGTGAATACGGCGCGGATATCGCCGTGGGTGAGGGACAGCCGCTTGGGTTGCCGATGGGCTTTGGCGGGCCATATCTGGGCTTTATGGCGTCCACGAAGGATCTGATGCGGAAGCTGCCGGGCAGGATTGTCGGCCAGACGACGGACGCCGCAGGGAACCGTGCTTTTGTGCTGACCCTTCAGGCGCGGGAGCAGCATATCCGCCGCGAAAAGGCCAGCTCGAATATCTGCTCGAACGAGGCGCTCTGCGCGATGACAGCGTCGGTGTATCTGGCGGCAATGGGCAGCCGGGGATTGTCCAATGTTGCCGAATTCTGTATGGCAAACGCGCATGCGCTGCTTTCCGAGCTGGAAGAGATCGGCTTTGTGAGGAAATATGAGGACGAATTTTTCCATGAAGTCGTGACGATCTGTCCCTGCGATGCGGAGGTACTTTCAAAAGAGCTGGCGAAATGCGGCTGCCTCTCCGGACTGCCGCTTGGCGGGCGCGAAATGCTCTGGTGCGCGACGGAAATGAACTCTGCGGAGGAAATCCGCGCGTTAAGGGAAGAGATAAGGAGAATCCTTTCCTGCTGTGACTTATCGGAAAAAAATGAGAGAACCGGAGACTGTGCCAGTCGGGAAGGGGAGGTGATGACATGAAGCTGATTTTTGAAATGGGGGCTCCGGGACGGGGCAGTGAACTGCTGCCTGCATGTAAGACTCCCTATAAGAGTCAAAAGGTGGCTTTTCGTAAAAAACCGCTTCACCTGCCGGAGGTGTCAGAGACAGAATTGAGCCGCCACTATACGGAGCTCGCGAAACAGACGCATGGCGTCAATGATGGATTTTATCCGCTGGGAAGCTGCACGATGAAGTACAATCCGAAGGTGAATGAGGAGGCTGCCGCACTTCCGGGATTTACACAGATCCACCCGCTGCAGGATTCTTCCGATGTGCAGGGCTGCCTTACGGTTCTCTCGGAAATGGAAAAAGCTCTGTGCGAAATCACCGGCATGGATGCGTGTACCCTGCAGCCGGCCGCGGGTGCACATGGGGAATTCACCGGTCTGCTGCTGATGAAGGCATATCATGTCAGTCGCGGAGATCTGGCCCGCAAAAAGATCATCGTCCCGGATTCTGCTCACGGTACGAACCCGGCAAGCGCGGCGATGGCAGGCTTTGATGTGGTCAATATCGCCTCGAATGAGGATGGCTGTGTGGACCTGGAGGCGCTGAAGAGCGCAGTCGGGGAGGACACAGCGGGACTGATGCTGACGAACCCGAACACGGTGGGGCTGTTTGACCCGAATATTGCAGAAATTACGCGCATTGTCCATGAGGCGGGCGGTCTGTGCTACTATGACGGCGCGAATCTGAATGCCATCATGGGGATCACCCGTCCGGGCGACATGGGCTTTGACGTGATGCATCTGAATCTTCACAAGACATTTTCCACCCCGCACGGCGGCGGCGGCCCCGGAAGCGGCCCGGTCGCGTGTAAGGAATTTCTGGCAGAGTTTCTTCCTGGCTTGCGGGTGATATCGGCGGGAAACAGGTCAGGAAAGGGGCAGAAGGCGCCTGGGAAGAGCGGATGCAAAGAGGATCCGGCCATCCGCTGCGAGAATGATGTAAGGGAATTTCAGGATGCACGCAGAATGGACGGAGTATTGGAAGCGTGCCGCGCATCCGGCGCAATCGGAGATGTGCGCAGCTTCTGCGGGAATTTTCTGGTGATTGTCCGCGCATATGCCTATATTCTGACGCTGGGCCGGGAGGGGATTCCGGAGGCAGCAACAGGGGCGGTGCTGAACGCCAATTATATGATGCACGGGCTGAAGCCTTATTACCGGATGGCGTATGACCGGACCTGCATGCACGAATTTGTCGTCACGCTGGAGCAGGAAAAGCATGACCGGAATGTGTCCGCCCTGGATATTGCCAAGGCACTTCTGGACCATGGCATTCATCCGCCGACCATGTATTTTCCGCTGATTGTCCACGAGGCGCTGATGATTGAGCCGACGGAGACGGAAAGCCGTGAGACGCTGGATGCGGCCATTCAGATTTTCGCGGAGGTGCTGAAACAGTCAGAGGAAAAACCGGAGGAAATGCATCAGTATCCGCAGGCGACCCCGATCGGTCGTCCGGATGAAGTGAGCGCCGCGCGCAAGCCGGTTGTGCGGTATGATTTTCATCAAGCCACAGACATATGACGCTTTTTGCAAGCCGGACAGGAAAGGAGGGAATTCCAGTGATCCGAAAAATATCCGTCTGGATCAGCAGATCGACGGACCCATATGAAAACCTGGCAACCGAGGAATTCCTCACTTTTCAAGCAGAGCCGGAGGAGTGCATTCTGTTTTTGTGGCAGAATGCGCATACGGTTGTGATTGGCCGCAATCAGAATTGCTGGCAGGAATGCCGGGTGGCAGTCCTGGAGGAGGCTGGCGGACATCTGGCCCGCCGGCTTTCCGGGGGCGGGGCAGTCTACCATGATCTTGGAAATCTGAATTATACTTTCTGCATGAAGAAAAAGGACGCTGATGCTGCGCGGCAGATGCAGGTCATTCTGAGGGCGGTTGGTTCTTTTGGACTTGACGCGCGGATGACCGGGCGCAATGATGCGGTGGCAGTGTGTCAAAGCACGGAACGTAAATTTTCCGGCAACGCATTCTTTGATTCCCGCGGCTGTTATTATCACCATGGGACGCTGCTGCTCTCTGCTGATACGCAGGCGATGTCCCGTTACCTGAATCCGTCTCGCGCAAAGCTGGCATCTGGCGGCGTCGCTTCGGTCCGCTCCCGTGTGGTCAATCTTTCGGAGCTGTGCAGCAAAATTACCATTGATACGATGAAAACGGCTATCATCCGCGCCGCCTCGGAGGTCTATCAGGCGGCCGCCGAGCCGCTGGACGACCGGCGATTCGACTGGCAGGAAATGGATCGCCTGCGAGACCGGTTTGCTTCCTGGGACTGGAATTATGGGCAGAAAATTCCGTTTACAAATCGCCTGGGACAGCGCTTCGAATGGGGAGAATTGGAGCTTGCCCTGAAGGTCAATCGCGGAGTCATTGAGGAGGCGCTGCTGTCTTCAGACGCGATGGAGTATTTGTGGTTTTCGGACATTGGGTCTCAGTTCGCCGGATGCCGTTACGATGCGGAGAACATCAGCAGCGTGCTGGGCGATATCCTGAAAAAGAGAAAGGTCCCAGAGAGCATTCAAATGGAAGTGATGCAGATGCTCCTGGAGCAGATGTAAGAGGAATGGAAGTGTGGGATGCCACCCGGCGATGAGAAAGGAAGGATTTCATGAGCGAACGGTTTGATCTGACGATTATTGGCGCGGGACCCGGCGGTTACGAAGCGGCTTTTGAAGCGGCCCGGCTCGGTTTTCGCACCGCTTTGGTGGAAAAGGATACTCTTGGCGGCACCTGTCTGAACCGGGGGTGTATTCCGACAAAAACGCTGATTCACACAGCAGAATTATATGAGGAAATCAAAAATGCCGCCCGTTTTGGGATTCACGCAGAGCCGCCGGTTCTGGACTGGAATGCGGTGCGGCAGCACAAAACCGATACCATTGCCGCTCTGCAAAAGGGGATTGCGACCAGGCTGAAAGCGGCGAAGGTGGCGGTGTACCAGGGAAGCGGAAGCGTGGTTCCTGGATTTTTTACCGCAGGAAAAGGGCAGCCAATGGGGACGAATCCTGTCTCCGGAGAAGCGGTCCACCGGGTGCTGATCACCGCAGCGGACGGTTCCGTGACGACTCTGGAAACGGAACGGGTACTTCTGGCGACCGGAAGTGTGCCTGCCGTCCCGCCCATTCCCGGCCATGATCTGCCGGGAGTCATGACGAGCGATGATCTGCTTGCGTATGACGGGGAACCACTGGAATCGCTGCTGATTATCGGCGGCGGTGTGATTGGCGTAGAATTTGCCGGAATCTGGCAGTCCTTCGGAACAAAAATTACAATTCTGGAAGCCCTGCCGTCCCTGATTGCCAATCTGGACCGTGAGCTTTCACAGAGCCTGAAGCTTTCGCTGAAGAAAAAAGGAGCAGATATTCACACAGGCGCAAACGTACATTTTCTTTCTCCTGCAGAGGGAGGGATCTGCTGTACTTATCTGGAAAAAGAACAGGAACAGACCTGTACGGCGCAGGCGGTGCTGATCGCGACCGGGCGCCGTCCCTTTACAGAAGGGTTATTTCCGGATGCGACAGAGACGGCTCCTGCCAGGGAAACGCCCCCTCCCATGCGGTCGGCGGCAGAACGCGACTCTGATGCAGAAATCGCTTCGCGATTCAGAGTTGCTATGGAACGCGGCCGTATCCTGATGGATGACGATTATGAAACCAGCATTCCAGGTATTTACGCGATCGGAGATGTGATCGGAACGCTCCCGCTCGCCCACGCGGCGACTGCGCAGGGCAAAAAGGCTGTCCGCCACATGGCGGGGAAGGATGCCGGAAATTCCTGCGAGCTGGTTCCATCCTGCATTTACACCAGTCCGGAAATCGCCTCTGTCGGACTGACGCTCGAGCAGGCCAAAAGCAGGGGAATCGCTGCCAGGAGCCATAAAATACTGAGTTCGGCGAATGGAAAATCCGTCCTGACGATGCAGGAGCGGGGATTTATTAAGGTTGTCTATGAAGAGCAAAGTCATGTGCTCCTTGGTGCGCACATGCTCTGCGCGCGGGCAACGGATATGATCAGTGAATTTGCCCTGGCCATACAAAGAGGCCTGACCATGGAAGAAATGGCAGAAGTCGTGCGTCCGCATCCTTCCTTTAGCGAGATGATTACGGACGCTGTAACGAGTGTGCCAATGCTTGTGTAACATTGTCTGAACATGGCCAGAAGTTCATCAAAAACAGATGTTTTTTGAAATATCTGCTTTCAAATTGACTTGTAATTCTGAGAAAACAGCCTATAATTAGTTAGGAATCTAAGTAAAAGAAAGAGACCTCAGGAGGCGATTTTTTGGAAAAGACATTGATGCGGACGGTCCACAATACCTGGAAGCTCTGGGCGGAATATATGAAATCGGTTGCCGCGCAGGCCGGCATACCGGATTCCTACCGCCTGGTGCTTACTTTTTTGCTGCGGCATCCGGGGGCGAGCCAGAAGGAGCTGGCGGAATTCCGGAATATTACGACGGCGTCGGTCAGTCAGATTGTGAAGGAGATGGAGCTGACCGGCTATCTGGAAAAGAGAACCGACCCGAAGGATCAGCGGTATGTGAATCTGTATCTGACGGAAAAAGGGGAGTCCTGCGCGGAGGAGCTGCATCGGAGCATTCATCTGGCGGATGAAAGGATTACGCAGCTGCTTACCCCCGAGCGGGAGCGGGAACTCATCGAACGGATAGAGGAGCTTTCCCGGATTATAGAAAAGGAGCTGCCCAAATGCTAAAATATCTGAAAAAATACTGGTTTTACTGTCTGCTTGCGCCGCTGTTCATGATGGGTGAGCTGTCGATGGACCTGCTGCAGCCGGATATGATGGCTACGATTGTAGACGACGGGGTTCTGGCGTCGAATATGGAGGTCATTCTGTCGGAAGGCATCCGCATGGTACTGCTGGTGCTGTTTGGCGGAACCTGCGGGGTACTGTGCGGGGTTTTTGCGAATATTGCCGCGCAGGAATTCGGCAATGACGTTCGCAAGGACCTCTTTTCGCGCATCATGGATTTTTCCTTTGAGCAGACGGACCGTTTTACGACGGGGTCGCTGGTGACCAGGATTACGAATGACGTGACGCAGGTGGAGCAGATGGTAATGATGTCTGTGCGCTCTCTGGTGCGGTGTGTATTTATGTTTGTGGGCGGCATTGTGATGCTGTATCGTCAGTCGCCGCGGTTTGCACTGGTAGCGGCCTGCGGCCTGCCGTTTGTGACGGTGATTGTCGTGTTTACGCTGAAAAAGGTGTCGCCGCTCTACACGGTGATTCAGCAGAAGCTTGATCGGGTGAATGCAGTCATGCAGGAAAACATTGCCGGTGCCAGGGTGGTGAAGGCATACGTCAGGGAAGCGTATGAGCTGGAGCATTTTTCAGATGCGAACAATTCCCTCTGTGACACGAATCTGCAGGCGCAGACGATTCTTGCTTTTCTGAATCCGGCGGTAAATATCGTTCTGAATCTGTGTGTGGTAGGCGTTTTGTATGTCGGCGGCTATACGGTACAGCGTGACGGCAGCATTACGCCGGGACAGACGATGGCGGCCATCACGTATCTTTCCCTGATTCTGATGCGTATTGTATTTTTCGCGAATATCTTTCAGACTTTCACACGTGCGTCGGCGTCGTGGAAGAGAATTCAGGAGGTTCTGGATACACCTGTTGTGCAGAGGGAAGAGATACCGGAAGAAGTTCAGAAAGAGAAGCACCCGGCTGATACCGGGGCGTCTGGAATGGCATGGAAAGCACAGGCGGCGCAGCAGGACCGTTGTTTTACGGGCGCAGGAACGGCATGCGCGGCAGACGTGAACCGAAAAGGTGAGATTGAATTCCGCGATGTTTCTTTTGCTTATCCGGACGATCCGGAGAATCCGGTTCTGGATCATATTTCGTTTTCTGTGAAGCAGGGGGAGACAGTCGCTGTCATTGGTTCGACCGGTTGTGGCAAGACCAGTCTGGTGCAGCTGATTCCGCGCTTTTATGACGCGACAGAAGGAGAGGTTCTGGTGGACGGGCAGGACGTGCGGAAATATTCAATGCGGGAGCTGCGGAATAAGATCGGAATCGTGCAGCAGAAGGCGGAGCTTTTCTCCAGAAGTATACGGGAAAATATTCTCTGGGGGAGCGAGGAAGAGGAAGCGATTCCGATTCGCGGTACGTCGGGAGCGCCAGAGGGGACAAATGGTTCCGGGCAGGAGAAGCAAATGACTGTGTCGGATACAGATTGTAAAGAGCGGGAGATGGAGGCAGTCAGCCGCGCCGCCCGGATCGCGCAGGCGGAGGACTTTATTCTGCGCACAGCGAATGGCTACGACACACAGGTGACAGAAGGAGGCCACTCCCTGTCCGGCGGACAGAAGCAGCGTATTTCCATTGCACGGGCGGTGCTTAAAAATCCGGAAATTCTGATTTTTGACGATTCCGGCAGTGCGCTGGATCTGAAGACGGAGGCGGCGCTTTATGAGGCGCTGAACCGGGAATTTGCGGAAACGACACGGGTTATCGTGGCACAGCGAATTTTCTCTGTCAAAGGGGCAGACCGGATCCTTGTGCTGGATAACGGACGTATCTGTGCGTCCGGCACGCACGAGGAACTCCTGCAAAATTCTGAGGTATACCGGGAAATCTGCAGGTCGCAGCTGAAGAAGGGAGAGATCGGGGCATGATGACAGAAAATAACAGGTTTGCCCGGAAAGACAGGAGGTGCCGGAAGAATGGCGGGAAATAATGGAAATGCGGGAGCGGCTTCCGCGCCTAAAGTGGATCTGCGCCGCCGTGCTCCGATGGGGCAGGAGGTGGAAAAACCGAAAAAGATGCGGGAGACCATCGGGCGGCTGACGCGCTATTTTATCCAGGCGAAAAAGCTGCTGACTGGTCTGCTGCTGGCGGTCGTGGCGGTGACCGTTACTTCTCTGATCACACCCTCGCTTCAGGGGCAGGCAATCGACGCGATTACGGAACGCTCGTGGCAGGAATTCCGTACAGTTCTGCTTTTGCTGCTGCTGGCATTTGTGGCAAACAGCCTTTTCAGCCTGGCGCAGACTCTGCTGGCCGCGCGCTTAAGCCAGAGCATTGTGCGCCATATGCGTTATGATTTATTTTATAAGATCGACCATCTGCCGATCGCTTATCTGGATCAGCACTCCAATGGGGATGTGATGAGCCGCATGACAAATGATATTGAGAATATTTCGAACACCGTGTCTCAGAGCCTGGCGTCTCTGCTCTCCGGGGTACTGACGATTATCGGTACCGTTGCGATCATGTTCTGGTATTGCCCGCAGTTGACGCTGATTACCATGCTGACGGTGATTCTGACGGTGCTGGTGACAAGATTTATGTCGAAGAAGATGCGCGTCGTTTACCGTCGCCGCGCGGCCGCGCTCGGACGCCTGAACGGACATTCCGAGGAAATGATTTCCGGCTATCGCACCGTGCTTGCATACAATCGGCAGGAGCGCACAAAGGAGGAATTCCGGGAATTGTCCGACCGCCTCACAAAGGAAGGCATCCGCGCAGAGATCCTCGGAGGGAGCATGGGACCGCTGATGAATGCGATTTCTACTCTTGGTTTTGTTATCGTAGCGGCATTCGGGGGCTATTTTGCCCTGCAGGGGATGATTACCATCGGCGTCATCTCCGCGTTTATCATTTACGCGAAGCAGTTCTCGCGGCCGATCAATGAGATCGCGCAGCTGTACGGTTCGGTACAGACCGCGGTGGCAGGCGCGGAGCGTGTTTTTGAACTGATGGATCAGCCGGATGAGGATAACAGCGGTACAGAGATTATTGAGAATATGCAGGGAAATGTTTCCTTCCGGCATGTCAATTTTTCTTACCTGCCGGGAAAACAGGTGCTGTACGATTTTAATCTGGAGGTAAAATCCGGGCAGAAAATTGCCCTGGTCGGAGCGACCGGCAGCGGAAAAACAACCGTTGTGAACCTGCTGATGCGTTTTTATCCGCTTGATTCCGGTGAAATTCTCATCGACGGGAAAAATATTATGGACCTGAAAAGAGACTGGCTGCGCCACAATACGGCGATCGTTCTGCAGGATACCGTTCTTTTTTCGGATACAATAGAGAATAATATCAAATATGGAAATCCGGATGCGGACGACGCGACTATGGCCAGCGCAGCGGAAACAGGCAACTGTGCCGCGTTTATCCGCCGCCTGAAGAACGGCTACCAGACGGTCCTGAAGCAGGCCGGGGCAAGCCTTTCCCACGGTCAGAGGCAGCTTTTGAACATCGCCAGGGCGGTGATTGCCGACCCGAAGATTCTGATTCTGGACGAAGCGACCTCCTCTGTGGATACCCGTACGGAGCAGGGAATCCAGGATGCACTGGTAAATCTGATGAAAAACCGCACCAGCCTTATCATCGCCCACCGGCTTTCGACCATCCAGGATGCGGATGTGATTGTAGTGATGGACAAGGGCAGGGTAGTCGAGACCGGGACCCATGATGAGCTGCTTCAGAAGCAGGGAGTTTATTACGGACTGTATATGGCGCAGTTTGCCGGCAACCAAACGTAAAAAATATCTGGACTTGAATGAGAAAACCGTGTATGATAGGAGAAGACATCTAAGAAGAGAAGGAGGATCTTATTCTTATGTTGGAAGAACTGAAGAAGCAGGTTTATGAGGCGAATATGGAACTCCCGAAGCGCGGACTGGTGACGTATACGTGGGGGAATGTGAGTGGTCTTGACCGGGAGAGCGGATATTTCGTGATTAAGCCGAGCGGTGTAGACTATGAGCTGCTGACGCCGGACGATATGGTGGTTATGGATCTGAATTGCAATAAGATCGAAGGCCGCTATAAGCCGTCATCAGACACGCCGACCCATGCGGAGCTGTATAAGGCGTTTCCGGAGCTTGGAGGTGTGGTGCATACACATTCTCCCTGGGCGACGTCATGGGCGCAGGCCGGACGGGATATTCCCTGCTATGGCACGACACATGCGGATTATATGTATGGGCCGATCCCGTGTGCGAGAAGTCTGACACCGGAGGAGATCAACGGTGAGTACGAGAAGAATACCGGACTTGTGATTATTGAGACATTCCGGGAGCGTGGGATCAACCCGGTTTATGTGCCGGCGGTACTCTGTTCGAACCATGGCCCGTTCACCTGGGGCAAGGACGCGGCGGAAGCCGTGCACAATGCGGTGGTGCTGGAAGAGGTGGCCAAGATGGCCTGCCGTACAGAGCTGATTAACCCGCGTGTGACGCCCGCTCCGGACTCGATTAAAGAGAAGCATTTTATGAGAAAGCACGGCGCAAACGCATATTACGGGCAGAACTGATCCGGAATGGGCGGTTCCCTTCCCGCGGCTTTCGGAAAGCGGAGAGGACAGCACTGGTATCTGAGAAAGGAATTCATTATGACAATTCTTGAACTTCAAAAAATGGCGAACGAGGTTCGCAAGGGCATTGTGACAGGAGTGCACAGTGCGAAGGCAGGGCATCCGGGCGGATCACTCTCGTCTGCGGATGTATTTACGTATCTGTATTTTCAGGAGATGAATATTGACCCGAAGAATCCAAAGGATCCGGATCGTGACCGCTTTGTGCTTTCAAAAGGGCATAATGCGCCGGGGTATTATTCCGCGATGGCGCACAGAGGATATTTTCCGGTGGAAGACCTGGTGACCCTGCGCCATCTTGGCTCTCATCTGCAGGGACATCCGTGTATGCAGCACATCGACGGCATTGATATGTCCTCCGGTTCCCTGGGGCAGGGCATTTCAGCGGCTGTGGGCATGGCGCTCGCGGGCAAGATGGATCAGAAGTCTTACCGTGTGTATACGCTGCTTGGAGACGGTGAGATCGAGGAAGGCCAGGTATGGGAGGCGGCCATGTTTGCCGGTCACCGCAAGCTGGACAACCTCTGCGTGATCGTGGACAACAATGGCCTGCAGATCGATGGAAAGATCGAGGACGTCTGCTCTCCGTATCCGATCGACAAAAAATTTGAGGCGTTTAATTTCCATGTGATCAACGTGGCGGACGGCAATGACATGCAGCAGCTGGCGGATGCATTCGCTGAGGCGCGTACAGTCAAGGGTATGCCGACTGCGATTATTATGAAGACACTGAAGGGCAAGGGCGTTTCCTTCATGGAAGGCCAGGCGGGCTGGCACGGCAAGGCGCCGAACGATGAAGAATACGCGATCGCGATGGCAGATCTGGAGAAAGTGGGGGAAGCATTATGTCAGAAGTAAAGAAAATCGCTACGAGACAGAGCTATGGAAATGCTCTGGTGGAGCTCGGCAAAGAGCATGACAACCTCCTGGTTCTGGACGCCGACCTCGCAAATGCGACTAAGACAGACACATTTAAAAAGGTATTTCCGGAGCGCCACATTGACTGCGGTATCGCCGAAGCGAATATGATGGGCATCGCGGCAGGTCTTTCGACAACAGGCAAGGTTCCGTTTGTCAGCACCTTTGCTATGTTTGCTTCCGGCCGCGCGTTTGAGCAGGTGCGGAATTCCATCGGCTATCCGCATCTGAACGTCAAGATTGGTGCGACGCATGCGGGTATTTCGGTCGGTGAGGACGGCGCGTCCCATCAGGCGAATGAGGATATGGCGCTGATGCGCACGATCCCGGGCATGGTGATTATCAATCCGTCGGATGACGTGGAGGCAAAAGCGGCGGTAAAGGCTGCTTACGAGTACGAAGGCCCGGTTTATCTGCGCTTTGGCCGTCTGGCTGTGCCGGTGATCAATGACCGCCCGGATTATAAGTTTGAGATTGGCAAGGGTGTTGTGCTGAAGGAAGGCACAGATGTGACGATTATTGCGACTGGTCTCTGTGTGAACAGTGCCCTGGAAGCGGCGGAAAAGCTCGCCGCAGACGGGATTTCCGCTCAGGTGGTCAATATCCATACGATTAAGCCGCTTGATGAGGAGCTGGTAGTCGCCTGCGCGAAGAAGACCGGCAAAATCGTGACGGTAGAAGAGCATTCCGTGATCGGCGGCCTCGGCGGCGCGGTCTGCGAGACCCTTTGCGCGAAGGCTCCGACGCCGGTACTGCGGATTGGGATGCAGGATGTCTTCGGTGAGTCCGGTCCGGCAGCAGCGCTTCTTGCGAAATACAAGCTTGACGGCGACGGCGTGTATGAGCAGGTAAAGGCCTGGGTATAAATAAGAGTATGGATAATTATTCAGGATAGTACTTCGCACTTGCTGCGAAGTACGTATGAAAACGTATCTTATGCGGGGAAAAGCCCCATCGCGCAGCGATTTTAAATGGGCTTTTCTCTCGTAACTGTGAAGGTACTGAACAGTTACGAGTATGGATTTCACGCCTGCAGTGTGGAAAGTATACGGAAAGTATATAGTTTGCGTCAGATTTTTGTGAGAACAGATGGGGGCCGCGTTTGCTTTTTTGACCGCAGTCCCCTGTTCCTCGTTTTGTCCGGCAGGAAAGTGTTCCGGATTTCTGAATGGAAAAAGATTCGTACAGGGAAGCAGCGGATGTCCGCTGATGTCCGAATCACATAATTCAAGTGACAAAGGGGTATGATACCATATATTTCACTGGCCTGGCCGGATGGGGAGTAAGGATTTTTATGCATCAGATGAAAAAAAGAAACAGCATATTTCTGCATCTCATTTGTATTTTATGCGCGTGTCTGATCAGCTGCGCTGCGGTTTTTTCTACGGATTCTTCGATTCCGGATACGATTTCTTCCGACTGCTATGAGGACCTTTCGCTGGCGGAGGATGGAACCTCGATTCTGGATCAGGTTTCCCTGCGCGCGAAGCACTGTACTCTGGACGGACTGCATGTATGCTTTGAAAAACCAGAGGATGAAAAAGAGGATCCGGATCCGCAGCTGCTCATGACGTTTGAAGAAGGGACAAGCGTTAATGTCCGTACGGTCGAGCTTACTCTGGAAGAAGGTTTTCTCTATGATGTGACCTGTGTGCTCTTTTATCCGAATGAAGAAGGCAGCTATGAGGATGAATGTTCCGTAGAGGTTACACTTCCGCGGGAGGAAACCAGTGTGATCTTTGAAATTCCGGAAGAGCTCGGATACTCGGTGGCAAAGCTGCGCATTGATATTGATGAGGATTATACGATAGCGGACATCCGGATTTCCAATGAGACGCCTGTACAGGAATATAGTCTGGAAAAAGCGTCCATGCTCCAGCGGTGGCTGATTACGCTTGCTGCGGTGTTTGCGCTGGCGGAGGGGATCCTGTACTGTGCGCCCTGGGTAATGCAGTTCGCCGGGTATTATCTGAAAAACAAAAAAGAGATCAATGCGTTGCTGCTGACTCTGGCGGGAGCTATTCTGGCGGGGAATCTGGCAGCTTATCTTCTGTTTCACCTGACAGGAAGGGATTATTCCCAAATCTGGATTGCGATGATCAGCCTTTGCAGTGCAATCGTGGCATATCAGCTGCGCCTTCTTTTTGCCAAAGACAATGCGTCTGTACCGGAAAAGGGCAGAGGCAGGATTTTGGGGAGCCGGATCCTGTTCTGGGCGGGGATTCTGGTCTTCTGCCTGTTTATCGCGTTTGAATGGATCGATGGGTCGGAGGAGATGCCGGAAATCGCCGGTCTGATCCGTTTCCAGTTCCCGTTTGTATTTGCTGTGGCTGAGACAATTCTGGCCGCTTTGCTCTATCAGAAGTATGTCCTGAATGTGCGGGAAGACAGCATCTCATTTTTAAATATTTATATTGCCCTGTTTTTCCTGATGGGGCTGGCTTATCTGCTGGTTTTCCTGCCCTATGTGTCGCCGGATGAGCCATCGCATTTTGCGTCCGCCTACCGTGTGTCGAATCTGCTGCTGGGGAAGACCGGCCTTACGAGCGGCGACCGGCTGCTGATGCGTGCGGAAGATTTTGTGCTGTATGGCCTGGATGAGGAAGCTCTCAGCTCGGAATACTATATGCAGGTCACGGAGGAGTTTCGCTTTTTTGCCAGTGATCAGAGTTATGTGATTGCGGACGGGGCGATGGTGACAAATGCGATTTTCTCTTACATCGTGCCGGGGATCGGAATTGCCCTTGCGCGGATGCTTCACATGAGCGGCACCATGACATTCCTGATGGGACGGCTGGCAAACCTGATTTTCTTTACGGCAGTGCTGCGGTTCCTGATGAAAAAGATTCCATTTGGCAGGACGGCGCTTTTTGCCATCGCGATGATGCCGATGACACTGCATATGGCTGCGTCGTATTCCTATGATGTGATGACATTTGGATTTGTCACGCTCTTTGTGGTGCAGGTGATGTGCATGGTCAGGTCTGCGGAAACGCCTTCTTCCATGGCGTCTCCGCTTTCGCTCCGGTCGGAACGAAACGCCTGCCACTGGCAGGAAACACCTGCGGCAGAACGCGGTTCTGATGCAGAAATCGCTTCGCGATTCAGAACTGTTGAGAAGGTCAGCCAGAGAGATTATCGACTGTGTGTGATTTACGGGATTCTGATGGCCCCATCGAAGATGGTGTACATTCCTCTGCTTCTTCTTATTTTCCTGGTTCCCTGGGAGCGGCTGGGAGAGACGAAAAAAGAGGCCTGGAAGAAGAAGCTTTCTGTGGTTGGGATACCTCTGGCGGCGACCTGTGTGATCATGGTTATTATCAGCCTGGTGAGCGCGGACTCGACGCTTCGAAAGATGGCAGAGCAAAGTGTCAGTGTGAATATGCTGAGCTGGATAGACGAAGAAGGCTACACGATCTCCTGGGTCATCACTCATATGGGAGCATACATTCTGATGCTGGCCCGCACGGTAGTCAGGATGATGGATTATTACTTTTTTACGATGATCGGTTCAAAACTGGGATGGCTGGATGTCGATGTTCCGCAGGTGTACGCGGTAGCCAGCTTCGTGATGCTGCTGCTGGCGGTCAATATCAGGGATGAGCGCTCGGAAGCAGCCCGGATCGGTTTCGGGAAAAAGCTGTGGATTGCATTTTTGTGCGCGGGCTGTGTCTTTGCTACGATCCTGGTTATGACGGTGAGCTGGACACCGATGTCCTATGATTATGTCGCCGGTGTGCAGGGACGCTATTTTATCCCGCTGCTGATTCCGGCCATCTGGCTTCTGCCATCGCGCCTGGTAGAGGTAAAGAGTGTTGTGCGTAAATATCTCGTATTTGGGACCGGATTGCTGAATTTGTGGATTCTGGTGTATGTGTTTGCGCAGTATATCGTGGGAACGTGATGGAGAGGGATGCCGCCCCGGCGAGGACTTATCCCGCACGGAGTGTGGGATGCCACCCCGGCGAGGGCTTATCCCGCACGGAGTGTGGGATGCCACCCCGGCGAGGGGGCGGATATTGGAATCGGAGGAATGCAAATGGGACGTAAACGCAGATCGGATTCGGAAAACCAGCGGGCAGCCATTATGACGGAGAAAGAGGACTCCGGACGCGGCGGCGCTTTCTGGAATATGATGGGGAGCGGCATGATGTCGGCCAACACGGTCGTGCTGAGTATGCTGGTGTCGAACTTCTTTGATCTGGGGGATCTGGGGCAGTTTACCCTGGCGCTTACGACTGCGCAGATTCTGTATTCGCTGGCTCTTTTCGGAGCGAATGACCGGCAGATGCTGGACTATGGACATCGCTATCATTTTTCACATTATTTCTGGACGAAGCTTTTTAGTACTCTGTTAGCAGCGATTGTCTGTGTAATTACACTTGCTGTGATGCGTGCGGGAACAGCGACCAGGAATTATACGCTTCTTCTGACGGGCTTTATGCTGGTGAACTCCTTTGCAGAACTGTATCAGGCGATGTTTTTTCAGAATAATCGTCTGGATTTGTCCGGAAAGTCGTTGTTTTTCCGTTATCTTCTGTCGACAATCGCATTCCTGGCAGCAGTTTTGCTGGGAAGCTCCGCTGTCACGGCCTGTGCGTGGATGCTGCTGGTCGACATTGCAGTGACGCTGTGGTGGATTTTAAAATATGAAAAAAAATACCGCGATTCGGGGTATGCTCCCGAGCCGGAGCAGACGGGAAATCTGATCAAAGAAGTATTTCCTCTGTGTCTCAGTGTTTTGGGCTCTCTTCTGATTATCAACTGTCCGAAATATCTGATCAATTATTATCTGTCCGATGATATACAGGGGGCGTACAGCCTTCTGTTTATGCCGACGTATGTCATTAACCTGTTGGGACAATTTATTTTTAAACCGTTTTACGCCCGCTATTCGCAGGTTCTCCTGGAAGAGAGAAAAGGGTTTCGCCCCCTGTTTGCCATGCATGCGGGAGCGGTTGCTGTATTTGCCCTTGTGTGCGGGTTTGGCATGTGGCTGGTCGGAGCACCGCTTTTTCAGATATTTTTCGGACAGGATCTCTACGCGTACCGTGCAATGATGTTCCTGTTTGTACTTTCCGGCGGGCTGCTCGCGGTCAACCAGCTTTTGTATTATATTATGGTGATTCTGAGTAAGCAGAGGCAGATTCTCGTAAATTACGTGATCGGACTGGCAGTCGGAATCCTCTGCGGTCTGTTTGCGGTACCGCGTTTTGGGATCGCGGGCGCCTGGCTGTCGTTCACAGCGGGGCAGCTATGCCTGCTTGCAGGATATGCGTGGATTCTGTGCCGTTATTTTAAAGACAGCAGGAAGGATGCCGTGTAAATGCTGCAGCAATTCATCTGTTTTTTGTTATACTTTCACATATCAGAGCGTTGACTTTTTCCATGAGGGTCGTTATACTGAACCTATAACCATTATAATTTAACGTTTTCGCATAGAAGAGAAATATGCGGAGCAGTATAGGATTCAGCATTTATGGAGGTGCATTATGGAAAACATCAAGAAGTACATTGCGGAAGCAATCGGTACCTGTGTCCTCGTCACGTTCGGCTGTGGTACGGCAGTGGCGGTCGGCTGTTCCAGCGAGGCAGGGAGCGGCTATCTGCTGACAGCGCTTGCATTCGGTCTCGTGATTGTCGCGATGGCGTACAGCATCGGCAACATTTCGGGCTGTCATATCAACCCGGCGGTTTCCATCGCGATGCTGATTCGCGGTCAGCTGGACATGAAGGATTTTATTGGCTACGTAGTATCTCAGGTGATCGGTTCAGCGGTTGGCTGCGTGATACTGGGGATTGTGTTCGGATTTGACTGCGGATTTGGCGCGAACCAGATTCAGGCCGGATGGACGAATGGTTCCGTTCCGGCTGCATTACTGGTTGAGATTGTGCTTACCTTTGTTTTTGTGATCGCAATCATCGGGGTAACCAGCAAGGTGGAAAACACGGCAATATCCGGTCTGGTCATTGGACTGACGCTGACGCTGGTACATATTCTTGGCATCGCTCTGACCGGCACATCCGTGAACCCGGCGAGAAGCCTGATGCCGGCCATTTTTGCAGGCGGCACAGCGCTTGCGCAGGTGTGGATTTTCATTGTTGGCCCGCTCATCGGCGGAGCGTTGGCGGCAGTGGTATATGGATATCTGGAAAAATGAAGCTGAGCCGGAACCTGGATCGGTGTAAACAGAATATCGAATGGAAAAGCGGAGGGCGTATACCTCCGCTTTTCCAGACTTTATAGAGATAGCATTTTATATCGATGTCAATTCTACTCGCGTCCATACCTGCATTTCCGATCCATCGGGTGACTCGGATCGATTCGCCCACATATAGTAAGGGATGAACCGCAGGCTGACCGGTTCTTTTTCAGGCTTCTTCCAGGTGTGATATAAATGTCGGACGGTTCGGACCGGATCGCTTTGCGGCAATGTTGTGCCTGTGGGACACTGCGGTGATGGTGTATTGGCAGGATCGATCGTTTTTGCCGGGGCTGTGTCCGGCTTCTGCCGGAAACCAGGCCACAGGATTTCTTTGGCTGGAACACTGCAGATTTTCGTATCGGTTGTCACTGGTATGGCTGCCGGGTCAAGTGAGAGCAAATGCAAATCTCTGTCATTATCGGCTTCCTCCAGACAGTAGACGATTGGTCCTCTTAACACAGCTGCTTTTCCGATATCCTCGCGTACCCGGGTATCTGCCGCGATCAGTTTTATTTCCATTGGGAAATGAAGCTCCAGCAGACCAGCCTCTTTCC
The DNA here is from genome assembly GCA_021202635.1 of Lachnospiraceae bacterium. Lineage (GTDB taxonomy): Bacteria > Bacillota > Clostridia > Lachnospirales > Lachnospiraceae > Choladousia. The sequence continues at coordinate 15,313 of JAJQCQ010000058.1, read as the reverse complement.
ACTGTTTCGTGATGTATAGATAGCCGTCATGAAGCTCCAGAGCTGCGTTTTCGATCCCCGAAATCTGTAAAAGGGAGCAGATGCAGGAGCAGTCGTTGTCTGTTTTCTCATCCAGCGCCCAATCGGGGATCCTCAGAGCCAGACGGAAGGGGGCGTCCCCGGCGTTTACATGGATGCTTACCGTCCTGTCCCAGGGCAGCGTGGAGGTGACGGAGACGCGCACAGCCTGACAGTCGCCCTTCAGAGAATCTCCAGCGCAGGTTTTGCTGCCTGTGTTTGTTTCGCATTTTGTTTTGCAGGGGTCGCCTTCCGGCTCCTGAGCGGAGACGGTTACGTATTTCGTGATTTCACTTCCTACATATAGATGTATGAACAGCGTATCTTCTGTTTCTGTATACGCATAGGACGCGAGTGAGGAGACCAGACGCGCGAGGTTTGGCGGGCAGCAGGCACAGCCGAACCGCTTCTGGCGCACCGGTTTTACGTGAAATTTCCGTTCGTCTTTTTTACAGGCTTCCGGGTTTACTTCCAATGGGTTCACGTAGAAAAAGCTCTTCCCGTCCAGTGCCATTCCGCTTAAGATTCCGTTGTAGAGCGCGCGCTCCATCACGTCCGCATAGCGGGAGTCCGGTCGAAGTTCTAGCATCCGGCGGGCAAAAAATACCAGTCCGATGGATGCACAGGTCTCTGCGTAAGCGGTATCATTTGGCAGATCATAGGCGTAGGAAAACGCCTCCCCTAAATGGGTGCTGCCAATGCCGCCGGTGATGTACATTTTTCTGGTTACAATATCATCCCAGAGCCGTTCGCAGGCATGATAGAGCCCCTCATCCTGTGTCAGGCGTGCGATGTCAGCCATTCCCGAATATAAATAGACAGCACGAACCGCGTGACCCGTCGCTTCGTCCTGCTCACGCACCGGCAGATGCGCCTGATTGTATGCGTGCCGCAGCTCGTCCTCGCATCCGGGTTTTACCGTTTCCGGGTGTTCCTGATCAAAATAGTAGGGCCTCGTCCCGCGCTGATCAATGAAAAAGCGGCTCAGCTCCAGATATTTCTGGTCGCCTGTGACCTCATACAGGCGCACCAGAGCCATCTCTGCGATCTCATGCCCGGGATATCCTTTGCATTTTCCATCCTCCGGCCCGAAGGAATCTGCTACAAAATCTGCGAAACGTTCCGCCGCTTTCAGCAGCTTATCCTTTCCGGTAGCCTGATAATAAGCAACCGCACCTTCGATCAGATGTCCGAAACAATACAGCTCATGGTGGTCGCGCAGATTTGAGAAGGTCTGATCCCTTCCATTAATAATATAGTAGGTATCCAGATACCCATCCTCCTGCTGCGCCGCGCAGACGATGTCGATCGCGCCATCCGCAATCCGCTCCAGCTCCGGATCCGGGTGCTGTGTCAGCGAATATCCTACGGCCTCAATCCATTTCGAGAAATCGCTGTCCTGAAATACGAATCCGTAGAACTGATCTTCCAGGTGTGCCGGATCCTCCGGAAGCGCCTCAAACCCGCGGAATGTATATTTTGGTTCCTCAAATGCCTCTCCCTTTGCGGCCTTTTCCCGGTTCAGCTTTCCCGCGATGCGGAAGTTCCGCATACAATAGCTTGGCGCCGCTCCTTCCACCTGATCATTCAGGGCATTCCACTGATAGGGAATGACCTCTGTGCGTACCAGCTCCATTTCATGTTTCCAGAATTCATCTGTAATCTGTATATCCCGCAGAGAGAGCGGGGAATTGTGCATCGACCAGTCCATACGCAATGCGGTCTCCTTTCTTTTTTGCATTCTCGCTTTCCTGTGTTTCTGTTTCGCATAAAAGGCTTCAAAGTGTCCCCTGAACATTCAGGTGGATGATCCGCTGGTTTCGGCTGCCGCGGAACTGCAGCGAGATGTCCTTTTCCGCTTCGATGAATTCTCCATCGACAAGCACATCAATGTAAGAGAGCATTTCGCGTGTGACGTCGGTGAAAACGCAGCCGCCGGGAATCAGATCGACATCATACAGATATCCGGTGTAGCACCAGATATCCTTCCTGGGATAGCGCTCCCGGATTTTTCTCATGAGGGCGGCGACCACCGGCTGATTTTCCGGTTCAAACGGTTCGCCGCCGAGGGCGGTAAATCCCTGAATATAATCGGGGGCGAGTGCCTCCAGAATCTCGTTTTCGGTGTCGGCAGTGAAGGGCCGGCCATAGTCGAAGCTCCAGGTCTCGGCATTGAAGCAGCCTTTGCAGTGATGGCGGCAGCCCGACACGAAAAGAGAAACCCGGACGCCGGGGCCGTCAGCGATGTCATATTTTTTGATTGTTCCGAAGTTCATCTGTCTGCTCCTTACAGGATGTTTTCTGGAAACCGAAAACACTGCGTTTTTACTCCGCACTCCGAAGTAAGAGTCTGTTACCTTTTATATAAGAAGCCTTCCCGGGTCTTCCTTCCGGACCGTCATTTACAGATGCAGTACCCGGTCTTTGATCTCCTGGGTGCGCCCCTGGTTCCAGAACTGAGTGCCGATGTAGCCGCAGGTGCGGCGCGCGACGCTCATCTTATCCTGATCGCGATTGCCGCAGTTCGGGCATTCCCAGACAAGCTTGCCGGCTTCGTCTTCGACGATTTTGATCTCGCCGTTGTAGCCGCAGCAGTCGCAGTAGTCGCTCTTTGTATTCAGCTCGGCGTACATGATGTTGTCGTAGATAAACTTCATCACCGAGAGCACTGCCGGGATGTTGTTCTGCATATTCGGTACTTCCACGTAGCTGATCGCGCCGCCCGGAGAAAGCTCCTGGAACGGGGCTTCGAAGCTCAGCTTGCTGAAGGCATCGATCTCTTCCGTTACATGGACGTGATAGCTGTTTGTGATATAGTTTTTGTCTGTCACGCCGGGGATGATGCCAAAGCGCTTTTTCAGCAGCTTTGCGAAGCGGTAGGTGGTGGACTCCATCGGCGTGCCATATACGGAGTAGCTGATGTTTTCCGCAGCCTTCCATTCGGCGCATTTGTCGTTCAGCTTCTGCATGACTGCCATCGCGAACGGGCGTGCTTCCGGATCAGTGTGCGACTTGCCAAGCATGCGCACACACATCTCATAGAGACCGGCATAGCCAAGCGAAATCGTCGAATAGCCATTGTACAGCAGCTTATCAATGGTCTCGCCCTTTTTCAGGCGCGCCAGCGCGCCGTACTGCCACAGGATCGGGGCAACGTCAGAAACGGTGCCGAGCAGGCGCTCGTGGCGGCAGCGCAGGGCACGGTGGCAAAGCTCCAGCCGCTCATCGAGGATTTCCCAGAAGCGATCCATATCGCCCTCAGAGGAGCAGGCCACGTCTACCAGGTTGATTGTGACGACGCCCTGGTTGAATCGTCCATAGAATTTGTAGCTGCCGTCCGGGTTCCGCTGAGAATCCTCTACGGTCAGGAAGGAACGGCAGCCCATGCAGGTGTAGACATTGCCGCGCTTCAGCCTCCGCATCATCTTCGCGGAGATATAGTCCGGCACCATACGCTTCGCCGTACATTCGGCGGCCAGCTCGGTCAGATACCAGTATTTGGAATCTTCCGTAATGTTATCCTCATCAAGCACATAAATCAGCTTCGGGAAAGCCGGCGTAATCCACACGCCGCTCTCGTTTTTTACGCCCTGCATCCGCTGGCGCATCACTTCTTCGATGATCAGCGCCAGGTCGTCGCGCGTCCGCCCATCCGGCACCTCATCCAGATACATAAACATCGTCACGAACGGAGCCTGCCCGTTGCAGGTCATCAGGGTGATCAGCTGGTACTGGATCGTCTGGATGCCGCTGGTAATCTCGTCCTTCAGGCGGCGTTCTGTGATCATGGAAATGATTTCCTCATCCAGAGATTCGCCGCAGATCTCGCGTTCCTCAATCACCTTTTTGCGGAGCTTCTGACGGCTGATATCGACAAACGGAGCCAGATGTGCCAGAGAAAACGACTGGCCGCCGTACTGGTTGCTCGCCACCTGGGCGACGATCTGGGTCGTCACATTGCAGGCTGTAAAAAAGCTGTGCGGCTTCTCAATCAGAGTTTCGCTGATCACTGTGCCGTTTTGCAGCATGTCCTCCAGATTGATTAGGTCACAGTTGTGTTCCCGCTGCGCATAATAATCGGAATCGTGAAAATGGATGATGCCCTCCTCATGTGCCTGTACGATCTCTTCCGGCAGGAGCACACGCATGGTCAGATCCTTGCTCACCTCGCCCGCCATATAATCCCGCTGTGTGGAGTTAATGGTCGGGTTTTTATTTGAGTTTTCCTGCTTCGCGTTTTCATTGATCTGATCCAGCAGAGACAGAATGCTGTTGTCCGTCGTGTTTGTCTTGCGGGAAATCTCACGTTTGTAGCGGTAGCGCACGTATTTCTGTGCTACCTCATAGCCGCGCATCTCCATGATGCCCGTTTCCACCAGATCCTGAATATCTTCCACGTTCAGTGCATGGGAAGATTCCAGCGCCTTTTTCGCAATCTTATCAGCCACCGCCGAAATCTGGTAGTCGTTCAGCTGGTGGATCTTTTCCACGCTGTTATTTGCCTTGCGCACAGCGTTCTCGATCTTCGTTTTGTCAAAGGTGACTTCTTCGCCGCTGCGTTTGATGACATTTGCTTTTGTTGCCTGACTCATTTGTTACCTCCTCACCCGGATATGCCGGAATCAAACTCTATACGATGAAAGAAACATATGCGAACCATGTTTTCGCGCTGCCTGACAGCGAGTGTCAGAGCATCCATGAATCATAACTGCTATTTTCCCGGACAATATGCCTGCTGTGCATCTGCCATTCAGGGAATGAGAAAAACGGTCAATGAAATATCACATATAGTGAAGAAAAAGAAAACCTTTCCTTGAGCAGATATGCCCAAACCCTACGGTTACAGGCGCTTCTTCAATCGGGAAAAGTTCTCTTGCCTGCCCACATGAGCAAAATGAAATGCAACACATGATATAGTATATAAATACGTAAAACGCTACCAGATGTTGCGTAAATTCTATGATACAGGGTTTTCAGAAAAAGTCAAGACGGAAGTGCCTGCCCGGAATGTAGAAAATGGCAGGCGGGAAGGGTAATTGACCTTGTGAAAAATGATGTTTTTTCAAAAAACAAAAAAGAAATAGAACAAAAAATGGAACGGAAGGCATAACACCGTCCGTTCCACCGAAACAAAGCCGGAGAGCTTTGTATATTGGATCATACCTGCAATGTTAAAAATATCATCACCGCCGCTGCGACCGGTACACTGACCGTATCATATCCGTGCCTGGATGTCAGCTCGACGAGTGCGGATACGAGAGCGATGGCGACTGCAGCAGGGATAGCGGTCAGCCATGAAACACCGACAACCGGCAGACCAATCAGAAGGATGAGGACATCCACGCACACCATCGCTGCGCTGCCCTCAAAGGTTTTATGCTGATCCGCGATGCGCCAGTTTACTCTGTGCTTTCCGAACCGTTTCCCGACGAGGGCAGCTGTCCCATCGCCAAATCCCCACACCAGAATCGCGAGGATAACCGTTTCTTTTGAACTCAAAATCCCCCAGAAAACAGTGACCAGAGCTGCTTCCAGGAAAAACAGCAGCAGCAGGCTTTTTTTGATCTCGCCGTGCTCGCGTTCCTGGAAAAGCTCCCGGTAAAACCGTTTCTTTTCGAGCAGGCAGAGAATCGGGTAGACAATGGCCGCAAAGAGCAGCGCGACGATCGCCACGGCATACCAGTGTTCCTGCGAGAGGGCCATGACGGGCGTTGTCAGAAAGGCGATCATATGCAGAAATTTTCTCCGGAGTTCCCCGGTGACGCCGAGTACGACAAAACAGAACAGTGCGATCATGACTGCAGCAATAAGAAACAGAAACAGTGCCGCGAGGGTATGGAGGACCTCCGTAACAGGTGTCGGCAGCAGCGTATCCCGGAAATAATTCAGATAAATCATGGCTGCGCCAAGCACTGTCAGAACTGCGCCCGTGACCAGGCCAACCGTGCGGTTGCTGACCCGGTTGGCAAACTGTGCGGAAAATTTTGATGATAAGGTGGCTACAACAATACAGAGAATCAGGACATTCCAGCGCTCCAGGACAATCGCCGGGTGAATCAGCGTATGGCTGACAAAGGCGATAAGAGCGGTAAATGTCATAATAAAGGTACTCGTGCCGACTGCGGTTTTCAGCTCATAGCCGAGAAAAGCAGTGAACACAACCAGCATCATCATGCCGCCGCCGGTGCCGACAAATCCGGTGCCAAAGCCGATCGTCAGACCGAAAAACAGAGAAATCGCGATCTCCTTCGCCCCCAGCCTCACATTGGTATTTTCCGCATCACTTTTAGAAGTGTCCGGCTTCACCAGAAAACGGATCCCGATGCAGAATGTGAGAAACAGGGTAAACCCGCCCAGCACCTGATTCCCCGCCAGATAGGCGACATAGCTGCCAAGCGTGCTCATGGAAACGATGCAGACCAGCATGATCCAACCATGCTTCAGGTCGATTTTTTTATTCTTCGCGTAGGTCGCGGAGGTGACCGCCGAACCGAGGATATCCGAGGCCAGCGCAATCGCCGTTGCCTGATAAGGTCCATATTCTCCGCTAAATGACGGACACAGCACAATCAGAATCGGCACCATCACCGTCGCCGCAGACAACCCCGCCAGCCCGGTGCCAACGCCGGCGCCGATTGCCGCAAGGATATACCAGAAATATTCCATGAAAATCCACCTGACCTTTCGAATTGCTTATTCAAAGATTTACATAATCTTTACATACAATTTACAGTATAGCAGATTCAAGTGGAAATTCAATAGTACAAAAAGTCTTATTTGGGAATATATGCAGTTACTGGTCACAACCTGACCACGCACCTGTCACAATCTCTGGTTACAGTTCTGGCGCGGGTCTGCCATGTTACCTTGAAGAATTATCAGGTTATTTTTTTATGTAAGGAATTGAAAAGAACCGGGAATTTTGTTATAGTAGGAAAACGACAACCGGTAATTATAAGATACGATAACGAAACGGGAGAGCAATATGTGGACAGCCAGTCAATGGACAGACTATGATGTGATTGATACCTCAAGAGGAGAGAAGCTGGAGCGCTGGGGAAATTACCTGCTTGTGCGTCCGGATCCGCAGGTGATCTGGGACACACCGCGCCATCACCGCGGCTGGAAAAAACCAAATGCGCATTATCACCGCAGCTCAAAGGGCGGCGGCGAATGGGAGTTCTTTGATCTGCCCGCGCAGTGGAGCATCCGTTATCGGGAACTGACATTTTGGCTGAAACCATTTGCTTTTAAGCATACCGGCCTTTTCCCGGAACAGGCAGTGAACTGGGACTGGTTTTCCGCGAAGATCCGCCAGGCAAATCGTCCAATCAAAGTATTGAATCTGTTTGCATACACAGGCGGTGCAACTCTGGCCGCCGCGGCAGCAGGTGCACAGGTTACCCATGTAGACGCCTCCAAAGGCATGGTCTCCTGGGCAAAAGAAAATGCTGCCGCTTCCGGCCTGTCCGAGGCGCCCATCCGCTGGCTCGTCGACGACTGTATGAAATTTGTAGAGCGCGAGATTCGGCGCGGAAACCATTATGATGGCATTATCATGGATCCGCCATCCTATGGCCGCGGTCCCAAAGGAGAGATCTGGAAGATCGAAGATTCGATTCATCCATTCATCCGTGAATGCGCAAGGCTGCTCAGTGATCAGCCGCTGTTCTTCCTGGTCAATTCCTATACGACCGGCCTTGCGCCCGCCGTGCTGACATACCTGATTGCGACAGAACTAAAAGACCGTGGCGGTCGCGTAGAATCGCAGGAGATCGGTCTCCCAGTGCGTGAGAGCGGTCTGGTTCTGCCTTGCGGTGCGTCCGGGCGGTGGGAGGCCTGAAAATATTGAAGTGCCTTATGGTATCTTTCATTTTGCAGCCGCGGAGCAGCGAAAAAGCAGTCAAGAAAGCAGTCAAGAAAGCAGTGAAAGAAAAAAGCGCTGAGAGCGACACCTGGAAATAAAGCCCGGAAAACATCCCGAAAAACAGGGCAGAAGGCATAGGTCGGAAAAACGAGTCAGAAAAACAGTAAAAAAACGTGCCGGGAGAGCAAATAAATTTAAAAAAGTTCTTGCATTTTTAAAAACTCGATGATATAATGAACAAGCTGAAAACAGCGGGGAACAAAATAACGATGCGTGGCTCAGCTTGGTAGAGCGCTGCGTTCGGGACGCAGAGGTCGCAGGTTCAAATCCTGTCGCATCGATTCCTTGGCAGGGGCACCGGAAATCCTTTAAAACAAAGGGTTTCCGGTATTTTTTATTCTCGATCCGAGCCTTAAAAATTGTCGGGTGAAAGCCGCACCTGGAAAAATTCCGCAAAATGTTCCGCAAAAGATCTTTCAAACGTCTAGAACAGGTCAGCCACATTCTCAGACATCGCGGTGAGATCATTTTCTGCCGCATTGGTCTTGTGTTTCATGTACTGGGCGTAGACATTCATAACGGTGGTTGCATCGCGATCCCCGAGCCAGTACTGCACCTTCTTGATATCCCAGCCCTTATCGATCAACAGTGAAGCACAGGTATATCTGAGCTTGTGAAGCGTGATCTCCGGACGCCCGAACTCCTTCATGGCATTAGAAAACTTCTTGGTGATATAATCCGGGCGATATGGAGAACCGTCTTCATGCGTGAAAACGTAGTTCTTGGTATTCTGGTATGTATTCCCGAAAAACTCCCGATTGGCCTCCTGTTCCTCCCAAACCCTCCGAAAACACTGCTCTGCAGTCGGAAACAGATTCAGCTCCCGCCGTCCATCTGCAGTTTTCGTCTGATCCTCCGCGTAAATGGTGACATTTCCGGTCACCGTGTGGCAGATCGTCAGCACCTTGCGCGTATAATTGACAGCTGGCCATTTCAGTCCCAGAATCTCCTCACGCCGTAAGCCATAGTAGACTCCGAAAAAAGCAATCGATTTCAGGAACGGATAATTTTCATCGAGAAAACAGAGCATCTCGCGGATTTCCTCCTCCGTCAGGAAAAGCATCTCTTCCGAATAATCACTGTTCTTCTTATTCGTGACCTTTGTATTTCCCACAGGATTGGACGGAAGCCCAAGCTTGATCATAGAATAGTCAAAGGCAGCATAGAGGATACTCTTTATGCTTCTCACGCTTCGTACGCTCAGAGGACTAAGACTCTGATCCTTCTGACTGACCTTGCCATACCTCAGACAGTACTGATAGAAGTCATCAAGCTTTGCAGGTGTGACATCGCGGAGCTTCGTGTGCCTTGGCTGAAAATACCGCTTGATGGCAGCCAGTCGATACTTATTTGTGTCATAAGTATTTCCACGGATCTCACATTTCTTTTTCTCCATCCACAGATCGAGAAAATCGCACAGCTCAATATCTGGATCGATTTCGCTTTGCGCTGCATCCAGATTCTCCAGGTAGGCATAAGTCTCAAGCATCTCCCTGAGCATGCCTTCTGCCCTGCGCTTGTTCCCCTTTACCTCCAGACCGGTCCGGACGGTTTTCTTCTTCCACTTCTGCGTGATTGGCTCTTTATAGGAAAGCTGTACATAATAGTACTCTTTCCCGGAACTTGCCTGTTTGGTTACTAAACTACCCGTCATAATTATTCCTCCTGTATAAGGAGGCGGGCCGTACAAGGTAGAAAGGATTCTATCACGGCCCGCCCATATGTTACGATAATGATTTGAAGCGTCATCTGAATTTATCGGATGATGGTTACTGGATAACCATAACCACTTGTACTTTTCGCTAAGCGCCCTTAAAACGCTTCGGAATAGCTATTCCCGCTGCCTATAGCGGAATAGTTATTCGAAGAGGGCATTTCTCTTTGGAGATACCTGTAGAAGTCTAATCAGCGAATGGTTTTGTCGTTTTGGTCATAACCATCTAGATACGCCAGAACCGATTTTTTACTGATCCGATAAATTCGGCCAATTTTCCGGTAACGAATATCACCACCATCCATCAAACGTTTTACAGAACGTCTGCTCAGACGCAAGGCTTCCGCCGTATCATTAATCGTTAATACATCCGAATAACTATCTAACATGTCTTTTCCCTCCTGTAAATTGACAATATACAACATTGAATACACACAATATCAAACATATAATTTATCACTTAAAATTTAATATATGCGCAATTCCTTGTAAGACCTATTCAAAGAATGTTGCTATCAAGGTGCAGTGTTTTGTGCGAACTGGCTGAAAGAAAAATTTCAGCCAGTTCGGTCAATGTCTCACCATCTCATGAGTTCCAGGCTGATGTGCGAGAAAGTAAGCTATAATTCTCTCTAGAAGGTCTTTTTGCAGTTTGTGCTACAGTGTGCATCAATCAGATCAATAATGAAGAACAGGTGTCGGATGCCCATGTATTTCTTTGTAGAAGCCCCTTTATCATGATCTAAGAGTCCAAGCATATTAAACTCTTTTACCGCGTCATTCATATTGATTACTCTCCTTGTCTTCTTCTGGAATGCCAGAGCCAGGGCTGTCCGGGTTGTTAACATATAATGCTTCATGGCGGTATAGCCTGCATTCGCCAGCGGGTTGTAATCTTCCGCTTTGAAAAAATGATAGTAGTCTGGTTGTTCATGGACTATTTCGTACAATAATTGCGTATAATCTATAGGACGCTCCGCATCTTTCAGATCTTTTAATTCTTCTCTCTGGATAGAGGCATTCTGGCGGAGTGCTGCTTCTAATCCTTCTTTGCCACTGATAGAAGAAGAGCCTCCGCAGAAGTACTTGCGAAAAATCAACTTTGTTAGTCGTAAGACAAGGCCGTGATGGTCGATCCTCGTATCCTGATCAAGGTCAGAATCAAATATGATGCTATCATCCTCAAAGAAATGGATGATATCCCGCTCGACAGCTGAGAAGTTATACATGACTGCCTGGAGAAAACCATACACGATAGTGACTGGTTTGTTACGGGAAAGCTTGTTAATCTTTGGCTTCAAAACTAGCAAGGGTTCACAGGCCTCTGGGCGAACATAGATTTGTAAAAGCCGATCCTTGGAACTGAAAATTCCAAGATTCTTGCTGCTTTCACTGGTTACAAAAATATTTGCACAATTCTCAACCTCGCCGACGTGTCGGACAATGATATCCAGCCATTCCTTGAGTTTAGCCTTGCTGTTTGGTGTGTACGCTTCGTGAATATCGTCCAGAAGGTAATTCTGACCTATTTGACCATCTATCGAAGTGATGATATTGTTGACACGTTTCGTTGAGCGAAATGTCGAGAATTGTGTCCCAGGCGTATTTCCCCAGAGCGCGTATAGCTTCACCATGCTTGTCTTAAGGTATCCTGAAGGCCCTATGAGCGCCGTGACAAATTCTATATCGTATCCTAATGCAGAGTAAATAGGCTTCATAGCACCTGCGAGAGCCGCATACCAAAGCGGTTCAGTTACTCCTGGCATGAAGTTGATGAACTCCTGGGCCATATTCAGCAGATGGGAGCGATCGGCTTCAGCTTCTACAGAAATGGTGAAATCATTCTCAACAGAAACGTGACATCCGAGATCGCCGGAAGAGATAACATGTTGCCCCCAAACAAGAAACACCTGATCAGTGTAGTAATGTAATCCCTGTTCTGATACGAGCAAGGTGTTGCTGAGATTCGTAGCTTCGAGCTGTAGTTTCAACTCCAGCAGATCTAACTGTGAATCTGTAAGACCTGCACACAAACAGCCGAATAGTTCGAAAAACGGAATTCGGTGAAGATTACCGATATACACAGGCTTCGTTTCTGTGCCATCGCATTTCGTCACAACCACCTGATACAGGTGGCCAGATTTATCCACAGAAGCCTGTTTACCTTTTGCTTGTTGGCTGGAAGAAGCTTCTGGGGAAAATCTTTCTGCGAATGCACAATCAGTCGTATCGTTGAAGCGACTGAATTTAGCTATCACTCTGGGACAGAATTCTGCAACGAAAGTAGTTTCTTTATAAAAAAGACCATCGTTTATTATAAAAGAAAAAAAGTTTATCATAATATTACCTCCTAGTATTAGTGGGGCACAGTCGGCAGGCCAAAAGAGCCTGCTGACTGTGGTGTAAAAGCATTACAGTGGTCTTTCATGACGGTCGACTATCTCGCCGGAGTAAGGTAAGCAATCTTGAGTCATGGATAACTGATTGAAATAGCGCTCTGCTTGGGCTGATTTCATGCTCCTCTTGATGTACTTGGAAAGCGCTTTATTCGCTTTCATGTCTTCAGTGTTCTTCTCCGCAACATTAGCTTTTCTTGCTAACATTGTTAGAACTCTCTGCTGCGATTCGTTACGTTTTTCCAATGCGGCTATCTTTCGGTCAGAAGCCTGACGACGCTTTCTTTCCTTTTCAAATTTCCTTTCCGCAGCGATCCGCTTTTGCTTTTCGTGCTCTTGTTCCCTTTCGACCCTCTGGATCTTTGAAATAAGAAGATTAACCTCTTTGGTGAGTTTTTTGTCTTTGGATTCAAGGTCATCTGCCTTGACCCGAAGTTCCACGATAGATTTTCTCACTTCGTCGGCATGACTTTCTGCCATGTCACTTTCTCTGGCTTGCTGAAGAAGAATACTTTCTGGATTTCCTGTTATACTGGAAGATTCTTCTGAAGCATCGTTGCCGTTACAAGAGAGCATTTTTGCTTGCGCAAACCCCGCTTGATAACCCTGAGCATAGAATGAATTGATCTTATTTGATGTTGCTTTTTTACAATTTTTTTTTTGACATTATGATCACTCCTTGTCCCTAAAAAATAAGATTTATGTCAACGCAGCAACTAGCGGCGCTGACAGTTACTATCCACATACTTATGAACCAATGTGTGGAGTGTGGTAAGCTGACTTCCTATTAATAGTGAGTTGGCACATATCGTACAACCTCGCCGATTTGGAATTTATAAGGCAGAAGGGAACTTTCTGTATTTTCCACGATTGGCAAGCTGTACGGTGAGCGTGAACTTCTTACCTATTGATATAGGAAAAGAGCCTGCCTGTGATTCGGCTGTAGACAGCCAAACCTGGTTTGCAGATGGGTATTCAGTTGCCAAAGTACATGTCCTGGCATGCACCTAAAAATACGATTTTCTCCTGTAAGACTGCGTGCAACGGGTATTGCGCTGTATTGTCTTACTGCCAGAGAAAGTGCATCTTTGAAACAGAAGCATACTCAGGGTCGCTTATTCGGCACGGAAAACCGCACCTGTAAGCTGCGTTCACACGACAAGAATCTGCTGTGTGAAGTACCGCGGTGCTTTCGGATTTAAATCATCATATTATAGAAGAGAAAACACCTCGGCTTGGATCCAGACCAGGCAAATTACCGGCTTGAATTTCTGCCTTTCGCGTGACTGCGAATACAGCACAAAGATCGATGGCATTTGGCATAAAATATCCTTCATGATGAAATCAGATGCCGGGAGCATAGTGCTGTTCTCGAAGAGACGGAATGTCTGTTCGAAATATTGCATTTTGTGTCGCCACTGCAGATTGAAATTTGTACCTCCAGGTGGTACAATAACCTCACAGAGAGTTGTACAATCTGCATGCAGTGTAGCGTGTCAGACAGTTTGCAGTGCAGGAAACGTGTGTCTTTTTCTATGGTTCAGTTGCTGCGTAGAGTAACTTCGGCATCCGGCAACAGAGTCGGAAGCCAGCTGCGGACTCTGGCAGTCTTTGCCATGGGAATGGGAACCACAGGTCCCTGCTGAAACATTAGTTACAAATCAGAAGGAATTTTCCGCTTTCCTTTGGAACGCTGTCGAAGATGAACCAGAAGGTTCATATTCATGTAGCTATCCATAATTTAAGAGATATTCCTTACTGGTGCCGTATTCGGTGCCTGCACCGAATTCTGACTACAACCATTAAAATGTTAATATTGTTAAAGACCAATAGTTAACTAAGTTAATATAGTTAATATTTTTAAGTGCAAATGGCTTAACACGTTAACCATTTTTTCTGTGTAAAACGGTTATGTTAACTTGAATAGTCTGCGAACAGAAAAGTCAAGCAGAAAATGAAGAAATTTGAAAATTTTATACGGGTTGATTGAAACGCAAAAATCCAGGCCACAGCAGGACACTGGCCTGAGAAGGATGAAATGAAATCGGAAATTCGATTAGCGATTACTCTTTTTCACTTGCTAACAAGGTAGAAAGATATTCCCTTATCTGCCCATAATGAATGCGAAGAAACTTATTTGCTCGGCAGTCATATAGACATAATCAAGTTTCCCTGAGCAAGCTTCTTATCTATAAAGGCACATGCAGGTTCATCTTCGGGCAAGTTGTCTGATCAGGCCATGTTCCATGCAGGCTTTCGTTTCTCTGTCAAGGATTCGGGTTTTTCAGTCAATCCGTTGAACCATGACTGCGTGTGGGGAACGTTGCAGGGAGGCATAAGGATCACATCATCTCGCTGGCGGATTGTATATAGTGCTTTTGGCTTTGGAATCATTAATACCTACTGCGTCATAATGGACATTCTTTTGAGATGTATTAGCAATGGCCTATACCAGTTTTCTCATTGCCTGTTCAATCTACTGGGTGATTCAAACGAACGCCGAATAGTTTAACTTGAGTAAAACGAATGTGGCAAATGAGAGGCTGGTTGGCTAACTGTTCTACGTACATAGAACCCTGGGAGGTGAAGGCCAGACCTATTGCCTTACTAATTCTAACAGCTTAAGCAACAAGATGAATAATTCCTAACTGCCTGTAAGGAGTATTAACCGTAAATACATTGTAATAGGATGTGATAATTTTTTTGCCATGGAAAGGTGCTGTATAGTATTTCACTGTATTATCTTAGAATCACATCCGATAGAATTAAGTCAAGAACACTGTGGAATGATTTTTCGGGCGGTGTTTTCAAGTGCTAAGTGATTTTTCAGCAACGCATTGGCGATGTGGATTGTATTCAAAGAGTAAGGGATGAAAATGACATGGGAATAGAAGTAGAAGATAAGGTAAAGATAAGGCTTCGCGGTGGTATTTTTTTTGCGCTTCTATGGGAATCAAGACATGGTAATTGGGGTAGTGATAGCGAAAAGTATACGCAGTATCAGATGTGTATAGATTTAGCAAAGATAGTGAAGCCAGATCTTGATGTAGAGAAGAACAGCGGCGATAGAAATAATCTTACAACAACAGTAAATAATTACAAATCATGTAAAAACGAAGGAGGGTTATATTTTCCACTTTACGATAATAGAAAAACTATAAAAGACCGGATAAAAAACGAGTATGCAAAAGTGTTAAACGAAATGCATGGTTTTTATAT